>MELN01000053.1:49847-60509 GCA_001768675.1 Actinobacteria bacterium RBG_16_64_13 | reverse complement strand
CGGGAGGCCGACGCCGCGCGCGACGCCGCCGCCGCGAAGCTGGCGTCCATTCAAGAGCAGCTCAAACAGGTGACGGCCGACCTCCAGAACAAAGGGCTCGAACTCGCCGAGACTGAGCTCGACCTCCAGCAAGAGCAGAAGGTCTACAACGACCGGGTGGTCAACGTGTACAAGTCAGGCGGAAGCGTGGTCTACCTTACCGCTTTCGTCGGCTCATCTTCGTTTGTCGACGTGGTCGACCGGATGGATCTCATGTCCAACGTTGTCGAGCAGGACAACACTATGTTGGGCCAGATCAGAACCCTCAAGACGCGGGTGGAGGAGCAGAAGGCCGCGTTGGACGGCGAGCGTTCACGGGTGATCGTGTTGGAGCAGGATCAGGCGGACGCGACCGAACAGCTGCAGGTCGTGGTCGATGCACGGCAGGCCTCACTGGACGAACTCGAGGCCACCCGATCGGCAAAGGCCAAAGTCCTGCGCGCCGCCGAGAAGCAGGTGGCCGCATGGAGCGCGCAGGAAGATGACCTGTCGGCGGAGAGCGACCGTATCGCCGAGTTGCTGCGCAAAGCCGATTCGGCCAATACGACGAAGCCCGGCAGCGGTGTGCTCGCCTGGCCGGTGGCGGGCCCGGTCACCTCGGGCTTCGGCTACAGGATCCACCCCATATTCCACGTGCGAAAGCTACACACCGGCATCGACATCGACGCGGACACGGGAGACCCGATCCGGTCGGCGGCTGGGGGAACGGTGGTCTCGGCCGGCTGGCGTGGCGGATACGGCAAGTGCGTGATCATCTCGCACGGCGGTGGTCTCGCGACCCTCTACGGGCATCAATCGGAGCTTCTGGTCTCGGCCGGCCAGAAGGTGGACCGGGGCCAGGTCATTGGCAAGGTAGGCAGCACCGGGTATTCTACCGGTCCACACCTGCACTTCGAGGTGAGGGTCAACGGCAGCCCCGTCAATCCAATGGGGTATCTGTGATAGATGAGTAGACGCTTGAAGACTGTTCTCCTGGCCGCGGCCGGGGTGATTTTGGCCGTTCTGTTGGTCGGGGGCGGCTTCCTCTTGGGAATGAACCCGGACCTCGCCGGGAACATGCGCAACCTCCTTCCCGACGGGTGCGCCGCTTCATCCGGCGTTTCCCCGGACAACTATCAACTTCAGCAAGAGGTCCTGCAGAAGCTGGAATCCACCTTCTACAAGGCTGTTGACTCCGAGACCCTCGAGTCCGACGCCATCGACGGCATGGTCGCGGGTCTCGACGATCCCTACACCGTCTATTTCGATCCCGACGAATACGCCTCATTCCTCGAGGACACCGGGGGGGTATACAGCGGGGTGGGGATGACGGTGGAGCTGAAGGACCAACTGGTCACCATCATCTCTACCTTCAAAGACACTCCGGCCGAGCTGGCAGGCATCAAGTCAGGGGACATCATCCTCTCCGTTGACGGCGTCTCCACGGAGGGCCAGAACCTCGACGAGGTGGTAGGCCGGATCAAGGGCCCGGAAGGCACCACGGTCAAGCTGGAGCTGTACCGGCTCACCGCGACCAGCACGAGCACCACTGTGGCCGGCACGACCAATGGCGGCGCGGTGGACCGGACGACGGAAACCACAGGGAAGCCCACCGCTGACATCTCTCACCTGCCTCCCGGAGGGGCGACCACCGAGTACACCTTGACGCGCAAGACCATCGCCATCCCGGTCACCGAGAGAGAGACTCTGGAAGCGGGTATCAAGAAGGTCGCTCTCATCAGCTTCTTCACCTTTTCCGACGGATCGGCCGATGCCCTTCGGGCCGAGGTCAAGAAAGCGGTGGAAGTCGATCACGTGGCGGCCATCATCCTTGATCTGCGCAGCAACGGCGGGGGACTGCTCGACGAGGCCATCGATGTGGCCAGCATCTTCATCTCGAATGGGACCATCGTGAGCACCGAGGGTCTTCACTCGCCTGAGCAGGTCTACAAGGCCAGCGGCGACGCTTATGCCCAGATCCCGCTGTACGTGCTGACCGATGCGTACACGGCCAGCGCCTCGGAGATCGTGTCGGGCGCCTTGCAGGACTACAGCCGGGCCATCTTGGTCGGGGAGACCACTTTTGGCAAGGGTCTGGTGCAGAGCATCGAGCCGCTCACCAACGGCGGGGCGATCAAGGTGACCACCGCCGTGTACCTTACCCCCAAAGGTCGCGACATCAACAAGACGGGCATCGCCCCCGACGTCGTCGCTCCCGACGACCCGGTGACCACCTCCGTGGACGAGGCCATCCAGGCGGCTCTCGACCTCGTTTCCGGCAAGACCACCGCGCCCTAGGCGGGCCCGGCATGCCCGGCTTCCGCCCTCGCTTCTTTGTCGCGCCGATCGCATCAGGCGCCGATCTGCGGGGGGCCGAGGTCCCGCTGAGCGCTGAAGACTCCCACCACGCGCGCAGGGTACTGCGGCTGGACGTGGGCGACGAATGCGAGGTGGTGGTGGGGGCCGCCGTTTACGCGGCCACGGTCGGCCGGCTCGACGACCCCGTGTGGGTCAGGGTGGTCTCCCGCTTGGAGGGGTCCGCCGCCGGCGCCGCGTATAAGACACAGGTCGGTCTCGTGCAGTCTCTTGCCCGGTCGAACGTCACAGACTGGGTGCTCGAGAAAGGGACCGAGGTTGGAGTCAGCTTCTTCCTCCTCTTGAAGGCTGCAGGGTCACCCAAACGCGCGGAATGGGCTCGCGATGACCGTCTGGACCGGTGGCGCCGAATCGTCCGGGAGGCCGCCAAGCAGAGCAAGCAGGTGGAGGTGCCGGAGGTCGAGGTGTCGGACTCCATCGAGGACGTGTTCCGCAGGCTAGAGGCGAGTGGGGCGACGTCCATCCTGCTAGAACCTCAGGCCACGATGGGACTGCGAGAGGCGCTGGAGCACCGCCCGCCGTCGGGCCCCATCGCCCTCTGGGTGGGTCCGGAGGGAGGGTGGACGAGCGCCGAAGCCGACCAGTTCAGCGCCGCGGGTGTGGACACTGCCCGCTTGGGCCGAGGTGTGCTCCGTACCGAGACCGCGGGCCCCGTCGCGGTGGCCGTCGCCCGGCTTGTGCTGGGGGATTGGTAGTATAATCAGCGGCCATGGACGACTGCATATTCTGTAGGATCGCCAGCGGGGAAATACCTAGCGACATCGTTCTGGAAGACGGCGGTTTCGTCGCCTTTCGCGACATCCACCCGAAAGCGCCCCAGCATCTCTTGGTGGTGCCTCGTTCGCACATCGGATCGCTGAACGACCTCGAGCTTTGGCGGAAAGGCGAGGGTCACTTGTTGCTTCAGTTCATCGTTCGGGTGGCCGAGCGGGTGGGCGTCAAGGAGAGCGGCTATCGAGTTCTCACCAACGTGGGTCGCGATGGCGGTCAAGAGGTGCAGCATCTGCATTTTCACATCCTGGGCGGGCAAGATCTGGGGGACTTTCGATGAGCATTCTCTCCGGGCTGCAGGATTCGGCCAAGACGGCGCTCAAGGCTGGGGACAAAGAGCGCGTGGCCGCGCTCCGCATGGTCGTCTGCGAACTGCAGAACGAGGCCAAACGGACCCGTCAGGAGCTTGACGAAGGCGCCGAACTCAGCGTACTGCGCCGCGAGCTCAAGCGCAGGCAGGAATCGATCGAGGCCTTCCGGGCCGGCGGTCGAGACGACCTTGCCCGCCATGAGGAGTTCGCGGTCGCCCTCATCGAGGACCTCCTGCCCACGCAAATGGACGAGGCGGAGCTCTCCGGCCTCATCGACCGGGTGATCGCCGAAACTGGGGCCTCTTCCGCCCGGGAGATGGGCAAGGTCATGTCCGCCGTCATGGCCCAGGGCGGAGTCCGGGTCGACGGCAAGCTGGCGTCGCGCCTGGTCAAGGAGCGCCTGCCCTGAGCGCGAAGAGCTCTACCCGGCAGATCGATCTGGACAATCGCGTGGCTGCACTCTTGGTCGGCGAACAGGATGCGCATCTGCGCGCCCTGGAGGGTTTGCTGCGGTGCGACATCAGTCTGCGGGGCAACCTTCTCACGCTCGACGGGACTGCCGCCGAAGTCGAGCGGGGGGAGGCTCTGGTCGACGAGCTGGTGGCTCTGCTTCAGTCCGGCCAGGACTTGGACCGGTCGACGCTCGAACTGGCCGCGTCGCTCAGCGACGGCGGGCGTGACTGGACACGAGACCTTGGGGAGATCGTCAGCGACGTGATCCTCGAGCACCGGGGCCGGCGCATCCGGCCGAAGACTGTCAACCAGAAGGCCTACATCGATGCCATCCGGGCCAACACGATCACCTTCGGTATCGGTCCGGCCGGTACCGGCAAGACCTACCTGGCCATGGCCATGGCCACCTCGGCGCTGCTGTCGAGCGAAGTGGCACGCGTCATCCTCACTCGGCCCGCGGTCGAAGCCGGCGAGAAGCTCGGATTCCTTCCGGGCGGCCTCATGGAGAAGGTGGACCCCTATCTGCGTCCGCTGTTTGACGCCCTGTACGACATGATGGACACCGATCGCCTCACCGACCATCTTCAGCGAGGGACGATCGAAGTCGCCCCGCTTGCCTACATGCGCGGACGCACCCTCAACGACTCCTTGATCATCCTCGATGAAGCGCAGAACACGAGTCCCGAGCAGATGAAGATGTTCCTGACCCGGCTGGGCTTTGGCGCGAAGATGATCGTCACCGGAGACATCACGCAGATTGACCTGCCGCGTGGCCAGCACTCGGGGCTCGTCAACGTGCGCGAAGTGCTGGCCAGTATCCCCGATATCTCGTTCGTGTACTTCGACAGCCAGGATGTGGTGCGCCACAGACTAGTGCAGGACATCGTCTCCGCTTACAAGCAGTATGGAGAGCAGCACCATCCTGTTCATAGGCAGGCGTCACACGGGCAAGGGGAACGGCGTCGAGGCGGTCGGGGGAGTGCCGCCGCAGCCGGGTAGCACTCGAGACACGCTATGAGCCGATATCGCTTCTTGCTGCGCGAGCGGCTTGCAGACTTCCGTGAATGGGTCGACGGGCGTAGCTCCGTGCGCTTCGAGCTCGTGCTTCTGGCCTGCTTGCTCGTCGGCATGACCGCGGTCATCTGTTCTGAGTATCTCCCCGCTCTTCGCGGCTTCGCCGAGGGTAACGTCGCTCCACGCACGGTCACGGCGGCAAAGACGGTCACCGTTCTTGATGCCGCCGCCACAGCGGAACTGAAGGCAGAGGTGGCCGCTCTGGTGGAGCCGCTTTACGTTCCCGACCCGGACGCGTCGGCCCAGGCGACCGCCGAGTTGGAGACCTTCTTGCTGGAAGTGGAGCGGCTACGGCAGGGACTGACGGGGTCGTCCGGCCTTGCCGACGCTCTCATGGAACTGGAGGCGGCGGCGCCCTTCTCGGTCTCGGCCGCGACGCTCGAGTATCTGCTCACATCCGATCCCTCCGTCGTCGACCTCATCGAGAGCCAGGTCATCGGGGCCCTCAAGACGTTGAACGCCACCCGGATCACTCCCGATGCCCTGGACTCGGCCCGGTTGAGTCTGAGGGACATCGCGGACGCGCTTGCCGTGTCGACCAAGACCGCCAACGCCGTGTACGAGGTGGCGGCCGGCTATCTGCGTCCCAACCAGGCGGTCGACGAAGTGCAGACCGCCGCACGCCGGCAGACGGCCATGGACCAGGTCGCTCCGGTCACCCTTGTCGTGCACGAAGACGACACTGTGGTGGAAGAGGGCCGGACGATCACCGCCCAGGACATGCTGGTGCTCAAGGTGTTGGGTCTCACCGAAGCCCGCTCCGGCTGGAAGGTGTGGCTCGGCATCTTCCTCGTCGTGCTACTGGAGACGGTACTGTTCTCCAGACTGCTCTCGCGCTTCAACAGGGCGACGGAAGGGTTCGGGAACAACATGTGGCTCGTCCTGGCGGTCTTGCTTCTGGGCACCACGGTGGCGGCGCGGCTGCTTGTTATCCAGCCACTGTCGGCCTACGTGATACCGGTGGCGGCATTAGGCATGACGGTGGCGGTGATTCTTAACGCGCGCTCCGCTCTGCTGCTCGTCGCGCTGATGTCGCTCAACATCGGTCTGCTCACCGATTTCGACATGCGGTACGCGGCCGCCGCCCTCCTGGTGGGCGCGCTGTCGCTCTACCTGGTGTCCCGGGTGACGAAGCGGGCGGCGCTCCTGGGGGCGGGCGTGGCCACCATGTTCCTGTCCGCCTTGACCATCTTCGCTATCGAGATCGCGACGGGGGCCGCTCCGGGGGACGCCGTTCGGGCCTGCCTCTGGGGCCTGGCGAACGGCTTCCTGGCCGGAGTGCTCACCATCACGCTACTTCTGTTTCTGGAGGCGGCGTTCAACCTGAGCACTCCCCTCCGTCTCCTGGAGCTGGCCGACCCGTCTCACCCGCTGCTGAAGAAGCTGCTCCAGGTGGCCCCCGGCACCTATAACCACAGCATCCAGATGGGCAACCTGGCCGAAGCGGCGGCTGAGGTTATCGGAGCAAATCCTCTTCTCGCCCGCGTTGGGGCCTATTACCACGACATAGGGAAGACCGTCCGCCCCGAGTACTTTGTCGAGAACCAGATCTACGTGGACAACCCGCATAACCGCCTGAGCCCGAACCTCTCCAAGCTGGCCATCACGGCCCACGTCCGTGACGGCGAGCATCTCGGCAAGCTCTACGGTCTGCCTCAGCCGGTGGTGGACATTGTCAAGCAGCACCACGGCACGTCGGTGCTGGCCTACTTCTACCACAAGGCCCAGGAATCATCGACGGACCAGGTCTACGAGGAGAGCTACCGCTACGAAGAGCAGAAGCCCCGATCGAAGGAAGCGGCGATCATCATGCTGGCCGACAGCGTGGAGGCCGCGGTGCGTACGCTGGAGAACCCGACGCGCCGCAAGATCCAGGGGCTGATCCAGGAGATCATCAAGCAGAAGGAGCAAGATGGTCAGCTGGATGAGTCTGCTCTTACCCTGGGCGACCTGCACAAGATCAGCGAATCCTTCGACCTGAGCCTCCTCGGGCTGGTGGGCCATCGCATCCATTACCCCGAGCGCGAGGGCGCGTCCGCGCACAAGGTGTCGCGTGGCCCGGATCCCGACCGTCCGGCAGGGCCGCCCAGCACGGGCGATACTGTCGGTGGCGATCAGTGAGCGCGAGGGTCGAGGTAGTCGACCAGGCAGGGCTGGGGCCGGGGGCGGGCCCTGTGAGCGATCTCGTCGCGGCGGCGCTCGAGGCAGAGGGCGCTTCCGGTGCGGTGGTGGTCGCTTTCATCGAGGAGCAGGCCATGGCTGTGCTCAACGCGCGCTATAGGGGCGTGGATGAACCCACCGACGTGCTTTCCTTCAGATCAGAAGAAGGCGAGGCCGGCTGGCCCAAGAGCCGGACCGGACCCGATTTGGGGGAGATAGTGGTCTGCCCCTCGGTTGTGCGTCGCTATGCGGAGGAGGAAGACGCCGTATTCGGCGCGCAGCTTGGCTGGACTCTGATCCACGGGGTGCTTCATCTCCTGGGCTATGATCACGAGAAGGACGATGGCGGGATGCGCCGGCGCGAACAGGGCCTCTTGGTTGAGCTCGTCGTGGCGGTGAGGGCTCTCGATGGCCGCTGAGGGACGCAAGACCACTCTTCTCCAGAGCTTCAATCACGCCTTCCAGGGCTTGGTGCACGCCGTCCGGCGCGAGCGCAACATGCGCTTCCACCTGGCGGTCGCCGTCGTCGTGCTTATCGTCAGCATCTTCCTCAATCTCTCGAAGCTGGAACTCGCCGCGGTTCTGGTCGCCATCACCTTCGTGCTCGTTGCTGAGTTGGTGAACAGCGCGATCGAAACGGTGGTAGACATCGTCACCGACGAGTTCGATCCCCGGGCGAAGATCGCCAAGGATGTGGCCGCTGGTGCTGTGCTGGTGGCCGCGATCAATGCCTTGGCGGTGGCCTATCTGGTCCTCGCGGACCGCCTCACCCACTTCTCCCTGGACTTGCTGACGGCTATCAGGCGCTCGCCCACCCATCTGACCATCGTCGCTTTCGCCGTGGTGATGGCGCTGGTGATCGCCATCAAGGCCACAAGAAGGAGGGGCACTCCCTTGTCCGGCGGGCTACCCTCGGGTCACACGGCGCTGGCGTTCGCCGGGTGGACGGCGGTCACCTTCATCGTGGGGGCGACGCGCGAGGGATTGCTGGTAAGTGCCATCGCCTTCGTCATGGGTGTCTTGGTGGCCCAGAGCCGCATGGAAAGCGGGATCCACTCGCTGCTCGAGGTCCTGTTGGGAGCTCTTCTTGGGATATTGGCCACCACGCTGATCTTTCAGGTCTGGTTCTAGGGAGGGGGTGGGATTGATCGACGAAGGCAGGCTTAGCCCGCAGATGGGCCGTCTGATCGACGAGGCCAAGGCCGCGGCTCTCCGGGTGAACCGGGCGGGAGCGCGGGCGGAAGGCGTGGCTCTTCTGGCCGGAGACGGGGCGGTCTTTTCAGGTCCTGCCGGCGCGGACCCGGATTCCCCCCTCTCGTCGGCCGCCGACGCGGCTCTTGCCTCTGCACGCGATGCCGGCGTCACTGAGATCGTGGCCGCGGCCGTTGCCGTGGCCGATGATCCGGCGGAGACCATCTATCCTAGCGCCGAGATCCGAGGCTGCCTGGCAGGCATCGACCCGGACCTGCCGGTGGTGGTCAAGAAGCAAGGCCGCTGGGTGTTGCTGCTGCTTTCGCAGCTCCCACCACGCCCAGAACTGAAGATCGTCCGCGTCGTTCGCCCCGACCCCCGCCTGCTAGCTGTACTTGAAGCCTATGACCTCCAGGCTTTCGGGCGGGCCGGCCTGCGCACGTACGATCTGGCCGTGCTAGCCGAAGCGGGGGCCGTCTTTGCTGCCTACTTGGGCGACGACATGGTGGCGGGCTGTCAGCTCCTGCGCATGTTGGAAGAACCGGGGTTTTCCTACGTGGTCGGTTTCTACGTGCGTCCTCAGTGGCGGGGCAAGGGGTTGGGCAGAGCCTTTCTGCTGGCCGTCGCCGACGAGATGCGCAAGCTCGACGTCGAGGGTCTTCTGTTGACGGTGGCCCCGGACAACAAGCCGGCGCTCAGCCTGTATAGGAGCACCGGCTTCACCGACGAGGCCTTCGTCCCCGATTTCTACGGAGAGGGAGAGGACCGCCACATCCTGCGCTGGCGCTTCGATCTGGAGCCCTAGACAGGCAGTGTATGATAGAAAGCCTACGAAGGAGGTAGGCACGCAGTGAGAGTAGAGGAACTCGCCAAGACCATCGACAGCACGTTGCTCGAGGCGACGAGCACCACCACGGCCGTTGAGGCCCTGTGCCGGGATGCCATCTCGTACCACTTCGCCTCGGTGTGCCTGCTGCCTTATTGCGTCCCGGTGGCCCGGCAACTGCTTCAGGGCTACGACGTCAAGGTGGGCACGGTCGTGTCCTTCCCTCTGGGAGCCGACTCGCAACGCACGAAGATCACGGGCGCCGAACAGGCCGTGGCGCTTGGCGCGGACGAGATAGACGTGGTGATGAACATCCCCGCCATGCTGTCGGGCGACTTCCGCTACGTCCGTGACGAGTTGCGCAGCGTGGTGCGGACCGTGCGCATGACCAGCGTCAACACCGGCCGCGGCTTGGTACTCGTGAAGGCCAATGTCGAAGCCTACTATTTGGACGACAAGCTCAAGAGGCTGGTCTGCAAGATAGTGGAAGACTCCGGCGCCGACTTCATCAAAACGTCCACAGGGACGGCACCCGGCGGGGCGACCGCCAAGGATGTCGAGCTGTTCCGCGACCTGCTGCCCGAGAGCGTGGGAGTGGACGCCTCTGGAGGCATCCGGACGGCCGAGGACGCCGAGCTGATGATCAATGCCGGAGCCGCGCGCATCGGTACGGCGCATGCCGTGGACATCATCAAGGAGTTCTCCTCCGAGAGAGATTAACGGCCGGGGGAGTTGTTAGTTGAGCTCCCGCTTCTTCACCACTGAGGCGCTGGTCATCGGATCGATGCGCTATCTGGAGGCCGACCGCATCGTCACGCTCTACACCCGGGATAGAGGCCGCCTGGGGGCGATCGCTAAGGGAGTGCGGCGAACAAAGTCCAAAGTCGGCGGTCGCCTGGAACCTTTCAGCCTGGTCCGCGCCAGCTTGTACTCGGGGCGAAGTCTCTACAAGATCGTGGGAGTCGACACACTGCGCACCTTCCAGGGAGTCCGTGACGAGCTGTTCCGTTTAGAAGAAGGAGCACGTCTGTTCACGGCTGTCCGCCACCTGTTTCCCGTGGAGGAGGGGAGCGCTCCCGCGTTCAATCTGCTGGTGCGAGGCATAGCCCGGCTGGCCGAGTCGCCCGATCAAGTCACCGCCGCCGGAGTGGTGCTCGCCACGCGGCTCAAACTGCTGGCGCTGCTGGGATATGCACCCGAGATGACGCATTGCGCGAGTTGCCAGAGTGAAGGCCCGTTCTACGGCTTTTCGCCAAGCCTGGGCGGGGTGATCTGCGACCGGTGCGCCTCTGCCGGCGGTACTTCGTGCTTCTCTCTCAGCATCGGGGCGATGGCGACGCTGAGTACATTGCTGGCTAACCCTCTGGCTGAGGTTGAGAGCTACGATCTTGACGATCGCGCCGTAGCCGAGGTCGAGCAGGTGGTGGCTCAGACGCTCGCCCACCACGGTCATTGAGGGGTCGGGCGAGATGGGCTCCCCTC
>MELN01000053.1:42147-49798 GCA_001768675.1 Actinobacteria bacterium RBG_16_64_13 | reverse complement strand
CTCGCCCTCTTCGTGACCGTGATGGGCGGGCCCCGCTAGTGGGGGGGCAATTGCGCGCTCGCCACGCTCCGCGTTGCTTCCCGTCCACCGGGCGCCAGTCAGAAGATCCACCACGCCGCCCCCACCCCGTGACGGCCCTGTGCTGCCCGGTTGAGCGAGCTTTCGCGTATGTCGCGAGTGCTCGCGACGCCGGGTAGCACAGGGCCCTATGAGAAGGGCAGGCGACGCTCGTAGTTGGGCGCTTCCTTGGTGATCTGCACGTCGTGCGGGTGGCTCTCCGCCAGGCCGGCCGGAGAGATGCGCATGAAACGCGCCTTCCTGTGCAGGTCTTCGACAGACCCCGCACCGGCATAGCCCATCCCGGCCCGCAGACCGCCTATCAGCTGGAAGACCATGTCGGATAGGGGGCCCTTGTGGGGGACCATACCCTCGATCCCTTCGGGCACCAGCTTCTTCTGATCTTCCTGAAAATAGCGGTCGGCACTGTGGCCTACCGACATCGCGCCCACCGAGCCCATGGCCCGGTAGGCCTTGTAGCTACGGCCTTCCCACAGGATGCGCTCGCCCGGGCTTTCGGTGGTGCCTGCGAACAGCGAACCGATCATCACGCTGTGCGCCCCTGAGGCCAGCGCCTTCACCACGTCGCCTGAGTAGCGGACGCCCCCATCGGCGACTATCGGCACGCCGTACTTGTACGCTTCTGCCGCGCAGGAGGAGATCGCCGTGATCTGGGGCACCCCGCAGCCGGTCACCACCCGGGTGGTACAGATGGAGCCGGGCCCGATGCCCACTTTCACGCTGTTCACCCCCCGCTCTATGAGGGCTTTCGTTCCGGCGGCCGTCGCGACGTTCCCGGCCATGAGCTGCACGTCCGGGTACCGCTCGCGGATGGCCGCGATGGCGTCGAGCACGCCCCGAGAGTGGCCGTGCGCCGTGTCGATGCAGATGATGTCGGCCTGAGCCTCGACCAAAGCCTGTACGCGGTCGGCCGTGTCCTTGGCCACGCCTACGGCGGCGCCCACGCGCAGGCGGCCAAGTTCGTCCTTACAGGCGTCCGGGAACTCGATTATCTTCATGAGGTCTTTGATGGTGATGAGGCCGCGTAGCCTATAGTCGTCGTCCACCACCAGCAATTTCTCGATCTTGTGGATCTTGAATTGGTCGCGAGCCTGGTCGAGGGTCGTTCCAACGGGAACGGTGACCAGATTCTTGGAGGTCATGAGCTCCTTGATGGGCTTCGAGAGGTCGGTCTCGAAGCGGGTGTCGCGGTTGGTGACGATCCCGGCCAGGGTGCCGTCCGGATGGACTACAGGGACGCCGGAGATGCGGTACTCCTTCATGAGGAGTTCGGCGTCGCCGTACGTGGCCGAAGGGGGCAGGGTGATGGGGTCTACTATCATCCCGGCCTCACTCCGCTTGACCTTGCGCACCATCTCCGCCTGCCGGTCGATGGGCTGGTTCTTGTGGATGATAGTGAGTCCGCCTTCACGCGCCAGCGATATGGCAAGAGCGGTCTCGGACACCGTGTCCATGGCCGCCGAGAGGAGCGGGATGTTCAGGCTGATCTTGCCCGTGAGCTGAGTGCGGACGTCGGTCTCTTTGGGCAAGACCCCGGATTCTGCCGGGATCAGGAGGATGTCGTCGAAACTCAGGCCTTCGCCGGCGATTTTCCGATCCCACTCAATCACTCCCGACCTCCTTTTCTCGTGATTCTATCGGATACCGCCGCCGATTGCATGCAGAGGCCCGCCCGTCGCCAGGTCTGTTAACCTACGGTCGATGAGCATCGACACGATCATATTCGATCTGGACGGCGTCATCCTCGACACGGAGCAGTTGTGGAACACTGTGCGCCTCGATTTTGCACTGGCGCACGGAGGACACTGGAGCGAGCGCGACCAACCAGCAGTCATGGGCGCCAACTCCATGCAATGGGCGGCCTCCATGCGCGAGAACAACGGGGTCGATCTGTCCGACCAGGAGATCTATGAAGGCATCGTGGGCGCGCTCCGCGAGCGGTACGCCCGCGATCTCCCCCTGATCCCCGGCGCCCGGGAGACGATAACCGGCCTCGCGGCTGTATACCGACTTGGTGTAGCTTCCTCGTCTCCCCGGGAACTCATCGAATACGCATTGGACTTGGCCGGAGTGCGTGCCTGCTTCGGGGCCGTGGTGTCGTCGGACGAAGTGTGGCGAGGCAAACCGGAGCCCGATGTGTACATGGAGGCCGTCGAGCGCATGGGGACGTCCCCCGAGCGCGCCGCGGCGGTGGAGGACTCCTCGAGCGGGATCCAGGCAGCGGCCTCGGCGGGACTTGCCGTCATCGCCGTGCCCAACCCGGCCTACCCGCCCTCCGATGAGGCCCTGGCCTTGGCGAGTGTGGTATTGGAGTCCATCGCCGGCTTGGACAGCGCGGTCATCGCGTCGCTCTAGAGGCGAGTGAGGGGAGG
The DNA here is from genome assembly GCA_001768675.1 of Actinobacteria bacterium RBG_16_64_13. Lineage (GTDB taxonomy): Bacteria > Actinomycetota > Thermoleophilia > RBG-16-64-13 > RBG-16-64-13 > RBG-16-64-13. The sequence continues at coordinate 47,348 of MELN01000053.1, read as the reverse complement.
AGGAGCATGGTCAGCAGAGAACGTCTGGACGAGTTCATCCGCGCACACCGCTGGGCGGTAGTGGGCGCCTCCGAAGACAGGAGCAAGTTCGGCAACATCACCTATCGTGAGCTGCTGAGCCGAGGCAAAGAGGTCTACCCCGTGAATCCAAAGGCGGAGCGGGTGGAAGGCGCGACCTGCTACCCAAGCTTGACCGCTCTGCCCCAACCGGTGGATCGGGTGCTGATCGTCGTGCCGCCCAAACAGGGGGAAGCCGTGGTCAAGGAGGCGCTGGAGGCCGGCGTCGACAAGGTGTGGTTCCAGCCCGGGGCTGAGTCGGACGAGGCGCTCGCGTACTGCGAGGCGCACGGGATGGAGGCGATCGCCGGTCACTGCATCCTGAGGACGCGCTGAGTGACCGGGGCGTTCTCGGGGGAGTGAAGCGATGGTCTCTGTGATCCCGGGCCTGGACATCCCGGAGGAAGAATACGCCTTCGTCACTTCGCGCAGTAGCGGTCCGGGCGGTCAGAACGTGAACAAGGTGAGCACCCGGGTGACCTTGCTCTTCAGCGTGCGGGATTCGCCGCTTCTCTCCGCCGAGCAGCGTGAATTGATCCACAGACGCCTCTCCGGGCGGATCAACCGGGAAGGCACGTTGCGTGTGGTCTCGCAGCGCCATCGGACCCAGTTGGCCAACCGGGAGGCCGCGGTGGAGCGGTTCGTCAACTTGCTCCGCGAGGCCTTGACCGAAGAACCGGAACGGATCCCCGTCCGGGTTCCCGAGTATGTGGACAGGAAACGCTTGGAAGACAAGCGCAGGCGGAGCGACCTCAAGCGTCAGCGGGCAGTCGAGCCCAGCGACGAGGACTAGCCCTCCACCCGCCGGGCTACCACGGCGAACATGAAGCGGCCGATGTTCTCGGCCTTTGCCGAGGCGAAATGCGGAACGAGAGAGAGGGCGACTTCCTCCCCGGTGAAGCGGATGTCTTTCGGAGGCCCGTCCTCCCACGAATCGGCGTCTCTTCGCCAGTCGATCACCACAAGCCTACCCTCCGGCCGCATGGCCTCCATCAACCCTGGCAGGTCCATCTCACCCGCGGTCTCGTGCCACGCGGCGATGGAGTAAGCGACGTCCACGCCGGCCACGCCAAGAGCAAGATGCGTGATGTCGCCGAGAACAAGCTTGACGTTAGTGGGCACTCCGCGCGCGCGGTACTGATCGTGCATCTCGGGCTGCACGTCCAACGCATACACCGTTCCCGAGGTTAGGGCCGCTACGCGGTCGGTGTAGAAGCCGGTGCCGCTGCCAAGGTCGAGTACGTCTTCGTGACCATCGAGGTCCAGGAGATGGGCAAGCTCTTGTTCGCTTATCTGGGTCTCGAGCCGGTGCGGGTCATTGAGTCGCTGCGCGCGGTCCGGGGGGCAGGCGGCATGGTCGTGCATCAGAACTCGGTCATGCAGAAGGGGGCCGGACCGCCGGAGAACATGGCATCGGCGTGGTCGATCGCGCCTGCCCGCAGTTGCTTCGCGCGCCCCGCCGCCGCCAGACTGCCGAAGGTGACCCCTCCGAGGTAAGCGGCCCCAAGGGCATCGATCTTGAGAGTGAGGTCGGGCTCGGAGGCGGTGTGGGCGCACTCGACTTGAGGGCCGCCGGCTGAATGGACCTCCAGTGCGAAACGACTCGCACCTGGGGTAGGGAAGGTCTCGGCCACCTCGAGCACCAGCCGTCCGGTCGAGCCATAGGCACGGGCCGCGAGGGCACGAGGCACGTCAAGCAAGCGCAGCCACAGGAAGTCCGCCATCGCGTTCACTTTGAAGCGCCGGGGATCGGCCAGGAGCCAGCGTAGCGGCTCGTCCGTGCGCCCCGTCTGGCAGGAGACTGTCTGGCAAAGATCGGTGGTCAGCAGGTAGTTCCACAGCGCCCTGTAGACCCCCGGATCGGCTGCGAGAAGATCGACCACGCGAACGTCGTACTGGGCGCTCACGCCGGCCCACTCATCCTTGATGCGGTAGCTGACGTAGCCGTCGGCTATTCCTGGGATCGTCTCATGCTTGGTGTGGTACATCTTGCCGGCGCCGTCCCGGTCGAGCAGAGAATCGTGCAGATGTGCCTTCCACCAGCCCGGGGGACGGCTGACCGCGCCGGGCTGCAGAAGGCGGAGACTCTCGTAGATATCCGGGAGCTCAGCGGCCGCCTCGGTACGATCGAGCAGAGTGATGCGCCCGGCGCTCGCTCCCTCAGCGTGCGAGTGGAAGGCGGCGTGTGCGCGTTCCACGGAGAAACTCGTGAAACTGGTGGCGGGGCCATAGCCGAAGCGGCCGTATATGTTGCCCTCGGATGCGCCCAGCCCCGTGATGGCCTCGCCGCGCACGGCCATATCGGCGAACTGGGCGAGCATGAGTCGCCGGAGGATGCCGCGGCGCCGGTGGGTGGGGAGCACCGCCACCCAGGTCAGGCCGGCCAGGGGGATGGACACCCGACCGGGAAGGGTAAGGTCCAAGGGAAGGACGGCGCAAGTTCCCACCATCTTGGCACCCTCGAAAGCACAGAGCGCGCGGTCGAAGTCAAAGGCCTGACGGAACGCCTCCGCGTCCTCCTCGGTGTATTCCTCGCCGAACGCAATGGCCGAGATCGCGAGAGCAGCGGCGAATTCATCGCCCCCGAGCCTTCGTATCTCGATGCCGTTCATGTTCAGACTTCCTACCTAGCGCAAGAGGCAGCCGTTCGCCTGGAGGTGAACCTGCCACTCCGCTTCGCTCGGCTCGTGGCATTTGCGCAGCAGTTTCTCCCACTCGTCGTCTACCCAGGCCTCGATGTTCAGGAGCGTCTCTTCGTTGCCCGCTTGGAACAAGTGCGCGAAACGGCCCTGACGCTTGAGCCAGTGGGCAAGGGGTAGCTTGTGATGGGGCCTATAGGTGAGCCGGTACTCGCCCTCCTCGAATTCGAACAGCGGCCAGTAGCCGGTGTTGACGGCCTCCCGCGCGAGATCGATGCTCTCCGCGCCGTCCGAGCGCCAGCCGCGTGGGCAGGGCGCCAGGACGTTGAGGAAGGTAGGGCCGTCGATCGACAAGGCCTTGGCCGCTTTGCGCACGAGATCGCGCGGGTCGTGTGGCGATGCCTGGGCAACATACTTGATGCCGTGCGCGATCATGATCTCGGTGAGGTTCTTGCGATTCTGAACCTTACCGGATGATGCGTCGCCCACCGGGCTGGTTGTGGTCCAGGCGCCTATGGGCGTGGCGCCCGAGCGCTGGAATCCGGTGTTCATGTATGCGCCGTTGTCGTAGCAGACGTAGAGCATCCTATGACCGCGCTCCATCGCACCGGAGAGCGACTGCAGGCCGATGTCATAGGTGCCTCCATCACCGCCAAAAGCGATGAAGTCGACCTTCTCTTCGATGCCGCCTTTCTTCTTGAGCGCGCGGTAGGCTGTCTCGACTCCGCTCAGAGTCGCCGCGGAGTTCTCGAACGCGGTGTGGATGAAGCTGCCCTTCCACGAAGTGTACGGATAGATGGAGGTGCTCACTTCGAGACAGCCGGTGGCCGCGCTCACGACCACCGGGTTGCTGGTGCCCATGAGTACCTGCCGCACGGCTACCGGCGCGGCACAACCGGCGCACATGCGGTGCCCGCCGGCGAGCTGGCTGCCCTGGGCGACCAGTTCCAGCCATCTTTGGCGGGCGTCCTCGAAGTGGTTGGTCTCCTTGAGCGCGTCCACCGGGCACACCTCGACACACTGGCGGCACAGGATGCAGCGGCTCTCGTCGACCCGGAACGAAGTGAGTTGACGTTCGTTGAACGTCAAGGCTCCGGTGGGGCAGGTGGTCACGCAGCGGCCGCAGGTGATGCAGTCTGCCAGCTGCAGAGCTTCGCTGTAGGGGGTGTCCACATTGATAGTGAATCCGCGCCCCGTGAAGTCGTAGCATGCCGGGCCGGCCACGTCCCGGCAGACTCTCACGCACCGTCCGCAGGCGATGCAACGCTCCATCGTGCGTCTGATGAAAGGATGCTCGTACTGGCACGGGACGGTGCGAACGCGGGCGCCTTTGACCACCATGTCGTTGTCGCTGAGGCCGTACTGCACTCCCAGCCGCTGCAGGTCGCACGTTCCCAGGCTGGGACAGGTGCACTGCAGGCAGCGCTCCGCCTCGGCCTGGGCGGCGGCGAGGCTGAGACCCTTCTCGACCTCGACGTCGAGGGCCGAAAGCCGCTTGGCCTTTGCCGCCCTCGGCATGGTGGCGCGCGCCGCCGGCTCGGCGCTCGCGCCCATCTTGAGCCAGACAGGCGCGCGCTCGGCCAAACGCCGGCCGAGCGCCCCGAGTCCCGGCTCGGTGGCGAGCTGCTCTTGATACGGCAGCGCGGCAAACGCGGCCAACTCCCGCTCCAGTCTCGCGAGGTCTTCGCCCCGCATCCAGGCGTCGGCGGCCAAGGCCGCGCGTTTTCCACCCGCGACGGCGTGGATCACCGATTGGACTCCACCCACGGCGTCCCCGGCGGCGAACAACCCCTCGCGGGATGTGCGGCCGGTATGAGGATCGGCCTGAAGGTGGTCTCCGGCCGTCGGATCGTCGGAGAAGATGACGGCAGTGCCGTTCACCTCGAAGTCCGACCCGCCTCGAGTGCACTCCACTCCGTGAGCCCTTCCGCCCTTGGTGAGCAACCGCTTGACGGTGGCCCCGAACTCGAACTTGACTCCCTCCTCTAGGGCGGCTGCAAGATTCCGGCCCCCGGCTGGGAGGTCGTCGGCCTGATGCCGGGTGATGACCACGACCTGGGAGGCGCCCGAGCGCAATGCCGTGCGGGCAGTATCCATGGCGGCGACACCGCCGCCATCCACGATCACTGTGTCGATGAAGGTCACTGCCTGGCCTTCCCGCGCACGGCGCAGGACTTCACGTCCGCTCAGCACCGTGCCGTGGCTCAATCCCGCGCCACCACTCAGCATGGCATCGTGACCGGGGATGGTCTGCCCTGGTTCTTCCTCGCCGCCCACGGTAATGACGACGGCGTCGAAGCCGGCGTCCAGAAGCCCCTCAAAGCCGTCCTCGCGGGCGAAGGCGGAATCGCCTACGAAACGTACTCCCGCTTCCCATAAGGGCTTGAGTTCCTGCTCGAGGACCGCCTTGGGCAGGCGGAATTCCGGGATGCTGTAGCGCATCTGGCCACCCGGCTCGCCCTCGGCGTCGTAGATCATGACCTGGTGTCCCCGTTCGGTGAGGAA
>MELN01000053.1:39942-42084 GCA_001768675.1 Actinobacteria bacterium RBG_16_64_13 | reverse complement strand
GCCCGCAGGGAGGAGCGCGGCCGCGTGGCCTGCGGTCACGCGCGGCGCGTCCACATGGTCGGCGAGGGCGCGGTGCAGGGCGCAGATGGCGATGGGCTCGTCTACGTCTCCGCGTCTGCAGACCGGTTCGCAGTAGCGGGGGCAGACTCGTCCCAGGATCCCCGGGAACGGAAGCTCCCGGCGGACGATGGCGGCCGCGCCGGCGCCGTCGCCGGCGGCCAGCGCCGCCATGTAGGCCGGGATGTCGATGCGAGTGGGGCACGCGTGCGAACAGGGAGCTTCGCAATAGGCGTTATGGTCGGAGAGGTACATCTTGAGGTAGCTCTCGCGGCGCGCGCGGACGCGCGGAGTGTCGGTCTTGACGGTCATCCCGTCGGCGACCCAGGTGGTGCAGGCCGCTTGGAGCTTGTCTTGCCCCTCGACTTCCACCATGCACAGGCGGCAGGCGCCCCAGGCCGCTGTGTCGGCGATGTGGCACAGGGCCGGGATGTCGATACCCGTGCGGCGGGCGACGTCGAGAACTGTCTCGCCCGTCTTCGCTTCGAGGTTCTTTCCGTCGATGGTGAGTTTGATTCCGGTCTTCGTGCGCGTACTCACTTTCGCCTCCCTTCAGCAAGCGAGAGTATCCCTGTGTCAACGCGCACGGCGTCGAACTTGCAGGCTTGGCGACAGGCGTCGCACTGGATGCAGAGTTTCTGGTCGATGCGGTGTGGTTCTTTGCGTTCCCCGCTGACCGCGCTCGAAGGGCAGGCTGTGAAGCAGGCCCGGCAGCCGGTGCAGGCGTCCTTGTCTATGGTGTAGCGGATAAGCGCGCGGCAAACTCTGGCCGGGCAGCGGTGGTCCACGACGTGGGCCATGACCTCGCTTCGGAAGTAGCGGAGGGTGGAGAGCACCGGATTCGGCGCACTGCCCCCGAGGGCGCAGAGCGAACCCTCGGCGACGTCCGCAGCCAGATCCTCCAACAGTTCGATCTCGTCCACGTTCGCCACCCCGTCGCAGACGCGCTCGAGGATCTCGAGCATGCGCGTGGTGCCTACCCTGCAGGGGATGCACTTGCCGCAACTCTCCTGGGCGGTGAACTTGAGAAAGAATTTGGCGAAATCGACCATGCAGGTGCTGTCGTCGACCACTACCATGCCGCCCGAGCCCATCATGGAACCCGCGGCGGCAAGGCTCTCGAAATCGATGGGTTCATCTAGGAGCGAAGCCGGTAGGCAGCCCCCGGAAGGCCCGCCGAGTTGGACCGCTTTGAACTCGCGGCCCGGCAGCATGCCGCCGCCCACCTCGAAGATGACCTCGCGCAGGGTGGCGCCCATGGGCACCTCGATGAGCCCGCCGTTCACGACTTTGCCGGTGAGGGAGAAGATCTTGGTGCCCTTGCTGGTGTCGGTGCCCACGGAAGCGAACGCTTCGGCGCCATGGTTGATGATCCACGGCACGTTGGCGTAACTCTCAACGTTGTTGAGGTTGGTGGGTTGGCCCCAGAGCCCATGGGCCACAGTGCGGATGTGCTTGCCGCGCGGCATCCCTCGCTGGCCCTCGATGGATAGGGTAAGAGCGGTGGATTCGCCGCAGACGAACGCGCCCGCGCCCTGGTTGATGCGGATGTCGAAGTCGAATCCCGAACCGAGGATGTCCTTGCCCAACAGCCCGCGCTCGCGTGCCTGCGCCAAAGCCGCACGCAGACGTTCGACGGCGAAGGGGTACTCGTGGCGGACGTACACATACCCGTCGACAGGGCCGTTGCCGGCCCCGATGGCGTAGGCGGCGATGATCATACCCTCGATGACAGAATGAGGGTTGCCTTCGAGCACCGAGCGATCCATGAAAGCGCCCGGGTCTCCCTCGTCGGCGTTGCAGATCACGTAGTGCTTCTCACCGGGGTTGGCCCGGCACGAGCGCCACTTCTTCGCCGTGGGGAAGCCGGCGCCGCCGCGTCCGCGGAGGCCGCTCTTCTCTACCTCGGCTGTGATTGCTTCCGGGTCCGCGGCTTTGAGGACCTTCGCCAAGGCTGAGTAGCCGCCGTGGGCCAGATAGTCGTCCACCGAGTAGGGATCGATCTTGCCGTTCAGGCTGAGGACGACCCGCTCCTGGCGGGCGTAGAACGGGATATCATTCTCGAGGGCCAGCGGCTCTCCGGTT
>MELN01000053.1:35076-39928 GCA_001768675.1 Actinobacteria bacterium RBG_16_64_13 | reverse complement strand
CCGTTCCACCACTCCGTCGCCCACTACACTCGTCTCGATGATCCCCTCGATCTCCTTGGCGGTCAGCCTGGGGTAAAAGATGCCCTTTGGCCGGAGGACGATGATGGGTCCCTGCTCGCAGAAACCGTGGCAGCCGGTCTCGACGACCTTCACCTTGTCGGTGAGCCCGCGCTCCGCGAGCGACTTCTCCACGGCCTTGCGCAGCGCCACCCGGCCCGACGCATGGCAGGCCGTGCCGGCACAGATGCGGATCTCGGTCTTGGTATCGTCCGCGATGTAGGCGGACCTGTCGGCTGCCGCCTTCAGGGCCATGTCGATCTTGGCGGCGGCGGTCACGACCCCACCTCCTGCTTGCGGAGCTTGCGCACCAGCCTGCGGGCCTCGTTCGGACCGACGCGGCCGAAGGTCTCGTCGGTCCCGATGCGCACCACCGGCGCGAGCGCGCAGGCGCCCACGCAGTTGACCGTCTGCAGCGTGAACAGGCCGTCGGGCGTGGTCCCCCCGATGGGGACCTCGAGCTCCTGGCTGAAAGCCTCCACCACGAGCGGCGCGCCGGCCACGTGGCAGGCCGTGCCCATACACACGTCTATGACGTACTTGCCTACGGGTCTCAGTCGGAACTGGCTGTAAAAGCTGGCCACGCCGAAGACCCGGGGGAACGGGAGGCGCATCTCCTCGGCGATGCCCTCCAGAGCCACCCGCGGCAGATAGCCGAAGGCCTCCTGAGTGGCGTGGAGCGCCTCCACAAGGCCGGATCCGGAACGGATGCCCGCGATCACGGGATCGAAGAGCTTCATGTCGATCTCTGGTACGAACTGGGACGGCTTCTCGCCCATCACACATGCCGAGGCCGAGCCGCAGCTCTCGCCCGGCAGCGTCGCCAGGGCGGCGGCCCGTGCCGCTTCGTAGTCGAAGGGCTCCTCAGGGAATTCCGGACAGTACTCTATCTCGATGCAGTCGACCGGACAGATGCGTTCGCACAGAGTGCACGAGTAGCACCGGTAGCCGTGGTTGCCGTCTTTGACCAGGTCGATCAGGCCGGTGCGTTCCTTCTTGCCTACGAGCTGCCTGCGCTCGAAGTCGATGCCCTTGAGCACTTCATAGAGCGCCGAGCCTTTGGGTTCGTCCTTCATCGTCCCCACCTCAGTCTTCGCGCAGGTTGAGGTAGCGGCGCTCCGTGGAGGTCCGTACCTTGCTCTGCGCTGCTTGCTCGAGCACGGCGAATGCCTGCTCGATGTTGTCCGGATAGATGTCGCGGCCGCCCAGACCGTAGATGAACGGCAGGACCTGGGGCCGGGGGTCGCTGTCGTACAGCGCCGCCCGTACCTCGAGGAATACGGGGCCGCCCTGCGCCCCGAAGGAGTCGGCCCGGTCCATGACCCCGACCACCTTGACGTGCTCGAGCGCCTTGGCGTAGGCGGCATGGGGGAAGGGCCGGAGCACCCGCACCCGCAGCATCCCCGCCTTGACTCCCTTGGCGCGCAGCTTATCCACGATCATACGAGTCGTCCCGGCCGTGGAGCCGACGACGACGATGGCGATCTCCGCGTCATCGAGACGGTAGGGTTCGATGAGGCCGTAGTGGCGCCCACTGAGCTCGGCATATTCGTCGGCGACGCTCTGAATGACCGCCAGAGCGCGGTCCATGGCCCGGTTCTGGGAGACCTTGTGCTCGAAGTACCAGCCGTGAAGGCCGTCGAAGGGACCCACAGCGACCGGGCGCTTGGGATTGAGGAGAGGATTCACCGCATGGAAAGGCCCGATGAATTCTTGAACGGTCTCGTCGGGCAGCATGACCAGCGGTCCGATGGCGCCGCTGATGACGTAGCCGTCGTACATGTGCATGGCCGGCGTGCGGACGTCCATGTGCTCCGCGATCCTGATGGCCTGGATGCAGTTGTCGTAGGCCTGCTGATGGTTCTCGCCGTAGATCTGGATCCACCCGGTATCGCGGCCGCCCATGGTGTCGCTGTGGTCGCAGTGGATGTTGATGGGCCCCGAGAGAGCGCGGTTGACAGTGGTCATAACCACGGGCAGCCGGTAGCTCGAAGCCACGAAGAGGAGCTCCCACATGAGGGCGAAACCCTGGGAAGAAGTGGCCGTCATGGTCCGCGCGCCGGCGGCCGCGGAGCCGATCACGGCGCTCATGGCCGAGTGCTCCGACTCGACCGTCACGAACTCGGAGGTTACTTTGCCGTCGGCGACCATCTGCGCGTACAGTTGCACGATCTCGGTCTGAGGAGTGATCGGGTAGGCGCAGACCACATCGGGATCGATCTGGCGCATCGCCTCCGCCACTGCTTCGTTGCCGGTGACGGCGAGTGTGCCCGTGTTGTGTCCCCCCACCTTGTCACTCCTTCTCTTCGGTCTTCATGGCGATGGCATCGGCCGGGCACTCTTTGGCGCAGATCCCGCAGCCTTTGCAGTGCTTGAGGTCGATGCCCACCGCTATGCCGTTCTCGATGAGTATCGAGGCGTCTGGGCAGTAGAAGTAGCAGAGCATGCAGCCGGTACACTTGCCCGAGTCGATCTCGGGGACCAGCGAGCGCCACCCACCGGTCTCGAATTCCTCCGAGTTACCCGCCACGGGGATGGTGGCTCCAAGTTCATGCTTATCCGGTCCCCAGGTGTCGATGTCGCTGACATCCCACTCGGGCTTCTTAGCTGCACTCATTCGCCCTTGACCTCCTCGTAGGCGCGGGTGATGGCCGAGATGTTGCCCTCGACCACCTTGGGAGGAAACTTCTTACCGAAGTCCGCGCGCAGGAACTCCACGACCTTGTCGATCGGGAACAGCCCCGTGATGCGCGTCAGGGCGCCGACCATCGGCGTGTTCGGGATGGGTCGACGGATAGTCTCAAGAGCAATGCGCGTGGCATCGATGGTGTACAAGCGGCCGTTCTTGAGCCCGTAGTGCTTGCGAAGCTCCGCGGGCGACATCTCGCTATTGACGAGCACGACGGCGTCGGCCGGCGCGCCCTTGGTGACGTCGATCGCGTTGAGCAGCGAGGGGTCGAGCACGACCACAATGCCCGGGTTTTCGACGCCGCAGTAGATCTGAATGGGCTCGTCGCTCACGCGGGTGAAGGCGACGATGGGCGCTCCTGAGCGCTCCGGGCCGTATTCCGGGAATGCCTGGAAGTGCTTGCCTTGGCCCAAAGCCAGCTCAGCGACCATCTTGGCCGCGGTCACCGCCCCCTGGCCTCCGCGAGCATGCCACCTTATCTCGGTAAGGCCCTGTTCAGTACCGTCTTGTATGCCAACGGTGCTCTTTGTGGACACGGTCACCCCCTCCGGACTTGAGTGATCACGGTTGCATCCAGCGCCTGGCATCGCCGGTGTCGCCGAAGCCGAATCGGACTGGCATCGTCGTGCCCCCAACATCAGGGGCAAACGCGGCGATTATACAGGAGGCCGTGCGGTTGCGCTCTGCCGGAGAGGACCTGCCGAAGACCGCCCGATGCTATAATGTTGGAGCATCCGACATACCTTGCTAGGGGAGCGCGAAGCTGAGAGTGTGGCTCTGCCACAGACCCTACGAACCTGATCTGGGTAATGCCAGCGAAGGGAAGTAACGGTGATCCGCCAGCCAAGTCGCCTTCTCACCACCCCGGTGGTGTGGGCGCACAGCCACTCAGGAAGTACCACACCCCGCGCTTGAACCAGGAGTTGAGTATGCGCGCCGTGATCGTGGCCGGTTCTAGTCTGACTTCAGAATTGGAGGCCTCACGTCTGGCTACCGCCGATCTGTTGGTCGCGGTGGACGGCGGAGCCGACGCTCTCGCTCGAGTAGGTCTCACGCCCCAGATACTGGTGGGCGACATGGACTCGATCAGCACCGCCACCCGCGACATCCTCCAGGGGCGCGGAGTCGAGATGGTGCTGCTGTCCACTTCTAAGGACGAGACCGACACCGAGGCCGCGCTGCGACTGGTCGTCGCACGAGGGGCGGACGACATCACCATCTACGGCGCGCTCGGCGGACCCCGCTTGGACCACCTGCTGGGCAATCTCCTACTGCTCTCTTCGCCGTGGTTGGCGGAAGTGGCCGTGCGCATGGTCGACGACCGGCATGAGGTCTTTCTCGTCAAAGGCGACGCCGTGCTCGGAGGAGACCCTGGTGACACGGTCTCCCTGCTGCCCCTATCCCCCGAAGTCGAGGACGTGCGGACCGAAGGCCTGCTCTATCCGCTCGCCTGCGAGCCGCTGTTTCGATTTGCCACGCGCGGCGTCAGCAACGTCATGATCGGACCCGAAGCGCGGGTCACACATGGAGAAGGCGTACTTCTCCTCATCCACTATAGAGGGAGGTAGATGGACATGTCAGAAGGACCGGGATACATGAGCCCCGAGGTCATGGGCTGCCAGTTCTCGATCTATCCGTTGCGCCAGGACGATATCGGCCCGGCCATCAGGGCGGCCATCGGTGCCGTGCACGACGAGGGATGCTCCGTCAGGGTGCAGAACCTCAGCACTCTCATCGCGGGGAACGAAGACCAGGTGTTCGCGGCGCTGCGGGCGGCGTACCGCGCCGCGCAGCGCACCGGCCCCGCGGTGATGGTGGCTACTTTCGCCGCCGGCATGCCTACGGACGAGCTGGTCGGCGAGATCCAGCAGGCCCTAACTGGCTAGGCCGCGCCACAGACGAAGATCGATCGCACAAGAAGAAGACCCAGAAAGCGGAGGAACACGTGGCAGCGAAGAACAGAGTCACCCGATTCATGCGCCGGTCACTAGGCTTCGTCGGTCGGCGGCTCGGCCTGATGTTCGAAGAATGGACCACGCGCGACCTGGTGGTGGCCGCCGTTCTATCAGTCGCGGTGGGGGTTATCTTCTGGGCGTGGAGCCTGCT
>MELN01000053.1:31165-35050 GCA_001768675.1 Actinobacteria bacterium RBG_16_64_13 | reverse complement strand
TCCTGCTCTCTTGTGGGGGTTTGGATGATCGGTGGGCTGCTGGTGCCATACGTGGTCCGCAGGCCCGGAGCCGCTCTGCTGGGTGAGCTCGTGGCGGCATTTGTCAGCATGGCGATTGGCACACAGTGGGGCATCTGGACCATGGCCAGCGGCCTCGTGCAAGGAGTGGGGGCTGAGCTCGTCTTCGGGGTGGCGCGCTGGCGCGATTTCCGCGGTCTGGAGTTCAGCGTGAAGCGCCCGGGGCTCTTCGGCAAGTCGATCGCTGTGCCGGTCTGGCGGGCGGGTAGCGGGGCCTACCTGTATGGCGCCGCCGCGCTTGCCGGCCTCTTCAGCATCCTCCTCGACACGTTCCTCTACACCTACTATCTGACATACACCTGGGGCAGCATCCTGCTGGCGGGCATCCTCTGCGTCGTCGGCTCGGTCGTTTTGGGCGGCGGGTTGTCGCAACTCCTGGGTGAGGCGCTCGCCAAGACGGGCGTGCTGTCGGGACTGGCGATCTCGCGGGGCAAGGTGAAGAGGATCTGAGCCTGCCCTTGCCAGCGCAGGCGGTCGCTGCCTCCGGGCTGTCGTTCACCTACGCGCCCCGGATCAAGCCGGCCCTTTCCGGGTTGTCATTCAGCCTGCCTTCGGGTGGGGCGACCCTGGTCTTAGGCCCCAGCGGGTCGGGGAAGAGCACCCTCACGCTTTGTCTTGACGGCCTGATCCCTCATTTGGTGGAGGGAGACTACGAAGGGCAGGTGGCAGTCGCCGGTCTTGTAGTGGGCGACAACCCGGTGCACGTCTTGGCTCAAGAGACCGGGCTGGTGTTCCAGGATCCGGACGCCCAGTTCTGCACGCTTACCGTGGAGGACGAGGTCGCCTTTGGCCTGGAGAACCTGAAGCGGCGCCCCGAGGACATCGAGACGGCCATCGACCGGGCCCTTGCCTCGGTGGCCATGACCGGGTACCGGACGCGCCATCTGGCCACTCTCTCGGGTGGAGAGAAGCAGCGGGTGGCGCTCGCGGCGGTCCTGGCCATGGGGCCGCGGCTGCTGGTGCTGGACGAGCCCTCGGCGAACCTTGATCCCCAGGCCACCTCCGAGCTGTTCTCGCTGCTGCGGGAACTGGCCGCGGATGGGCGGCACACGATCGTCATCATCGAGCACAAGCTGGACGAGTTGATCGAGTGGATAGACAGTGTCCTCGTGCTGGACTCGGAGGGTCGTCTCCTGTATCACGGGGATCCCAAAGAAGCGTTCTACGGGCGCGGAGCCGCTTTGACGGCTGCCGGGGTATGGGTCCCTCAGACGGTGGAGCTGGTGGCGGCCCTGCGAGAGAGGGGCTGGGACGTGCCCGGAAGTCCCTTGGGGGTGGATGACACCGTCGCCTCGCTCATCGCGGCCCCGGGACTGGTCGATCGTCTTCGGTCTGGCGCTTCCGTCCCGGCTCAGGCCGGACCTGGCGGGGACGACGGGTCCGTGCGCCCGAGGGATCCGGGGGAAGGCGAGCGACTGCTCGTCGCGCGCGATCTGCGCTATAGCTACGCGGATGGCCCGAGCGCCCTGGAGGCGTTGAGCGGCGTGAGCATGTCACTGGCGCGGGGCGGGTTTCTTGCCATCGCCGGCCGTAACGGCGCGGGCAAGAGTACGTTGGCCGCGCTGGTGTCCGGCATTCTGGAGCCTCCTCGCGGCCAGGTCTTTCTCGAAGGGCGGGACATTACGGAGATGTCGGCGCCGGCTGTGAGCGACCGGGTGGGCTACGTGTTCCAGAACCCTGAGCACCAGTTTGTCAGTGACACCGTGCTGGGGGAGCTCGCGTTCAGCCTCTCCCCGAAGGCCGGACGAAAAGGGGCACGCCACCTGAGCCCTTCGCAACGGGAACAAGCGAAGGCCGCGCTCGACCGTTTGGGGCTGGTGACGCTGGCAGAGGCCAACCCGTACACTCTGAGCCAGGGTCAGAAGCGGAGGCTGAGTGTGGCGACCATGCTCATCCGCGGCCAGGCCGCGATCGTTCTGGACGAGCCCACCCTCGGACAGGATGAGCGGCAGACCGCCAGACTGATGGGCATGATGCAAGGATTCCGCGCCGAGGGAGGCGCGGTGGCCATGATCACGCACGACATGCGCTTGGTCTTGGAGCAGGCGGATTCGCTCCTCGTTCTTGCCGAAGGCCGTTCGGCGTATGTCGGAAGCCCGGCCGGCTTCTTCGCCCACCCGGAACTGGCCGAGGGGGCGGGGCTGGCAATTTCGGCCCTTGGGCGCGTGAGCGCCGAACTGCGGAAGCAGGTGGGGACGCCGGCGGGTCTCTTGACCGCCCGCGCGTTCCTGCAGGCGGCCGGCTGATGGGAGCGCCGGCGACCGCATATCTGCAGCGCCGTAACCCCTGCATCAAGCTGCTGGCGGTCGTCCTCGCCGCCCTGACTCTCACCTTCATCTACGACCCGGCGACGCCGGCGGCGATCTTCTGCGTCACCCTGGTGGCGGGCCGGCTCTTGGGGGGTATCGGCTGGAGGGCCCAACTCAAGCCTCTCTGGATCTTCTTCTTCGCGGGAGTGGCCATACTTCTGGCCAACATCTTCTTCAACAAGGAGAACGCCCTCTCACCAGCCCTTGTGTCTCTCGGTTCGGTCAAGGTCACCGGCCCGGCTTTGTGGGCGGCCGGGACCCTCTGGTTTCGGCTGCTGGCCTTTGCCCTGCTCTCCCTTGTGTTCGTAAGGACCACGGAGCCGCTGCAGTTCATCCTCAGCCTGGTGCATCAGCTGCACATGAACTACCGCGTGGCTTACGGGACCATGGTGGGGTACCGGATGCTGCCGCTGCTTCAAACGGACTATCGGACCATACGCGCGGCGCAGAGAGTCCGCGGGATGCGGGAGGCGACCGGTTTGCTGCACCTGTGGTACCGCACGCGCCGCTACGCCCTGCCTCTCCTGGCCGGGGCCGTGCGCAAGGCCGGCCGGGTGGCTCTAGCTATGGATGCGCGAGCGTTCGGCGCCTTCCCGGAGCGCACCTACCGCGAGCGGATGACCGTCCGGCGCGCGGACTGGCTCTTCGTCGGCGCCGTGATTCTGATCGTGAGCGCAGTTGTGGTCGCGCTCTGGTGCGCGGGAGTCACCCGTTTCACCATCGGCTAGCGGCTACTTGTAGAAACGGATCTCCGACAGCTCCACGCCCCAGCGATCGTCTGTGAGCTGCGCGAGTTCGGTCAACCAGATACGGCCGGCGGTCAGGGGCTCTCCCAGGGCGATGATCTGAGTAGACTGCCCGTCAAGGGTGGCCACCTTGGCCGTGCTCCCCGAGGAAATGGGCTGCAACAACTGGCCTTTCCAGCCTTCGACCGACGATATGATCTCGACGATCGTCGCACCTTCCTCGAGGGTGAAGTTCAACCCCACTCCAGCCTTGAGATCGCCGAAGGCACTCGACCGATAGAGCTCGGTGCTCCAGACGGTGGCCTCGTTGCCGTCGACGAGGCTCCCGAGCTTGCCGGGATTCTCTGTGTCGTCACCTTCGGGATCGTAGTCCTTGACCTCGGATACGACGACGGGACTGGGCTCCCTGGTGACGGTCAGCCGAAGCACGTCGTCGTCGGCCTTGCCCCCCGGGGCCGGGTCCTGCTCCCGCACGATACCCGCTTGCTGATTGAAGGTGGGTAACAGAGCCGCGATGGAGACTTCCATGCCCGCTTCGGCCGCCAGCGTCTTGGCCTGATCGACCGTCAATCCTACGACCGAGGGCGCTCCTCCGCCTGTGAGGGTGAGCAGCGAAACGATGACGACAGCCACGATCGCGACCGCGCCAAGGGACGCCAGGATCCTCAGGCGCCGCCTGCCTCTCCGCTTGCGAACCGACTCGCGTGCCTGCTCGCGCTCCAATCGGCGATCCCCTGGCTCGCTCTGATGCC
>MELN01000053.1:24292-31156 GCA_001768675.1 Actinobacteria bacterium RBG_16_64_13 | reverse complement strand
GGCGGTGGGTCCGAGCAGGGGCTGGCGAGTCGCGCGGTCCTCTGGGCCGCCGCGGCGCAGACGCCTGTGGGAGGCAGATACTTCAGGCACTCGTTGTGGGGCGTAGAGACCGAGGCCGGCGAGCGCGCCCAGTAGCTCGTCCATGGAGGCGAACCGGTCCTCCGGCAGTTTCTCCAGGCAGCGCATCACGATCTTCTCCAAGCCCTCCGGAAGGTTGGTCCTCACGGTGTTGATCGGTGGCGGGGAGCCGCTCAAGTGCAGCCGGGCGATCTCGGGCATGTTGGTCCCGTCGAAAGGCGGGTGCCCGGTCAACATCTCGTACATCACCACGCCCAGCGAATAGACGTCCGAGCGCGCATCCACCGGTTTGCTCCTGATCTGCTCGGGCGACATGTAGCGGGCGCTGCCGATGATCGATCCGGCGCGGGTGACCCGCGTCCAGTCCGGGCCCGTTGCTATGCCGAAGTCGGTGACCTTGGCATGACCTTGCCTGTCGATGAGGATGTTCTGGGGCTTGACGTCGCGGTGGACGATGCCGAGCACATGGGCCGCGGCCAATCCTTCGGCCACCTGCCCCGCTATCCGCCCCATCTCGCCGACTCCCATGAGCCCTTCTCGAATGAGTTCCTTGAGAGAGCGGCCCTCGACGTATTCGAAGATGAGGTAGTCCTCGTGCTCGCTGGAACCCCTGTCGATCAGAGTCACAAGATTGGGGTGCGAGAGCTGGGCAAGAGCTCGGCCCTCGCGGTCGAATCTGGCTCGGGTCCGCGGGTCTTCGTTGAGGGGCGGCTCGAGCCGCTTCACAGCCACGTTGCGCTGTAACCGTGTGTCCCAGGCCTGGTAGACGATGCACATGCCACCGCGACCCAGCACCCGGCCCAGACGGTATCGGTTTTTCAGGAGCGGCCCCGCTCCGCTTTCGTCGCCGGTTTCAGCCATACGCTAGTATGAAGGCTCGTGGCTCTTGGACACAAAGTAACGAGACACTATCATAGAACTTGTCGAAGGATGGGAGGAGGCGCCGAGTGATCTACTACGTGATCCCCCGTGAGCTAGCAGATAAATACTATAAGGAATTCCAGAAGCGTTTCGCCGGCGTCGAGGGAGTCGAGGTCATCGTCGACCGGCGTGAAGTGGACAGGCGCTCTCTGGCCGAAGGGGGAGGCCAAAGGGTGCTCCGCGACCGGCGTAGGCGCCGCATGAGTGGCTCTTTCCCGGACGTGTGAGCATGTCCGAATCTGGCCTCAGGCTGGATCTTCACAACCACACCCACCATTCGGCCGATGGGCTCATGTCTCCGGCCGTTCTTCTCAAGGCGGCGCAGGCGAAGGGCATAGACTGCATCGCTGTGACCGACCACAACACAGTGCGGGGCGGGGTCGAGGCCGCCGCCCTCGCCGAAGCCGATCCTTCGCTCCCTCGTGTCATCCCGGGAATCGAGCTATCTACCGTGGCGGGGGAGATCATCGGGCTCTACGTCTGGGAAGACATCCCGGCCGGCCTTCCCCTGTTGGAAGCGGCGATGCAGATCAGAGGCAAAGGCGGCCTCATCTATCTGCCTCATCCCTTCGACCTCTTCCGCCGTGGCGCCATCGCACGAGGTGAGCGTCTTCGGGCCGCCGATCTCTCCGACATCGTCGAGGTGGTCAACGGCCGGTCCCTTGGACCGCTGGCGGGCCGCAAGGCTACCAAGCTGGCCGCGCGGATGGACAAGCCGGGGGGAGCCGGCAGTGACGCGCATCGTGAAGCCGAGATCGGCCTCGCCTGTGTCGTGATCGAGGCGTACCCCTCTCGAGATACACTCGTTTCTCTTGTCGCGGCGGGCACGGTAAGTCACGACCTCAGTCTGCGGGAATACACGCTCAATTTGGGGATGCAGGGGCTTGCGCCGCTGACGCGCATACGCCGCCGGGTCAGTGGCGGTTTGACGAGGAGGTAGACGGAGAGGTGGACGGCGGCCGGGTTGTCGAACCCGTGCAGGCGGTGCTCTGGCGAGAGTGGCGCGGTGGTCCGAGTGTCCATTGCTTTCTCTGCGCTCATCACTGCCGCATCGCTCCTGGCGAGCGGGGAAAGTGCGGGGTGCGCGAGAACCGGGAGGGGATCCTGTATACCCTTGTGTACGGTTGCGCCATCTCCAGCGCGGTCGATCCCATCGAGAAGAAGCCGCTCTTTCATTTCTTGCCCGGGAGCATGAGCTTCTCGATAGCCACGGTCGGGTGCAACTTCACCTGCTCTTTCTGCCAGAACGCTGATATCAGCCAGATGCCGCGGGTCCAGGGCACGATCATAGGAGGAGCGCTGACGCCCCAGCAAGTGGTGGATGGCGCTCTTGACGCCGGGTGTCTCAGCATCTCTTACACCTACACCGAGCCCACCATCTTCTACGAGTACGCTCGAGACTGCGCGCGTCTTGCCACCGCCAGCGGGCTCAAGAACATCTTTGTCACCAACGGTTACATGACCGCCGAGATGCTTGGCGACATCGACGGGAACTTGCATGCCGCCAACGTCGATCTCAAGTCGTTCTCCGACGCCTTCTACCGCAGCCTGGTGGGCGCGCGGCTGAAGCCGGTGCTCGACTCGATCCGCCGGCTCTGGGAAATGGGGGTCTGGGTGGAGGTGACCACGCTTCTCATCCCCGGCCGGAACGACAGCGAGCAAGAGCTGCGCGCGTTGGCCGCGTTCCTGGCTTCGATCTCGCCCGACATACCGTGGCACGTGTCGCGGTTTCATCCCACCTACAATCTTCGCGATGTGCCGCCGACGCCGGTCAGCGCCATAGAGAAAGCGCTGCACATCGGCCGCGAGGAGGGCCTTCACTACATCTATGGAGGGAACATCCCAGGCCATTCTTCGGAGTCGACTCTGTGCCCGGGCTGCGGAAGCGTCTTGATCGAGCGTCAAGGTTTCAGAACGGGAGAGAGCGGGATAACAGACGGCAGATGCTCGCGCTGTGGCCGAGAGGTCGCGATTCATGAGAAAGGGGCACCGCCATGGCGCTCTTAGGCTGCTTCGTAACCCCGCACCCTCCGATCATCGTGCCGGAAGTAGGCACGACCCGGCTCGTGGAAGCGGACGCCACCGTTCAAGCCATGCGCAAGGTGCAGGAGAGGGCGGCGATGCTCGCTCCGGAGACGATCGTGCTGCTGTCTCCGCACGCTCCCATGGCCCATGGCCAGATGGGAGTGTCGCTCGCGTCGTCGTACCGAGGTTCTCTGGCCTCGTTCGGAGCGCCGAACGTACGTGTGGATGCCGCCGGCGACCAGCGACTGGGCGAGGCGATCATGGAGCGTGTGGCCAGCGTCGGTGTCCCGGCTGCGATCACCGCTTCGCCCGGGGAGGTGGTCGACCTCGATCACGGCGCGATGGTCCCCCTCGTGTATCTGTTCGGTGGGCTCACGAATCCGTGCCGGTTGGTTCTTCTTTCCTTCTCCCAGCTCAGCCTCCAAGAGCATGTGCGTTTTGGGGCGGCGGTCGGAACGGTCCTTCAGGAAGCCCCGCAGAAGGTGATCTACGTGGCCAGCTCAGACCTGAGCCATCGGTTGGTGCCGGGCGGAGCCTACGAATTCGATCCCCGAGGTATCCAGTTCGACAGGAGAGTGGTCGATACATTGGCAGCGGGAGACTGGAACGGGCTTCTTTCAATCCCTCCCGGGTTGGCAGCCGCGGCGGGGGAGTGCGGTTACCGGTCATTGGCTGTGCTATCTGGAGTCGTGGGGGCCGCAGAGGCCGACGGGCTGAAGACCAGGAATCACGTGTTCTCGTACGAGGGTCCGTTCGGAGTAGGATATCTTGTGGGCGAAGTCGAGATCTTGAAGACGTCAGAGACCTAAGGGACGGCATGGTGGCAGAAGAGACACAAGGGCAGAGCGATCCCCTGGTGAGCTTGGCCCGTCAGGCGGTTGAAGCCTACGTTCGCGATCGAGTGGTCATTACCCCGCCACAGGATCCCAACAGAGCCGCGCGCTCGGCCGGGGTGTTTGTCTCGCTCCACCTTCCCGATGGATCTCTCCGGGGATGTATGGGAACGACCGAGCCGCAACGGGGCAGCATCGAAGAAGAGACCATCGCCAACGCCATCACTGCGGCCTCCTGCGATCCGCGGTTCTATGCCGTCGAGCGGGACGAGCTCGCCGGCCTGGACATCTCCGTGGACGTTTTGGGACCGCCCGAAGAGGTTAACGGTCCGGAAGATCTGGACGCGAAGAAGTACGGCGTGATCGTCAGGACCATCGACGGGAGGCGAGCGTTGCTCCTGCCCGATCTTGAGGGTGTGGACACCGTGGAGCAGCAACTACGCATCGCCTGTCGGAAGGGGGGCATAGACCCTGAGTCCGATCAGTATCGGATCTTCCGGTTCCCAGTGAAGCGGCATCACTAGCCCGCCTTCGCGTCAAGGTTTGCTGGGCTCGACTCGTGCGGTATCATTATTAGCACCTATCATCACCCTTAGTAACGGGGGAGTTCCCGTGCAGAGCAACAGTTCTAGCGCAGTGTTCGCCGGTCCACGAGCTTATCGCCGCAAGCTGCGGCGCTTCACCACCGGCCGCCTGGTCTGGGGCGGCCTCCTTCGTGTCCTGCAACGCATCACCCACTACAAACATGGTGATCATCTCGAATTCAAGATCGGCTTCTCGGTCCGCGATCTGCTCAGCGACAAAGGCCGGGCAGTCAAGGACCAGTTTGAAGCCCTTGTGCAGGCGGTCCAGAAGGCGGGGTCCTATCAGGCCAGAGAGGAAGCGGCCAGGGCCCTTCACGCGGTCATGGACGGCCTCAAGGACCGGATGCCGCCTGATGTTTTCACAAAGCTCACCGAGGCGCCGCCGCTGCGGGAAGCAGCCCGCCTCGGCCGGGCGGCTGTGCAGCGCCGGCAGAAGGGCGAAGACAAAGCCGGCGAGAGCCAGGCCGACTCCTCGAGCGAGACCGCCGGCCTCTAGCCGGTCAGCCTTTTACCACCCCCAGGGGGCGTAGCCGCGCCACCCGGGGGGAGATGTTTGCACCGTGCATGACGGCGACGACTCTCTCGACGTCTTTGTAGGCTTCGGGCATCTCTTCCGCCAATGTCTTGCGGCCCTGGGAGCGGACGGAGATTCCGGCCGCCTCCAATTCCCGGTCGATGGCCCTGCCTTGAGCTTGCTTGAGCGCCTGAGAACGGCTCATGACTCTGCCCGCGCCGTGGCACGTGGAACCGAACGTCTGCGCCATGGCCTCATCGCTGCCCTTGCACACGAACGAGGCTGTGCCCATGTCCCCGGGTATGAGGACGGGCTGCCCGACGTTCTGATAGGCGATCGGCAGCTCGAGCCGGCCGGGCCCGAACGCCCGAGTGGCGCCTTTGCGGTGAACACAGGTATCCACTGACGAACCGGCCACCTGGTGGGTCTCCAGTTTGGCGATGTTGTGTGCGACGTCGTACACCAGGCGCAGGTTCAATTCCCGGGGGGGTATGCGCAGTGCGCGGAGAAGGGCCAGCTCGGTGAGGTGCATGATCATCTGGCGGTTGGCCCAGGCGTAGTTGGCGGCGCAGGCCATGGCCGCCAGGTACTTCCGACCCTCCGGCGAGGCCACGGGCGCGCAGGCCAATTGGCGGTCCGGCAGGTCGATGTGGTAGCGAGCGCTCGCGGAGGCCATGACTTCCAGATAGTCCTCACAGACCTGATAGCCGAAACCTCGCGATCCGCAATGCACCATGACCGTCACTTGGCCTTGGTGCAGACCATACGCCGAGGCTGCCTCGGCATCGAAGACCTCATCCACCACCTGGATCTCGAGGAAGTGGTTCCCGGAGCCCAGGGTTCCGACCTGGTCCTGGCCGCGCATGTAGGCTCGCTCGCTGACTGCCCCCGGATCGGCGCCGGGAAGAGCGCCCTTGTCCTCTGTCCGGTCCAGATCTTCTTTGGACCCGTAGCCTCGCCCCACCGCCCACGCCGCCCCTTTGACGAGGACCTGCTCCAACTCCTGGCGCGATAGCTTCGCGATCGCGCCACTCGACCCCACGCCCGAAGGCACGTCGCGGAAGAGTTGGTCGACAAGACGGGGGACCTTGCCCTTAATCTCGGACTCCACCAGGTCGGTGGCCATGAGCCTGCAGCCACAGTTGATGTCGTATCCCACCCCGCCGGGAGACACGACGCCCTCGTCCACACTGAAGGCGGCCACCCCGCCGATCGGGAACCCATAGCCGAAGTGGATGTCGGGCATGGCCATCGACGCGACCAATATCCCGGGCAGGTGGGCGACGTTGGCCACTTGGTTCAGGCTCTGGTCGCCGCCCAGCGCCGCCATCAGCCGGCGGTCGGCGTAGACTCGCCCGGGCACGCGCATGCCGCCCGTGGCGGGAAGCTCCCAGACCCACTCGCTCAACTGGTTGAGAATAGGCGCGATCACGTGTGCTTCACCTCGTCTTTGGCGCGTCGGGCGGTAGCCCCCTCTCTATACGTCCAGCAACACCGTGGCCTGCCAGCCGCCGCCTCCGGGCGTCGCCTCGACCGCGAGCTGATGGTAGGTGACCGCCTTGACCTCCGTGAGAAGGAGGTGGCGGCGCCTGTCTATCTCCTCGCCGTGCAGGTCGGCGACCACCTTCACTCGGCCCGACGCGCCCGTCTTCACGATGATGTGCGCTCTGGCCGCGACAAACCCCTCGGTCGCGAACTTGTACAGTGCTTCTGATAGCAAGGAACGGAGCGCATCGGCCGGACTCGCCGCCTCCACGGTGATGGTCTCCTTGCGCGGCCCTTCGAAGCCCTCAAGCTCCGCCATTTGGTCGTAGAGCGCAAAGAGCGCGTTCTCGAAGAGCGAAGGCAGGTCGGCGCCCCAGATCTCGAGGAAGATGTCGGGAGGATGATCGAGTTGCCTGTAGACCTC
>MELN01000053.1:23954-24182 GCA_001768675.1 Actinobacteria bacterium RBG_16_64_13 | reverse complement strand
TCCTCGCCTGCGCACACCAGTCCGGTCCGGCGCTTCCCGGGCTTCACCAGGGTCTGGTCCAGGACTGCGCTGACGTGCTCCACGTAGCAGAACTGCAGGCCGCTCAACAAGTTCTCGCCTCGGATCTCCTCGATGTCGGCTTGGTTGCGGTCGGGCAAGAAGACGCGGGTGATCCCGGCCGCCCGAGCGGCCAGCACCTTCTCCTTGATGCCGCCGACCGGCAGCACC
>MELN01000053.1:16928-23840 GCA_001768675.1 Actinobacteria bacterium RBG_16_64_13 | reverse complement strand
GGCACAGCGCCCGCGGGGACGTGCACGTGGATAACGTGCTTCTGGAAGAACTCCGGGTCGGTCCCGAGCCGGTCGGAGGCACTACGCACGTAAGTAAGGGCGGCCTGGGCAGACTCCTTCATCACGTCACCGAGTTGGCCGGTCAGGATGAGCCTGCCGGAGCCGGGCATCGCCCGAGCTTCTATAAACAGGATGTCTCCGCCGGTGGGGGTCCAGGCCAGGCCGGTGGAGACTCCTGCATCGCTCGTGCGGCGCTTTGTCTCGCGGAACACCTTCTTCTTGCCCAGGAACTGGACGACCTGCTTCTCGCTCACGGTCAGACGCTTCCGGCCGTCCTCGGCTACCATCCGCGCGAACTTGCGGGCGATGGCGCCGATCTGGCGCTCGAGATTGCGCACCCCCGCTTCCCGGGTGTAACTGTCGATGATCAGCCGGAGAGCGGGATCGGTGATGGTCATCTGGCCGGGCTTGAGCCCGTTGCGCTCCAGTTGCCGCGGCGCCAGATAGCGCCGGGCGATATGGAGTTTGTCTTCTTCGGTATATCCAGCGATGGAGATGATCTCCATGCGGTCGCGCAAAGGACCGGGGATGGTGTCGAGCACGTTGGCCGTGCAGACGAACATGACTCGCGACAGATCGAAGGGCAGATCGAGGTAGTGATCGCGGAAGGTGCCGTTCTGCTCGGGGTCGAGCACTTCGAGCATGGCGCTCGACGGGTCGCCCCGCCAGTCGGAGCCCATCTTGTCGATCTCGTCGATCATGAACACCGGGTTGCTGCTGCCCGCGTCACGGATAGCCCGGATGATGGTGCCGGGCATCGCGCCCACGTACGTGCGCCGGTGACCTCTTATCTCGGATTCATCGCGCACTCCGCCCACGCTGATGCGGATGAACTTGCGGCCCATGGCCCGGGCGATACTCTTGCCCAAGCTGGTCTTGCCCACCCCGGGTGGTCCGGCGAAGCACAAGATCGGTCCCGACACCTCTCTCTTCAGCTTCTGTACCGCGAGAAACTCAAGGATGCGGTCTTTGACGTCCTCCAGGTCGTAGTGGTCGTCTTCGAGCACCCGGCGGGCGTGGCCTATGTCCAGGTCGTCGTCGGTGACCACGGACCAGGGGAGCGAGACGATCCAGTCCAGGTAGGTGCGGATGACCCCGTACTCGGCGGCAGCCGGAGGCAGTTTCGCGAGCCGGTCGAGTTCGCGGCGCGCTTGCTTGTCCACGTCCTCGGGCAGGCCGGCCTTCTCGATGCGGTCGCGCAGTTCGTTGACCTCAGCTTGGGTCTCGTCGGTCTCCCCGAGCTCGTCCTGGATGGCCTTCAACTGTTGCCGCAGCACGTACTCGCGCTGGGTCTTGTCCATCTCGGATTGCACTTGGTCCTGGATCTTGGACCCCAGCTCCAGCACCTCGAGCTCGCGGTTCATGAGGGCAGTCAGCCGGCGCAGGCGCTTTGATAGGTCCACTTCCTCCAGCAACTCCTGCTTTTCCCCGGTCTTGAGCCGCATGGTGGAAGCTATGAAGTAGCCGAGGACGGCCGGGTCGTCGATGCTGGCGGCCGCCATCTCCAGCTCGTCGGGCAAGTAGGGGACCATCCCGATGATCTTCGTGTAGACCGAGACGAGGTTCCTCTGCAGGGCCTCCAGCTCGGTCCCCTGCTCGATCACATCGGGGAGGTCTTGTATCTCGGCCTTGAGATACGGCTCCACCGAGACGAAGCGGTCGATCTTGATGCGGCGGATGCCCTGGGCGACGATGCGGAGCGTCCCGTCGGGCGCCTTGATCATCTTCTGGATGCTTGCCAGCACGCCCACGGTGAAGACGTCGTCCGGTCCCGGAGCCTCGATGTCCGGGTCTTTCGACGCCACCAAGCCCACCTGCTTGTCGCCCCTGAGGATGTCGTCGATCAGTTGCACGGAGCGCGGTTGGCCCACCGCGAGAGGCATCATGGTCTCGGGGAAGATGACCGTATCTTTGAGCGGCAAGATGGGCAGGAGCGTGACGCCGGCGGCTAGGCCGGTGTCGGCCGGTTCTCTCGAGACGATGACGAAATCCTGGCCGGCGGCGGCGAGGGCCGCCGCGTCAAGCGGGCCATGGCTGAGCGAAAAAGGATTGAGATCCGTTTCGCGGGCGGTCATGACTCTTGCTCCTCTCCGGCATCGTCCTTCACGGTGATGGCGATGCGTTTGCCTGCTGATCGTGGTTTGACGGGCAGGACTATCTCCAGGTATCCGCCGGCATAACTGGCTGACGCCTTCGCGGTGTCCACCTCGGGAGGCAAGACGACTGCCCGCTCAAAGCGGCCGTAAGTGATCTCCATCTGCTGGAACACCACGTCGGGATGGCGTTGGTCGGAGCGGACCCCGCTCACGCGCAGCACGTTGTCGTCAACGCTCAGATTGACTTCCCCCGGGTCGATGCCGGGCAGCTCGAACTTGATCACCACCGCGTTGTCGCGCTTGTCGTAGTAGACGTCGGCGTTCGGCCTAAATGCCGTCCTTCCATAGCGGGGCGCTCGCTCGCCACGCAGAAGATCGAGGAACATCCTGTCTACTTCGTGCTGCAATCGTTGAAAGCCGGGCATCTCGCCCTTGCGTTTGGGTTCCACAGCGAACCTCGCTGATCGCTTTGACTTACGTACTTATTGCCGCGAAGCGTGCAACCCAAACGGCCTCGTACACATTCGTCACTGCAGACCGGCCAGAGCGTCCAGCACCTGGCCCAGCGCTTCGATCTGAAGCCCGTACTCGCTCCAGTCGCCCCGCTGCTGCGCCTCGATGGCCGCCTGGTAGTGCTGATTGGCCAGGGCGATCAAGGCCGCCGCGTCGCCCGGCAGCGTCGTCGTCGTGCCGCCCGTCGTGGTCGTCGTGGTCGACGGAACGCTTGTGGTAGTCGTAGTCGGCGGGACCGTTGTGGTGGTCGTCCCACCGGGTGTGGTCGTGGTCGTTCCTCCACCGACAGTGTCTCCGAAGATCTTCATCAGCGCTTCGCCCATGGTGGGCTCCATGACCACCTCGTCACCATAGGCCACTATTACCCGGGTCAGCTCGGGGATAGGGCTCTGCTCGGCCTGTAGATACACCGGCTCGAAGTACATGATCGACTCTTTGATGGGGACCACCAGCAGGTTGCCTCGGATCACCTCGCTACCGGACTGATTCCACAGAGTCAGCTGAGACGAGATCACCGGGTCGTTGCTGATCTGGGCCTCAACTTGAGCAGGCCCGTATACCAGCTTGTCCTTCGGGAAGTCGATCAAGATGAGCTTGCCGTAGTGCTCCCCATCCTGACGGGCCACCAGGAGCGCGGTCATGTTCTTCTTGCTGAGCGGCGCGAATGGCTGCAGCAATGCCGACTCGGCCTCGGTCTCGCCGGGCAGGGCCAACACCTCGTAGTAGGGCACCACCGGGATCTCTTCCGACTGGTAGACCTCCATGGGGATCTCCCATGCGTCTTCCTTGTTGTAGAAGATCTGGGCGTCCGTCATGTGGTAGTTGGTGAGCACCGCGGCCTGGACGCTGTAGAAGTCCTCCGGGTAGCGCATGTGCCGGCGTAGGTCGTCCGGCATCTGGTCGCCGGGGGTGAACAGGCCCTCGAACATCGCGCCCCACGCGTTCGCTATCGGGTCTGTGCTGTCGATCTGGTAGAAGGTGACTCCGCCGTCGTAGGCGTCGATGACTACCTTCACCGCGTTGCGCATGTAGTTGGTCCCGTCCCCGAGTGGCTGGGAGTAGGGGAACCGGTCGGTGGTCGTGTAGGCGTCCCACATCCACACCAGGGAGCCGTCGTCGCGGATGACCAAATAAGGATCCTGGTCGTAGGCCAGGAATGGGGCGAGCGTCCGCACCCGCTCGGCGAGGGTGCGACGGAACATGACCCGCGACTCGTCGGTGACCGAGCTCGAGACGAGCAACTTCATGCTGTTGAAACGGAAGGCGAACGCCATCCGCCGGATCGTGCTGCCGAGGGGGATGCCCCCCTTGCCCGCGTACTGCGCGAATACGTTGGTGTCACCCTTGGGGTAGTCGAACTCCGGGCTCGTGGTCCTGACGAGAACGAACTGATTGCCCAGCTCTCCGTAGTAGATCTCGGGCCGCGTGATCTTGAGGTCGGTGGCGGTGGTCGGCGGGATGTTGCTGACCAAGAGGGCCGGCAGCCCCTTGCCGGCGGCCTCGTTCGCCGGGCTGAGCACGAAGCCGTAGCCGTGCGTGTAGGTGAGGTGCTTGTTGACCCAGGTTTGTGATTGCTGCGGGAGCTGGGTCTGGTCGAGCTCGCGAGCGCTGATCAACACCTGGCGATACTTGCCGTCGATCACGTAGCGATCGACGTCCACGTCGAGGAACGAGTAGTAGAGGCGGATCTCCTGTATCTGGGAGTATGCCGAGAGCGCCGGCCTTGGCTCCCACAGCCGCACGTTGTCGGTCGTGGCCGCGTTGGCGATGATGTCTTCCGGAGTGAGCTGGTTGTCGGCTTGAATGGGGATCTTGGTTATCCCGTCGAGGCCGAAGGCCCGGCGGGTGGCCTCGATGTTGTTGTTGATGTAGGGGGTCTCGGCGGTGATCTCGTTGGGCGATACCCGGTATTGCTGGATGATGGCCGGGTAGGCTTTGCCGGCAAAGGCCCAGGTCAAGAACATGACCGCGATCGCGATGGCGGGAAGCCGCCACCCTCGATAGCGGATGTTGACGAGGAAGATGGCCGCCGCGATGAGCGACACGATGGCCAGGAAGTGAAGCACCGGGAGCGAGGCATGCACGTCGGTGTAGCTCGCCCCGAACGTCGCCCCTCTCGTGGAGTAGTCGAGCTCCCACGTCTGGATCATGTAGTCCCCAGCCTTGGCTACCATCGCAAGGGCGAGGATGGCCGACAGATGGGCCTTGACGTGCGGCGCCAGCCGGATCTTGTTCTTCTCGTTGAGGACCAGGGCGCGGTCGGTCACGTAGGTGAAGCCGGTGGCGATCAACGAGAAGAGCAGCGTGATCCCCACGAAGTTGACCAGCATCGACCACACCGGCAGAGTGAATACGAAGAAGGAAGCGTCCTTGGCGAAAAGCGGGTCGGAATAGCCGAAGTCGACCCGATTGAGGAAGAGGAGCACCTCTTCCCAACGGCTGCTGTAGCTGATCCCGATGATTATCGCCACGGCGATGGCGAAAGCCAGGACTATCCGGCCCGTCCAGCGGCGGCGCGTGGCCCACTCGAAGACATTCCCCTCCTCGGCGTCGGAAACGGGGAGCAGCCGCGGGGAGATCCTGCGGGCGAGCCACATGTTCCCGTAGAAGACGGCGAAGAAGACCACCGCGAAGAAGACCCCGACGCAGAGCCGGGCCAAGATGGGAGTCCAAAACACGTTCGTGTAACCCACCTCTTGGTACCAGAGGTAGTTCGTCCATATGCGCGACAGGCCGCTGCCCACGCCGTACAAGACGACCAGGAGGACGACGACGAGCGCGAATCGGCGCAGCAGGCCCGGCTTGAGCCGGGTGAGGCGTTGCAGCCAATCCGGCCCGGCCTTCTTCTTGCCCTCGGCCTGTTTTTTGGTGTCGGCCGGTTTCTTGATCTCTGTAGGTGTCTCGTTCATCAGCGTGCGTGCGCCAGCACGATCACAGAGCGTTTGGCCGGCAGGTTCGTCCCGGAGACCTCAAGCGTGGGCACGGTCTTGCGCTCCACGCCGGCTTGCGTCTCAAGGAACGGCTCCTCGGTCGCTATGGGGAAGTCGACCAAGTCGGTCTTGTAGTGCATGGGGATGACGATGTGGGGATCCAGGGTGTCGACCACTTGCGCGGCCTCCTTATGGTCGATGGTGAAAAAGCCGCCTACTGGTACCAAGAGGACGTCCACTCTGCCGATGGCTTGTACGGTGGCGTCGTCAAGGGTGTGACCCAGATCGCCAAGGTGCACCAGACGGACATCTCCGTCGTCCAGCACGATGATGGTGTTCTTGCCCCGCTTCTTGCCTCCGGCCTCGTCGTGGGCGACCTGCACGCCGGTGATCTTCACGGCTCCGACCGTTTCGGCGACGGGGTGAACAAGCACCAGAGGGTCACCGGGGATGGTGTCCGCGGCGCCGTGGTCGTCGTGGGTATGGCTGGCCGCGACGACGTCTGCCGGCTCGTCGATGGGGCCGTACCTCAATGCCCCATCGAAGCTACCGTGCCGGTACGGGTCGAGGATCACTCTCGTGCCATCTGCTGCTTCGATCAGAAAAGAGGAATGGCCGAAGTAGGTCAGTCTCATGGCGATCGCCTCCGCGGGCTTGACGCTCGTCTTTGAATACGAGCATAGGTTAGCGGATACGAAGAAAGGGTAACAATACGCAAACGCCTCGGGGGCCAAGATCATGTTTCGTCCGCCCCGTCGGGTAACATAGCAATGTCAGGGCCGGAGTGTAGGCCCGGAAGAGAACAAGGAGATTGTGATGAGCGGTGGGACCGTGCAAGAAGTCGGCGCACAGGAATTCGATCAGATCGTGTCCACATCCACAGTCCCGGTGGTGGCAGACTTCTGGGCGCCATGGTGTGGTCCTTGCCGCATGGTGGGCCCGGTGCTGGAGAAGCTGGCCGCCGAGCATGCCGACAAGGTGACGGTCGTCAAGGTGAACGTTGACGTCAACCAGGAATTGGCCGCCCGCTTCGGGATCATGAGTATCCCCACGGTCATCATGTTCGCCGAGGGCACGCTCAAGACCCAACTGGTCGGCGCCCGCGGTCAAAAAGACTACGAGAAAGAATTTGGATTGGCCTGATGGCTTCTTACGACCTGAAATGCCGCTCGTGCAGCAAGGAGTTCGAAGTATTCGTCCTTGGCTTTCTCAAGGACGACTCCAAAGTCTGCCCGGACTGCGGCGGGCGCGAGGTGGACCAGCGCTTCACCGGGTTCGGAGGGTTCACCGGGCTGGGAGCGGCCACGCAGTCG
>MELN01000053.1:16061-16900 GCA_001768675.1 Actinobacteria bacterium RBG_16_64_13 | reverse complement strand
AGACCGCCTCAGGCTTCAGCTGAGCGGGCTAATCTAAGGTGCCCGTGCGGTCCCTTCATCGCGCCGTGAGATAATGTCCCGAACGCGCCGCTCCTAGGGGCCGCGGCGGGCGGCGGCGACGACGCAAAGGAGTTTCATGTACCCGGAGCTGTTCCACATCGGCGGGTTCACCATGAACTCGTTCGGCGTCATGATGGCCTTGGCGTTCATCGCGGCCGGCATCGTCGCTCACTGGCAGTTCAAGAAGCGCGGCGTCAGGCCCGATTTCATCTACCCGCTCCTTATCGCGGCGGTCGTAGGTGGTCTGCTGGGGGCGAAGATCCACTACATCATCCTCCACACCGACGAGTGGCCCGGGAACATGTTGAGCGGTGGGGGTCTTGTGTGGTTCGGCGGGCTCTTCGGCGCCATCGTGGGTGTGGTGCTCGTCACTTGGGTGTCCAAGCAGCGGCTGGCGGCCATCATGGACTCGGGCGCCATCGCGGTAGCCATAGGCTACGCTTTTGGCAGGATGGGTTGCTTCTTGAGGGGTGACGATTACGGCACGCCCACCGACCTGCCCTGGGGCATGTCGTTCCCCGAGGGCCTCCCGCCCACTACGGTGCAGGTGCATCCCACTCAGCTCTATGAGATCGGGGGCACCCTCGTCATCTTCGCCCTGCTCTTGTGGGTGATCTCTCCGCGGTTCAAGCGCGAAGGCCCCCTCATGTTCGCCTACGCGATACTTGCGGGAGTGGAGCGGTTCCTGGTCGAGTTCATCCGCACCAACGAACCAGTGGCTCTCGGTCTTACCTCCCAACAGTGGATCAGCATCGTCATGTTCGTGGTCGGCATATCCG
>MELN01000053.1:15048-16038 GCA_001768675.1 Actinobacteria bacterium RBG_16_64_13 | reverse complement strand
GGCCGGCTTCGTCCGGTCGTGCCCGCCAAGACGGCGGCCGCGGCGGCTGCGGCCGCACCGGACAAGAGCAAGGCAAAGGGGTAGGGAATGGATCTGAAGACGCACGTCGCGCGAAGGCGTTTCGCAGTCGCGGGTATCGGGATCACGCTGGGCACTATCTTGGTATTGATGACGGGCTTGCTCGCGGCCTGCGGCTCCGGCGGCTCCGGAGGCTCCCGCGACGCGGCTCCCCCCTTCTCTGGCGCCACGACGGACGGTGCCGCCGTGTCCTTGAGCGAGTACCGGGGTAAGCCGTTGGTGTTGGCCTTCATGGCCAGCTGGTGAGGATCCTGCGAGGCGGAAGCGCCTGAACTCGATAGGTTCTATCGAGACAACAGCGACAAAGCGGCCCTGCTTGCGGTGACCGTCAACGACAGTGAAGAAGCGATTCGGGATTTCATGTCCCGGGGCGGGTGGACTTTTCCGGTGATGCTTTCCGGTGACGACATGGCTCGCTCCTACGGTGTGCGCGCCATCCCCACCTTGGTGGTGATCGACTCCGGCGGTCGGGTGGTTCAGACCATAATCGGCGGCGTGACCGCCTCGGAGTTGTCCTCGTTGGTGGATGACCTTACCCGGTGATCTTGGGGTCACGGCCTTTGTAGTCGCGCTTGCCGCGGGCGCGGCGAGCTTTCTGAGCCCCTGCGTGCTGCCCCTCTTACCGGCCTATCTGTCGTTCGTCTCTGGCCTGAGCGTCGAGGAGTTGAAGAAGGGCAACCGGCGCGTGTTGCTCAGCACCGTGGCCTTCGTGCTCGGTTTCTCGCTCGTGTTCACGCTGCTGGGGACGGGGTTCTCTCTCGCCGGCGCCTTGATAGCCAATCAGCGGTTGCTTCAGATCATCTCGGGTGCCTTGCTCGTTCTTCTGGGCGCGGTCATCGCCGGCTTGGCGGCGCCGGGATTCATGCAGAAGGACGTGCGCCCGCTGCTCGCCAAGGCGCCGCGCGGTCCGGC
>MELN01000053.1:13418-15035 GCA_001768675.1 Actinobacteria bacterium RBG_16_64_13 | reverse complement strand
ATGGGTATCGCCTTCGCCTTCGGCTGGACCCCGTGCGTCGGTCCCATTCTGGCGTCCATCCTCACCCTGGCCGCCGAAGGGAACGATCCGGGGGCGGGCGCGCTGCTTCTCTTCGTCTACTCCATGGGGATGGGGATACCCTTCCTCATCTCGGGTCTTTTCGTGGGCTTCGCCTTGCGGGCCTTCTCGCGGCTGAGACGTCACCTGAGGGTGATACAGATAGTGTGCGGGGTAGTCCTCATCGCGTACGGCGCGCTTCTCATCAGCGGACAGTTCACGTGGTTGTCGGCTCGTCTCTCCGGTTGGACTCCCTGGTGACCTGACCGGCGGAACTATCTGGCGAGAGGCAGGCGTCCTAGCGCGGACAAGGGTTGGCAAACTGGTGCAGGGGGTGGGTCATGTCCGGCAGAAAGAAACACAAAGGTCTGGCGATAGCGCTTGCTGCGGTCCTCGTGCTGGGGTTGGCGGCGCTGGTGGGCATCGGGGGCTGCGGGGGCGGTTCTGAGAGTGTGAGCACTACGGCCGCCGGCATGGCCTCGAGGGCGACCATGACCACAGCGGGCGCGACGACCACCATCACCTGGGCAACCCCGGCAGGCGACGGATCTGGCGAAAGCGCCGGCGTCCCCTCGTACAACGACTCGCCCGCGGGTGGCGGGACCGACGTGGCCGTGGTAGGGACCGGAACTCTGACCGCGCTGCAGATGGCCTCCGGCCAGAAGATCATCACCGATGCCCAACTCTGGATAGAGGTGGAGAGCGGAAAGTTCCAGATCGCTTTCGACCAAGCCGTGCTGTTGGCGGGCCGCTACGGGGGCTACGTAATGAGCGCCAACTCCCAGGCCAGCGGTGATGATGAAGGCATGAGAAGCGGCACCATCTCCATCCGGATCCCGGTGGGCTCCTTCGACAACGCGCTGGGCGACGCTTCCAAGTTCGGCACTGTCAAGAATCAAGAAGTCTCGACCCAGGACGTGACCGAGGAGTACGTCGATTTGCAGGCGCGCATCAAGAACTCCGAAGCGTACGTGAGCTCTATTCTTGCGCTGCTGGGCAAGGCGAAGACCGTGGACGAGATCCTCCAGGTGCAATCGGTGCTCACCTACGCCCAGCAAGACCTGGAACAGCTCAAGGGGCGCATGCGCTACCTCGAAGAACACACCAGCTACTCCACGCTCACCATGTACCTCTATGAAACAGGGGTGGAGGTGCCGTCGGAAGGGGCATGGGGCACCGGCAAGGCTTTCGAGGCGGCGCTGCATAACCTGGTGGATGCCGTGAACGCTATCATCCGGGGTCTGGGGGTTCTCATCCCCGTCCTGGTAGTCCTGGCGATCATCGCCTACATCGCGTATGTGATCGTGCGAGCTGTGATACGTCGGAACCGGGAGCGGGCCCAGGCGCGCTATCAGCCCTATCCACAGGGCTGGCATGGCCAACCGGT
The DNA here is from genome assembly GCA_001768675.1 of Actinobacteria bacterium RBG_16_64_13. Lineage (GTDB taxonomy): Bacteria > Actinomycetota > Thermoleophilia > RBG-16-64-13 > RBG-16-64-13 > RBG-16-64-13. The sequence goes on along the minus strand of MELN01000053.1, from coordinate 13,591 downwards.
CCAGCCGGGGCCGGGGCCGGGGGCGCCGCTCGCGCAGCCCGGCGCGCAGACCCAGTCCGGGACCGCGCCCGCGTCTGAAGCTCCCGCGAACTCCGGTCAGGGTGCTCCGGAACCCAAGAGCTAGCGACCCCCGGTCTGGCCGGGAGAGCGCCTGACAAGCGGGGGCGCGGGGA
>MELN01000053.1:10401-13372 GCA_001768675.1 Actinobacteria bacterium RBG_16_64_13 | reverse complement strand
TCGCGTCGCGTAGTGCGGGTGCGACTCTCACAAGTCCTGTCCGGCGGCGCGAGTACAATTCCATATGCACCCCTGCTCCGGCAGAGAGGCCGGGGCCGTACAGACCGTAGGAGGTGACCCAAACTGAACAGCTATGAGCTGGTTCTGATTCTGCGCACTGATGTGGCCGATGAAGAACGAACCGCGGTGCTTGAGCGCACCAAAGAGATCATCACGGGCGACAAGGGCGCTATCGTGAAGATCGACGAGTGGGGCAAGAGGCGTCTCGCATATGAGATCAAAGATGCCCTCGATGGCGTCTACTACATCTTGTATTTCGAGGCCACGGTCAAGACGCTCGATGAGGTGACCCGAGTCCTCGGCATCACCGACAACGTGCTCCGCTTCATGCCCATCCGGCACGAGCGACCGTTCGGCGCGCTGCAGCCTGCCGCCGCGACCGCCTCGGGCGCTGAACAAGCTTAAGGCAAAGGAGCGAAGATGGCTCGCGGTATCGCACATGTGACGTTGGTGGGCAACCTGACCCGCGACCCCGAGCTCCGTCAGACCCCAAGCGGCACTTCTGTGTGTCAACTGGGGGTGGCGGTCAACTCCTCGTACAAGGACTCCTCCGGTCAGTGGGTCGAGAAGCCCAACTTCTTCGACGTGGTCGTCTGGGGAGCCCAAGGTGAGAACTGTGCCCGCTATCTCAGCAAGGGCCGCCAGATCGCCGTCGACGGCCGGCTGGACCAGCGCAGCTGGGAAGCGCAAGACGGTGGCAAGCGTAGCAAGGTCGAGATCATCGCCGAGACGGTGATGTTCATCGGCGGCCAGAGCGAGGCGCGCGAACCGGCGTTGCGCGGAGGGGCCCAGTCCGCCCCGGATGCGGCTGCGCAGGACGATTTTCGTGACATCGATTTCGGGGGCGACGACATACCGTTCTAGTCGTTCCCAAGGAGGTAGACAAAGTGGCGAATCCCAAGAAGCAGCCGAGGCGCACGCGCCCCACGACGGGCTCACGCCGGCGCAAGTACTGCTTTTTCTGCAAAGAAGGCGTTGAGCATGTCGATTACAAAGACTTCGGCACTCTCCGCCGGTTCATGTCTGAGCGAGGCAAGATCCGGTCCCGTCGCACAACGGGTGCGTGTCGCCGTCATCAGCGGCAGGTCGCCGTGGCGATCAAGAGGGCCCGTGAAGTAGCCCTGCTGCCGTACAGCAGCCGTTAGAGAGCAGCGAGGTCCATGCAGGCTGGGTCCGTGAAGGCGACGCCCCCTCTTCCGCTTGTCCCGGTGGGCAAGGCGGTGGCTGTCACCGTCATCATGGGGTTGGTCATCGCCATCTTCCCCTTGTTGCCTGTGCTCGTCATCCCGTTCCTGGGCTTGCCGCTCGCGCACGTCGTCGCGCGGTGGGGAGTCCCAAGCGGGGCCATGGTCGCGGTGATCACCGCAGCCCTCGTATATGCGGGAGTCGGCCCGAGCGCCGCTGTTCTGGTGTTTCTGCTTCTCCTGGGTGTCGGCATGGTCGTTGGCTGGGCCGTGAGGAAGAGCTGGCGGTTCGGCCGCAGCCTGGCGCTGGCTACAGCGGGGGCCCTAGCGGCTCTGGCCGTTTCCGGGGTCGTCATGTGGCTCGCGTTCGGCGTCGACCTCACCTGGCTCAAAGAGGTGGCCTACAGCTCCATCGACGATGCGGCTGCGCAGTACACCCAACTGGGCATGAGTGTCACGACCGCTCAGTCTGCCGCGGCCCAGATGAGAGACATAGTCGACATCGTTCCGTATCTGAGCCCGGGTCTTCTGGCCATGGGTTCCATCTTGCTGGCTGTCTGCTCTCTCGGCTTGGCGTATGCTCTCTTCCCGCGGCTGCGCGACAAGGTCGCGGTGGACTGGAGCCTCTCCGGATTCCGCATGCATTGGGCGGTGGCCTACGTGTCCATCGCCGGGCTGGCCATGCTTCTCTTCTCTCGCGGGGACGGCACCTTCCGGACGGTGTTGCTCTACGCCGGCGTCAACTTGCTTCTGGTTTCGCAGACGCTCTTCTTCGTAGAGGGCCTGGCGGTGGCACGCTGGTTCATCGTCGACCGGCATCTGCGGCGAGGAGCGCGTGTGGCGATCTACATCGGGGCTGTTCTCGGACAGGTGCTCTTCCAGCTCACCGGGCTGGTGGGATTGTTCGACACTTGGGTGGACTATCGCAAACGTTTTGCCCTCAAGAGCCCCGGTGCGGGCTCGCCGGGTAACATTAACAAGGAGTGACTATGGAGATAATCCTACTGCAGGACGTTGACAAGCTTGGCAACAAGGGTGAGGTGGCGAACGTATCCGAGGGATACGCGCGCAACTACCTGTTCCCGCGCAAGCTGGCAGAGAGGGCAACCGCCGGGAGGATCGTAGCCGTTCGCAAGATCATGGAAGAGAAGGCGGCCCACGTGCGCCGCGAGGCCGAACGCGCCGACGAGACGCGAGACCTGCTCTCCAAGACGGTGCTGACTATCTCAGCCGCTGTCGGTTCGGGTGACCGGCTTTTCGGATCGGTGACCAACCACGACGTCGCTGAGGCGATCTACGCGGCGCGCAAGATCCGTGTGGACAAGCGTAGCATTGACCTGGAAGATCCCATCAAGACGGTCGGTACCTATATGGTCAAGGTCCATGTGCACAGTAGCGTGGAACCAGCCGAGGTCAAGGTCATCGTGGCGCCGGAGGAACACAAGGCCTAGTGGTCGTTTCAGAATGACGCTTTGCCGACAGCGCAGACTCGGCGGCCAGGACTTCATTGTGAAACGAGCACCGCGGCCGGGCTGAGTCCCCGGGGAAGAGGGGCGTTCAGTGAAGATAATGACGGGCGGACCCGCCGGGAGTCAGAGTGGCAACGACTACGTCGTGCCGCAGAACCTTGACGCCGAGATATCGGTCCTGGGCGCGAGCATGCTCACGCCCAACGTCATTCCCGGGGTCAGCGAGATCATCCGGCCTCACCACTTCTACCGGCAGGC
>MELN01000053.1:9137-10329 GCA_001768675.1 Actinobacteria bacterium RBG_16_64_13 | reverse complement strand
CGAGGAGCTGGCCAACAGGGCAAGCCTGGACGCCGTCGGAGGACGGGCGTTCGTCCATAGCCTGTTGACGGCTGTGCCGGCGGCTACCAACGCCCGGCAGTACGCCGAGATCGTTCGCGAGAACTACTATTTGCGCTCGCTCATCAAGGTCGGTGGCGAGATCACCGAGATGGGGTACCGGCGGGAGCAGCCTCCCATGGAACTCATCGACAAGGCCGAGCAGATGGTGTTCGAGATCTCTCAGACCCGCGTGATGGGGGAATTCTCGCCCATCGCCGAATTGATCGACGAGAGCTATGCGGAGTTGGAACGGACCATGACCGAGGGGCACCACACCGTGGGTTGCCAGACCGGCTTTCGCGACCTCGACGGCATCATCAGCGGCTTTCAGCCCTCGAACCTGGCAATCCTGGCCGCGCGTCCCTCCATGGGCAAGACCGCGCTCGCTCTCAACATCGCCCGGAATGTCGCCGTCGACCAGCACAAGGGCGTGGCCATCTTCAGCCTCGAGATGTCCAAGATGGAAGTGGTCAACAGGATGATGTGCTCCGAGGCTCGCGTGGACCACTGGCGCGTACGCCGCGGCATGCTTCAACCGAACGAGTGGAGCAGGCTCGCCGCGGCCTGCACGCCTCTGCACACCGCGCCCATCTTCGTCGACGACAGCGCCTCGCTCAATCTCATGGAGATCAGGGCCAAGGCGCGAAGGCTCCGAGCGAAGGAAAAGAACTTGGGGCTGATCATTCTCGACTACTTGCAGCTCATGATGGGCGACCTGGGCGCGGAGAACAGGCAGCAAGAGATCTCAAGGATCTCACGGGGGCTGAAGATCCTCGCTCGGGAGCTGGAAGTGCCCGTACTGGCGCTTTCGCAGCTCTCCCGGCAGGTGGAACAGCGGGCGGGCAACAAGCCTGTGCTGTCGGACCTGAGGGAATCGGGGGCCATCGAACAGGACGCGGACGTGGTGCTCTTCATCTATCGCGACGAGGTCTACAACCGCGACAGCCCCGACAAGGGCACGGCGGAGATCATCGTGGGCAAGCAGCGGAACGGTCCCATCGGCGAGTGCAAGATGGCCTTCGCCCAGAACTACACCCGGTTCGCCGACCTGGCGGACAAGAGCTTGACGCCGTAGCACCGACCGGCTGCGAGCCGGTTCTGGCGCCGGCGCGGCGCGCGCGGAGGAGCATGA
>MELN01000053.1:5596-9112 GCA_001768675.1 Actinobacteria bacterium RBG_16_64_13 | reverse complement strand
CGTGATCATCGTGGGCGGCGGGCCGGCCGGCATCTTTGCTGCTCTCGAGTTGTCGCGTCGCTCCGATCTCAGCGTGCTGCTCCTCGAGAAGGGCGCAGACATCTCCGAGCGCCGCTGCCCGGCTCGGACCACGGGGTCGTGCGCTCATTGCTCTCCTTGCGACATCACCACGGGGTGGGGAGGGGCGGGTGCGTTCTCCGATGGAAAGCTCACCCTGAGTCCCGAGGTGGGCGGCTGGCTTGGGGAATACGTGGACTCTGCCGCCGTTCTCGCGTTGATCGCGGATGTTGACGCGGTCTACCGGGATTTCGGGGCTCCGGACCGTCTCTACGGCGACGATGCGGAGGAATACGACCGCTGGTCCGACCTTGCCGCGCGGCAAGGTCTGCGACTTGTCCGCTCTCCCGTCCGGCACCTGGGGACGGAAAGGGCGGCGGGAGTGCTGGCGGCTATGCGGGCGGAACTTGAAGACAAGATCCATATCGCCACCCATACGTCGGTGGCTCGCATCCTGACCGCGCCGAGCGGCGCCGGGCCGGGAGGCCGGGTCACAGGCGTGGAGACGGCGTCCGCTGGGGTCTACGAGAGCTCGGTCGTCATTGCCGCCCCGGGGCGGGAAGGGTCGGCCTGGCTCACCGACGAAGCGGAGCGGCTGGGGATTCGGTTGGTGAGCAACGCTGTGGACATCGGCGTGAGGGTGGAAGTACCCGCAGTGGTGACCGACGCCATCACCGATGAGCTCTACGAGCCCAAACTCCTCTATACCTCGCGGCACTTCGAGGACCAGGTGCGGACGTTCTGCATGAATCCACATGGGGTTGTCTGCACCGAGAGCTGGGGCGATGCCGTGACCGTCAACGGCCATAGCTACGCGAACGCCGATCACAGGACGGCCAACACCAACTTCGCCTTGCTGGTCTCCACCCGGTTCACCCAGCCGTTCAAGGAGCCCATCGAGTACGGCAAATCCATCGCCCGGCTCGCCAACATGTTGGGCAGGGACATCCTCGTGCAACGCCTGGGCGATCTGCGGGCAGGGCACCGCACCACTCCGGAGAGATTGGCGCGCAGCGTGGTGGAACCGACGCTGCGCGCCGCCACCCCCGGGGACCTCAGCTTCGCGTTGCCCTACCGCCACCTCCGCGACCTGATCGACATGCTCGACGCCTTGGAAGGGGTTCTTCCCGGTGTGGCCGGGCGGGATACTCTGCTCTACGGAGCGGAGGTCAAGTTCTACTCTTCACGCCTCGCTCTCGACTCAAGCCTGCAGACCCCGGTCGCCGGGCTCTACGCCATCGGGGACGGAGCCGGGGTCACTCGCGGTCTGGTGCAGGCGTCGGCTTCCGGCCTGGTGGCAGCCCGGGCAGTGATGGGCGCGGGCTAGACGCCGACCCCGGCCGGAGCGCGCCAGGCCACGTGGTCGGCTTCCCCCGCGGCCGGCGCTACGGTGAACTGACCGGGACCGGGCTCAGACGGTCTGAGGTGGTGCCGTCGCCCAGTTCGCCGTGCTCGTTGTCACCCCAGGTCCACAGGGAGCCGTTCTTCTTGAGGGCCATGCTGTGTTCACCGCCCGCGCTGATGGCAGACCAGTCAGTGGCCGCGCCGATGCGCGTGGGAACGAGACGATCGCTGGTGGTGCCGTCGCCGAGTTGACCGTTGTCGTTCAGACCCCAGACCCAAAGCGATCCGTCACTTCTGAGAGCCAAGGAGTGATTGAGGCCGGCGCTTATGGCCTGCCAGTTGCTGGCCGAACCGATGCGGGTGGGAACCAGGTGGTTCGTGGTGGTCCCATCACCGAGCTCGCCGTTCTCGTTCAGACCCCAAGCCCACAGGGAGCCATCGCTCTTCAGGGCCACGGAATGAAGATAGCCCGCGCTGACGGCCACCCAGTCGTTGCCGGAACCGATGCGGGTGGGGGTGTAGGCATAGGCCAGCGAGCCGTTGCCGATCTGACCGGACGTGTTGTCACCCCAAGCCCACAAGGAGCCGTCCTTCTTGATAGCCAGAGTGTGGAATCCTCCGGTGGCGACGGCTGCCCAGTCGCTACTGGCGTTGCCGGCCTGCGTGGGGATGAAGCGGTCGTTGGTGGTGCTATCGCCCAATTGGGCGTAGTAGTTGCTTCCCCATCCCCAGAGGGATCCGTTCTGTTTGACGGCCATCGAATACCAGCCGCCCGCGCTGACCGAAGCCCAATCGTTGCCCGAGCCGATGCGGACGGGGCCAGGACGGGTCGTCTGGGTGCCGTCGCCGACCCTGCCGCTGGCGTTGTATCCCCAGGCCCAGAGGGAGTCGTTCTCCTTGAGGGCGAGACAGTGCCAGCCGCCCGCGCTGACCATGGCCCAGTCGGTAGCGGTGCCGATCTTGACCGGCCTGGAACGGTCGGTCGTGGTGCCATCACCAAGTTGACTGAGGTTGTTCCAACCCCAAGCCCAAAGGGAGCCATCCGTCTTGATAGCCACGGAGAACCAGCGGCCCCCGCTTATGGTGAGCCAGTCGGTGCTCACGTTTCCGGGAGTGGTCGTCGTCGTGCTCGAGGACGTGCCCATCTTCTGCCACAGCCGGTAAAGCACGAGGGCAACCTCGCCTCGGGTGGCGTTGCGGTAGACGTCCCAGGTACTGCTCTGGTCGGGCCAGATGCCCCAGAAGAGGTTGTTCATCTCCGCGGTCTGCACGTTCAGGCCGTGAGTGGGGTCCACAAGGCCGCGGAAGGTCGAGTTCGGGATGGTGCCGGCGTAGTAGGCCGAATTTGGATCCTGCAGGTTGACGCCGGCCTTTTGGGCGGCGCGCACCACCATCGAGAGCATCTGGGCGCGGGTGATGCTGTTGTAGGGAGCGAAGGTCGTCGGCGTCTTGCCCTGAGTGATGCCGTTGGCGGCGCAGACGGCCACATACTTGTCCGGATAGAACGGGTCCTTTGGATCTGTGCCTTTGGCCACGTCGGTGAACGGGCAGATCTCGTCGCCCGTCACGGGCAGTCCCAAGAACTTGACCATCATCTTCGCGAACTGCTGGCGGGTCACGGCGTCATGCGGCCGGAAAGTGCCGTCCGCGAAACCGCTGATCACTCCAAGATCGGAAAGCGCTCCTACCGCCTCGGGGTAATCGGGATTGTCGTAGGTGTCGGAGAAGACGTCGGAAAACGTGGTGGCGAGAGCGGGACCCGCAAGCAGGACTATGCCTAGTGCGAGGCCCACGAAGGCCACGACAAACAGCGATTTCCCGGCCGGGCCGCGCAAGACGCCAACCATCTTCCGCCTGGACGGGCTGCCTTCAGCTTTGCGTGAGGAGCCTATTGTCTTCATGATCATCCCGGTCCAAATGTAGATGGTGGTCCATGGGTGGTAGTCGTGGTCGACGGACGCCGGGTGGTAGTCGTCTGCTTGGTGGTCGTGGTGGTCGGCTTCGCCGTAGTGGTGGTCGTGGCGCTCGTGCTGGTCGTTATGGGCGCGGTTATCGTTGTAGAGCGGCTGGTGGAGGTGGTGGACGACGACACTCCGGTGGTCACCGGCCCCGTCG
>MELN01000053.1:5388-5578 GCA_001768675.1 Actinobacteria bacterium RBG_16_64_13 | reverse complement strand
TGGTCGACGAGATCGCGGTCGTCGAGCTGCCTGTGGAAGTGGTGGTCTCTTCAGTGCCGGGACCGCGGGTGAGGTAGTAGGCCGCTACGCCTCCGGCGGCCAGCACGATCACGATCGCCGCGGTCAGCGCGATCCACATGAGCGTCTTCTTCCGCTTGGGCGCCGGCGCGCCGGCCGGCGCGGCAGCCAT
>MELN01000053.1:5282-5378 GCA_001768675.1 Actinobacteria bacterium RBG_16_64_13 | reverse complement strand
GCGCGCCGCGAACTGCGCAGGGATCGGTGGGACCGCCGGCTGCGGCGACGTCACGGGCGGCGCCGGGTTGATGGGTGCTTGAAACACGACGGGTGC
>MELN01000053.1:0-5263 GCA_001768675.1 Actinobacteria bacterium RBG_16_64_13 | reverse complement strand
GCCGCAACGGGCAGCTGCGCGCCACACACGCCACAGAACTTCTGCCCCTGGATCACACCGGTGCCGCACCGAGGGCATACCGGCCCGGTCGGTGGTGGCGTCGGAAGCGGCGGTGGCGTCGCCGACGCGACGGGTGCAACTGGCTGAACGACTGTTACAGCGGGCAACTGCGCGCCGCACACGCCGCAGAACCCCTGATCGGGAGACACTAGATTGCCGCACCGCGGGCAGACCGGAGCGACAGCCGGGCCGGGGGTGGGCGGTACAGTCCCGAGCGGCGCCTGTTCCGCGGGAGTGCCGGTCGGTTTGCTCCACCACTCAGGAAGCGGTGGAGGGCCAGGGGCATCCGCAGAAAGAGAAACAACACACAGTCCGCAAATTCTTCGGATAAGGTTCATGATCTTCGCGCCGACCCCCACAGTTGCTTTCTAGAACACTCTAGGCGGCGGCCGGCTCGACTGTCAAGCGCCGATCAAGGCTGGTCCGTCCACTTGCCTGGTGTAAACTACCTGGGGTCTCGTGATCAAGATCAATCGGGAGGCACTGTGCCGGTTCTCGTGGTAGTGGGTGCGCAATGGGGCGATGAAGGCAAAGGCAAGGTCACCGACCTGTTGGGCGAGCAGGCCGAGATGGTTGTCCGCTACCAGGGCGGCAACAACGCCGGCCACACAGTGGAGAACGAGTACGGCAAGTTCGCCCTGCACCTGGTCCCTTCAGGCATTTTCAACCCTCGGGTGGTGGCGGTCATCGGCAACGGCGTGGTCATCGATCCCACGGCGCTCCGAGCCGAGATCGACGAACTCGAAAGCCGGGGCATCTCGACCGCGAATCTCAAGGTCTCGGGCAAGGCACACCTCATCATGCCCTACCACATCATGCTCGACCACGTGCAAGAAGCGCGGCTGGGTAAAGGCAAGATCGGGACCACGGGCCGGGGCATCGGGCCGGCTTATGCCGACAAGGCAGCCCGTCAGGGCTTGCGCATGGAGGATGTTGTCGACCCCGCCGGTTTCCGGGAGCTGGTGATGAGCACCATGAAGGCCAAAGCCGAGGTGATGTCGCGGACCTACGACCAGGACGTGAGCAGCCTGGAGGCCGAGTGCGAGCGCTACATCGAGGCTGCCGAATCACTCCGCGCCCATGTCGACGATACCGCTCTCATGCTGTGGAAGGCATTGCGGGAGGACAAGGCGGTACTTCTCGAGGGCGCGCAGGGCACCATGCTCGATCTCGATCATGGCACCTATCCCTACGTGACCTCCTCCAACCCGGTCGCCGGGTACGCCTCCGTGGGGGCCGGCATAGGGCCGATGGAATTGAACGAGGTCTGGGGCGTGACCAAGGCCTATACCACGAGGGTGGGCGAAGGCCCCTTCCCCACAGAGCTGACCGAGGAGACCGGGGAAAAGATCCGCAAGGTTGGCAACGAGTTCGGCACCACAACCGGACGCCCGCGCCGCTGCGGATGGCTGGACCTGGTGGCCCTTCGCTACGCCGTCAGGGTGAACGGCATGACCGGGCTCTGCGTCACGAAGCTCGACGTGTTGAACGACATGGAGACTATCAAGGTCTGCAATGCCTATCGTTACCGTGGTGAGTTGCTGGAGGAACTGCCGCCGGCCCGCTCCGTTCTCGCCCAGGTGGAGCCTGTGTACGAGGAAGTGCCCGGCTGGAAGAGCGATATCTCCGGCGTGACCAGCATCCAGGATCTGCCGCAGGAGGCCATCGACTACCTCAACTTCATCATTGCGAACGTGCGGGTGCCCATCTCGCTGATCTCGGTCGGGCCGAAACGCGAGCAACACATCAAAGTGCCCTACCCCAACGTCGGGCGCCAGGGCGCGCGCGGCCAGCAAGAGGGCCAGGGGCACGGGGGCCAGACGCACGATCACGGGCACTGACGGCAGGGGAGGGAAGCATGGCGTCTGACCGGCTGGACGTCCTGGTAGTCGGCGGAGGGGCTCGGGAACACGCGCTCGTCCGCGCTCTCCGCAAAAGCCCGAGGATCGGGCGGCTGATCGGGGCCCCCGGCAACCCCGGCATTGAAGACGACGAAGTGACCGCCGCCATAGGCGCCGAAGACATCTCTGCTCTCGTCGCCTTCGTCGAACGAGAGAAGATCGACCTTACGGTAGTGGGGCCGGAGGCCCCGTTGGTGGCCGGTTTGGCCGACCGATTGCGGGACCGGGGTTTCGCGGTGTTCGGTCCCGGGGCCGACGGCGCGCGCCTCGAGGGCTCCAAGGCCTTCGCCAAGGAGGTCATGCAGGCCGCCGGCGTGCCTACCGGACAGGCAGCCACGTTCACCGATCACCGACAGGCTCGGGCCTATCTGCAGGAGCAGGGCGCCCCCGTGGTCGTCAAGGCGGACGGTCTGGCCGCCGGCAAAGGGGTGATCGTCGCTCAGACCATGGCGGAGGCGGAGGCGGCCTTGCTGGAGTGCTTCGTCGCCCGGAGCTTCGGGGACGCGGCCAAGACCGTCCTCATGGAAGAGTACTTGGAGGGAGAAGAGGTCTCGCTGCTTTCGATCGTAAGCGGCCACCAGATCTTGCCCCTTGCCCCTGCTCAGGACTACAAACGGATACTGGACGGAGACGCGGGGCCCAACACCGGGGGGATGGGCTCGTATTCACCGGTGCCGGCAGTGGACGAGGAACTGTACGAGCGGCTTGTACAAGAAGTGGTCCGGCCCACTGTGGCGGAGCTCGAGCGCCGGGGCATCGACTTTCGGGGCTGTCTCTACGCGGGTCTGATGCTGACCGGAAACGGCCCGAAGGTGCTCGAGTTCAACTGCCGCTTCGGGGATCCCGAGACGCAGGCGCTGCTGCCACGGCTGGAGTCGGATCTGCTGGAGTTGCTGTGGGCCGCCGCCCGGGGCGAAGCCCTGCCGGCGCGGGCAGAGTGGCGCAGAGGCGCGGCCGTGGGTGTGGTCATGGCTTCGCGGGGCTATCCGGCCTCTTCCTCGAAGGGGGATGTCATCACGGGGCTTGATCGCATACGAGAGGCGGACGGGGCCGAGGTGTTCCACGCCGCCACCGCTCGAACCGCCGATGGCTTGCTGGTGACGGCCGGCGGCCGGGTGCTCACCGTCACCGGACTGGGCGACACGTTTGCCGAGGCGCGGGCGCGAGCGTACGCTGGCGTTGCGCAGGTGCGGTTTGAGGGCGAGCAGCATCGGTCGGACATCGGCCGGCGCGCCGAGGAGTGGGAAAAGCGCGGAGGCACCGCGGCAGCGGAAAGCCCGGCGTAGGCAGAAAGGGGCCGACGTGGCAGATCATCCTTTGGTAGGCATAGTGATGGGTTCGCAGTCGGACGCCCAGGTCATGGAGGAAGCGGCGAACGAACTGGATTCTCGCGGGATCTCCCACGAAGTCCGCGCGCTGTCCGCCCATCGTGACCCCGAGGCCGTGCGCGAGTACGCGCTGAGCGCCGAGTCGCGCGGGCTGAAGGTGATCATCGCCGGAGCGGGCAAGGCCGCGGCGCTGCCCGGGGTGATAGCGTCGATGACCGATCTACCCGTTGTCGGCGTGCCCATACGCACTTCCGACCTCGGAGGGCTCGACTCGCTCCTCTCCATGGTGCAGATGCCGTCGGGGGTCCCGGTGGCCACTGTCGCCATCAACGGCGCGCGTAACGCCGCCATCCTCGCGGCGAAGATCCTGCGGATAGCCGGTCTCCTGACGCTTGACGCTGACGCCGCCGCGAAAGACCCCGCCGCTTCTGAGGGAGGCGCCCGATGATCGAGCGCTACTCGACGCCTGAGATGTCGGCCATCTGGACCGACCAGGCCCGGATGGCGGCCTGGTTGCAGGTGGAACTGGCCGTGTGCGAGGCCTGGACGCGGCTGGGCCAGATCCCCGAGGATGCTCTGGCTCAGATCAAGGATAAGGCCGCGTTCGATGTCGACCGGGTCTGCGAGATCGAGCAGGTGACCCAGCACGACGTCATCGCCTTCGTCAGTTGCGTGGCCGAGAATGTAGGCGAATGCTCCAAGTACATCCACTATGGTCTGACCTCGTCTGACGTGCTCGACACCGGCCTTGCGCTGCAGATGCGGGCGGCGGGGGCGTTGCTTCAAGAAGAGACCAAGAAGCTGGGCGGCATCCTACAACGGCGGGCCCTCGAGCATCGGGACACCGTCATGATCGGGCGGACTCACGGGATTCACGCGGAGCCCATCACCTTCGGCATGGTCCTGGGGTTGTGGGCGTTCGAGATCCAGCGCGGCCTGGAACGGTTGCAGCGGGCGGTCCAGCAGATATCGGTGGGCAAGATCTCGGGAGCGGTGGGCAGCTACGCCAACGTCGACCCGCAGGTGGAGCAGATCGCACTTTCGCTCCTCGATCTGGGGGTCGCTCCCATCTCTACTCAGATCGTGCAGCGCGACCGCCATGCCGAGTTCATGTCGGCGCTGGCCCTGCTCGCGAGCAGCCTCGAGAAGATCGCTCTGCAGGTGCGCCACTATCAGCGCACCGAGGTACTCGAAGCTGAGGAATATTTCGCCCCAGGGCAGAAAGGCTCTTCGGCGATGCCCCACAAACGCAATCCCATCATCTCCGAGCGTCTTTGCGGCCAGGCCCGCATCATCCGGGGCAACATGGTGGCCGCCTTCGAGAACATCGCCCTATGGCACGAGCGTGACATCAGCCACTCCAGCGCGGAACGGATCATCCTCCCCGACAGCACCATCCTTCTCCACTACATGCTCAAGAAGGCCTGCTGGTTGATCGACAAGCTGAACGTCTACCCGGGCAACATGGCCGCGAACATGGACAAGAGTTTCGGACTGCTCTACAGCCAGCGGGTGCTGCTCGCGCTCGTGGAAGCCGGCATGCTGCGCGACGACGCTTACGCGGTCGTCCAGCGCAGCGCCATGAGGGCCTGGGAAGAGAAGATTTCCTTTCTCGACCTGCTGAGACACGACCCCGAGGTTGCGGACCGGCTATCGATCGCGCAACTCGATGCCTGCTTCGATCCGGCCCACCAACTCCGCAACATGGGAGTCATCTTCGACCGGGTGGCCGCCCTGAAGTGGTAGGGCCGCGCCTGTTGTCAGACGCGCCGCCAAGAGCCTAGCCCGCGCAACCGTCGCGCGTGCTAGCTATACTGTTCCTATGGTCCACGGCAACGAGATTGGTAGGGTCGTTCTTGGGCAGAACCGAAGGACTGAGTTGGTTCGAGAGCCGCTAATTGAGGCTCTCCTGAGAGTGAAGAACGACGGCGAGTACTACGTCCCGCTGCTTGGTGGGCAGGCCGAGAAGACCAT
>MELN01000052.1:10633-18839 GCA_001768675.1 Actinobacteria bacterium RBG_16_64_13 | reverse complement strand
AGAGACCCAGGTCATCGGCCACCTCCCGCATCGCCGTCAGCCCGATGGCCAGGAACTCATCCAGTTCCAGACCTAGTTCGGTACACGTCATGATGTCCTCCCGTCGAGCTCCCTTCGCGAACGAAGGCTCCTTGAAGCGCTTCTTCAGACTCTTGAGCTCGACCAGACCTACTCGTTTCTCAGGCCTGATAAGTGCCGCCGCCGTGACCAGTCCGGTAAGGCAATCGCACGCGAACAGCGCCCGGTCCATGTCGCACCCGATGCTCGACCCGTTGGCCGAGTTGTGAGCAAGGATAGCTTGAAGTACGCCCTCGTCGTCAAAGCCTTCGTCGCGAAGCCACTTGACGGTGAGCGTGCCGTGCTCCTCCATCGTGTCGGCCGTCTCCTCGACATCCAGATCGTGGAGCAGGCCCGCGAGACGCCACCTCTCCTCCTCGCCGCCCAGGCGCCGGGCCAACGCCCCCATGATGGCCTCAGCGGCCAACATGTGATTGACCAAGTTCTCGTTCCTCACCCGGTCTCTGACGAGTTGCAGCGCCCGCTCTCGATTCACAAGTGCTCCGGCTTCATCACGTCTTCGCCGCCGACCCGAGACCCGGCAAGATCCGCGCCGCCATCTCCCCCGCGGCCTTAACCGCGTCGGCGCTCACGTCCATATGAGTCACGAACCGCACGCGGTCGAACGCCGCCAGGCTGCAGAGAACACCCTGCTCCCTGAGGGCGGTGACGACCTGCTCCGCGGTCGCGCCCAGTCCGCCCACCGCCACGATGAGGATGTTGGTCTGCACCGGGTGGACGATCTCGAGGCCGGGCACCTGCCGCAGGTACCCGGCCAGAGTCGCCGCGTTCTCGTGGTCTTCGACCAGGCGTTCGAGGTTGTTCTCCAGAGCGTACAGCGCACCCGCGGCGATAATCCCGGCCTGCCTCATGGCCCCGCCATAACGCTTGCGGTTGTTGCGCGCCTCCTCCACAAACTCCTCGGAGCCGGCCAGGAGCGACCCCACCGGAGCCCCCAGACCCTTCGAGAAGCATACCGACACAGAGTCCGCCGTGGCCGCGTAGGCCCGAAGCGGGATGCCGGTGGCCATGTGTGCGTTCCAGAGACGGGCGCCGTCGAGATGGACCCCCAGGCCGTGGGCGCGGGCCACAGCGGCGACGGCTTCCATCTGCTCGAGCGGCCAAACGGTCCCCCCGCAGCGGTTGTGCGTGTTCTCCATCTCTACTGCCCCGGTCCGGGGAAAGTGCTCGGCTTTGGGCCGGATGGTCCTTTCCACCGCTTCGGGTGAGAGGAAGCCCAGCTCCCCGGGCACGGAGCGGAGCTGCAGCCCCGACAGGGCTGCCGCGGAGCCGCCCTCGTAGAGAAGTACGTGTGCGTCCTCCTGGACGATCACCTCGTCACCCGCCCGAGTAAGGGTGCGCAGGCAGAGTTGATTGCTCATAGTCCCCGAAGGGACGAAAAGCCCCGCCTCCTTGCCGAGCCAGTCGGCCACCATCTCTTGGAGCCGGTTGACGGTGGGGTCTTCGCGGTAGACGTCATCGCCGACCGGCGCCGCGACCATGGCCCGGCGCATCGCTTCGCTGGGCTTGGTGACGGTGTCGCTCCGCAGGTCTATGGGTCCGATCGGAAGAGGCATGCTTCCCCCTTTCCTGTCAGCGAGGCGTGGAATCCGGTAGACCCCCATCGACGGGTATGGTGGCGCCGGTGGTGGGCGTCTGCCGGGTGGCGAAGAAGAGCACCGCGTTCGCCACGTGCTCGGCGGTCACCTGCGCCTTGAGCAGGTTCCTGCTCTGATAGTAAGCCTCCAGCCCCGCCTCGTCCAAACCTCGCGCCTTCATCCTCTCGGGGCCGACCTCGGCCCACAGGCCGGAGCGGCAGGTTCCGCAAGAGAACACCGCATCGGGCGCCACCATGTTGACCCGCACGTCGTCTGCCGCCAGCTCCAAGCTCGCGATGCGAGCGAGCTGGTGCGCCGCCGCCTTGGTGGAGCTGTAGGCCCCGAAATTCGCCCCTGGGGCGAACACGTTCTTGGTCGAGACCAGCACGATGTCGCCACCCGTGGCCTGGCGTCTGAACATGCGCGCCGCCTCGGCCAGCACCAACAACGTGCCTTCGACGTTGACCTGCTCCAGTTTGCGATAGCTGTCGAGTGTGAGGTCGACGAGCGCGGCCACCATGGCCAACCCCGCGTTGGGGATGACCAGGTCGATGCCACCCCAGGTCCGCGCCACCCGGTCGAACGCCGCCGATACCGAGGCGGCGTCGGTGACATCGAGAGGCACGCCCAGGATCATCCCGGGGAAGTCGGCCTCCAGTGCGTGCACGAGGGCCTCCAGGGGCGCTCCCGCGAGATCCGTGGCGGCGACCAGGCAACCGGCTTCGAGTAAGCCCTTGCAGATACCGGTGCCGATAGCGCCGGCGGCGCCGGTGACGAGGGCCACGTGCCCGCGTAGGGGCACGCCGGCCGTCGCGCTACCGCGCACACCCGCGGGCGGTCCCAACTTGGCATGCTGCAGCGTGCGGTACTCCATGCGGAACAACTCTTCCTCCGGGAGTCCACGATACGTCGAGCCGCCGGCCACGATCGATGCCTTCACAGTCAGAGTGTGCTCAGCGATGTCACGCGCCATGATCGACTCGCGGAGGTCAGGGCCGGCGCAGAACACGCCCAGACCGGGCACCAACACCACGCGTGGCCGAGGATCGAACGCTTGCATCCCCGCAGGCATAGCGTCCTCATGCCGGGCGAGATAGGCCTGGTAGGTCTCGCAGTAGCCTTGCACCGCGGCCTCCAGGCGGGCACGCAGCACCTCAGGATCGGGAGAGTCCAGGTCGTCCACCAGAAGAGGCAACGGTTTGGTGCGAATCAGATGGTCAGTTGTGAGCGGTGCGTTGACGAACGCCTCGCCCACGCCGGAGCCGGCGAGCGCGGCGAGCACTTCCGGCCCGCTGATCGTCTGGAGGACCACCCGGCCATATGGCCGGTCGCAATCACCACTCCGCTCGGCCAGCAGACCGCGCAGGATGGGTGCTACTTGGGCGAGGCGCGCATCCAGCCCAGCCTGCCTCCTTGACTGGACCGCGACAAGAGGCCGGCCGGCCGCGGGCGGCGAGCCCGGCTTCGCCCGGCTCGCCGCCACGTATCGTTCGGCGCGCGAGACCAGGTTGATCATCATTTCGTACGAATCACGGGCCGTCTCGCCCCAGGTCATCACCCCGTGGTGCGCCCACACCATGCCCCATGCGCCCGGTTGGGCGTCGAGCGCCCGAGCCGCCGCCAGGGCCAGCTTGAAGCCCGGCGTCACGTAGGGCAGAACGATCACATCGTTACCCAGCGCCTCCTTGATCGCCGTCGCGCCGTCGTCCCTGTTGGTCAGCGCCAGGATGGCGTCAGCGTGAGTGTGGTCTACGAAAGCCGCGGGCAGGAACGCGTGGACCAGAGCTTCGATAGATGGAGTAGGACTCGCCGCCCTGAGGAGATGGGTACGGAGCTGCTCGACCATCTCCGCGTCGTCCAACTCGCGAAGCACCCGCAGGCGCCGCAGATAGTCCAGGTCCAGCCCCGGGAACCCGGCAGGCTCGATAGAGCCCATGTCGGCCCCCGACGCCTTGACGTACAAGGCCGTGATCTCCTCCCCCAGAACATTCGTCTGATCGACCTTGACCGAGCAGTTGCCTCCACCGTGAAGGACCAACTCGGACTCTTCGCCCAGCAGCCGAGCGGAGTAGGTGCGCAGGGCCAGCCGCTCGCCCCATTCGGCGCCATAGCGGGCTACGAACCCGGCGGCCTCGTCTTCCGACCACTTAGAGCGCACCCATCCACCTCGCTTTGCTGACGAACCTACGTCCGCCCTTGCTCAGGCCTTCGTGCTATCCCGTGCGACCGCCAACACGAACCGGGCGTTCGCCTCTGCCTCTTTGCCATCGAACACAGCGCTTCCGGCGGCGATCACATCCGGGCCGGCCGCCGCCACTTCGGCGATGTTCTCACGGGTGATGCCGCCGTCGACACACACAACGATGTCCTTCCCCGAGGCTCGAACGATGTCCTTGACCCTCCGGATGCGGGATAGGGTGTTGGGGGCAAACTTCTGCCCGCTCCAACCGGGATCGATACCGAGCAGGCAGATCATCTCCACCTCGTCCAGCAAAGGGGAGGTGAGCCACTCCAGGGGAGTGCCGGGGTTGAGAGCCAGGCCGCGGACGATCCCCTTGCCGGGCCCGTCCCTATGTTCCATGGCACCAAGGCCCTGCAAAACCCTGTGGATGTGTACCGCTGATTCCACGTGCACGGTGATCATGTCGGCCCCAGCCGCCACATACTCGGCCAGCTTGCTCAAGGGCTCATGGATCATCAGGTGCACGTCCTTGAGCATCGACGTGCGCAGGCCCTTGACGTAGCCCGGCCCCACGGTCAACTGCGGGCAGAAGCACCCGTCCATGACATCGATGTGGACGACCCCCACTCCCGCCCTCTCGAGCAACTCCAGCTCGGCGCCCAGGTTCATGAGGTCCGCCGGCAGGGTCCCCACGCTCACGGTAGGGCAGAGTGCACGGAGCCGGGCGAACGTCGTGCCGGTCACCCCGAGCCTACTTCTTCTTCTCGCTTCTCAAAGTCTTGAACATCTCGTAGGCCTCGGCGGGCTTCATACACTCGTGGACAACTCCGCCCACCGCCTGGATCATGGCCTCAGGGGCGTCGGACTGGAAGATGTTGCGGCCCATGTCGACGCCTGCGGCGCCTTCGCTCACGGCCTTGTAGGCCATGGTCAGGGCGTCGAGCTCAGGGAGTTTCTTGCCCCCGGCCATCACGATCGGCACAGGGCACGAAGCGGTCACGGTCTCGAAGTCCTCTTCGATGTAGTACGTCTTGACGAAATGGGCACCCAGCTCGGCGGCGATGCGGCAGGCCAGCCGGAAGTAGCGGGCATCGCGTGTCATGCTCTTGCCCACGGCGGTGACGCCCAGCACCGGAACGCCGAACCTGTTACCCATGTCCACGAGCCGTGTGAGGTTGTAGATGGACTGGGTCTCGAACTCGCCGCCTATGAACACCTGCACCGCCACGGCAGCCGCATTCAGCCGCACTGCGTCCTCGATGTCCAGAGCCAGTTGTTCGTTCGACAGCTCTTTGAGCACGCTGGGGCCGCCGCTGGCGCGCAGAACCACGCCCTTCCCGTAAGAGGACGGGATGGTCGTACGCAGGATGCCTCGAGTGAGCATCAGCGCGTCAGCATACGGAGCCAGGGGGAGGATGTTCACGTCCACCCGCTCGAGACCCGAGGTCGGGCCCTGAAAATAGCCGTGGTCGATGGCCAGCATGACGGTCCGGCCCGACCGCGGATTGAAGATACGGGCAAGGCGGTTCTGCATCCCCCAGTCGAGAGAGGTGGAACCCTTGACGAAAAAGGCTTCATGCCGGTAGGGCACGTCGAGGCAGAAGTCCTTGGTTTCCTTGAGGCTGTCAGTGTCGGCCATTCGCTCGTCTCCGCGTGCGCTTGCTGAAAAAGGGACTTTCAGATTCTACCAGAGGCCTGGGAGCGGACCCGCTTGTGCTGCAATAATGACCCCTGAAGGCAAGACGCGCATGAAATGCGCCTACCCCGGGAATCGGACACGACAATGATCGTCACTGACTTCGTCAGATGCACCGAGTGCCAGGCTTTGAACGAGCCTAGAGCGCTCTTCTGCAGCCGTTGCGGCGCATCGCTGTACGGGCCGGCCCATGGAGGAATCCGGCGGAAGCGTCGCCGGGTCACCCTCACCGGCGCCGTGATGGCCCTTGCTCTGCTCTTGCTGCTGGGAATCACCGTCTTCGTGTTGGGAGTCATAATCCAGGGGGCGCTCGAGCCCGGCGAAGAGATCGACTCTTTCTCGGGACAGTCGGGCACGACGGCCACGATCGGCGCCGGTAACTCCGCGGGTTCCGGCGGCGCCGGTTCGAACACGTCGTCTTCACTGGCCACCGGCGTGATCCGTCCCACCTCGTCCAACGCTTCGTCTACCCTCGACGCCACCTCCACCAATAGCTACCGCGTGACCAACCTCGTGGACGGCGATCTGGCCACCGCCTGGAACGAAGGAGCAGAAGGCGCCGGCCTCGGGGAGTGGGTGCGATTCGAGTTCTCCCGGCAGATGGTGCTCACGCGCATCGAGATCGCCAACGGTTATCAGAAGGACGACGAGCGCTTCCTTGGCAATCCCCGGGTCAGATCGCTGAAGGTCGAGTACTCGAACGGGACCACTCAGCTTGTGGATCTGCTCGACACCAAACAGTTCCAGGCGATAACCCCCACGGGACAGCCGGTTGAGTGGGTCAAGCTCATCATCGTCTCGGTCTACGCGGGCGACGAGTGGGAGGACACGGCCCTCTCGGAAGTGCGCGTATACGCCCGGCCCAACTAGCCTGTCGGGCAATCAAGCCTCGCCGCCAGGGTGCGGTGGGCGTGCGCGAGAGAAGGACGCAGGGAGCGCGCATAGCGGAGCTATGTGCGCGACCGAGGACGCCCTATGGTGCCGTCCAGTGCTGCCTGGGGGCCGCGGCTTGATTGCCTGACAGGCTCTACTAGGAGGGCCGGGAATAGGGAAGGGCCGCTCCACGGCGCACGGCGTTCTTGCCGTACTTCTCCCGGATGGCGTCCAACTTGAGGTCCAACTCCCTGAGTAACGGCAGTTCCTGGTCGAAAAGGTCGTCCTGCCAGGCGCGAGGCACCAGGTTGCTCAGCCCCACCCCCACCAGACGCAGGTGGTAGCGCCGGCGGCGTCCCTGCCGGAAAAGGGCCAGCACTTCTTCAAAGAAGGCCTCATCGACATCCAGGGGCCGGTACAGAGTGTGGGAGCAGGTGTGGGTGACAAAATCCGAGTAGCGGATCTTGACCGTCACCGTACGAGCCTCCAACCGCTTGCGCCGCAAGCGGCGGCAGACGTCCTCGGTGAGCGCCACCAGTGTTGATTCGAGCAGGCTCACATCGGAGACGTCTTCTTCGAACGTGTGCTCTCGGGAGATGGACTTCACCTCCTCATGGGGAGTCACCCTGCGTAGATCTTCTCCTCGGGAGCGATGGGCAAGAGCTTCGCCCCACTCCCCAAAAGAAAGCCGGAGAAGATGTGGAGGCACCCTGGCCAGGTCGCCTACGGTGCTCACGCCCCTGTCCCGTAGCTGTCCCAAGAGAGCTGGGCCCACTCCCGGCAGCCGTTCCACGGGCAAAGGCGCCAGGAACTCCGCCTCTTTTCCCGGTGGGACTACAGTGAAGCCTCCCGGCTTCTGGTGGTCGGAAGCCACTTTAGCCACCAGTTTGTTCGTGGCCAGCCCTACGGAGATGCTCAGATCGAGCTCGTCGGCCACCCGTTGCTGGATAAGCCGGGCCGTGCGGACCGGCGGACCGAACAATCTTTCGGTGCCGGTAAGGTCGACGTAGGCTTCGTCAAGGCTCATCTGCTCCACCAAAGGAGAGTAGTGGTCCAGCATAGCCATCAGGCGGCGGGAATAGTCGTGGTAGAGCTGATGATGCCCGGTGAGATACACCCCATGGGGGCAGAGACGCCTGGCGGTGCGGAGCGGCATGGCCGAATGTATGCCGTACCGCCGGGCCACATAATTGGCGGTGGACACCACTCCTCGTTCGCCGCCGCCGACGATGACCGGCTTGCCCCGCAGCGAAGGATCCCGATTCTCCTCCACGGCAGCGAAGAAAGCATCGAAGTCAAGGTGGGCTATGACCCGGTGAACGGCCCGAGGACGCACGATGATCTCCTGCCCATTCATGAAAACCAGGATACCCGAACATATGTTCACCGACAAGGGCGGAGGAGGAGGTCACCGCTTCGAAAACGCTCTTTGCACGCAGTACCGTGTCGCGCTACTCAGCGGCAACCCCCTAGTCGTCGCTCCGTAGGCCCTCCAAGCCTTCTCTAACGAGCCAAGGGACCATGAGCAGAGCAGCCACCGGGTCGGCCCACCACCAACCGGCCACGGCGTTCAGCCCCAGACCGAGCAAGAGCGCAAGCGACAGGTAGGCACAGGCCAGAGTCTCCTTCGCCTCCGCACGCAGAGCGCCGCTCTCCAGGCGCGCCGCTACCCGGAACTTAGCCCAGGCCAGAAACGGCATGACACCGAGCGAAGCTACCGCCAAGCCCACACCCACGAGGCTGGCCTCCGGGCGACGATCTGAGGCAAGTGTCAGCGCCGCCTGCGCGATCACGTAGAGC
>MELN01000052.1:7239-10610 GCA_001768675.1 Actinobacteria bacterium RBG_16_64_13 | reverse complement strand
CACGAAACGGTGCACCAAGCGCTCGGCCCTCTCGACCCGCTCATCGTCCTCAGACCTGGTCTCCAGACTCAGCCGCCAGAGGAGCACCGAACCCGCTGCACATTCGATCACGCTGTCCAATCCGAAGCCGAGGAGTGCGATGCTGCCGGCTTCCGTCCCCGCCCAAATGGCTACACCCGCCTCGATGACGTTGTAGCCGAGCGTGGCGCCGACCAGCCACACCCCCCACCGAGCGAAGTTGCCGGCCGTCAGCTGATCTCTCCCGCCAGTGCCTCGAAGCCCGGGCGGCCCATGAGCGCGTAGGTGGCCTGCTTGCTCAGCTCTACCCCGGGTTGGTTGTAGGCGTCGACGTCGTACAGCTCGCCGGCGACGGCGGTGGCCATTTCCAAGAGGTAGAGGAGGGCGCCCACCGAGAAGGCATCCACCCTCGGCACAGTGATGGTGAGCGATGGCCTCCCTTCTTGGGCCAGCGCCCAAGCGGTGGATCTTTGCTCCGCGGCCATCAACTCGGCCAGGGTGTGACCACCGAGGTAGGCAAGCTCCTCCGCCTCGGGGCCCGGTGCCGGGACGATCACCTCGGTCGCGAACTCGCCTACCCCCAAGAACGTCAAGATCTTGTCGTCCGGGCCCTCCATGTACAACTGAAGTTGAGAGTGCTGATCGGTCACCCCAAGCCCTTTGACCGGCAGGGGGCCCGTGTTGACGACGCGGCCCTGCCTGTCTTCGGCTTTCCCAAGGCTTTCGGCCCATAGCTGCCGGTACCAGTCGGCCACATCGCGTAGTCGAGCGGAATAGGGCATCATCACGCTCACGAAGCGTCCAAGCGCCGTGTCTTCCAGAAACTGCACGCCGGCGAAGGCGCAGGCCGGGTTCTCCCAACCCTCGGTGCCGGCGATCCAGTCCGCCATGTCGCTGGCGCCCGCCAGCAGCCCCTGGACGTCCATGGCGGTCAGTGCTGCCGGCAGCAATCCCACAGCGGTGAGCACCGAGAAACGGCCTCCCACCGCAGCAGGCAGATCGAACATCGGCACGCCCAGCGTAGTGCCGATCCTTCTGAGCGCACCTCCCGCCGGGTCTGTGGTGAATACCAGATGATCCTTCACCGCCGCCGCGCCCACAGCCGCCTCTAAACGCTCCTTGACCACCAAGTACCCGGCCATGGATTCGCCGGTGGTGCCCGACTTGGAGATGACGTTCACCAACGTCCGCTCGAGATCGAGCCGGTTGAGAAGGTCGGTCGTCTCGTCGGGATCGACGTTGTCGAGCACGTACAGGCGTGGTCGCGTCCCGCGTTCTTCGGGGCTCAGCTCGTTGTAATAGAAGGGAAGGAGCGCAGAAGCCAGCGCCGTGATCCCCAGAGCCGACCCGCCGATGCCGATCACCAGCAGGCAATCGTATCTGCCGGCATTCTCGTTGCGATAGTCGAGGAACGGCCGGGGGTCTTGCCGGGGAAGATCGATCCATCCCCTCATACCTGTCCCGGCCGCGTCATACACGGCCCTCAACGCGCCGGTCAGTCTGGGGGCGAACGTGGCCAGCATCTTGGGAGAAAGGCCGCCATGGCCTCTCTCGTCGGCCATGCATCGCGTCATGTCGAACGAAAGTCTGTCCACGCGATATCCCTTCCGTGGCGCTGCTACCACGTTTGCGTTCGCGATCCGGGGCGGTCGGCCATTTCGTTCACAACACACCCTCGATTCTATATGCTGGCCCCGTGAGCGGCAAAGCCGAGCGACGGACAAGATTCGAGTGAAACGCGTACTCCCTGCAAGACAGCCTCGCCTTCCTCTCGTCGGCGCCCAGATCTCCACCGCGGGAGGATTCGGCCCCGTGCCGGCCAGGGCCGTCGCCATCGGCGCCGAGGCCGTACAGATCTTCGGCTCCAATTCCCGGTCCTGGCAGACCCGGCCGCTCGATCCTCGGCAGTTGGCCGACCTCGGCTTCGATCTGCGGAGTCACTCCCTTCCTCTCTTCTTCCACACCGCGTATCTGATAAACCTGGCCTCCCCCGAAGAGGCATTGCGCCTGAGGTCGGCCACGGCGTTAGCCCACGCGTTGGTCCTAGGCGCGCTGTCTGGCGCCGCGGGGGTAGTCACCCATGTGGGCTCCCATCGCGGCGAAGGCTTCGAGGGAGCCGTCGGCCGGATAACGGCGGCCACGTCGAGGGCCATCGACTCAGCCATCGAAGCGCTCGCGGAGTTGGACCGCGAGCCGACGTCGCTACGGAGGCCCGCGCAGCCCCGGCTTCTGCCTCCGCTCCTATTCGAGACGGGCGCGGGCGCAGGAAACACAGTGGGCGGGCGGCTGGAGGAGTTGGCGGTCCTGGTGGTTGCGCTCACTGCCGCGAGTGGGGTATCTGCGCCGGAGCCGCCCGCCGTCGGGGTGTGTCTCGACTCCGCCCACCTGTTTGCGGCCGGGTACGCCGTGCACGAGGCAGATGGCCTGGACTCGCTGGTACGCCAACTGGAGCACCTGGGACTGCTTCCGAGAGTAGGGCTCATCCACCTCAACGATTCGGCGATGTCCTTCGCCTCCCGGCGAGACCGCCACGAGAACCCGGGCGAGGGGCAGATCGGCTACGAGGGGCTCGCTCGAGTAGTAAGGCACGCGGCCTTCGCGCATGTCCCGTTTGTTCTGGAGGTGCCAGGAGCGGACGGCCACGGCCCCGATGCCGCCAGCCTCGCTCTTGTCAAAGCAATGCGGGTGGGGGCTCCAGCCCCACCAAGAGCGCCTGCTCGCGCCGCACAAGGTCGAGGAGACCCAAAGTGACCGGTCCGGGCCTGCCCCTACCCACAGTCTGTGTCCCGATCCGCACCACCGGCATGATGTCCTTGGTGGTCGACGCGGTGAACACCTCGCACCCTTCGTCGGTGCACGAGGTCACCTCGTCCAGGCTGAAGGCCCGCTCTTCCACCCCATAGCCTTCGCGCCGCGCCATCTCAAGCACGTGCTTGCGGGTGATGCCGCCGAGGATGCGATTGTTGAGAGGATGCGTGCGGATGGCTCCGCCGAGGATGGCGAAGACGTTGGAAGACCCTCCCTCGCGCACGATTCCATCGGGAGCCATGAAGAGCGCCTCGTGCGCGCCGGCGTTCCGCGCTTCCTCTTTGGCAAGGACCGCGGCAAGAAGGTTGGTGGACTTGATGTCGCAGCGGGCCCAGCGCAGGTCCTCCACGGGATGGAGCACGGTCCCCGCCATGATCTCCGCGAGTTCGGGAGCGGGCTTGGCTCGGGCATAGGCCAGAACCGTGGGGTGCGGTGGACGCGGAAAGACGAACTCCCGGGGCGCGAACCCCCGGGTCACCTGTACGTAGACGAAGCCGTGATCCACCGAGGAGCGCGACACGAGTTCGGGCAGCACGTCCTGGAGC
>MELN01000052.1:4286-7230 GCA_001768675.1 Actinobacteria bacterium RBG_16_64_13 | reverse complement strand
CGGTGCGCGGATGCCGCCTCTGCGAGACTCACTTCCCCCAGGTTGCGCTCGAGCCGCTCCAAGTGGTCTTCGAGCCAGACGAGGCGCCGGTTCATGATCTTGATGACCTCGTAGACGCCGTCACCCAGCTGGAAGCCGCGATCCTCCACGTGGACCCGGCCGTCGGAAAGGGGCATGAAGGCCCCGTTCAAATAGAGCGTCTCAGCGTCCATCTGCTAACCTCACGCCCATGATCCTCTATCGCCTTGCCACAGCGCCCGACACTCCACAGGTGGCCTCACTCCTCGAGGAGATCATGAGCCATCACGGCGTCGCTCCTCCGGAACGGGAGCGTCTGCACATTACCATCTCCACCATCCTGGATTCACGCGACCACTTGTTGCTGGTGGCCGAGGAGGGTGATCGGCTGATAGGCATGTGCGCCCTCGTATTCTCTCAGAGTACATGGTCGGCGGCGCCCGCGTGCGAACTGCAGGACGTCCTTGTCACCGAGAGCCAGCGGCGGAGCGATGTGGGCCGAAACCTGGTAGAGGCGGCTGAGGAGATCGCCCGAACGCGCGGCTGCAGCAGGCTCTACCTGCTTGCCGAGCACTGGAATCTGGACGCACACTCGTTCTACCGCAGCCTGGGCCTTGCCGAGAAGACCTGCCTCTACTTCGAGCGGGATCTGCGTCCCGGGCTACCTCAAGAAGGTCGGGACCTCTAGCTCGTCGTCTGCGGGCTTGTTCCGCCCGTTCCGCACTTCCTTGGGAACTACCGGGGAGACCGCCGGAGCGGGCTGAACCGGAGCGTGCCGTTCGGCCGAGTGGTCGTGCGCGGTGGCATCGACCACCTGCTGGGTGAGCTTCTCTTCGCTGGTGGCGTCGAAGCCGGTGGCCACCACGGTCACCCAGAGAGTATCTCCCAACGACTTGTCCACCACCGCCCCGAAAATGATGTTGGCGTCGCGCTCGGCGGCTTCGCTCACGGTCTCGGCCACTTCGGTGATCTCGTGAAGCGACATGTCCTCTCCGCCACTGATGTTGAGCAGGATGCCACGAGCGCCTTCGATGGACGTCTCGAGCAACGAAGAGTTCAAAGCCATCTCGGCTGCCTTCTGCCCTCGCCCCTCGCCCCTAGCGTGGCCGATGCCCATGTGAGCCGTGCCAGCCCCGCTCATGATGGTGCGGACGTCGGCAAGGTCCAGGTTGATGAGCCCCGGTACCGTTACAAGGTCGCAGATGCCCTGTACGCCCTGCCGGAGCACGTCGTCGGCCAGGCGCAGAGCTTCGACCATGGTCGTGCTCTTGTCGGCCACCTGGAGAAGCTTGTCGTTGGGGACCACGATGACAGTGTCGGCCCGCTGTTTGAGGGCGCGTGCGCCCTCCAGGGCCTGAAGGCCGCGCCGCCGGCCCTCAAAAGCGAACGGGCGCGACACCACCCCGATGGTGAGCGCTCCGAGGGACCTGGCTATTTCGGCCACCACCGGCGCGGCACCCGTCCCGGTGCCGCCCCCTTCTCCCGCGGTGATGAACACCATGTCGCTCCCCTTGAGGATCGACTTGATCTCGTCGTAGGCCGCGAGGGCAGCGTCGCGGCCGACCTTGGGATCGGAGCCTCCGCCCAAGCCCTTGGTCAGATCACGGCCGATGCGCAGTTTGTGGTCGGCCTCGCACATGGCCAGGGCTTGCGCGTCGGTGTTCACGGCGATGAACTCCACTCCGGCGATACCCGCCTCGAGCATGCGGTTGATCGCGTTGGTGCCTGCCCCTCCGACTCCGACCACCCGGATGACGGCTGGAAAGCTGCTGGACTGGGGAATGAGCGTTCGCCGGCCGGCGTCGGTAGTGGGCCCCGCCTCCGGTTCCGCCACCTGCTCTGCCGCCTCGGCGCCCGCTTCGCCGGCCGTTTGGCCGGTCGCGAAGGCTTGGTCTTCTCCAGGTGCTTCTTCTTCGACCGGCAGGGCCGTCTGAGACTCGTCTTCGGCCGGCTTGGCCGTCTCGGTCACCCGGAAGAGAGAGCTAAGACCGCTGTCCTTCATGCTAGATCTTTTTTCCATTGAGCACCTCTCTCGCAAGCTGGCGATATGCTTGGGCAGCGTGACTTTCCGGTGCGTATTTGAGTACCGACTCGCCTTTGACCGGCGCCTCCGGGAACTTGACGGTCTTCGGGATGGTGGTCTCAAAGACCAGGTCGCCGAAACTGCTTCTCAGCACCTCGACGGCTTCCCGTCCGTGCACGGTACGACCATCGTACATAGTAGGCACGATACCGGCAATGTGCACGTTCGGATTGAGGTTCTCACGCACCAGTTCGAGAGTGCGCTCAAGCTGAGCGAGACCGCGGAGAGACAGGTATTCGCACTGCACAGGCACGATCACGGCATCAGAGGCGGTAAGCGCGTTTATGGTCAAGAGACCGAGTGAGGGCGGGGTGTCGATCAGGATGTAGTCGTACCGATCCTGCACCTGCATCAGAGCCTTGCTCAACACGCGCTCTCTCCCGATATGCGAGCTGAGGGCTATCTCCACCGCCGCCAGATCGATGTTCGCGACGGCCAGATCGATCTCCCGGTGCGCCACCGCCAGCTCGATACTCACTCCGTTCACGAGGACCTCGTACATGCTCGGGCGCACGTTGTCGGGATTGAGCCCGAGGCTCATGGTGAGGTTGCCCTGAGGGTCCATGTCCACCCCGAGCACGCGGTGGCCCATCTCGGTGAAGGCCACACCCAGACTGAGGGTAGTCGTGGTCTTCGCCACGCCGCCCTTTTGATTCGCGAAGGCCACGACCTTGGCCAAGCTATCTCCCTGCTTCAGACGATGATGCTATTCGGCACTGATAGCTTTTCGCAGAAAGTGCAGGAAATCCTCTGCCCAACGGCAAAAGCGGGGTGCGGACGGCTACTGGGTGACGGTCTCCAGACCCGACCGAAGGAAGCCACCATCGAGAGAGAACGGAGGCT
>MELN01000052.1:615-4244 GCA_001768675.1 Actinobacteria bacterium RBG_16_64_13 | reverse complement strand
GGTTCTCCCGAACATGCTCCCACGCCCGGCTCATCAGGTACCCTTCGACCTGGTGCTTGTGGTACATGGGCGTCTTGGGCCTGATGACAACCATCCTTCGAGGCTTGTAGAAGCGTTTGTGCGCGTGCAAGACCGCCATCTGCAGCTCGTAGGGTGTCATCTGCTTGGGCCAGTGGACCACGTGGTGCCCGTCGTAGAGGCTCCAGTTCTTCGTGAAGATGCGGCCCTCGGCTTCCAGCTGAGCGGTCTGCCGCGTGCCGGGCAGAGGGGTCAGCACGAGGAACTGGGCGCTGTTCAGACCGTGGTCCACGGCAAAATCCGCCGTCGTGTACAGTGACTCGCACGTGTCGGAGTCGGCGCCGAACACGAACATCCCGTGAGTCTTGATACCCCGATTGGCGAGCGCTTCCAGACCGCCAGCCATGTCGTCGATGCTCGACTCCTTGTGGTATTCCTTGAGCGTCGCCGGGTTGACGGACTCCAAGCCGAGATAGACGATCCTGCAGCCGGCGTGCCAGAGTAGGTCGAGGAGTTCCTTGTCGATCTTGCCGTCTTTGCACACCGAGTCGACCCTGATCTGCGCGTAGAACGGAACGGTAAACTTCTCCCGGACCATTTGCGCGAGCAACTCCTTGCCTCTGCGCTTACTGATCAGGAAGTTATCGTCATAGAAGAAGAGCTTGTGCGGTTGCAGCCGCTTGATCTGCTTCACTACTTCCGCCGGCTCGATGGTGCGGACCCTGCGTCCGAACATGAGCACCACGGAGCAGAACTCGCATCCGAACGGGCAGCCGCGGGAGGCCAACATCGGCGTAGGGCTCACCTTGTGCCCGTTGACCACGAGGCTCATGTCGGGCCAGGGTAGATCGGTAAGGGAGTTCAGCAACGGGCGAGCCGGGTTGTGCACCACCTGACCGTCGCCGGCCCGGTAAGTCAGTCCCAGGATCTTCTCGAGCGACCCCCGGCCCTGCAGGTACTCGACCAGCTCGACGAGAGTCTCTTCCCCCTCGTTGCGGATAACGTAGTCGCAGAAGTCCATGGCCTCATCGGCCAGGAAGGTCACGTGGGGACCGCCCATGACGACTGGGATGCCCGCGTCTCGCACTTTTTGGGCGTAGCGGTAGGCCCGAACGGTAGTGGAGGTGGTGGTAGAGATGCCCACCAGGTCCGAGGCAAGCACGTCGTCCCAATCGACCTCACTCAGGCTCTCCGCATAGACGCGGACCTTGTGTCCCCGGGCGGCCATGAGAGCGCCGAGGAGAGGGAGACCAAGCCGGATCTGCTTTACAAAGCTGTATACGTGGAAGCCTGGAGCAGCAGGCTCAATGAAGGTGATGCGCACATCGACCTCGCAACTTGCTTGACAAATCTCGCGGGGCGTATGGTAGCACACCCCCCCAAAGGGCCCGGCTGAAAACCCTCGCTACTTGGCGCCAGCCGGGTTGAGAGGAAGCGTCATTCTGAACCTGGTGAGCGGTCCCCCTTCGACCAGTTCGACCCTGCCCCCGAGAACGCCACAGATCTCCCGGACCAGAGCAAGACCCAACCCCAACCCGTCCTGCTGCCTCCCGGCGCGGCCCCGGTAGAAACGGGAGAAGAGCCGCGCCGTTTCCTCCGCGGTCAAAGCGGCGCCGCCGTTCGCTACTTCCAGCTTGAGCTCCCTCCCCTCCTTCCAGATCCGCACCGACACCGGGTCGTCGCCCCCGTACTGAACGGCGTTGCGAAGGAGGTTGGCTACCACCCGCCGGAGCATGTCACCGTCGCTGACCACGTGGGCATCCGAGTCGACCTGGACCGTGATCCGGCCCGGTTCGGCAAGGCCGGCCTGGATGAGACGATCCACCTCCTCGCCCACCAGGGCGTCAACTGCGACCGGACTCATGGTGGGTTCGAACTCATGGGAATCGTAGCGCGACAGGGTCAGCAGGGCCTCCACCAGGCGCTGCAGCCGCGTGGACTCCCGGTAGATGGCCGCCGCGGAGCGTGAGCGTTGTTCCTCGGTGGCAGCCGTGCCGTCGAGGAGGGCCTCAGAGAACCCCTGTATCGACGTGAGAGGAGTGCGCAACTCGTGCGCCGCCGAAGCCACGAAGCCGCGCAAGGATTCCTCGCTGCTCTGGACCTCGAGGCGCATGATCTCCATGCTGTCGGCCAGTTCCTGTACTTCGCCGGGATACGAGCCGGTCAAGGACTCTTCGTAAGAACCCCGCGCCATCCCCCGGGCGGCCGATGACAGCCGCCGCAGGGGCCGAGTCATCCACGCGCCAAGTCCCCAACCCACAAGAACGGCCAGCGCGATGGCGATGGCCCCGGATATCAGCAGTGCGCGGAACACCCCGGCTCGGCCGGCAAAGGCGTCCGCTGTGGTCAGCAACACCACAGCCAGCCCATGCTTGCCATTCGCAAGCTTGATGGGGGCCGCCGCCAAGAGAACGTCCACCTTCTTGCCGGTAGGGGTCGTGACCGAGCGCAGAAGGCCGCTTGCCGGCTCTGACCCGCCCAGCTCTTCGGCGCGGGCCCGCAGCCGTTCGAGGCCCTCCTCCTTGACCGGGATACTTCCCACCTTGACCACGACGTGCGAGCCCTCGAACACCGCGATCCCGGCTTTGGTCGGCAGCACGCGCAGGTCGGCTCGGAGTAGCGCGGTGATCACCTTGACTCGAACGAGTTCGGTAGGAAGCGAGTCCCGTACTCCTTCCACCTGCTCGGCCACCTCGACCGCCTGGTCCTGGAGAAGGGCTTTCTGGCGGTCGATGATGTATCCACCCAAGAAGAAGTAGAAGACCAGGCCCACCACCACCAGGGTGAACAGCGAGACCCCGGCCAGCGCCCCGGCCAAGCGCCAGCGGATGGACGAGGCGGGCCTCACTGGGCGGCCCCCGCATCGGCCTTGTATCCCAGGCCCCAGACGGTCTGGATGACGCGGCTCCAGGGACCGAGCTTCTTGCGCAGTTGGCCCACGTGGACATCCACAGTGCGGGCATCGCCGTAAGAACTGTAGCCCCAGACCTCTTCCAGGAGCCGCTCGCGAGTCAAGGCCAGTCCCCGGTTGACGAGCAGATAGTGAAGAAGCTCGAACTCTTTGGGAGTGAGATCCACCGGCGAGCCGTCCACCCGCACCGCTCGTTCGGCGGGCAGCAACTCGATGCCACCAAGTACCTGCGGTCCAGTCCCGCCGCCCTCTTGGACCCCTGTCCTGCGCTGCACCGCTCTGGCCCTGGCCATCAGCTCGCCTGGGCTGAAAGGCTTGATCATGTAGTCGTCAGCTCCCAGTTCGAGCCCCAAGATCTTGTCCTGCTCGGCGTCTTTGGCAGTGAGGATGATGAGCGGCGCCTGGGAGAACGTCCTGACGGTCTTCAGCACGTCAAAGCCGGAGCCATCCGGCAGCATGAGGTCGAGGATCACCAGCGCAGGATCGTTGTCCCTGACCAGGGCGGCGCCCTCCCCTCCCAGAGGGGTGGCGTGCACGTGGTACCCCTCCCGCGTCAGGTAGAGCTGCAAGAGCTCTGAGATCGAGGGGTCGTCTTCGATCACCACAGCACTCACTCGGGGTGCTCCGTCGCGCGCCGGCGTCACTTGCGTCCATCCCTCCCGTGGCAGCCTCAGGCGGGAGCCCGCAACACGGACTCCCG
>MELN01000052.1:0-600 GCA_001768675.1 Actinobacteria bacterium RBG_16_64_13 | reverse complement strand
CTCTGGGCTCGCATTCCCTCCCGCTGGGGAGGCCTGCCGGATCCCAGTCTAGCCGGTATCTAGCCGGTAGTGTCACCGGCCGCGTCGAGATACTTGTGAGCCAGATCGCGCAACTGCTTCATGGTCTGGTTCAAATCCTGTCTCGCTTCCTGCAGTGCCTCACGTTTCTGCTTGGCCTCGGCCACCAGTTGGTCGTAGAGCGCCTGGTCCGCGGGGGTCATGTCGTCACGCAGCAACTGCATGAGTGCCGCCTGGCGCTTGAGCCACTGCTGCTTCTTCTCGCGCACGGCCTTTTTGATCGCGGCGCCTGGCCCCGTGGCGGTCGCGGTGTCGTCCTCCGCGACGGCCGTGAGCGCACCGCCCGTAGTATCTGCCGCCGCAACGATGGTAGCCGACGGGTCGGTAGCCGGGTCGTCGCCGGTGGCCGCCCAGGCCACGGCTCCCAGGGAAAGGAAGACAGCCGCCGTTGCGACTATCACCAGCCATTTGCGTTTCCAGATCCTTTTCATCGTCCGCATCTCCTTGTGTGTGCGTCGAAAGGTTTTCGGACTGTCATGGCCAGTTTGCGGGGACAATGTGAGGGAAGTGTGAGCAAACCCC
>MELN01000051.1:25345-30831 GCA_001768675.1 Actinobacteria bacterium RBG_16_64_13 | reverse complement strand
CCGATGACATTCCACACCGACAAGGTCATCAATGACCACGGCGAACTGATCGGGCTGAGTTCGGGGAGGTCGCTCAGTCAAAACTACCGAACGATGATCTCGCTCTGCTCGCTTGATGCTCCCTACGCAAGCCTAGGGACGGAGGTCAGGGTCATCTGGGGGGAACCAGGCACCCGCCAGAAGCAGATCCGTGCAGAGGTATCGCGTTTCCCTTACCTGAATGAGAACCGCAACGAAGATATCGACGCGACTGTGATTCCCTATTCTTGCCATCCCAAGGAGTGAGCCAACTGTTGCCGACCAAATACCCCCATGTATTCCGGCCGATCACGATCGGCAGCATGACGCTCAAGAACCGCATACAGTTCTCCCCTATCGTGTCGGGGCACGCGGAAACCCTGACGGGCGCCTCCAGCAACGACCTGGTAGAGTTCCTCGGGGCTCAAGCCCGCTCAGGCGTCGGTCTTGTCACCATTGGCTCCTCGCCCATTGACTTCGACAGAGCCCGTGATTTCTACGGATGTCTCAGCGTCGTCCGCGACAGTGACGTCGCCGATCTGTCGGTCATCGCCGACGAGGTCCATCGGTACGGCGCCAAGCTGTCCATCGAGCTTACCCATGCCGGCGCCATCAGCGATCCCGCCCTGCTGAACGGTCCAGCGTTCGCGCCCTCGGTGATTCCCGGCATCCACGACCCCGCCACCACCAAGGAGATCGACCGAGCGGAGATGGATGAGGTCAAGGAGCACTGGGTGAGCTGCGTAAGGCGTCTGAAAAGGGCCGGTTTTGACATGGCTATGATTCACGGCGCCCACATGAGCCTGTTTGCGTCCTTCCTCACCCCGCTCCTGAACCGGCGCACGGACAAATACGGCGGAAGCCCTGAGAACAGAATGAGATTTCCTCTGGAGATTCTCGAAGCTTGCCGCGAGGAGGCGGGGAAGGGGTTCAACCTCGAGCTGCGCATCAGCGGCGACGAGCGCGTCGCGGGCGGCGTCAGCCTCGAGGAGCGGATAGCGTTCCTAAATGCAGCAGCCGCCTATGTCGACCTGGTCGTCGTTTCTACCGGCGGTTTCCTCGAACCGTACGCCGTGACCTGCATGATCCCCAGTTACCACCTGCCGCACATGCTCAATGTGGAGACGGCGGCGAAGATCAAGCAGCAGGTCGATATCCCCGTGTGCGTGGTCGGGCGCATCACCAACATCGATGAGGCCGAAGAGATCCTTGCCTCGGGCAAAGCCGACATGGTCGCCATGGCCCGGGCGCTGATCGCGGACCAGGAACTCGTCGCCAAGGCTAAATCGGGACGAGCTGACGAGATCCGGCCGTGCCTGGGGTGCCTGGACTGCGTTCGCGGCCCCAGCAAAGGCGCTCCGCTACGCTGCACCGTTAACCCTCAGGCTGGGCGTGAGGTCAAGTATCGTGAGATCCCGCTGGCCAGGAAGAAGAAGAGGGTGCTCGTGATCGGAGGTGGTCCGGCGGGCATGACTGCCACGCGGACGCTGTGCGAACGCGGACACGACGTGACGCTGTGGGAACGGTCCGACAAGTTGGGCGGCCGCCTGTTCGAGGCCTCAGCGCTGCCCCAGAAAGACACCTTCCGCGCCTACATCGACTGGGCCGTTCGTTCGACGAGCAGATGTGACGCCAAGATTGTGCTGGGTAAGGAGGCTACCCCCGAAGCCATAGCCGACGAGGCCCCCGACGCGGTCATCGTAGCCGTGGGCGCCGAGCTGCTCACCCCCAGAGTCGAAGGGATAGACTCGCCCAGCGTGATAACAGTCACAGAGGCTGATTTGGGCCAAAAGCCCGTGGGTGGGAACGTGATTGTGTGCGGTGGCGGCCTGTCGGGCTCCGAGTGTGCCCTCGGCCTCGCGATGCAGGGCAAGAAAGTGGTAGT
The DNA here is from genome assembly GCA_001768675.1 of Actinobacteria bacterium RBG_16_64_13. GTDB lineage: Bacteria > Actinomycetota > Thermoleophilia > RBG-16-64-13 > RBG-16-64-13 > RBG-16-64-13. Next base: position 28,928 of record MELN01000051.1, on the reverse strand, counting down.
AGTGGACATCCTTTCCAAGGAAGAGCTTTGCCAAGACGCCGTAGACCTGGTGAGGCTTGCCTTGCTCAAGCTTATGGACGACTACGCTGTCGAGCGAGTCCGGGGCTCGGTGAAGAGCATCACGAGCAGTGGTGTCGTCGTGGCTCTTCCTGGGGGGGCCGAGAAGGAACTGCCCGCCGACACGGTGGTGATAGCTTTCGGGCTTCGGCCGGACCCGGCGGCGATCGAGCCTTTGTTGGACGTCGTTTCCGAGAGTTACCTCGTGGGAGACAGCCACAACGTCGGCAGCATTTTCAACGCCAACCATGACGCCTTCAATGTAGCGGTCGAGGTGTGAACGAATGACAGAGTCAAGATTCCGCAAGAACATCGTCTTTGTCGGGGACAACAGGCCGTCCATAAGCCCTGCGCAGGCCAGGATGTGGGAAGACCAGAGACGCAAGGGAGACTACATCGAATGGAATCTGATGTATGCGATGCAGGATTCGGCCGTCAGGGGCTCATTCGGCATGGGCGGCAGTTGGATAGTCAGCCTGGAGGGGACAAAGCCCGTCCAGATCGAACTCGCCCATACCCACGACTGTGACGAAACCCTGGGGTTCGCAGGATCCGATATGGCGAACGTCGACGAGCTCGGCGGGGAGATCGAGTTGTGGCTGGAGGACGAGAAGATCATCATCACAAGAAGCTGCCTTGTCTTCATACCGAAGGGGATGAGGCACTGTCCGCTGTTCGTGAGGAGGGTCGAAAGGCCTTTCTTCTTCTTTGGTTCCACGGTTGGAGGCAACTATGAGAGAACGTGGGAAGAGGACTACGGGTAGCACGCTTAGCCGCCTATCCCCCAGGTAGGCTCGTTTCACGATATCGCTGGATCTCAATGTGTCCATGTCGCCTTCGAGCACGACTCTCCCCACCTGCAGCACGAATCCCCGGCTCGTCACCCCAAGGGCAAGATGCACGTCGTCCTATTCCACGAGAAGCACCGTCACTCCCCGTTCGTTGATGCCTCTCACCGCTAGTCCCACTTGCTCGACCATCACCGGCGGCAGACCGAGGAAAGGCTCGTCCATGCAGGGCAAGGCCGGCTTCGCCATCAAACCCCGGCCGATCGCCAGTAAACGGGGCTACTGAATGAGCCGTGATGGACTCGAACTATCGACCATCGGATGAAAAGTGCGACAGGGCCCGTTTTCTGCCGTGATGACGAGTGACGGGCCCTGATATTTTACCTGCAAAAACCGCTCTTTCTCGCTGCGTCGTGACGCTCTGTGACGGCTCGTTCTCAGTGGTTCGTTTGCAGAATGTTTGCAGAGAGTACTGCATCTGCTCGCGTCTGGCGCGAACATTTGGTCCCCCTGGACCCGGCACACCGGGGTTGGAGCACCGACTCCATGGTCCGGTCCCCGTGGCGCCTATCACACCATTATCCCCATAGTGTCAAAGTAGTCTTCCATTTCTGGCGGGCAGTCATGCAACTGGAACACAATGCCCCCGGTCTTGCTGGGGTCAAGGAAAGCCATGCGCACACCGTTCTTGTATTGCGACCGACCGATTATTCCAATTCCCTTCTCATTCATCTCGGCAAGCGTCGATTCGAACTGTTCCCTGCTCACCGAATACCCAAAGTGCCAAATTCCTTCTCCGTGGCTCTCCAAAAACTTCTCTACTAAGGGGAACGATATCGGTTCAAATAGCTCGATAACGATTGTTCCCCACTTGGCCAGAGCAACTTTGCATCGGTTATCCATTCCCCCCTCATATTCCCTCATTTCAAAGTCATGCCCACCGTCCGCTTCTCCCAGGATATAGCGACGCCACGGTCCCAGACCCATATCCTCAAAATTCTTTACGGTTTGTTCTATATCTCTTACAGCCCATCCCAAGTGCGCTATGTTGGCAAACGGCAATCCTGGAAGCATTTTATTTTCCTCCTATACCCAGTGCATCAGTGACGGATCTTCAGGGCGCCGCCGTGCTGCTCGCGAGTGTGCTTCAGCACATCCCGGTAGTACGGGTTGTACGTGGTGCAGCCGATATTCGCCTGCCTGATGAGCAGCTCGCTGCAGTTGTCACAGAGAGTGCAGAAGTCGATCTCGCCTTCCTGCCCGTCCCGATACTTCGCGGGGAGGAAGGGGTCGGCGAGAGATTGTCGCCCAAGAGCGATCATGTCATTCACTCCCTGCTCGACGTTGCGAGCACCGAACGCGAAGACCGAGGCCTCCTCCGGGGACTCGGCCAGAAGGCCGTTTCTGCCGTTCCCGTAGACCGCGTAGTTCGACCCTATGACCACCGTCTCGACCTTGACGATCTTCTTGATATCCCGAGCGAAGCACGAGTGCAGATACGCGAAGTAGGGTGCGCGCTTGCCTGCCGTGGCGAGGTCCAGCGTCGCAGCCGGGCTGCCGGCCGACTCGTGGAAGAAGGTCGCGCCCCGCTCTTCAAGGCCCTTGATCAGCGCGGTCGGTTCGGTCAGGTCATACACCACGCTGTCGAGGCCGGGAGAACCAAAGCCGCCCGGGAAACCTTCCCACACGGCGATCTTCGAGCCGACGAGGAATCGATCGTCGTGGATCTCTTTCTGAATCCGTTCGAACACCTCGAACGCAAACCGGCTGCGCCTTTCCCAGGAGCCCCCATATTTCCAATCGCGGTTGTTGTATGGGCGGAGGAGTTGAGTCCCGAGGTAGCCGCCGGCGAGTTTGATATCGACGCCGTCGGCGCCGACTGCGTTGGCGATCTTGGCCGCGAGAACGAACTGGTCGACGATCTTGTCCATCTCTTTGTCGGTGAGAAGCTCGCCCCCAAAGCCCGGCAAAGGCCTCGGGGTAACCGACCGCGAGAAGGTCGGGTCAGATAATTCCCCGGAATGCGTCAGCTGAAAGATGAACAGCGGCTCGGGATTCACCGCGCGAATATGCTTCACGAACGCGCTAAGCGGCTTCTCATTGCTCCGCGTGATGAGCAGCTGGTGCTTCCGGGCGAGGCTCTCCAAGGTGACCGATATCGCCTCGAGACATACCATGCCGTAGCCGCCGTTGAAGAGCCGCTCGTAGCGGGCACGAGTCAGATCGGTGGGATTGCCCTCGGAGTCGGCATCACAGCACTCCATCGGCGCCGCGAAGAAGCGGTTGGCGCACGTGCGTCTCCCGATCTCCAGAGGGCTAAGGAGGGTGTCTTTGTAGCTCAAGTAATGCTCCTTTGGATATGATGAACCGCCCTGGCTTCAATGGAGACTCAGTCGCTTAAGTCGGGCCTCTTCAGCTGGGGCCTCTTCACGATAGAACATCTCTTCCAGTTCCGCCGGAGGGATGTAGCCGATGGTTTCGAGAAGCCGGCGGTGATTGAACCAGTCGACCCATTCGAGAGTGGCGTATTCCACATCGTCTAAGGTCTTCCGGGGCCGCGTTTGCGGACCTGCTCCCGCCTCAGCCAGGCGCTCGGTGTGGCGGACGCAGAGATACTGCATCCAAGGGTTCCCGTTTGGGAATGGACACCATGACCAACTAGCGAACCCCCGCCGGCAAAGCTCGGTCGCGGCCGCCATAGTCAGAGCGTTGCAGACCGAGAGACGGCTCGACTATTT
>MELN01000051.1:24209-25338 GCA_001768675.1 Actinobacteria bacterium RBG_16_64_13 | reverse complement strand
AGTGATTCCAGAAAGGCAATGATCTCTGCTGTGGGTCGCTCACCCTCCCCGGCTTGGTCACCGCGAACCGTTTCGGGGGGCATGGAACCGGTGAATTTGCCGCGGGACACAATCATCTTCGCCGGGAAATCAACAACCGTGACCTCGATTGTCCACTGGAAGCCCACCTTCAAGTTTTCGTAGATCGCCACCATGCTCTTGAGGGGTGCGGTAAGCACGACGGTGCCTACCTCTTCTGGCGACCCGGCTCTCAAGTCCGCCAGGTCCTGAAAAGAGTTCAAGTCGTCCAATTTGCCCGTGGTCGAGTCCACCACGACGAGCTTGCCCCGTATGTAGCCCTGGGAGGGTCCCGCATCCTCAGCGGGAGAGTACTCGGAGTGCAGATACTCCCCAAGATGTGGCTGAAAGGCTTCGGCCCACGAGGCATACTCTTTCGTCTCTGCCTGGCGCCGGACGGTGGTAAGTATGCCGGACACCGCCATGAAGATCAGGACAAGCACCACGAGCCCAAGCAAGACCTTCTTCTTGCTTGGCTTGCGCATTCTGCACCCCGCTTCTCTTGCAGTTCGCTCGGAAAGACCCGCCGCCCGGGGGGAGCGACTGGGCGCCGCAGGCTCGTACGGGGCCATTTCTCACGGCCCCACCGACCGATACGTTGGGAGACCAGCTTCCTCCCCGCGTAGCTTAAGTATAGGCTGCCATCCTATTCGGTCAATCGGCGGAAGGCAGTGCCCCGAGGGGTCCGTAAGCTCTCGATCCGTTTGCTTGAGCGGCGGCATTCGTTAGGATCAGGGTTCCCAACCTAGCTCTCTGGAGTGTCGATGCTGCTGTCGCTCGTCTACTTTGCCGTTCGATGCCTGCTACGTCTACTGACCGTGATGGATGAGCCGTCGCCGGATACGAAGGGAGAGCCACATTGCGAGCTGGGGGAGCCGCCCTGCCAGTCCTTGGAGATCAGGGTCAATCCCCCTCCACGATTGGCGACACCAGCGGTGGCTTCTTCGCCGACGCCTACCCGCGCAACGTCCACGGCGCCAGCCATGGCCGCGCCCTGACCTTCGGTCGCTTCGCGGCCCTGCATGCGGCCTCCCAGAAGGGTTGAAATAGCCTCCTGTCCCTCCGTGAGCGT
>MELN01000051.1:8728-24164 GCA_001768675.1 Actinobacteria bacterium RBG_16_64_13 | reverse complement strand
ACGTTTTGCCCTGCAAAAGCTGCAGCGCCCCGTCGATATTTCGCGTCGCTTGAAGCCCTCCGGGGCCGACATCGTGCCTTATCGTTTCACCGAGTCGACCATGGCCTTGACGTTCTCGAACTTGGCGTCCGGCGGGATGGCGCAACCCATGGCCATGATGTAGCCATCGGGCCCCACCTCGTCGAGCAGGCGGCCGCAGTAGGCCTTGACATCAGCGACCGTCCCCAGGGTCAGCATGGCCGGGTGGACGTCGCCGAGGATGCACATGTGGCCGGCGAGGATCTTCTTGGCCCGGAAGATGTCGGTCTTGCCGTCCAGCTCGAGCACGCACCGGCGGGCAGGCAGGTCCTTGAGCCGCTCGATCTCGCGGTCCCAGTTTGCGTCGTAGTGGAGAACGGGGGTGCCGCCCTCTTCGGCGACGATCTCAACTAGTTCTTTCATGTACGGCCACACGAAGCGGTTCCACAACCGCGGCGAGAGGAACTCGGGAGCTGTGCGCCAGCTGCCGACCCAGTAGCCAAGTCCCGGCTGCCCGACGGCGCGCACGAACTGCCGGGCCTGCTCCCGTTTCTCGGCCATGATCAGGTCCAATACCGCCTGGACTTTGTCCGGGATCTGGAAGAGGTCCAGAGTGAACTCTTTGACGGTGCGGGCGCCGGCAAGATGCTCAAACGGGTGGTCGACGGTGAGCGGGGAGAAAACGACGTAGCCCTTCTTCATGTACTCCATCGTCCAGCGGGGGCCCGCTTCCTGAAGCGCTTGCCCGGCCGCTGCCGCGGCGCCCAGGTGCTTGCCTATGTACTGGCCGAACCAGGGGCTCCAGCCCATCTCGAGGATCTTGTCGTAGTCCTCGCGCTGGATGCGAACCTGCTCATCCATCTGCCACTGGCTGTGCTCGGGCAGATCGCGGCCCGGCAGTTTCATGGGAGCGAGCCAGAGCATGCCCAGGACGTCCGGAGCGTAGGTGGGGAACTGGATGGAATCGACGTCTCCCAACTTCTCCATGGCGCCAAGCATGGTCTGCCCGGCGATGTCTACGCTCGACACGAAGTCGGGATAGCTGACGCCCATCGTATTGGCCGCGAAAAGGTCCATCACCAAAGATAGGGGCACCCGGTCAGGGGTGCCGCAGGCCACCGCCGTTTGCAGACGCTGCATCCGCTCGAAGAAGAGCGGGGGCGGGGCGAAGCCGCCGGGGCCGCCGGGGCCGGCGTTCGGTTCGTGTGCATCGGCCATCAGTTCACCCCCAGCACTTTTTTGGCAGCGATGACGCCGTCTTGAGCGGTCTTGCAGTAGTAGTCGGCTCCCACGTAGTCGGCGGTAGCCTGGTCCACCGGGCCGCCGCCGATAAGGACGGTCACTTGGTCACGAAGACCGGCGTCTTTCAGAGTCTGGACGGCGTCTTTCATGTCGTCGAAGACGGTGGTGAGAAGACAGGACATGCCCACCAGGGTGGCGCCCGATTCTTTGACCGCGTCCACGAAGGCCTGATGCTCCACGTTCACGCCCAGGTCGATGACCTTGATGCCGTTGGAGCCCATGACCGTGGCCACGATGTCTTTGCCGAAGTCGTGGATGTCGTTCTTCACCGTTCCCAGCACCAGAGTGCCGTAGCTACTTTGGGTGGCGCTCTTCAACTCCTCCTGCAAGGGGGCGCCGGCCTTCTTGAAGATGTCGGCGGCGTATATGAGCTCGGAGAGGAAGTACTCGCCTTCTTCGAAGCGCTCGCCCACGATGTTCATGCCGGCCTGCAGTTCTTCCAGGATGGAGAGAGCCGCTTCTCCTTTGGCCAATTTGTCCTGCACGAGGGTCACCGCCGTCTCTTCTTCTAGATCGCCCACGGCCTGGGCGAGGGGGGATGTGGTCATCAAGAGCCTCCTTCTTCGTCGCGAGCCCCGGGGGGCCTAGTACGCTCCGTATTCCTTGGTGAAGTCCACCATGGCCTTCACATTCTCGATCTTCACGTCCTCGGTCTGGCCGGACGGGCCCATGATGAAGCCGCCGTCGACGGCCACGTTATCGATGAGGTCTTTGCAGTAGGCGCGGACGTCGTCCGGTGTGCCGACGGTCAGCAGAGAGACCGGAACATTGCCGGCGATGCAGGCCTTGCCGCCCAGGACTTCCTTGGCCCGCCGCATGTCCACGTGGTCGAACCAGTAGCAGACCTTGCCCGCCGGGATGTCGGCCATAGTCTCCAGACGGGAGTTCGAGCGACCCTCCACCAGCACGAAGGGGCTGAGCCCCTCCTCGGCCAGAGCCACGAGGAGTCGCTGTAGCGTCGGCCAGTAGAAGCGCTTGTACTGATCGAGGGACATGAACCCCTCCACCCCGCCGTGGATGGCGACGAACACGCGCGGGTTGTGCGACATCTTGGAGCCACGCACCGCCATCTCGATGGCCATGGGCAGCATCTTCTCGGCTGCCACTTCCAGCTTTTCGGGGCAGCGGTACATGTCCAGCATCACGCCCTTGCGGCCGCGCAGGAAGTCGCCGACGAAGTCGAACGGAGGTTGCGCCATGGCGGCCCAACTTGAGGGGAAGCCGGCCTCCGCCAGACGGCGGCCGTGACCGGCCAGCGCCGTCACGGTCTTGAGGCCCACGGCGCCGGCCACGCGGAGTGCGTCGAGCGCCTCCTGGCCGGCCGGCGTCCCTAAGGCGGCAAAAGCGAACGGCGCGGCGAAGTAGCCCTGCCCCTCACGCAGCGGCATCAGCCCGGCGAGACCGGCCAGCTTGCCGTAAGCACGCGACCAGTACTTGCGCACCATGAAGTCCGACGGGTCGTAGATGAGCTCGTCGTACTCCTCGGGTTTCATCACCTCTTCGTCCACGAACTGCCAGCCGGAGTTCGCCGGCAGTCCATGCCCAGCCCACTTGAGGTTCCGGTACCCGAGCGGATCGAGCGTCGCGCCGATCGGGGGCATCAATTCCACCATGTCCGACTGGTAGTAGAGGGCCGTCTGGAAGTTGGCCTCCAGCGAGCGCTCCACGTCCATCATCTGCTCTTCACGGGTGATGCCCAGTCGCTCCGACGGGTAGGGGCCGGGCACGCCGTGCCAGACTGGTACGCGGTCGGGTTTGCGCAGGGCGATGGCGTCGTTGATGCGCTTTTCGCGCTCGGCGAGGAGCTTCAGGGATTCTTCAGACACTGGCCCTCCTAGCATGCGGCTCAGCGCTCGCTACCTCTTCTTGGGCGGCGCGATGAAATTGCCCCAGCCGTTGTAGGTCTTGATCTTCTCCTGCACTTCGGGCAGCGCAAGTTGCCTGGGCTCTTCCACCCACTCGTGCTCCATGATCCAGTGAAGGTGATGAGCCTCCTTGGGCCCGGAGAACCGCGGTTCGCGGACGTCATCGGCGTTCCAGGCGACGGAGTAGTTGCCGTCCTTGACCGATATGAGCCCATGCACCTCACAGGTGGGGCACATGATCTCGGGGAAGTCCTTCTCGATGTAGAGGATGTTGCAGTGGCATACCGGGCAGGCCACAGCCGGGTCCTGGCCCAGGAACTTCCACTTCTCGAACGGCAGGTCTATGGTGCGGGCCACATTCTTGCCCAGTTGCCGAGCACGCTCGACGGCCCACGCGTTGTCTGGGGTGAGGGCCGCGCCGATGTTGGCGCAGTGATCCACCTGTACCTGGTCCACGAGGGTGGTGAAGTGCTGCAGAAACAGGTTGATGGAGGTGAGCCCCAGGCTGGTCCAGCCGTCGTAGCCGGAGCCGCCGACGGAGATGGCCGCGCCCACACGCTTGCGCTCGAAGATGCCCTCTTTCTTCGAGAAGAGGTGGTTGGTCTTCTCGGCGATAATCATGAGATAGCTGCACGACCGCAGGTGATAGACCGGCGCCGACACGATGACAGCCGAGTCGCTCAGCAGCGTCTGCTCGAGGATCCAGTCGACGTCGTCCTTGACGCACTTGCCGGTCTTCATACAGGTCCAGCACGAGTTGCAGGGCGTCACTTTGTGGTCCATCGCCCGGATTATCTCGGTCTCGCAGCCTTCCTCCTCCGCGGCCATCAAGGCGGCCTTGAGGAGGAGTTCGCTGTTGCTGTTCTTGCGGCCGCACGAGAGGCCGATGATCTTCTTGGTCACCGCTTTGCGCCTTTCTTGTCGGGAGCCGGTGCTAGGTGTGCCTGTAGCGGAGGCCGGCCTCGGTCCGCTCCACGGTCAGGTCGGAGAACGGGTTATGACTGGTGTTGGTGACGACCCGGTACAGCCCATACAACTGCGGCAGGAACACGCCCCAGTTCCCGATTTCTTGTTTGCAGTGCTCGACCCAAATAAGGCCCTCTTCGGGAGTGTCCTTCTTCAGACCGGGAAGTGCCGATGACCTTCCGACGACTCCAGCGTCCGTGCCCTGCCATTGATGGATCCGATAGCCCATCGGCTCGCCGTGATCGATAGTATCCTCGGTGTAACCGCCGGCGATATAGCAGTGGCTGGAGACGATCAAATCAGTGATATCCCGCGGAAGCTCGCGCGGATCCTGCGTCTTGATGTAAAGGTTCTGGCGGGTTCCATCGTCCCAGGTCTGGGGAGCGATATGGACGGACCCCAAAATACGTCCGTGCTCGGGTCGCACGTACCATTCGAGGGGTTCATGCTGTTCCGGATGCCAGAGAAGATTCGCCTTTTCCATGTTGCTCCAGAACCAGTCGATCATCCTGGGGGTGACACCGTCGTGGTCCCAGTCGATATGGGTCCCGGCCTGATTTTGAGTCACTCGCATTTCCACAGAAGTCTCTCCCTGCCTCCTGGTCGTAACGTATCCGCGCCACTGCTGGTCATTCCCTTCGCTCTTACCCGTGGTGGCGACGGACATCATCTCGCGGAGTTGGTTGGACCCATCTCTTCCCAGCGCTATAGGGGCCGTACTCCTCCACGGCCTCCCTTCCGGTCGAACCGGCGAGCGCTCTCTCGCGGACGTCGGTCTTTATGCCGGTGGGTGCCGGGGCCGGCGGCGAAGCCGCCGGCCCCGGCACCACTTAGTCGTCGGGATCGACCCCCGGGGGGTGAGAGACGATCCCGGGGAATCAGCCTAGTTGACTACATTCACCAGCACCCACTGGGCACCCTTGACCTGCCACTCCACCATGTCGCCGTGGACACCCTGAGAGGTCGCCTCGGGGGTGAAGTTGACAATGCCCTGCAGGGCGACGAGGTCCTTCAGTTTGATCAGGGCCTGGGCCACCTTGGCTTTGTCATCCGGGCCACCAGCCTGCTTCATGGCCTCGGCCAGGACGGCAACAAGATCGGCGCCAGCGGCCGAGAAGAAGTCCGGCGGCTGGCCGTATTTCCCCTGGTAAGCCTCATAGAAGCCGAGTTGCGCTTCCTTCAGCGGCCAGTCATCGGGCAGACCCGCCGGGTTGACCAGACCACCGGAGTCAAGCACGAGGAAGCCTTCCACCGCTTCCGGACCCATGGCGAAGATGGCGGGGTGGGCAGCGGCGGGGCTGCCCTGTATGGGCACCGTCACCCCAAGAGACCGCAAACCTTTGTAGAGCGGGGGAAGAGCGATCGGGTTGACATAAAGGACCACAGCGTCCGGCTTAAGCTTGTTGTACTGCTCCATGATCTTGTTCAGAATCGGCTGGAAGTCGGTCTGATCGAAACCGAAGGTGTCGGGCAGCTTGGTGAAGGTGAAGCCTTCAGTCGGGCCGGCCTTTACGAGTAGGTCGAGCGTCTCCTGGTGGATGGTGAGCACGTCGGCGATGCCGATTATGTTCTTCCAACCGTTCGCTTTGATGACCTTGGTCAGGGCGTCGGACTGAGTGTCCGGAGCCGCCGAGAGCATGACGCTCATCTGGAACTGCGGCGTGGCAGCCAGTTGCTCAAGAGTGGCTGGGCCCATGCCCACCATGGGGGTCTGGGTCTGCTCGGCGATGCCACGGGCCGGCTCCTGCATGAACTGGGCGAACGGACCGATAGTGGCTGCGACCTTGTCTTCCTGGATAAGCTTGTTGATGTTGGCGATGGCGGTGGGTACGTCCGATTTGTCGTCGAGCGTGATGACCTGCAGCGGACGGCCATTGATGCCGCCATTGGCGTTGATGTATTCGACCATCAGGTCGACACCCTTACCGGTCGAGTCGGCCGGAGCCGCGCTGAACCCGGTGATGCTGTTCGAGAACCCGACCTTGATGGGTTCGCCGGTGGCAGGGCCAGCCGCCGTGGTGTCGGTGCTCGGGGCAGCAGTCGTGTCCGGGCCCGGAGCCGCGGTGGTCGCGGTCGTCGGAGCAGCCGTGGTTGTGGTCTCTTCTCCACCGCAGGCGATCGCCGTCGCGGCGACCACGAGCAGCAGAACAAGCAGACCGACGATCATGTAGCGTTTCTTCATGCTTTCCTCCCGTTACTACTGTGTTTCCAGAATCGTTTGCCCCGTCCTCCAACCTGACAGCGTGCGGCAGCCTTGACTGGTCAGCCCAGGGCCATACCGAGGTAGCTCGCCCGCACGCGATCATCCGACTTGAGAGTGTCCGCCAGACCGAAGACGGCCACCTGTCCGGTCTGGAGAACGATGCCTCGGTGGGCCAGCGAGAGCGCCATTTCGGCGCTCTGCTCCACCATCAGCATGGTGAGACCCTCCTTGTTCAACTTCGAGAGCGCCTCGAAGATGCGCTCCACGACGAGTGGAGCAAGACCCATGGAGGGCTCGTCGAGGAGAAGGAGCTGCGGCCGCCCGACGAGGGCCCGGCCGATGGCCAGCATCTGTTGCTCGCCGCCGGAAAGCGTGCCCGCGGGCTGCTTCCTTCTCTCCCCTAGGATGGGGAAGAGCTCGTAGACGTAGGCTATGTCGTCCGCCAGCGTCCCCCGCCAGTCTTTCCGGCCGGAACTACCCACAACTAGGTTGTCCTGCACCGAGAGCTCCCGGAAAAGCCGGCGCCCTTCGGGCACCTGACACAGGCCGCGGGCCGCGATCTTCTCCGGCGCGAGGTGGGTGATGTCGGCACCCTCGTACATCACCGAGCCGGCCTTGGGCCGCAGCAGGCCAGAGATGGTGTGGAGCAGCGTGCTCTTACCGGCCCCGTTCGCGCCCAGGATGGCGACCACTTCACCCTTCGGCACGGCTAGCGAGACCCCGCGTAGGGCCTCGATGGAGCCGTAGGTGGTGGTGAGATCTCTGATCACAAGGAGATCTTCAGGCTCGGGGCAACTGCCGTCGGTCAGTGCCCGGGTCTGGCAGAGGTCCGCGCGGTCCTCCACTTTCACTCCCAGGTACGCCTCGATGACCGCCGGGTCTTTCTGAACGACTTCCGGCTGGCCCTCGGCGATCACACGGCCATAGTCGAGCACGTAGACGTGCTCGGAGATGCCCATGACCAGGTGGATGTCGTGCTCCACCAGAAAGACGGTGACTCCGGAATCGCAGATGCTCCGGATCCGCTCGACCAGGTAGGCGCGTTCGGAAGCGTTCATGCCTGCCGCCGGCTCGTCAAGCAAGAGCAGGCGGGGCTCGGAGGCAAGCGCCCGGGCGATCTCCACCAAGCGCTGCGACCCGTAGGGGAGGCTGGCAGCGGGGAGATGGGCCCTGTCGGCCAGCCCCACCGCAGACAGCGCCCGTATCGCCCGTTCCCGCGAGGCCTTTTCCTCCCGGCGCTGATGAGGAAGACCGAGCCCACCTGCCCAGAGACCGGATCTCTCGTGTTGATGGCAACCTACCAACACGTTCTCAAGAACAGTCATGTTCACATAGATGCGCATGTTCTGGAAGGTACGGGCCATGCCCAGACGAGCGGTATTGGCGGTGGAGACTTTGGTCACGTCCTGGCCGGCGAACTCGACGGTCCCCTGCGTGAGCTTCTGTAGACGGCTGACGGCATTGAAGAGCGTGGTCTTGCCCGCCCCGTTTGGTCCGATGAGAGCAACGATCTGACCTTCGCGGACCTCGAGCGAGACCTTATCGACCGCCTTGAGTCCGCCGAAATGGACGGACAACTCCTTGACCGAAAGGAGTGGCGCCCCCACGGCCCGAGCAGCTGGGAGTCCCGCGGCAACGGTCGTGGCCAAGGCTCCCTCCGGGACGTTCAGGGTCGTCGGCGCAGCCGCAGCTATCCCGGTCTCCGGCGATACGGCCAACGGCATCCCCAGCGTAGTGGTGCACTGCCCGGCGGGCTGGTCATCTTCGGCCGCCGCCAGGCACTGGGCCGAGTCCTGCGCCCTCTCACGCTTGAAGAAGGCCTTCAGCCGTGTTCGCTGGTCGGGACGTAGCGCCAGACCGGCGGGAAGAAAGATGAGGAGCAGGATCATTATGACGGAGTATACGACGCCGCTGTACTGCTGGATGCCGGCGAACCCGTTCATCACCCAGGTCATGAGAACGGCCCCGATGACCGCGCCCCATACCGACCCGCCCCCCAATAGCATCATGACGATCGGGAGGATGGCCGCGGTGAAGGTGAAGGAGTTCGGAGTGACTGCCATGCTGACGAAGGCATAGAGGCCACCGGCTAGTCCGCAGATGACCGCGCTGGCGACGAAGGCGAGGAGTTTCCAGTTGGGTGTACGTACACCGAGGCTCTTAGAGGCGACCTCGCTGGTGGCGATGGCCCGTAGGGCCCGACCCATGCGGTACTTGAGGGCGCGGTCGATGAACAGGATGATGACCACCGCCACTACCCAGATCAAGTAGTACTGGCGCAGGTTGGTGTTGAAGTCGAACCCGAAGATGTTGAGAGTCGGGACGGGTGCGAGTCCGGTGGTCGAGCCGGTGATAGTGCGGAGTTGCTGCACCAGTACCAGGAAGATCTGCCCGAGGCCTATGGTGGCGAGAGCCAGGTAGAAGTACCGGAGCTTGAGCACCGGCCGCCCCACGATGAGGGCGATCGCTCCGGCCACCAGGGCCCCAATGACGAGGGCGGCGAGCGTGGGGAAGTCGGCCTTCATGCTCAGGATAGCAGCGGTGTACGCGCCGATGCCGTAGAAGGCGGAGTGGCCGAAGGATAGTTGGCCGGCCTGGCCCAGGATGATGACGACAGCGACGGTGAGGATGGTAAAGAGCCCCCCGGTGGTCATGATCCGCATGGCGTAACCGCTCTGGTAGAGCAGCGGCCAGATAAGAAGGACGACGACCAGCAGGGCCTTGAAGAGGAACGCCCGGCTGTGCAGCCAGGAGAACCTGCCTGGCACAGGGATGGAGGTCTCCAGCCGTTCCATCAGGCCTCACCCTCCGCGGAAGGCTGGCCGACGATGCCGCCCGGCCGGAAATAGAGGACGAGAATCAGGATGGCGAACGCCACCGCGTCCTGATAGCCGGCCGGCATGAAGCCGGTCGCCACGGATTGCATGATCCCGAGGGTTAGACCGCCAACCACAGCGCCGGTGCTCGAACCCCAACCGCCCAGGATGGCGGCCACGAAGCCCGAGAGGGCATAGATACCACCGGACAGATACGAGGTCGAGTTGATGGGGGTCACGGCGATGCCCCCCAGAGCCCCGATGGCCGCCGAGATGGCGAAGGCGAGGAGGATCATCTTGCCGGTGTTCACTCCGGAGAGACTGGCCGCCCCCGGGTCGTTGGCGGTAGCCGTCATCTGCTTGCCGATCCGGGTGCGGTTGGTCAGAAGGTATAGACCCAGGAGCACCAAGATCATGAGTCCGATCACCCACAGGCTCTGAGGAAAGACGGCCACCTTCCCTATGAAGAGTGCCTTGTCACCGGTGAACGCCGGTGCGCTCTTCCCATAGCCTCCCCACTTGAGCAGAACGAGGTTCTCGAAAAGGATGCTGAGAGCCATCGTGGCCAGAATGATCGACACCAGCGAGATCTTGATCAGGGGCCGCAGCACGACCAGATACATGACCATGCCGAGAACCACCACGCAGGCGATGGAAAGGATGGCTGAGAGCCAGTAGGGAAGCCCGATCTCGCTCAGGAACGAATACGTGAAGAAGGCGCCGAACATCACAAATGCGCCCTGCGCCATGTTCACGATGCGCGAGGTACGGTAGATGGTGACGTAGCCAAGGGCGATCAACGAATAGATGCTACCGACGGTTACGCCGGTCACCAGTAGCTGAATCCACTTGTCCACAATCACCCCCCTGGCGGATTCCCGGAGGGCCGTGTTCGATGGAGCACGACCCGCCGTGCTAGTAAAACTGTTTTTCGTAAAAGAGATTTACCAAGGTACTCGACGGGGTGTATGCTGTCAAGGTCGCCAGGGATTGCTGCTGTTGCGGCGGTGGTAGAAACGGAAGGCCGGAAGAGCTGGATGCTATGTCGAGCTATGTAAAAAGACACGTCAGAAAGAGCCAGACGGAGCGCCGAGAGGAGATAATCGACGCCACGCTCAAGCTTCTTGGGGAATACGGCCTGGAAGGGACTACGGTCTCGCGAATCGCCGCTGCTGTCGGTCTCACACCCGGCGCGCTGTATCGCCATTTTGAGAGCCGAACCGCGCTTATCAACGAAGCGAACATGGTCGCGGGCGAACGGGCGGTGAACTGGATCGCGGCGTCGAACGAACCGGACATGTTACGGCGGCTGGAAGAGTTGGGGAACACGCACGCCGCGTGGGCGAAGGCCAACCTTAACACCGTTGTTCGCCCGTTCTTTCTGGAGGTAGCCGCCCCTCAACAGCCCGATCTGGGCGGCCAGATGACCCTGCCGCTGTACAAGTCTTTCCAGGCCTTATCGGACCTAGCCGAGGAGGGCAAACGCCAGGGCACCATCCGCCCGGATGTGCCATCGCAAGACGTTGTCTGGGCAATGTTCATGTTCGCATGGGTTGAGGACATCGCGGTATTGATGGGAGCCGGACAATTCGTCATCGATGGCACGTTTGCCCGTAACCTCAAGCGGATGCTCGATTCATTCCGGCCGGACCAAGCGGCGGAGATCGAAGCCCAAGTACTTTTCCGGTCTTCGGACTGCGAGTCGGGGAGATGCGTTCGATAACGCTCTGGCCGAGCCCATCAACGTGAGGGGTCCGTAAACTCTCGATCCGTTTGCTTGAGCGGCGGCATTCGTTAGGATCTGGGTTCCCAACCTAGCTCTCTGGAGTGTCGATGCTGCTGTCACTCGTCTACTTTGCCGTTCGATGCCTGCTACGTCTACTGACCGTACGTGATCGCGGTGATGCCGCTCGCGAGATCGAGATCTTGGTCCTACGCCATCAGCTCTGTGTGCTGTCAAGAGGTCGCCGTCTGGCGCTGCGGCGGAGTGACCGGATCTTGCTCGCGGCGGCGAGCAGGCTGCTGCCACGCGAAATATGGCGATCCTTCCCCGTGTCGCCACGGACCGTACTTCGTTGGCACCGCGAGCTCGTCAGGCGCAAGTGGACCTACCGACACAAGCGGCCGGCCGGCCGACCGAGAGTTGCGCAGGAGACGGCGACACTTATCCTCCGGCTGGCAACGGAGAACCCGCGCTGGGGGTACCGGCGGATCCAGGGTGAACTGAAGAAGCTCGGCGTCGCCGTCTCGGCAACAGGCATCTGTTCAGTGCTTCGCCGCCATGGACTGCCGCCGGCCAAGCGACGAGACGGTCCCTCCTGGAAGGAGTTCCTCTCCCAGCAGGCGGCCGGTATCGCGGCCTGCGACTTCTTCTGCGTGGACACCGTGTGGCTCAAGACGATCGGACATTATCCCACCAGTGTATAAGAGAGGGGTGGAATGATTAGTGGAGCGATACAGCCGGAATCAGGAGAGCAGCGGCCGGAATGGTTCAACCACTCCCTCAATCAGGCCGACAAACTGAGCGAGCGTTGGGATCAGCGGCTCACCCTCAACAATCTCGCCCTCGCCAAACGCTATTTCGAAGGTGAAATCAGGATACTTGTTACCGTGAGAAGCGCGTCCCGCAGCCAGAACCCGATAGATTTCATCGCCGTCTTGGAGGGGAAACTGGCGATCGGCGGGCTTCAGGGCCAGAGGGGGAAACGGATTGTCACCAAAGCCCACGTCGGGGAATGCATTCCGGACGATCTACGTTCTCTTCTTCATCGAACTTTCCACGCGCAGGGTACATCTGGCAGGGGTCACCGCCCATCCCAATTCCGCCTGGGTCACGCAACAAGCCCGCAACTTGGTGATGGAGGATCACTTGGCGAGGACCCGGTTCCTGATCCGTGATCGCGACGCCAAGTACTCGGGGTCGTTCGACGAGGTGTTTTGCTCGGAAGGAGTGCGGGTCATCCGCACACCGACGCGCTCTCCAAAAGCGAACGCCGTCGCTGAACGTTTCGTCAGAACCATACGACGAGAGTGTCTGGACCATGTCCTCGTCTTGGGCGAACGTCACCTTGAGCGGACCTTGAGGGTGTACGTCAGACACTACAATAGGGAGCGACCGCATCGGGGGCTATCCCTTCAAACCCCGGAGCCCAGGCCGACCCCGAACCGCGCCGACGGGGAGGTAGTCCGGGTGGCCAGGCTCGGCGGGTTGATCAACGAGTATCGCCGATTTGCCGCATGATCGGAATAAACGTACCCCTCAGGGCACGGTGCCCACCCTGCGGGCGCTCGCGGACCAAGCTCTCCTCGAGTACGTCCGATCGGCCGCGCGGAGGGCGCGTATCGTCGGATCGACATGCACCGGTGCCCTCATCCTTGCCGCGGCGGGCCTGTTGAACGGGCGCAGGGCGACCACCCATTGGGGATTCCATCGGGTGCTTGAGCGCCTGGGCGCCACCTACGTGCCCGAGCGATGGGTGCAGGACGAGAGGTTCATCACCGCAGCCGGTATCTCGGCCGGGATCGACATGGCGTTGCACGTGGCCCAGAGGCTCACCGACGAGCGGGTCGCCCGCCAGGTACAACTGATCCTCGAGTACGATCCCCAGCCGCCGCTCGGGGGGATCGACTGGAGCCAGGTGGACCGTAATGCCATGGACCCCGTCGTGGCCGACATGATGCGAACGGCCTTCGCTGCGCATCCGGAGCTGGCGGCGAAGCTGCTTGACCTCTGACGCCGGACTCGCGGGGCAAGCTGCCGCCTGGCCTCTCGGCGGAGCTGATCTTCGCCGGTGCGCGCTACCCGCTGCTTGATGACTTTGCCGCCAAGGCCGCGGCGTCGACCTTTTCAATCCCGGCTCGCCGGATCGCCTCGCGAAGAAATTGGCCCGACACATCCTGAACACTAGCGAGTCGGCACCATGCGCGAATAGGACCGGCGCATCGAGAAAGTCATGACGGCGACTGGGGCCAGCTCAGGCCGACCACGAATGCGTCACGGCGCTGCTTAGGGTAGTCGGACCTTCTTCTTTCTACCCTGGTAGAGGTTGCGGTTGGTCCATTCCACTTCCCATCCCCTGCTCCGTCCGAAGCGGCCGTCACGGTAGAAGGTGCCCCCTTCCGCATCCACGAAGGTGCCGGGGCCCGTCCGGTCGGCCTGGCTCTTGGCGAGATCTAGGTATGGGTGCCAGCCAAGCCTCTCTCGCTCGCCTTCGAGATCATCTGGATCCAGAAGTCGGGAAACGATGTAGCGCACTTCCTTCTTGCCCCTCACTTGCGGCCTCCTTTGTTGCGACGGGCCGAGGAACTCGCTCCGAAACACGGCCCGTCACGCACACCTTCTTAAGGCCCAGCTTATCAGGCCGGCGTCTACCCCGAATTGACGCCTCCCGCCGGGCACTTCGCCGTGAAACGTGCCGCATACCTACGTTCCAATGGTTACCGGTCGGGAACGAACACCATGAACGGATAGAGCTCCCCTACTCAAGCGGGCATCTCCGGATCCGGCCTACGTGGAGGTGGGCCCCCCGGAAGCCGGCGCCTTGGGCATAGCCCCCGAGGACGTGGTCGACGTCTCTTCCCGGGGAGACGCGGCTAGAGTGGGAACCAAGGTTGTTGAGGGAATCCGGCCGGGTCAAGTCTTTGTGCCGACCCGAAGCGGTGGTTCTACAGGCAGGGGGCGGCCACGATCAGTGAATCGATATGGGGAGCCAGGATAGTAAGATATGTTCATGGCCGGGATGAGTCAGGCATTCATTTCTCCGGTGAGGCTCCCGTGTCAATGAACAGGCGGAGAAGGAGGAGCAATGGACGAAGTCACGAGTTTCTTGCGCGTCGTGCATATTGTTGCGGCTATGACTATGGCCTGGCCCTACTACGCCCTGGCGGCGGTAAACCAGAGGATAGCCTTGGGGCCACCGCTCGGCGACCGCACCGACCGCTACCTGGAGAACATCCTCAAGAACCGCACCATCGCCTGCTTCGTGTTCCAGGGGACCCTCCTCATCGGCGGCTTCCTGCTTATCTGGGCCCGCGTCAGCGATAGCCCGCTGACGGTGGGTGACTACCTGGGTGACTGGGCGATTCTGGCCAAGATCATCATCCTGTTGATCATGGCGGGGATGCTCTCCTGGGTGCATTTCCTCGTCCAGCCGGAGATCGACCGCCTCTTCGGCGACTACGGGGTGCTTGCCGACGACGCCAAGAAGCGGATCACGACTCTGCGCATGCGGCGTAAGAAGATGGCCTCCTTGTGCATGTTCCTGGCTTTCTCGGCGGCCATCCTGGGAGTGGAGAGCGTGGTGGGATTCCCTGCCTGGCTTACAGCAGTTCTCCTGGCGGTAGCAGCTCTCTGGGTCTGGCGCTCCTATACCAGCAAGACCAGATACGGCTGGGTCTGACTCCCCAGGGGCATAGCCCGGAGTTTGGGTCGCAGACCAGGCGGAACGCAAGATACCGAGGCCACCCCTGTTCAATCGGGAACGATCACGATCGGTAATGGTGATACGAGATGCGAACCGCACCACGGAACGCCGCCCACTCGGCGAACACGCTCGCCAAACAAAAGGCCCGGGCGCCCCGGGCCTTTTGCCATCTCTAAACTCGACGCGATTACAGACCGTAGAGCTTCTGGGTGCCCAGGATGTCTCCGTTCTGAAGGCTGCGCTTAAGGGTTTCGGCCGGCGCGGCATAGCCGTACATAGTCAACTCAGAATAGTTGGTCCGGTAGAGATCGGCCAACCCAACCACGTGGCCCACCTCGTGAGTCCCGACGTTCCGCACGTCAAAAGTCGAGGAGTCCAGGGTCTGCACGCCCTCACCGTCGGGATCGATGCCCCACCTATATGAGGTGCTGAATTCGATATCGGCCTCGACGAACCGGCCTGTGGCGCGGTTGTACCAATAGGTAGTCACCGCAAGAGCGCCCGCGTACGATACCGGACCGAAGCTGACCGTGTTCTTATTATCCTTATACGGGCCCACTACCCCGCCATACTCAATGTTGTCCTTGAAAAGGTCCGTCGTTGCTGTCACTGCGTCCCAGGCCTCAAACGCCGCTTCCATCTCGGCTCCTACCGCTTGATAACCCGGGGCACCCGAGCTGGGCCACCCTTCGGTGGCCAGAGTGAAGGCGACACCACCCGCGGGGACATCCCAACTCACCCTGAGCAGCTTGTAGTAGTCATTATTCGACCCAGGAGTCGGCTTGGCCGCAGGTTTGACGAAGCCATTGCCGGCTGGATAATGGACCAGCGTTACCTTCTCGA
>MELN01000051.1:6962-8703 GCA_001768675.1 Actinobacteria bacterium RBG_16_64_13 | reverse complement strand
GCGCGCAACAGCCGGTACCACGACCAACAAGAGCAGCAACAGGACCAGGCCCAAGAAGAGCGAGGCCTTACCTTTGTTTTTCATCGCCCTACCTCCCCTAATGTTTCCCGTGCACGAACAAGCTATCAGTAACTGCACACCCCTCGACATGAAGCGGTGATCGGCGTTCCCCTCGACCGAGGTACCTTTGGTTCCCGCCAAGCCGGGCAACGGGGCGGGCCGCCGAGGGGTCGTACAACCCAGTTTCCGATCCGGAGGCCTATAACAACCATACAGCGCGCAAAGACGACCCGTCAATTGCTGCTTAAGAAGCGTCTTGGTACCTAGACGACATGGTCAGCCGGTCCCACTTGCCATCCGGGCTTCGGCGGCAGCTCCAGCGCAGCGCCACGACAATGTGATCGCGAGACAGAAGTGGAGAACTAGAGGATGGAGCATCAGAGTTCGTACACCACTTGACAGGACGTGACCCTAGCGCTGAAGCCGAACGATCAGGATGCGATCTTCAACAAAGGGCTAGCCTTGGCTAGCCTAGGGTCACATGATGACGCTGTCCCTGTGCTTCGCCGGTTCGTCCAAATGGCGACGCCTTCAGACCCGAGAGTGGATCAAGCCTTGAGTCTGCTGGGTCGGTGAACCGCCCCGGGTTTGCTGCGGGGCTCAAACTCTGGGAAGACTGAACCGCACCAGTCAGTTGAGACTCAACGACGGGACCGCACAGGACCACACACAGGACTTCACACAGGACCACACAGTGCGGCGTGTACTGTGGCGTGTACTTTCCGTGTACATCCTCCGCGGCGATCGCGCTCGCTCGGCCGACCAGGCCAATTCTGCCCAAGAATAAACCCCCGCTTTGCGGGGGTTCTAATGAGCCGTGATGGACTCGAACCATCGACCATCGGATTAAAAGTCCGGTGCTCTACCAACTGAGCTAACGGCCCGTACAAGGCGACAGATTGTAGCCCCAGCCCGGTCCGGTGTCAACGCGTGGCGACGCTGGAGACGGCACCGGGAATTCGGGGCACCGCCGTGGTGAGGGTCGGGGTTGAACCACGGACTGACTAGCCCTCTCCCCTATCGGGCGCGCGTGCTAGGCTGTTCACCATGAGGATCCATTACCTCCAACACGTCTCATTCGAGGGTATCGGTGCCATCGAGGATTGGGCATGGGCCCGCGGCCACAGCCTGTCGCGCACGGAACTGTTCCGGATGCCGCCGGAACCGCTGGAACAGCCTCGCGGGGAAGACCCGCCCGATCTTGCAGAAATGGCCGACCTCATCGACCTTTCAGAGCTGGACCTGCCGGGGAGCCTCCCCGCCTTGGACGATTTCGACCTCCTCGTGGTCATGGGCGGCCCCATGAACGTGTACGAGTATGAGAAATATCCCTGGTTAGGGGCAGAAAGAGCCTTCCTCGAAGAAGCGATAAAAGGCGGCAAGGCGGTTCTCGGCATCTGCCTGGGGGCGCAACTCCTCGCCGACGTGATGGGCGGCACCGTGACGAAGGGCCGTTACCGAGAGATCGGCTGGTACCCTGTGGAGCTCACCAAGACCGGCCGGGCCATGCCGGTTTTCGCCGATTTCCCGAAAACCTTCACGGCGCTCCATTGGCATGGCGACACCTTCTCCATCCCGCCGGGGGCCGTACACGTCGCCCGGTCCGAGGCCTGCCGCGACCAGGCGTTCTGCTCCGCCGACGGCAGAGTGGTGGGACTGCAGTTCCACCTTGAAGAGACGC
>MELN01000051.1:6784-6908 GCA_001768675.1 Actinobacteria bacterium RBG_16_64_13 | reverse complement strand
GGACCCAGCCCTGGGTCGCAAGCGCGCACGGTCTGCTGGCCTGGAACGTCCCCTATGACCGCTGCCGGGGCCTGCTCTTCGGGCTGCTAGACCGGATGGCCGCCACTATCAGATAGTGCCAGGC
>MELN01000051.1:5035-6750 GCA_001768675.1 Actinobacteria bacterium RBG_16_64_13 | reverse complement strand
GGCATAGGGGCATGCCGAGAGCTTTGCAGTACCCTGCAGTGCTCGAGGTAGGTCCCTATGCCCCCTCGGCCACTCAGTTAGTGCTTGAAGTGACGACGCCCAGTGACGACCATTGCCATCCCGTGAGCTTCGGCGAGCGCCAGTGATTCGTCGTCCCGTTTCGAGCCCCCGGGATGAATCACGCACGTCGCGCCGGCGTCGATGCACACCTGCAGAGCGTCCGGGAACGGGAAGAACGCGTCTGAGGCCACCGCACAGCCGGCCAGCGGGAAGCGCGCCCGGTTGACGGCAAGGTTGGCGGAGTCGACCCGGCTCATCTGGCCGGCGCCCACGCCCACCGTCATCAGGTCCTTGACCAGGATGATGGCGTTGGACTTGGTGTTCTTCGCCACCCGCCAGGCGAACAGCAGGTCGCCCCACTCCGCCTCGGTGGGAGTGCGGGTGCTGACGACATGCATGTTCTCGCGCTGGTCTACCTCGCAGTCCCAGTCCTGCACCAGCATGCCGCCCATGACCCGCTTCATGTCGAAGCCGCTGTAGCAATCGCGGTTCTGCTGGCCGGTGAGGATGCGGATGTCCTTCTTGGCGGTGAGGATGTCGAAGGCATCCTCGGCATAGCCCGGAGCCCACAAGACCTCCACGAAGTTGGTGGCCAGCCCCCGGGCCAAAGCTTGGTCGACCACTCGGTTGACCACGATGACCCCGCCAAAGGCCGAGACGGGGTCGCAGGAGACGGCCTTCTCGTAGGCTATGGCCGCGTTCTCCGCCACCGCCACGCCGCAGGGGTTGTTGTGCTTCACGATCACGCAGGCCGGCAGCGCAAATTCGTCGAGCACCCGCCGGGCCGAGTCCAGATCGAGCAGATTGTTGAACGACAACTGCTGGCCGTGCAGCTGCTCCAGCGCCGCCGTCAGGCTGCCGTCCGCGCCGACCTCGGAGTACCAGGAGGCCCGCTGATGCGGATTCTCGCCGTAGCGGAGATCCTTGAGCTTGACCAGATCGAGCATCAGATGCTCTGGAAAATCTGCTTCCTGTTCCCCGAACCAACCGGCGATGGCCGAGTCGTAGTGGGCCGTGTGGTGGAAGGCTTTGGCGGCCAGATGGCGGCGGGTCTCACGCGACAACTCTCCGCCGTTCTCCTTGAGCTCCGCGAGCACGGTGTCGTAGTCGCCCGGGTCGGTGACTATACCCACCGCGGAGAAGTTCTTGGCGGCCGAACGGACCATGCTGGGGCCACCGATGTCGATGTTCTCCACAGCGTCGGCTTCGCTCACGCCCCGCTGGGCGACTGTGGCTTCGAAGGGATAGAGATTGACGACCACCAGGTCGATCGGCTCAATGCCCAGATCGGCGATGGCCTTCATGTGGCTGGGTTTGGCCCGGTCGGCCAGGATGCCGCCGTGGATGGCCGGGTGCAGCGTCTTGACCCGCCCGTCCATGATCTCGGGGAAGCCGGTGACCTCGGAAATGCCGGTGATGGGAAGTCCCGCCTCGCGCAAGAAACGGGCGGTCCCCCCGGTGGAGATCACCTCCACTCCCAACTTCACCAGACCCCGAACGAACGGTTCGAGATCATTCTTATCCGAAACCGACACCAGCGCCCGCTTGACTTTCACTCTCTCCTCCTCGGTGGTTGCCCGATCCCGCGGCCGGGCCGCGTTACTTCGCTTCCGACGTTCTTTCGCCCCAGTCTACCTGCACCACACGCGTTCCTG
>MELN01000051.1:4608-5012 GCA_001768675.1 Actinobacteria bacterium RBG_16_64_13 | reverse complement strand
GCCGCGATGAGCCGTATCGCGGCCGGCAGCACCTCGTGTTCCACGACGTGGATACGCGCCGCCAGACTTTCAGCCGTATCGCCTTGTTCCACCCGCACCGCTTCTTGGGCGATGATGGGGCCCGTGTCCAATCCCTCGTCCACGAAGTGCACGGTGACCCCGGTGACTTTCACCCCGTACTCGATCGCGTCGGCGATAGACGTGGTCCCGGGGAAAGCCGGCAGGAGGGCCGGGTGCAGGTTGATGATGCGACCGGGGAAGACCCGCACGAAGGCGGGCGACACCAGGCGCATGTAGCCGGCGAGGATCACCAGGTCGGCCTTCGCAGCCTGGATGGCTAGAGCCATGGCAAGATCGTGGTCCTCGCGAGTGTTGTGGTCCTCAGTGCGGAAGACCATAGCCGG
>MELN01000051.1:2302-4577 GCA_001768675.1 Actinobacteria bacterium RBG_16_64_13 | reverse complement strand
CGCGCGTCGGGGACGTCGCTCACCACCAGCGCCACTTCGATCAGGGGCGCCCGGACCTCGCCCGGCTGCGCCGCCCGCCCGGCCGTCTCCGCCGGGCGCCGGTGCAGGCGGTCGATGATGGCCTGCAGATTGGTGCCGCTCCCCGAAGCCAGCACGGCCAGCCGGAAAGTCGAGTCGCCGGCGGAGGTGTCTGAGCGGGTCGCGGCGCCGGTTCGAACCGGAAACGCGGTGAGAGCCGCCTCCTCCGTGGAGTCCGCGGCGCCTGCCTCACTCACAGCAGGCCGCTCAACGTCACCCGCTCCGAGCCGCGGGCGATCTCACCGAGATGGAGGACTTCCTCGCCCGCCTCGGTCAGCAGCCTTGCGGCTACCCCTTCGAACGTGGCCGGCACGATCAAGACGTACGCTACTCCCATGTTGAACGTGCTCAGCATCTCGTCGTCGGGAACGTCGCCGAGAATCTGGACGGCGTGGAATTCGGGCGGCACCTTCCAGTTGCTGAGGTTGAGCCGCGCCGAAAGCCCCTCGGGGATGACGCGGCCCAGATTGCCGGCCATGCCCCCGCCGGTGATGTGGGCCATCCCCCGGATCGGAACGCCCTGCTCGAGCGCGCCCAGCACGCTCCTCACATAGATGCGCGTGGGCTTGAGCAGCGTCTCGCCGATGGTCTCGTAGAAATGGGGAAACCGATCGTCAAGTCCTAGACCGTTGGCCCGAAGGACCTTGCGCACCAGCGAGAAGCCGTTGGAGTGAAAACCGTTGGAGGCAAGGCCGAGGACCACGTCTCCTTCTTCGATGCCCGAGCCGTCGATCAACCTGCTCCGCTCCGCCAGACCCACGCAGAATCCGGCCAGGTCGAACTCTCCCGGGTCGTAGAGCCCCGGCATCTCTGCCATTTCGCCGCCCACGAGGGCGCAGCCCGCTTGCCGGCAGCCTTCAGCCACCCCCGCGACCAGCTGGGCCATCTCCTCCGGCACCAGCCGGCCCACGGCCACATAGTCGAGAAAAAGGATCGGCCGGGCCCCGATGGTGAGCACGTCGTTGACCGACATGGCCACCAGGTCGATGCCTACCGTATCGAGTTTGCCCGTCTCCTGAGCAAGGAGGACCTTCGTCCCCACCCCGTCGGTGCCGGTCACCAGGATGGGGTCCTTCAGATCCTTGGGTAGCTCGAACAGGCCGGCGAAGCCACCCAGTGAGCCCATCACCCCGGGGATATAGGTGCTCTCCACGTCCTTCTTGATGAGCCGCACCGCTTCGTCTCCGGCGGCGACGTCGACTCCCGCGGCGCGGTAGGTGAGGTCGTCAGCGGGCTTGGACACCGGGGATACCCGTGGTGAGCGTGACGTCGAGCGTGGTGCTTGTGGTGCTGGCGGTGGTACTGACCACGGGGGCTGCGGTCGAGCCCGCGGTCGAGCCCGAGGTGGCGTTGGGAGGGTCGTCTCCAAGACCCAGACGCCAGGCAGGCCACTCGACCGGAGTCAGGAAGACGATGATGCAGACGATGGCCGCGAGGCAGCCGCCGGATATGGCCAGCAACTTGCCGCTGTGCTCGATCGCGCCCAGCAGGATAGTCAAGAAGAAGCCGCTGAGTAAGAAGAAGAGGGCTATGCTGACCGAGCCTTTCACGGCATCAGGGTATCAAAACGAACCTCTTGCCGACAGACTACCGTCGACAGCACAGGCAACAGGGCCTCGCGACCAGACGTGGACTGCGGCCGCGGAGGGTGCTAGAGTCTCCCAAGCAAGAATGGTGCCTCCGCAGTAAGGCTCCGGGTAAGACCGGAGCCGAAAGGGAAGCCGGTGAGAAGCCGGCACGGTCCCGCCACTGTAACCGGGTTTCGCGAGAAGGAGCGCGAAGACCCGGGAGTCAGACACCTGCTGTAGAGGAGGAGCAGACGCTTTCCGCGGAGAGAGCGCACTCCGCCCTGAAGTCGCGGGGCGCCGACTCGGTTCGACCGAAGCACGGTCAGGCCGGGGAGTAGCCAACCTGCTCTCCACCATCTTGCGGGCCTTGACCATAGGTTGAACCGAAAGGAGTCCGCATGACCGGACACCCCGCGCCTTGCCGCACGTCGGCAAGGCCAAACCTGCTGCCTTTCAGGCGGCGCATCGTCCCCCTGGCTCTCGTCGTGACGTTCATCGCCCTGCTGTTCGTCGCCGCCGTTGCGGTGACCGGCTGCGGGTCGGACATCACGGACGACTCAAGTTTGTCGACCCTCGGAGGGGCGGTGTCGACTACCCCATCGACGGCGCCCGAACTCGTCGAGGGCACC
>MELN01000051.1:0-2083 GCA_001768675.1 Actinobacteria bacterium RBG_16_64_13 | reverse complement strand
CCCCGACCTGGTGGTCGGGTACTCCGGCAACGAGGAGGCTTTGGCGCCGATCCAGGCGGCAGGCGCCCCCGTGTTGATCTTCAATCCGGCCACAATGGAGGGGATCTACAGCAACATCACCACGCTTGGAGCCGTCACCGGGGCGACAGGCAAGGCGGCCGGACTGGTCGAGTCGATCAAGGCGCAGATACAAGTGGTCAGCGATGTCGCGGCCGCCACCGGTGAAATGCCCAAGGTCTTCTATGCCCTCGACAACACGCTTTGGACCTGCGGCCCGGGATCGTTCGTCGACGAAATGCTCACCTTGGCGCATTGCACCAATGTGGGCTCGGTGGAAGGCGCCAGCGGTGCCGCCGCCCAGCCCTACTTCCAGTTCTCCCCCGAGCGACTCGTCGCGGCCGACCCGGACGTGATCCTCCTGCCTAGCTCCTCCGGCTACAAGAGCGCGGACGAGTTCACCGCCGACTCCCGGTTCGCGGGGCTCACCGCGGTGAAACTGGGCCACGTCTACCTGTTCGACGACACTACAGTCACCCGCCCCGGAGCACGCATCGGGCAGGGCTTCAAGATCCTGGTGCAAGCTATCCATCCCGGGGCGTTCTAAGCTCCAGGATGGCGCGACCGGTCTTGGCGCCGGCTCCCCGCGCTCGGGGAGCCGGCGCCTGACGGCGGCGCGGGCCGCGAAGCGCCCGCGCCGCGCCGGTCGAGACAGGAGCCGCGAGTATGGCAACGAGCCAGAGTCGCCGCAGGGTGTACCGTCTGGTCATGGCGGCGTTGGTGGCTGCGCGGCGGCGGCCATCGTGACCGCCGCGGTGGTCGGCGCGGCCGGGCTGTCGGTCGGCGAGGCTTTGAGGGCGTTCGCCGGCCTCCTCCGTCACGGGACCGACGCCACCGGTGACTACCCCGACTGGGCGCCTCGTCTCCTCCTCGACCTCCGTCTGCCCCGGATCATCATCGCGCTCATAGCTGGCGCTGCGCTGTCCACCGCCGGCGCCTCGTTCCAGGGCATTTTCCGCAATCCGCTGGCCGAGCCGTACCTGCTGGGAGTCTCGGCGGGAGCCGCTCTGGGAGCCACAGTGGCGATCGTCTGGAAACCCCTCACCTCCCTCGGCATCTACACCTTGCCGCTGCTGGCTTTCGTCGGGGCGACCGCGGCGGCGTTCCTCGTCTACCGCGTGGCCACTATCGGAGGACAGACGGGAGGCCCCTCTCTCCTGCTGTCCGGCGTGGCGGTGGGCTCCACCCTCACTGCGATAACCTCGTTTCTCATGGTGGCCACCGAACGCGATCTTCATACGGTGGTCGTCTGGCTGATGGGCGGCCTCACCACCGCCACCTGGACGAAGGTCTTCATCACCCTCCCGGTCGTAGCGGCAGGGTTCACCTACATGATGCTCATGTCGCGGAGGATGAACCTGCTGCTCATGGGCGAAGAGCGGGCCCGGGAACTTGGCGTCGACGGCCAACGCACCCGGAGGAACGTGATGGTCGTAGCCGCGCTCACCACCGCCGCGGCAGTGTCCTTTTCCGGGCTCATCGGCTTCATCGGACTGATGGTTCCGCACATCATGCGGCTGCTGGTGGGGCCCGACCATCGCCGCCTCCTCCCCGCGGCGGCCCTTTTTGGTGCACTGCTCCTTTTGGTCGCCGACACGGTGGCCCGCACGGCCATGGCTCCCGCGGAGATCCCGGTGGGGATCATCACCGCGGCCACCGGGGGGCCCTTCTTCCTCTACCTCTTGCGAGCGCGGAAGGGGGCATGAAATGACGCCTCCCGTGTACGACGTGCGCGCCCTCGAGGTCACCCTGGGTGGGCGGCGCGTCCTGGGGCCGT
Source organism: Actinobacteria bacterium RBG_16_64_13 (assembly GCA_001768675.1). Taxonomy (GTDB): domain Bacteria; phylum Actinomycetota; class Thermoleophilia; order RBG-16-64-13; family RBG-16-64-13; genus RBG-16-64-13. The sequence continues at coordinate 249 of MELN01000051.1, read as the reverse complement.
TGGACCTGCCGGTTGCGCGCGGCTCCTTCCTGGGCGTCCTCGGCCCCAACGGGTCGGGCAAGACCACCTTGCTCCGCGCGCTCACGGGAGGGGTGAAGCCTTCCGCCGGTGAGATCCTTTTGGAACAACGGCCGCTCCGCGATCATGGGGCGACCGAGCTTGCCCGACTGATAGGGGTGGTGCCACAACAGTTCAATCTCGACTTTAGCTTCACTGTTGAAGAGATGGTGGCCATGGGGCGCTACGCCC
>MELN01000050.1:12241-20235 GCA_001768675.1 Actinobacteria bacterium RBG_16_64_13 | reverse complement strand
GAGAGCTTTGCGGTACCCCGCAGTGCTCGAGACGGACCCAACCCCACAGTCACGAGGCCTGCTTCAGGGCCCCGGTGAACTGAAGTGACGCCAAGGGGCATAGGGGTGTGCCGAGAGCTTTGCGGTACCCCGCAGTGCTCGAGACGGACCCCTATGCCCCTTGGCCACTAACAGCTAGGCGAGGGCCTGAAGCAAGTGCTCGTGATCCAGGTTGCCCCCGGACATGATGAGCGCCACCTTCTTGCCGGCCAGCCGGTCTTTGATCTGGAGGGCGGCCGCGATAGCTGCCGCACCGGCCCCCTCGGCCAGGTTGTGCGTCACCTGCAGAGCCAGCCGGATACCCTCGAGGATCTCCTCTTCGCTGAGCAGCACAACGTCGGCGATGTGGTCCTTCATTATCGCGAAAGGAAGTTGGAAGACGCTCCGGGCCGCCAGGCCGTCGGCCACGGTATCGGCTCCCTCGATCGTCACCCGTTCGCCCTTCTTCCAGGACTCGTAGAAGGCTGCCGCCCGTTCGGCCTGCACCCCGATGATCTCCACGTTCGGGTTGATGGCCTGCGTCACTTTGACGAGTGAGGCGCACCCCGAACCGCCGCCTATGGGACAGATGATGGCGTCCACATCCGGGAGGTCCTCGAAGATCTCGAGCCCCATCGTGCCGAGGCCATTCAGGATCTCGGGCTCGTTTCCCTGCTCGACGTAGTAGTACCCGGCGGTATCGACCAGCTCGTCGCAATACGATTGGGCGTCGTAGAAGTCATGACCGTGCACGATGAGGTCGGCCCCAAAGCTCTCGACGATGCGGTTGATCTCGGGATTGTTGTGCTCGGGCACCACCACGGTGCAGGGTACGTGGAACCACCGGCCGGCCCAGGCCATGGCGAGACCGTGGTTGCCCCGCGTAGCGACAAGCACACCGCTTTCCAGCTCTTCTCCGGACATGTGGTGGAAGAAGTTGAGCGCACCGCGGATCTTGAACGAGCCCGTGGGGTTGTGGTTCTCGTGCTTGACGAAGACCTCGCCGCCGACAAGCCGGGAGAGCTCAGAGTAGTAGATGAGGTTCGTCCGATTCAGGTAGCGCCCGATAACCGCCCGGGCCTTGATCACGCCAATCAGATTGACGTCGCCGCTCAATACCTCATAGTTTCTCAACATCGACCCTCCAGACTGTCGCCGGCGGCCTACCTAGAATCCGAAGCCTTCGGGTAGCGACTCGGCCTTGGTGCCTGCGGGCACCCAGGAGAGATCCAGGATCGTATACGTCGGGTTGTGATACTTGAACACCGGCACGACCCGCATCCCCATGTGGGGCTCACCTACCAAGAGATAGCTGAACAGGATCGTGCACACGTTCTCGAATTCGATGTTGATGAAGCGGATGGGCTTGTCGAGCATGTTGAACGCGCCCGATCTCTCACAGACCATGAAGGTATGCACGGTGGCCGACTTCTTCGCAAGGTCGGTCATGTCGATGACCGTGCCCTTCGAGAGGCAGTCGGGGCAGTAGATCCTAAACGGCTGAAAGATCGAGCCGTTGGCTTCGCAGGCCGGGTTCTCGCACTTGGTGGCGAGGAGCTTGCCCTGGGAGAGCGACTCGAAGAATATCGCTTCGCCCCCGTAGGTATGGACATAAGTCATGTCCCGGGGCTTGGTGACGCCTACCAGTTTCCAGCCCTCGTCCGCGTTCCTTATGGGCATATGCTGCTCGAGGCGGTGGAAATCGCCCCTGAACTTGTACCGATTGTCCTTGACTTGCACCTGTCCGTATTGACTCATCGTCGGCCTCTCTCACGCGTCTTTCTTGAGCAGATGATCAGGATCCATGAGTACGGTCGCCGTCACGTGCGAGCCCACACCCGCATGGCTGACGGAAAGGGCCCTCTTCGCCCCTGTCACCTGCAGGTCGGTCCAGTCTGCCGGCTTCTCCCTGCCGAACTCCTTCCACCGCTTCTCGTCCCCGTGGACTTCCGCCCACCGCCCCCACAGGTGGCTCGCGATCTCGAAGACCTGCATGATGCCGCTGGCTCCCACCGCGTGCATGCACCCGATCAGCCCGCCGGAGAGGTTCGAGGGCAGCTTGCCCGGCCTGCCGGTGTGCGGGTTGGTGTGGTAGCAGTCGCCGGACTCCACATAGTCACGTCCGTGGCCGTACGGCCGGATTCCGATGTCCTCGTAGGTCTGCACGTCGCTTATGGTGAAGGCGTCGTGCAGTTCGATGACGTCGAAATCCGCGGTGGGGTCGGTGACGCCCGTCATGCGGTACGCGTAGTACGCAGCGATACGCGCGGCAAGAAAGCCGGTGAAGCCCGGATACCGGTCGGCTCCGGGAAATTCCTTGCCCAGCTTCTTGTACTGGTCGGCCGTCTCGTTGGGCAGCAGGGGAATCTCCATGGTCCGTCTGTCCGCGGGGCGCAGGGTGTGCGAACCGGCGGTCACCCAGATGCGGAGCGGCTTGTTTTTGGTGTTCTCGGTCAGCTCCATGGCCGTGTCCTCGTCGCAGAGGATCGCGCAGGCCGCCCCCACGCTCATGAGGCACGCATCGAGAGCCCGTAGCGGGTCGGCGACCATCGGCGACATGAGAACATCATCAACGGTGATCTTCATGGCGCCGTGCGCGAACGGGTTGAACCGGGCGTACCCGTGATGCTTGACGGAGATCTCGGCGAGAGTGCGCCGAAACGAAGCCTCGGCCTTGCCGAATACCTGCCAGTACTTCTGGGCCATGACCGCGTAGTAGCCTGTGTATATCTGGCCCATGGGAGATTCCCAGTCCCTGTCGGCCGCGCAGGCGATCAGGAAGTTGCCCTCGTCGGTGGGGACTTCGTCCATGCGCTCCCAGCCCATGGCGAGAACGCAGTCCGAATAGCCGGAAGCCACCGCCTTCGCGGCCTCCCACAGAGTCGACCCGCCCGTCGCGCCGCCCGACTTGATGCCGACGTTGCCAAGAGGATCCAGCCCAAGACGGTCGTGGATCACGGCCTCGCCAAGAAGCTGGTCGCCGAAGTGGTCGGCAAAATGGCCGTAGTAGCAGGTGTGGATGTACTTCTTGAGTTCGGCCGGGGTGAGGTTGAGCAACTCGGCTGCCATGGTCAGGGCGTCGATGCACAATTCTTCGGTTCTCTTTTCCGGGATGGCCCTGCCGTACTTGGACTGGCCGGCAGTCACCAGATACACGGGCCGCATGAACTTCGGCGTCTTGAGCTGTTGCTGACTGAACTTGATCATCTGTCCCCTCTTGTGCCGGGTAGTAAGTACAGCGAGTCGGACCTGTCCCTTGGTGTAGCGTTCTATGATAATGCGCGAGCCCACCTCATGTAAGTCCTGGGATGAGTGCTGCTATCGTGGGCGCAGGCACAAGAAGGGAGATGTCCATGATCGGTGCCTTGCTTTGGGGAGGATTGGCGGCAAGCTCGTTGCTGATCGGCTATGTGCTTGCCGGGCGTGGACTCTCCACCCGAACCATCGGGTTGATCATGGGGTTCGGCGCCGGCGCCCTGATCAGCGCCATCGCGTACGAGTTGGTGCCCGAGTCGGCCATCGCCGGCTGGGGGATGCCCGTAGCCTTCGTTCTGGGCGCGGCGGTCTTCTTCTCGGTCGATTGGCTGGTGGACCGTATGGGCGGCGAGCACCGCAAGAAGATCGTTGGCAAGAAGGAGGGGGGGTCGGGTGCGGCCATCTTCATCGGCACGCTGCTCGACGCTATCCCCGAGTCGCTCGTTCTGGGGATCGGCCTAGCCCTGGGCGGCTCCGTAAGTGTGGCCTTCCTCGCGGCGGTCTTCGTCTCGAACCTGCCGGAGGGAGTCGCCGGAACGGTGAACCTCGCCGCCGCGGGCCACTCCCGGCGCAACGTTCTCTGGATGTGGATCGCCATGGTCCTGGTCTCGGCCGCCGGGGCAGTGCTGGGCTACGACCTTGTCCAGTGGGTCCCCGCTACCGATGGGGGCATCGTGCAGGCCTTCGCGGCCGGAGCCATGCTCACTATGCTGGCCGACGCGATGATGCCGGAGGCCTTTGAGCATGGCGGCAGGCTGGTGGGCCTGTTCACTGTGCTCGGATTTGCGGCTGCCGCCGGGTTATCGATCCTCGGGTGATCCTATTGGGCCGTGACCCAAGGGGTTCCGCCGCCCGGCCCCTGCAGGTTGCTGAACATCTGCAGCCCTTGGATCTTGCCTGAATGAAGCCGGGCCAACTCGACCGTGATAGCCACGGCCGGCATCTCCACTAGGACCTGGCGGTTCTTGAACAAGCCAGGATCGAGCGTTCGGTAGTGCATGTCTATCATGGCCGCCGGCACGAAGCAGGATTCCGTCGCATTCGTGATCACGTACGGGGAAACAAACCCGGGGACCACTCCAATAGCGACCACTATCCCCTGGTCTTCGTCGACGACGACAACGCGCGCATTGGGATCCATCGGTCTACCGGGCATCAGACCCGCGGGTATGCTCACCTTCTCGGCGGAGGTTCTCGTCTTTGTCTCCTCGCCAAACAGGGCATCCAGATAGTCCGCATCCTCGAACACTATCCCGCCCGCCTCCATAAGGACGCAGTCAGGGGAAGCTTCGGGCGCGGGGAGACTGGTGTCGAAGATCGCCCTGCCCAACTGGAATAGCTCGTCCTTGGTTGCCTTCTGTCCCGGGGGAATCGGCGAGGTCCAGCCACTGGGAAAGGTGCCGATCTCGTCGGCAAGCATGACGAAACCCGCACCGGCCCGGCAACGGGTATTGTAGAGCTCCAGTTCCGTCAACTTCTCGTCTGCGACCTTCAACCGGGCGCAGAACACAGTGGACATGCCCCCCTCGTCGACATTCGCGGTGAGGAGTAGCTGACCTGCCGGTTCGTCGATGACGTACTGCCCGACCTGCTTCACGCCTGTCACCGTTCGCCAAGCGCTCATCATGTTGAGCGACCCTGCCACCGAGTTCTCGGTCGCGGCGTAGCGGTCTGCCAGTGGGAGCATCGATGGATCATGGGCTACCATCGAGCTCAACAGCAGATCGGCGTACTCCTTCATCATGTTCTCCTTTTCAAGAGGGTAGTGGTATCGCTACCCGCCGGCATTGGCAGCAGCGCTTTCGGCAGCCATGTAACCCGAGGTGAAGGCGAAGGCAAGGGTAGTGCCGGGAACGCCCCACTCTGTCACCCACCCGCTCGTGTTGTCGCCGGTCGCGTAGAGCCCCTCGATGCGCAGCCCCGCCCGACCCGTCACTTCCATCCGCTCGTTCACCTTCACGCCCCCTTCAGTCCCGTGACAGAACCGCACACCCAGGATGGCGCAGTAGGGCGGGGTGCGCAGGGGCATCAAGTAACGAGAGTCTTTGACGAAATCAGCGTCGCGGCCCTGGCCGCACAAGGCGTTGTACCGGTCTACCGTCGCCCGAAGAACCTCGGCGTTCACTCCGATCTTCTGCGCCAGCTCGTCCCACGAACCGGCGACCGCCGACACGTTTCTGTTCCAGCCGGCTTCTATCTCGAGATCCTTGTCCAGCGCGCGAAGCCACTCCTCCCCGCCCATCTGCACCTGCCGCGGACTCGGATTGGCCTGGATGTGTTCTTTGATGCCGGAGTCAAGGAGGGCGTACAGAATAGCGCCGGGTTGCCTCATGAGCGCAGGGCCGGCCATAAAGCTCACGGCCTCGTTTATGAAGCGCTCGCCGTTCCTGTTGACCCAGAGCGTCTCCGGCCGCAGTAGAGCTTCGTGGAGGCCGTGACGCCAGGGATGATGACCCGGACCGATGATGCCCGGATCCATGTCTTCTCCCATAGCCAGACCGATATCCTGCGCCATGGCTATGCCGTCGCCGGTGGAGGAACCGCCACACAGCGTATTGATCGGGCCCTCTCCACGGAAGTGCTCGGGGAAGTACTTCCTCATCATCTCTTCGTTCGCTCCGAAGCCGCCGGCGGCGAGGATCACCCTGGGTGCTCTTATCGTCCGCTCTCCGTCGGGTCCGGAGACCAGCACTCCCCGCACCTCCTTACCGGATTCGCCGAGCAGAATTTTGGTCGCTCTAGTCTTCGTGAGGATCCGCACCCCAAGCTTCTGGCAATCCTCGAGCAGTAGATCACCGGCCGTGCTACCGATGAAGCCCGGCCCCCGGGACGGATCGCTGACTCGGTAGCCTCCCTTCCGTTCCGGCATGCGAAGGATCGTGAACTGCCGGCCGCCGACTTCAAAACCGCCGGTCTCGAGTTGCATGCCCCTATCGGTGAGCCACGCGACGACTTGAGGGTATTTGTCGACAAAGGCACGCACAAGCTTCGCATCAAGCGTCCAGTCGCCAAATCGCATCATTGCCGTGAAGGTCCGGTCGCGCCAGGCCGTCATGTCGGCCGAGAGCTCATCGGGGTCGCCCAGGCCCATCATGACCACGGCGAGCCAGGCGTTCCCGCCCGGCCGAGCGGTCTTCTCCAGGACGACCACGTCACGAATGCCGATCTCCCTGGCTCTCACAGCAGCAGCGAGGCCGGAACCGCCGCCACCGATGATCACTAGGTCGGCGCTATCCCCCAAGGTAGGCACGCCTGACGCCTTCGTCCTGGGCGATCGCCTGGGCCTCGCCCTCCAGTACCACTTTGCCGACCTCCAGAACGTAGGCTCGGTCGGCCACACTCAAGGCCATGACGGCATTCTGCTCGACCAGGAGGATCCCCAAGCCCCGCTCATGCATGCTCACCACGATGTCACGCACGGTCTCGACCAGCTTCGGAGAGAGGCCCATGCTCGGTTCGTCCATGAGAACCAGTCGGGGAGAGCTCATGAGCGCCCGAGCGACTGCCAGCATCTGCTGCTCTCCACCGGAGAGACTCCCCGCGGACTGATTGCGCCGCTCCTTCAGCACAGGGAAGTATTCATACATCTTGTCGATGTCCGTCTGCACCTGCCTGCTGTCTTTGCGCAGATAGGCTCCCATCTTGATGTTGTCGAGCACGCTCATGGTGGCGATGACCATGCGGCCTTCGGGAACATGGGCCATGCCCAGCTTGACGATTTCATGGGGGCGATGCCCGTCGATCCGCTGCCCCGAGAAGCTTATGTGTCCGGCGGCAGGATTCATGAGACCCGAGAGAGCGCGAAGCAACGTGGTCTTGCCCGCGCCATTTGCGCCCACCAGCGCGACCACTTCGCCTTCGCCGACCTTGCAGCTGACGCCCTTGAGGGCTACGGCCGACTTGTATTTGCACACCAGGTCGGTCACCTCAAGCAGCACTGACGGCTCCCTTCCCGAGATAGGCTTCGCATACCTCCGGGTGGGAGGTGACGAAGTCGGGATGGCCCTCGCAGAGCTTCTGCCCGAAGTTCATGCAGACCAGCCGGTCGCAAACGCTCTTGACCACCCTCATGTCATGCTCCACGACCACCACGGTGGTGCCCCGTTCCCGCACCCTCCGGATGTGATCAATCATCATGTCCGATTCGCTCGGGTTCATCCCTGTCGCCGGCTCGTCCAGCAACAGCAGTCTCGGATTCGAAGCCAGCGCGACGGCCACACCGAGGGCTTTCTGGTGGCCGTGGGGCAGGCTCTGGGGCTCCTCGTCGCGGAGCGCGGCGATCCCCATGAACTCAAGGATCTCCATGCCCTTTTGTTGCAGCTCGCGCTCTTCTGAACGCGCCCTCGCCGACCGGACCACACTGCTCGCCAGGCTGGCTTGGTGCCGCTTGTGAAAGCCTACAAGCACGTTGTCGAGAACCGTCATGCCCTCGAAGGTCAAGGCTTGCTGGAACACCCTGGCGATACCCGCCCTGGCTATGCGAAACGGCGCGTGACCGGTGATGTCCTTGCCTTCGAAGACAACCTGACCGCTGGTCACCGGCAGAAATCCGCTGGCGAGCGCGAAGACCGTGCTCTTGCCGGCTCCGTTGGGCCCTATGAGACCGAGGATCTCCCCTTCCTCAACGCTCAGATCGAAGTTGTTTACGGCCACCAGCCCGCCAAAGCGTTTCGTGAGCGCCCTTGTCTCCAGAATGGCGCTCATTCGGCCCTCTCCTCCTC
>MELN01000050.1:0-12202 GCA_001768675.1 Actinobacteria bacterium RBG_16_64_13 | reverse complement strand
CGAGACCCCCCCGCAGCCACTTGAACAGCCGGAACAGCCGCTGGTCCTGGGAGCCGATGATGCCGCTGGGCATGAACATGATCACCATGATGATGAGAATGGAGGTAATGATGGGCTCGTAGCTACCCGCGACTCTCAGCAGCTCCGGAAGCAGGGTCATGAAAAGCGCGCCCACTATGGGTCCGGCGACAAGATAGCCAAGCCCCCCCACGAAGGCCACGATCTGGAAGTTGATCCCAATGAACGGCCCAAACGTGACCGGCTGGATGGCCCCCAGGTAGCAGGCGTAGGCGGTCCCGAGCAAAGCCGGGATGAACGACATGATGGCGAAGTTGATGATCCGATAGCCGAAGGGATCGATGCCCACCGATTCCGCGAGTTTCCCACTGCTGCCGAGACCCAGCCAAGACCGCCCCGTCCAAGCCTTGGTAAAGGCCAGCATGATGATGATGGAGACTACCGCGAAGGCAAGGATAAGGTAGTAATAGGAGGCTTTGGACCCGAAGTGGATAGGCCCGAGGTTGCTCACCGCCGGGATGCCCGTGAGACCGGACTGCTTGCCGAAAAGTTCGAAGGTCCCGAAGGCAACGGGGACGATGGAGGCGAAGACTATGCCGAACATCATCCCGCTCATTCCCGCGAATCGGCAGATGACGGCCCCCAACACCAATGCGAGGACCAGCGATATGAGCAGGGACAGGGGCAGTGCCTGCCAGAATGTCAACCCGGCTTTGACCATGAGCAGTCCCGTAGCGTAGGCCCCGATGCCCCAGAACGAAGCCGCGGCAACGTTGATCATCCCCGACCGCATGCCGAAGGTGAAGGTCATCCCGGTGACGGCGAAGATGACGATGAGGATCATCAGGTGGCTGTAATAGGAGTTTCTGATCACAAGCGGGAGCACGAGAGCAACGAGGATGGCCACAGCGGGCGCCATCCAGACCTGCCGCCCCTTCAGCCGCAGTTTCGCCCCGGTCATCGACGCCACTCCGCCGACGGGATCTGGCGGAGGCTGACCGAACATGCCTCCGGGCCTGAAGAAGAAGAAGACCCCGACCACCAGGAAGAAGATCATCTGCCCCACGCCGGCGCTCACGAAGAACTGGCTGAAAGCCATCACGATGCCCAAGAAGATGCCGGACAGAATTGAGCCAAAAAAGCTGCCAATGCCCCCGAGGATGATGACCAGGAGGACGACGAAGCCCGCGGAGCCCATGGTTATGTCGACGCCCAGCACGGGGGCCATGAGGCCGCCGGCGAAGCCGACCAGTCCAAGACCGACCCCGATAGTGACGATGAACACTCTGGCGGAATTCACGCCGAGCAGGGCGGCCACGTCGGGATTGAAGGCCACGGTCCTCATGCCGCGGCCTATCCGCGTGCGGTTCAGGAAGAAATGCAGTGCGAGCAGGACGGCGATGCTTACCACGATTATGGCCACCCTGTCGATGCCGATGACCACTCCCCCGACCTTCCAATATCCCTCGAATACAGGCGGGATCCCCCGAGGGCTGGTGCCGAACATGAGCAGCACGAACTGCGTCAGGAGGGTTACCAGCATGATGGAGGCGATAAGGACTCTGAGGAGAGCCTGCTCACCTACGCGGATTTGGCGCATCACTAAGAGATAGAGCACGATGCCACCCAAGGCCGTCGCCACAGTGGCAATCGCGAGCCCCAAGAAGAAGGGTAGATGTAACTGCACCACCAGGGACCATGTGGTGTAGGCCCCCAGAGCGTAGAACATGCCAAAAGTGATGAAGAAGATGCCGGTAACCGAGAGGATGAGGTTGAAGCCGGCGGCCATGAAGACATAGACCAGTCCGATGGCTATGCCGTTGAAGATCAGTTGCGCGAATATGCTTGGAGTCACTGCCTCATCCCAGTCCAGCGATAGCGGTCCCTGGGGCCCGGCCGGGCCGGGCCCCAGGGACGCGTCTCAGTTAGCTCGAATCTCGCTCGGTCAGGGTTTCCTGGCCGCCCACGCGGTAAGAACGTAGCTCTCGACTTGGTCAAGAGGAATAGTCTTATAGTTGGTGGCCTCGCCGCCCATGAGAGTGGCGTCCGAGTATTCCATGATCAAGCACACGGTCCGGTCGGCTACTCCGGCATCCGCCCGCGGGATCATCTTGGACTTGCCATGCGGTCCGTCGAACTCGAGTCCCCCGCCGAGAGCTTCGGCCATCTTGTCGTTATCGAGCGCGCCGGCGGCGAAGAGGGCCGCTTTGAACGAGTAGAAGATGTCGATGTCGAAGCTCGGGTCGTCCCACTTACCGTACTTCTTGGCGTAGTAATCGACCACTTCCTGGCACACCGGGTTGGGGGTCGCGGTGTCCCAACTCATGAGGCCGACCACGGTCCCATCGAGTTCGGTGATTGGGATAAGAGTGTTGAGCTCCCCAAGCGAAACTTCCGCGGTTATGGTCACGAATGCCTTGGAGCCGGCCGCGGCGAGTGCCCGGTACATCTGGCCGAACATCACGGGGCTGCCCCCGATGATGACGCAGTCGCCGTTGATCGACAGCGCCTTGGTCGCAACGGCGCTGAAGTCGGTGGTACTGGCCGCGAAGGTGACCGACTCGAAGTTAGCCCCCAGAGCCGTCAGTGTGCCGACCACGTCTTTCATCTGGTTCTGGCCAGGCGGATCATCGGGGAAGATGAGCACGTACTTGTTGATGGGCTTGCCAATGTAGGTCGGCAAGTACCCCAGCCGCGCGGCAGCCTCGGTCGGCAGCTTGCTGGTGACGTACGTGTACTTGTACTCGGGCTTGTAGACGTCGGTCAGCGGGGTGCCGACCAGAGCGAGGACCTTGGCGGCCTCCGTCTCGCTGGCCCAGTTGGACGCGGTCATATCGCCGAAGATGACGTTGACCTTGTCCTGGCTGATGAGGCGCTCGACCGCCGAGCGAGCGGTGTTGGGATCCGACTTGGTGTCGTAGCTGATTAGCTCAAGCGTGTAGTTCTGGCCGCCTACGTCCCAACCGCCATCGGAGTTGATTCCCTCGACAACAGCCTCCAGGGCTTTCCGGGAATTCACCAGCGGGGGAATGGCAAAGTCGGTCAGGTTGCCGATCTTGATCACCGCGGGAGCGGAGGGGCCGCTGCTGACGGTCGTCGTCGCTCCCAGCGTGGTTGTGACGCCGTCCGCCGGCGCTGTAGTTGTTGATGCGGCTTCCTCGGTCCCGCACCCGCCCACGAGGCTTGCCAGCCCTCCGCCTACTCCCAGTGTGGCCCCCGCCAGAGCGGCCAGCTTGAGGAACTGCCTGCGGCTGACACTCTCGGCGAACAACGAACCGGTCTGGATATCGTTCTCGTTCGTTTCCCTGTGCTGATCGCTCACTGAAACCCCCTCAAGGAGTACATCTCGCCTAACAGTAACATTATCATAGATGGAGCGCTCGCTCTATACGAGGATTCTACTGCTATTCTGGTGTTGAGAGCATTCAGAGGCTCACCCCGATCTTGAGAACGTCTCCGCATTGCCCGGTTACGTGCGTCCCGTCCTCCAACTCGATGTGGCCGCCATCCTACAAGATGGTTCGCGGCGTGTCAACGTTATTTAACGCGGTTACGTTATGTGTACCAAGGGCTCGGCGACGTTGAGTAGAGCTCCGGGGAAATAGGCTAGATTTCGAGGGCAGGCGGCAGATCCGGCTTGCCCGCCGTTAGTTCCTCGATGAGGCCCTCATACCGGGCCACTCGGGAGTATATGTCCACCTCTCCGCTCACCGCGGCCAGCAGCGCGAAAAATACGAAGAGATGCGCTTTCAACAGATCGGGGCCCTTGAACTTGTCGTCCCACGACGCCCTTATGCTCGCGCTGCGGTGGGCGCCTATCAGGCTGTAGGCTATCAGTTCGTCCGACACCGGGGGGGCCGGGGAACCAGCGGCCCGGACGCTCTGGAAATCCTCCAGGATGTTGACGATGATGGCGTCCCACGTCTCGGCGAGCCGGTACTGAGCGGGGCGGTCCTGCAATCCTTCGGACCGAATGGCCCCCGAAAGAACCGCACTAAGGCGGTGCCACGGATAGTCGTTCGTCAGGCCCCGCAACACGTTCTCGCCCGGGTCGTGAGACGGCAGTCTCTGCCGGTCGGCAGCAACGATGGGCAAGGGAGTGGAGCTCTTGAAGCACTCCGCCAGAAGCTCCAGTTTGCTAGGAAAGTGACGGTAGAAGATATGCGGATTGATCCCCAGTTTCTGGATGATCGAAAGCACGTGGGTTCCCTTGTATCCCTTGGACGCAAACTGCTCAGTCGCGACTTCGATGATCGCAGCGCGGACGCGGGCGCTCTCCAGCGTAGCGAGATCTAACTCGCTTTCGCGGCCTCGGGCCAGGTCTTTCTCCAACGCACGCTTGATCTCGACGAGCGAACGGCCCCCTCGCTTGAGTTCGCCGATCTTCCGTAGAAGATCCACGTGGGCTTCGCCGTAGAGCGAGCGCCCGGTGGCCGTCTTCTGCGGAGCCGGCAGAAGGCCCCTGCGGATATAGAAGTAGATCGCGGTGCGAGGGACACCGGTCCTCTTCTCGAGAGCGGATGTTGTCAAAGCCTCGGCGATGCTTCCTCCCTCCTTGACGACTCACGTCCGGCGGTCGGCCACACGTGGTTACCGTGGCCCCCGGGCCTTGAGCCATGCTACAAGACAGCCTCGCTTCGGTCAACGTTCTTGGTCCGCATTACGTTTCGTGAAGTGCACGCCAGTTCGGGGGCCAGTTCCCCTCGCGCGGAGAGCAGGAGTGAGAGCCCGCGGGTGCTGGGATGCCTGATTCCCTCTCACGGCGAGGCTCCGCTTTTCGGAGGGGCCTTCCTAGAGTAGCAGGAAAGGATTTGACCCTTGTTTCTTGCACGAACGCGCCGGGTAACTAACCAGGGTACAAGCTCACTCGTGGCGGAAGGGATGGCAAGATGATGCGCCCGCATCAGTACGAAAAAGTCATCGAAGAAGCGCTCAAGTATTTGCCCGGCGGTCCTTGGAAGGACACCGATCTCGTAAGAGTGCGCGAGGTGATCACCGACGACATGTGTGGTCACTACGGACCGGACTGCAAGAGCTCCGAGGTTCTTGAGTGGCTGGACTCGTTGGACGCGGATCAACGGGAGGAACTCCTTTTCGAAGCGAACGCCGATTTGAGTGCGAGCCAGGATCCCTGGGCTCTGGGGTAATCCTGAACATAGACAGTGCCTGGCTCGAAAACACGGGCAAAGACACCAGATCAGCCGGAGGGAGAAATATCATGATGTGGGGTTGGGATAATGGTTGGGGCGCAGGCGAAGTGGTCATGTTGGTGGTCATGCTCGCGGTGCTGGCCTTGATCGTGGTCGGGATCGTCCTTCTGGTCAGGGGGTTGACGAGACATGACCAGGTTCAGCCAGGCTCGCCTCCGCAGCCTGTGTCCGGTCCTAATAGCGGAAGGGCGCTGCAGGTACTGGAGGAGCGCTACGCGCGCGGAGAGATCCAGCGGGAAGAGTTCCTGCAACGCAAGCAGGACCTTCTCGGGGGCTAGGAGGCCAGACAATACGGGGTCTTGGCTCTCAACAGGCGAAGACCGTTGAAGATCACCAAGAGACTGGCTCCCATGTCGGCCAGAACAGCCATCCACAGCGTGGCCTCTCCGGCGAGTGCGAGTCCCAGAAAGACTGCCTTGATGCCCAGAGCCAGGCCGATGTTCTGGGTCAAGATGCCCACCGCGAGGCGGCTCAAGCGAATGAACATGGGCAACTTGCGCAGGTCGTCGTCCATGAGGGCGACATCGGCCGTTTCGAGGGCGGTATCTGAGCCGGCTACTCCCATGGCGAAGCCGATGTTCGCGGCGGCGAGCGCGGGCGCGTCATTGATCCCATCCCCCGCCATTCCCACCTCTCCGTACTCTTCGACCAGATCGCCGACGGCCACGAGCTTCTCCTCCGGGAGGAGACCCCCGCGGGCGTCGTCGATGCCGACCTGAGCAGCGATGGCTGACGCCGTCTGCTGGTTGTCACCGCTCAGCATAACGGTCCGAACCCCAAGCGTGTGCAGTTCGGCGATGGCGCTCCTACTGTTTTCCCGCACCATGTCCGCGATCCCCAGAACGGCAAGGACCCGCCGGTCGGTGGCGAGGATGACCGCAGACTTGCCTTGACGCTCCAGGGCGTCGAGTTGCGCCTCAAGGTCCGGATGGCATAGGTTCAGATCCTCGATGAGACGATGGCTGCCCAGGTAGAACCAGTCCCCATTCAGGCGTCCCTTGGTCCCTCGGCCCGGCAGCGCCGCGAATTCGGTGAGTTCGACCGGGGAGATTGCCTTCTGCTCGGCATAGGTCGAGATCGCACGAGACAAGGGATGATCGGAGCGCGCAGCAAGACCGGCAGCCCACGTGAGCGTCTGTAAGGCCTCCTGGCCTGATTGGGGCAAGAAATCAGTGACCGCCGGCTCTCCTCTGGTGATGGTGCCCGTTTTGTCAAAGGCGACCAGTTTGAGTCTTCGGCCCTCCTCCAGGTAAGCGCCGCCCTTGATGAGGATGCCGCGACGGGCTGCCGAAGCGAGCCCGCTCACCACCGTCACCGGGGTCGAAATGACGAGCGCGCAGGGACAGCCGATGACGAGAAGTACCAGCGCCCGATAGATCCAGGGAAGGAACGGCTGGCCGAAGGCCAGGGGAGGAACCAACGCCACCAGCACCGCAAGCGCGAAAATGGCCGGAGTGTAGACGCGCGCAAACCGATCTACAAAACGCTGAGTGGGAGCACGGCTGCTCTGGGCTTCCTCCACCGCGTGGATGATCCGGGCCAGGGTGGAGTCGCTCGCGGGCTTGGTCACCTGGTACTCGAAGGAGCCCGCCCCGTTGATGGTACCGGCAAAGACCTGGTCCCCAGGCCCTTTCTCGATGGGCATGCTCTCCCCAGTTATGGGAGCCTGGTTCACGGTAGAGTTGCCATAGCTGATGGTGCCGTCAAGAGCAATGCGCTCACCAGGGACCAGCCTGACCAGAGATCCGACCTGCACATCCTTGGCCAGGGCCTCAGTCCAGGTACCGTCTTCTGCCTTTATCGTGGCCCTCTCGGGGGCCATGGCCATCAACCCGCGGATGGCGTGGCGCGCCCGGTCTAGAGACAGGGACTCGATCACCTCAGCGAGGGCGAAGAGGACCATGACCATGGCAGCCTCCGGCCACTCGCCGATGGCCATAGCTCCAGTGACGGCGACCGACATGAGGGCGTTGATGTTGAGGCGACGATGCTTGAGGGCGATGACTCCCTTCCAGTACGTCTTGAGTCCGCCGGCTCCGACCGCGAAGAGGCTGAGGCCGATCACCAGCCACTTGCTGCCCGGAGCGGCAAGATCGACTACCTCCGCGGCAATGGCGGCAAAGGCTGCGACCACCAGCAGGGCCCAGGTGTGGCGCGAGACGGTGGGGCCGTGAGTCACGCTCTCTCGGTCGCCAGAGCCTGCGTCCACCACAGCCTCAAGACCGAGTGATTTGAGAGCCTTGAGCGCCACTCCGAGCGCCGCCGGTCGATGGGTGAGGGTGAGCCGTCGCTGCATGAGGTTGAAGTCCAGACCCTCGATACCTGCCATACCCGTGAGCTTGCCGCGAATCATGGCCTCTTCGGTGGGGCAGTCCATCTTGCCGATGGAAAGCACGGTCCGCGTGCATCGGGTCGAGTCGTCGGAGTCGTTCATGTTGCTTCTTTCAGGGCGCCAGTAGGTTAGTCGCGAGTCGTCCGGGGTATTCTAAAGTCTATAGTCGCTACAGGGTCAAGGGAGGTCGAGAGAACCGCATGCGTATCGGCGAACTAGCAAGAAGGGCCGGGTCTCGACCGGAAACGGTGCGCTACTACGAACGACTGGCATTGCTCCCCCATCCAGAGAGGACCGAGGGGAACTACCGCATCTACAATGAGGAACACCTTGAGCGTCTACGCTTCATCCGCAACTGCCGGGCCATCGGGACGACCCTCGAAGAAGTGCGAAGGCTCCTCTATTTCCGCGATCGGCCGCAGCTCGCGTGCCACGAGATCAATCAGCTTCTGGATACTCACATCGACCACCTAGGGGAACAGCTTCGGGAGCTTCATCGCTTGGAGGAGTATCTGCGCGAGTTGCGGGGTTGCTGTGAGAGCCCACGGATGGCGGGCGACTGCGGGATCCTAGCCCGGCTCGACGCGGTCGAAACGAGCCCGCGACCCCGCATCGGCTCCCGCCGAAGACAAGGTCAGTAGGACTGAGTCTCACTCCGGCGCTACGAGGCTGGAGTGCCCTTCAGAACGCGCCACGCCGCGACAAGCGCCTCTGCGGCAACGGCGACATCGACCTCTGTTGTCCCCCGCCCCAATGAGAGACGCACCGCACCGAGTGCGTCGACACGGGCCACACCCATCGCCGTGAGCACCGGCGAGGGTGTCTCGCCCCCTTCGTGGCAGGCCGATCCTCCGGATGCCGCCACTCCGACCGCAGTCTCGAGCAGGCGGCTGCTCCGTACGCCGGGGAACACGACGTTGAGCGTATTGGGGAGACGGCGGAGGGGATGACCGTTCAGTTTCAGGCCCGGCACTCCCTCGCTCAGCACGTTCCACAAGCGATCCCGCAGGACCATGACCCTGGTCGACTCCGCCTGAAGCGTGTTTCGCGCCAACGCGCAGGCAGCTCCCAGCCCAGCTATGGAAGCCACGTTCTCGGTCCCCGGACGAAGGCCGCGCTCGTGACCCGCACCCACCAGCACGGGGCGGAGAGGTACCCCGCGACGCACATACAGAGCTCCGACCCCCTTGGGAGCGTAGAGCTTGTGGCCGGCGACGGACAGAAGGTCGACACCAAGATCGTCAACATCGACCGGTACCTTCCCCACCGACTGGGCGGCGTCCGTGTGAACCAAGGCGCCTCGCTCCCGCGCCACGTCCGCGATCTCCCTGATCGGCTGGATCGTTCCGGTCTCGTTGTTGGCATGCATGACGGTTAGAAGAAGCGGCAGGTGATCGAGGGCTTTCCGCGCCTCTTCAACGTCGACAACACCCAGTTCGTCGACTCCGAGCCTCGTCACCACGGAGCCGCGCCCCTCCAACAGTTCGCACGGGCGGCTGACCGCCGGATGTTCGATCACCGATGTGAGCACGTCACCGCCACAGGCGGTGGCCCTGATGCTCCCGAGAATCGCCAGATTGTTCGATTCCGTGCCACCTGAGGTGAAGATGATCTCCTCAGGACTACACCCGAGCAGCAAAGCCACTTCAACGCGTGCCTGCTCCACGGCAGAGCGCGCCTCCCGACCGTAAGGGTGGAGACTCGAGGGGTTCCCGAAGCGCTCGCCCAGGAAGGGCAGCATAGCGTCCAGCACTTCTGGCAGGACCGGAGTGGTCGCATTGTAGTCCAGATAAATGGGGCGGGTCCCTGTCACAGGCGCGGCCAACGTGTTCATTCCCCCTTCTTCGCGCGAACGACTTGCTCTACTTCCTCGATCCTAGCCTTCAGCGCGTTGATCTCAGTTTCGTATTTCTTGACTGCCCCGGCAGAAACGTGAAGACCGGTTTGACTCAGCACGTACATTCTTTCCTCTTCGACCTCGCCGAGGTCCGCCTTCAACACCAACACATGCTGCTCTAAGTCGGCCATGGTCATGCCCGATAGGTCTGTCATTCCGCCCTCCGAGACAGGTCCTCTTGGGCTCGTAAGTGCTCGAAGAGCACCTCACGAAGGAGATCGCAGGCCTGGATCATCTTGGGATAGGCGATGCTGTAGTAGACCTCGTTCCCGTTTCGCCGATGGCAAAGCAGACCTTGGTTTCGGAGAACGGCGAGATGTTGAGATGCCAGCGGCTGGGTCGCTCCGATGGCTTCGGCCAGATCGTTCACGCCGCGTTCACCATCGCGAAGAGCATTGAGTAGCGCCAGACGTACAGGATGCGCCATCGTCTTGCACACGCGTGCGTGCAGCTCGAGAATGGTGGAGTCGATCCTACCGGCCATCGGTGTTCCCCTGCGCCCGCATGACTAGTACACGATCACCTTGTCGGCCTCGAGCGTCCACTGGGCAAGCAGATCCATCGAGCCCCGTGTGGTGCCTTCGACCAGGGGTAGGGATGCCAATCCACGGGCATCCATGCACGTGCCTCATAAGGCCACCATGGCCTTCTTGACCAGGAGCCCCTTGAGCATGCGCTCGATGGAGTAGTAGCCCTCCGGCGGGCGTTGGCCGGCCAGGGCGCAAGCAGTGGAATCCGCAGTGAGAAACACCCTGATTTCCGTGTCCGGCTGCTTGGCCACCGCCGAAGCGTGCCGAAGGGCGTTGTAGGAGCGCTCAGACCCATAAGGACCATCATTCAGCACGAAGAGTATCGTCGACACTGGGACCTCCTTGTTTCGAATCCATCCAGAGAGGATAATATGCGAAAATTGCGATATTACAAGTATCCGAGAAAGACTTAGGGGGAGGGCCATGGCGATCAAGCATCGTGTCGTCGTCGTCGGAGGGTCGTTCGGCGGAGTGAACGCCGCCTACCAACTCCGGCGCAAGCTGAACGACCAAGCGGACATCGTGGTCATCTCCGCCGAGGCTGACTTCACTTTCATCCCCAGCCTCCCCTGGGTGATCATGGGCTGGCGACGAGCCGATAAGCTCCGGGTGCCGCTGGCCAGACCGCTAGGGCGCAGGCACGTGAACTTCGTCAACGATCAGGCCACGGCGATCGATCCGCAGGCGCAGACAGTGACGACCGCGAGCGGCACGGTCTTCCCCTACGACCATCTGGTGCTCGCCACGGGTGCCGATCTCGACTGGTCGAATGTGCCCGGCTCGGATCCGGCCGAAGGCACTGTGCACACGTGCTTCACTATCCAGCAGGCACTGGCGGCCCGGGAGGCCGTCGCCCGGTTCGTCGCCTCCGACGGCGGCCGGGTGGTCATCGGCGCCAATCCGGGAGCGAGTTGCAGTGGCCCCGCCTACGAGCTGGCAATGATGCTGGACACGCTCCTGCGGCGCCAGAAGCGACGCCACCTCTTCGACATTCACTTCGCCACCCCCGAGCCCTTTCTGGGCCACTTCGGGGTCAACGGAATCGGGAACATGAGCCGCATGATGGAAGATGAGTTTCGCTCGCGGCACCTCAATTGGACGACCAACGCCGCGCTGGCGAGCGTCGAGCCCAACAAGGCGATCCTAGCAGACGGCACCGAGCTGCCGCTCGACCTGGCCATCCTCATCCCCGCCTTTTACGGCGCCCAGGTGGTGCGCAACGTAGAGGGCCTCGGGAATCCTCGGGGCTTCATCCCTACGGATCGCCAACTTCGCAGTACGCGCTACCCGAACATCTATGCCGTGGGAGTGTCGGTCGCCATCGCCCCCCCGGCACCGACCGCGGTGCCGGTCGCGGTGCCCAAGACCGGCCATATGTCCGAGCAGATGGCGACCAGTGCCGCGACGAACATCGCGGTCGAGGTCACGGGAAAGGGCGAACTGGTCGACGGTCTCTACCTGCCGGTCACGTGTGTCGCCGACGCGGGGGATGTCGCGATGTTCATAAAGGCCGATCCCTTCCTGCCGCCGCGGAACAGCGTGGTGCTGAAACGCGGCGCCCGCTATCACTATCTGAAGTTGGGGTTCGAGCGGTTCTATTTGGAGAAGGTCAAGCGAGATCTGCCTGCCATGCACTTCGGCTGGTAGGCACAAATGAAGAAGCGCGGCAGAACCGGACTCATCCACATGGTAGCGGCGCCGACAGTCAGGCCAGAGAGAGGCAGATGAGCAGAAGACACTAACATCAGCCGCTCATGCCTTGTTCTCTCATTGTGGCCGTGGTCGCTACGCCGCTGGCCCTCGACGTCGACAGACTGGGTGGACTCGACCGCCGAGGCGGCACGGTGTGGCGCGAGTCTCTTGAGCGGGAACTGGCACACAGAACGGCCTCTGACCGTACTTGTTGACAGGCCAGCCGAAGAACATGTCCGCGGCGAACTGCGCGACGAAGTTAACGAGGACTAGAAACCCTAACTGCGTGTAACTCAAGCCGTGCAACAACATGAGCGGCACGAACAGGAAGGGTGACGGGTTCATGGCGGCTGAGCGGCGTTGGCCGTGATCATCAGGATATCCGGGTCGAAGGTGATCTGGCCCGCGGACGAGAAGGCTACACACTTGACACTGCCCCATGGCGTAGTCCAGGGTCTTGGGTTTCACATAGACCTCCTTGGCGGCGCGTGGAGGAATGAGCCGCCCTCTCGAGAGCCAGAGG
>MELN01000049.1:8377-8529 GCA_001768675.1 Actinobacteria bacterium RBG_16_64_13 | reverse complement strand
CGAAGCCGACGCGCCTAGTCCGGCCCCCACCGTTAAGACCAGTGAGACCACCTGCGTGGGCGCGTATCCCACCGCGACGGCCATGACGGCGAACGTGCAGGCGCAAAGCAGCAGGAGCCGCGCCGGGGAGAAGCGCCGCGTCAGCGGCATGA
>MELN01000049.1:8012-8139 GCA_001768675.1 Actinobacteria bacterium RBG_16_64_13 | reverse complement strand
AGGCAGGGCGACGAACACCAAGGCCGTCACAAACGAGATGGCGCCCTCGATCACCAGTATCCAGCGCCAGGAAGCGCCCCTGTCCATTGCCAGCCCGAGCACGATGGGAGTCGTGATCATCCCCATC
>MELN01000049.1:7714-7800 GCA_001768675.1 Actinobacteria bacterium RBG_16_64_13 | reverse complement strand
CGGCACCCGGGCCATGCCCGCGTTGAGCGTGACGATGCCCAGCACGGCCCCGAGGAAGAAACCGCCGCTGATGAGTCCTCCCCGGC
>MELN01000049.1:6667-7707 GCA_001768675.1 Actinobacteria bacterium RBG_16_64_13 | reverse complement strand
AACCCCGAGGTCGCGCATCATCGCGTCCAGCAAAGGCCCCATCGAGACCATGACGATGGCGCAAATGAACTGGCCTGGGTAGGGGGGATGCGGTAACGGAAACTGGGGGGGTTAGTCGAGGTGCTCGGGCTCATGGCGCTCCACCATCGCACGAAACGCCCGGAAATGCTACGGAGCTCCCCGGTTGTTACTCAGCCAGGCCGATCGCTGTCTCCAAGATCTTGCTCGCTCGTTCGGAGGCGAAGCGCCGGACCTCCGTCGAGGTGAGCGGGCCGCCGGTGGAGATGTCGAGCGCGGGGTGCAGCGCCTTCCAGTAGCCGGGAACGCCGTGGGTGGCCTGGTCCCAGGTCTGATCCAATTCGGTCTGCCAGGCCTCTCGGCCGGCTGCGAGGCAATCGACGGCCTCCACCAGCAGGTTGTCGAGCCTTGTGTCGGCAGGGTTGATGAGCGGAATGTTCCGCCGTGCCACGGTCGCCGCAAGCACGGCCGAGCTGTAGGCGGAATAGTCGGCTGCCCCCTGTCCCTGGGCCAGATTCCTTGCGGTCACCGCGGCCGCCACGGCGGCTCGCCCTGCCTTGTTGGCCCCCATGATGCCCGCTTCCTTCTGGAAGTTGGAGACGACGAGGCCCACCGCGGCCACGACCACGATGATGACGGGCAGAAGGATCCATGCGCGGCTCGAACGTTTCATGCTGATGCGATAATAGCGTCTGTGGACGAATGGAATCTGGATACTCAGCCCGCGGCCTCTCCGCCGGAGAAACACGCCGCGCCGATAGCCCCCGGGGTCTCTGAGACCCCCGTCGAGGCGCAGGCGCCGGGGGCCCCGCTGTCCTTCGCCAACGGCCCCACCGGATCGCCCCTGCGCCGACTCTGGCGCCGGCGGAAGCGCGTCCTTCTGGCCTGGGCCGGCGTAGGCCTGGTGCTTCTGTTGGCGGGAGCGCTTGTCGGGTTCTACGTCTCCGACTCTCAGGCCGGCGACCGCGCAGCCCAACTCGTCGAGGCTCAGAAAGAGCTGGGTCTGGTGCAGAAAGCGCTCT
>MELN01000049.1:6391-6598 GCA_001768675.1 Actinobacteria bacterium RBG_16_64_13 | reverse complement strand
CGCAGTCACAGGGGACGTCCACTACTTCCACGACCATCAGCCCCTCCGGGTCGCCCAAGACTTACCGGGATGGCGTCTACCTGGTGGGCGAGGATATCCTCCCGGGAACCTACGACGGGGTGGTCACGGACAGCGTCGGGTACTGGGCCAGGCTCAGGGGAACAGACGGGGTCGTGGGCTCGATCGTCGCGAACGCGCTACCGCGGG
>MELN01000049.1:5914-6351 GCA_001768675.1 Actinobacteria bacterium RBG_16_64_13 | reverse complement strand
TCGAGCTACAGGGAGTGGAGTTGACGGCCCGTTAGGCATCCGGCCGACCGGGGCATAATAGCGGCCGACGCCCGCCATCAAGGCGCGGCGATCACGACAGGAGAGGGAGGACGGCGTGGGAGACACCATCGACATCGCGATCGTGGGCGGCGGACCGGCGGGACTGACCGCGGCGCTCTACGGCGCAAGGGCCCGGGCAAAGACGGTGGTCTTCGAGCTTGGGCTCACCGGAGGGCAGATCGTCTCGGCCTCGTGGGTGGAGAACTACCCCGGTTTCCCCAATGGGATCTCGGGCGCGGAGTTGGCTGAGCTGATGTTTCAACAGGCCCAGAACGCCGGCGCCGAGTTCCGCACCATATCGCCCGTGGAAGCCATCCGCGCCGATGGATGCGACTACGTGCTCACCGTCTCGGGTGAGGAAGTCAAGGCCTCTTCGG
>MELN01000049.1:5743-5856 GCA_001768675.1 Actinobacteria bacterium RBG_16_64_13 | reverse complement strand
CACGGGCAGAGGAGTGTCGTGGTGTGCCACCTGCGACGGCCCGCTCTACCGGGACAAGGTGGTCGCGGTGATCGGCGGGGGAGACTCGGCCACGCAGGAGGCCCTCTATCTCG
>MELN01000049.1:4269-5718 GCA_001768675.1 Actinobacteria bacterium RBG_16_64_13 | reverse complement strand
CATACACCGTCGCGAGGAGCTCCGGGCCACGCAGTGCCTGCAGGATCAGTGCTTCTTTCATCCCCAGATCACCATGCACCTTGCCTACGGCGTGGAGGAGATCGTCGGTGAAGGAGGCAAGGTGAGCGGGGTCCGGCTGCGCTCCAAAGAGGACGGCAGCGAAAAGGTCATACCCGTGGACGGGGTCTTCGAGTTCGTCGGCATAGATGCCCAGAGCGGTCTGGTCGCCGATCTGTGCGAGCTTGACGAGAAGGGCTTCGTCAAGGTGGACCGCAACGGCTTGACCTCACGTCCCGGGCTCTACGCCGCCGGTGACGTGGCCAACTACGAGTTGAAGCAGGTGGTCACCGCCTGTGCGCGGGGCGCGTTCGCGGTCTACCACGACTTGCACTATCTGGATACGAGGATCTGCCCCTCCTGACGGGAAGCCGCGCCGCGCCGGCTTCGCGCCGCGCCGGATTGTGGGGCTCTGCGGGCGTGACTCCGTACGCCGCGCGAAGCTAGGCCCGGATCCTCAGCCGCTCTTTCACCACCTCGACGGTGAGCGGCAGCGAACCGAGCGCATCGCCATCGACGTCGAGCAGGAACCGTCGTTCCGCGGCCTCGTCCTCCAGGCGGAGTTCGACGCGCTCGCAGGGGAAGTGGTGTACGGTGGGTTCCTCGAGGTGCCGGCCCGTGTAGACCTTTCGCACTTTGGCCGCCAGGTAGGCCTTGTTGCGCTCGGTGATGGTCAGCACTTCGAATCGGCCGTCGTCGGGCAGGGCCATCGGCGCGATGTCCATGCCGCCCCCGAACCAGCGACCGTTGCAGATGGCGATGAGGTAGGCTGGGATGACCTCCTCTCGGGTCTCCCCCTCCCAGGTTATGCGAGCGAGCACCGGCCGCTCTTTGCTGACAAGCACGGCGCGGAGCGAAGCCAGGTAGTAGCCTGCGCGACCCCCCACCAGTCTGGGCATGGTCTCGATGTAGCGGTCCACATAGCCGCCCAGACCCGCCGAGAGGACGTTCACGAAGTACTGCTCCACCCGGTCGCCGCCGTTCCCTCGGAATGACGCCCGCCCCACGTCGACGAGGCGGTCTCTGCCCAGGGCGATCGCCTCCAGGCAGCGTTCATAGCCCCCGTCGAGGCCCAGACTACGGCGGAAGTCTCCCCCCGTGCCCACATTGATGAGTCCGACGGCGGGAGGCCGACCGTCGGCCTCCGCGTGCGGGGTGGCGCCGGTCGGCGCACCGCCCGGCGCCAGGCCTTCGGCGCCGGCCTCAGACCGGGCGCTCGCATCCTCGGCCATCAAGACCCCGTTCGCCACCTCGCTGAAAGTCCCGTCACCGCCCACGGCCACGACGAGCGGGTATCCCTCGCGTGCCCCCTCGAAGGCCAGCTCGCGGGCGTGTCCGCGCCGGGCGGTATGGCGGATTACGACATCCCCGAGCGTCCGTTCGACGGCGGCC
>MELN01000049.1:190-4161 GCA_001768675.1 Actinobacteria bacterium RBG_16_64_13 | reverse complement strand
GTACTTCTGCGAAAATGGGCCGGACTCGACAACGAGGTGGATTGCCGTGCGGCACCCTGATAGCCAAGACACCGGCCTCGAAGGCCTACCCGCGGGCTACTCCTTGCGTCGGTTGACCCTCGGGGACGTCCCGGCCGTCTACGACCTCGAGGCGGCCGGAGAGACCTTTGACGACGGGATCGTGGAGGTGGACCTCTCCGATCTGCAGGCCGATTGGGGCAGGCCGGATTTCGACCCTGCCTCCATGTCTGTGGGGGTGTTCTTCGCGGGCGCTCTAGTGGCATATGCGCAGGTGTTTCAGGGCAGGGCCGAGGCGCTCGTGCACCCTGCTCACAGAGGCAAGGGGATCGGTACCGCCTTGGCGCGCTGGACCTGGGGAGTCGCCGCGGCTGAAGGGAGAGACAGGGTCGGGCAGACCGTCTCTGAGAACGAGCACGCGGCGGAGGCCCTGTTCCGGGCCAACGGATACGAATCCACGCATACTTCGTGGATACTTCGGGTGGACCTTGAGGGGGGAGCGGCACCGCCGGCGCCCTCGCTGCCCGCGGGCTGCCACTTCAGGCCTTACCATCCCGGCGAGGACGACCGGGAGATATTCGCCGTCATTGATACGGCGTTCGACGAGTGGCGGGCCCAGGGCTCCGAATCCATGGGATTCGAAAACTGGGCGGTCTGGGCACTGCACGACGCTACACCGGGCCTCATCGTCCTTGTCGAGTTCGAAGGCCGCGTCGTCGGCGCGGCCATTGGTCACGACTACGGGCCTGAGGCCGAGGGTTGGATAGAGCAGGTGGCCGTGGAGAAGGGGCACCGCGGGAAGGGTCTAGGCCGCGCCCTTCTCGAGGAGTCTTTCCGCCGCTTCTGGGAGATCGGCCGGCGGCAGTGCGGGGTGTCCACCGACTCCCGCACAGGAGCCCTAACCCTGTACGAGCACGTCGGTATGTCGGTGCGTAGGAGTTACACGCGCTGGACCAAGTTCGTGTCCGTGTCTACAGCTTGAGTATCCCGCTCAACTTGTTTGCCAAGGCGGCCGGATCGGGCACCAGGCCGTCGGGGGTCAACTTGTCGATGAGACCGGGGAGGATCGCGGCGATCTTGCTGGCAGCCACGTCCCTGGAGATGCCCAGCTTTGCCGCGACCGCTTCGATCTGATCGGCCGGTACGCCGGCCTTGACCTCGTCCGGGCTGATGGGCTTGTTCTCCCCTCTTCCTATCCACGACATGACCTTGTCTTCAAGGCCCGCGGCCTTGAGTTTCTCCAACAGGCCCCACAGGTTGGCGCCGCCTGCACCCAGCAGGCTGCCGATGGCGCTTTCCTCGGCGGCGGCGCCCGTGGCGGCCGCACCGGCAGAAGCGGGTCCCGCGGCCGTCGCGCCGGCCTTCGTCGGTGATCCCTTGAGAAAGTCAAAGAGCCCCATGCCTGTTGCCTCCATCCTCGCGAAAAGTACTTGGCCTAGGACTATACCCTTGGCGAGCAACGCGCAACCAACACGAAACGCCGCTCAGCGCACCGGTCCGATGCCGCGTATCCCCCCGTCTCTCCAATAGCGGAGAAGCGTGCCAAAGGAAGGCATCTCGAGCGGCTGCGCCGCGATGAGATCTACCGAGCCGAGGCTCTGCTCGCCCCGGGTGAACTCGATCACGCCGAACAGCTGTCCCACCGCTACCGGAAGGGCCACGTCATGGTCGAGCTTCACCGAGCCCTTGACTATGTCCTCCTTCTGAAGCCGCACGACGAGCGGCTTCTCAGCCACCAGCCGCACCCGCCTGCCAAGCACGTCGGTCGTTTCTAGCTCGGCGATCAGCTCGCCCTTACTGGCCAGGACAGTCCTCGGATAGAGGCTGAACCCGTAGTTCAGAAGCGACTTGGTCTCCTTCCACCGGGTGGAGTCAGCTCCGGCGCCGAGGACGACGGCGATCAGGGACACGCCTTCGATGGTGCCGGAGGCGACTACACAGTAGTGGGCGTACGGAGTCGACCCCGTCTTGACCCCGGTCACCCAGTCTTGCCAATCGAGCAGGATGTTCTGATTGTCGAACTTGCGCTTGGTCCCGTCGGCAAGCGTGGGCAGGGCGAAATCGTAAGTGTTCACGATCCGGCTGAACACGGGATTGCGCAGGGCATACTGCGCCAAAGTCGCCAGGTCTTTGGCCGAGGAGAAGTGGTGCTTATGCTGCAACCCGCACGTGTTGATGAAATGAGTGTTCGAGAGACCCAGAGCCTTCGCTTTGGCGTTCATCTTCTCCACGAAAGCAGGCACGCTTCCGGCCGTGGTCTTGGCCAGGTCGATCGCGGCGTCGTTGCCGCTGACAATGAGAAGCGCGCGCAGGAGCTGCTCGACCGTGAGGACTTCTCCCTTGACCAGACCCGACTTGGACCCCGTGGTCGCTATCGCCTCCGCCGAGACCTTGACCTTGGTATCAAGGTCAAGCGACTCCAGCGCCAAGATCGCGGTCATGATCTTGGTCGTCGAGGCCATGGGCAGCCGAGCGTTGGCATTGTGGGAGAAGAGGATCTTGCCGGAGTCCGCGTCGATGACCATGGCCGCGGTCGCGGTGATCCTGGGCGGCGCCGGCCCGCCGTCCGGCAAGCTCACCATGATGGCGCGGTCCGGGATCTGCTGCAAGGCCCCCGCCGGAGACGCCTTGGCACTCGGAGATCCGGCGAGCCCGAGCGCCAGCAGCAGCGCGACGGTCAGCAGGAGCGCTGCGGCCCGGACGGTCTCGGCCCTCGGACGGGCCGCGCCCGCCACCTGGGTAGCCACCGCACGAAACCGCGGCATCTGCCGCATCCTCGGCATCTGCTCTACATCTCCAGTAGGGTCACCTTGTTCATCACGACGGGCTCGCGGGGTACATCGGCATGCGGGCCGTGGTTACCAGTGGCCACTTGCGCGATGGCGTCCACGACGTCCATACCCTCGACCACCTTGCCGAACACGGCGTATCCCCAGCCTTGCAGGGTCTGGCCCGTGTGGTTGAGAAAGCCGTTGTTCGCGAGATTGACGAAGAACTGGCTGGTGGCGCTGTGCGGGTTGGAGGTGCGGGCCATGGCTATGGTGCCGCGATCGTTCTTGAGCCCGTTCGCCGCCTCGTTGGCTATGGAGCAGTCGGTGGACTTCTGGGACATGTCCGCGTTGAATCCGCCGGCCTGGATCATGAAGCCGGGGATGACCCGATGGAAGATGGTGCCATCAAAGAAGCCCGACTCCACGTAGTTGAGGAAGTTGGCGGTGCTGGCCGAGGCCTTGACCGCATCGAGCTCCAAGGTGATGTCCCCGTGAGAAGTGCTGAGGAGCACCCGGGGGTTCGCTGGCTCTGTCATATCGTTCCTCTCTCTTGATCGGGTCGTGGAGACCGGCCGGCGCGGCGCCGCCCGCTCTCTGTGGAACCATATTCTCCCACTCCTGACGGTCGCCGGTAACCTGGGGTCTACGTCAGCGGCCGCAAAGTGCCTCCGCCCGTAAGGTCGAAGGTCTCGCCTGCCAAGAAGCCATTCCTCGGATCAGTGGCGTCGTAGTAGACGGTGTGGCCGCTGCCCACGATGTTGGCAATGGCGGTGCCCGTGATCTCCTCTGGCAAAGTGAGGCTTGTCAGGTAGGAATCCTCCGTCACGTTCCAAATGCTGGTGCTGTCCAGTACCAGATTCGTCTCCTTCGCGGTGCGACCGCTGTCGATGCTCCCGGTAAGGGTGGAGAAACGCCCGAGACTAACGGTGATCGAGCTGACAGAATCGGCAACCAGGTCGCCCGTAAGCGATTGCCTGTCGGCCATGAGCTGCACGACCCCGCCGTTTGACCAGCTGGCGCCCCAATCGCCCGCCGTGGCCTGCACAAGCACTCCGGAGGCGGTCGTCACCTCGACGTCTTCAAGGACGATGATCCCGGTCGAGTTGGTCACGAAGAACAGGGGCCCGCTCTTCCCGGCATACTTAAGAGAGCCACCTGTCATGGTAAAGGTGCTCCCGGCGC
>MELN01000049.1:0-163 GCA_001768675.1 Actinobacteria bacterium RBG_16_64_13 | reverse complement strand
AGATCATGACCCCCCATTTGTCCGGGACGCTCGACAAGAGGTTCACATCGTTGAGGACGATCCTGTTGCTGCACTCGACCACGGCCGCTTCTGACCCTGTGGCTTCGTACGTTCCCCCATTGACGTTGATGGTGCCTGTCGAATACATGGCCGGCGAGTCCTC
>MELN01000048.1:18380-18578 GCA_001768675.1 Actinobacteria bacterium RBG_16_64_13 | reverse complement strand
GCTGTGACCGGACGGGTCTGCCCCCACCCGTGCGAGACCGATTGCGCCCGAGGCGAGTTCGACGAACCGGTCTCAATAAGGGAAGTGGAGCGCTACCTTGGCGACCACGCGCTCGAGCACCCGGCCGAATTCTTCGAAGCGCCCCGGCAGACGACCGCGAAGAGCGTCGCGGTCATCGGTTCGGGGCCGGCGGGACTC
>MELN01000048.1:17721-18367 GCA_001768675.1 Actinobacteria bacterium RBG_16_64_13 | reverse complement strand
ATCTGCGGCAGGCCGGGCACGCCGTGACCGTTTTCGAGCGGATGCCCGAAGCCGGCGGCCTCCTCACATACGGCATACCGCCTTACCGTTTGCCCAAAGAGGTGGTCCGCAAACAGATAGCGGCGTTCGCGGGCACGGGCATCGAGTTCCGGCTGGGCGCCAAGATCGACAAGTGCAGGTTCGAGGAGATCGCACGGACTTTCGACGCGGTGTTCGTCGCCGCGGGGGCGTGGCAGGAGACGCAGGCCGGCATCTCGGGCGAGGAGTGCCTCAAGTCGGCGACAGAATTCCTCAGGGACGCATACGAGAAGCCGCAGGATGTGGCCGGGAAGACCATCGGAGTCATCGGCGGAGGCAACACTGCCATCGACGTAGCCCGCTCCCTGCTGCGTCTGGGGGCCAAGCCGGTCATCTACTACCGGCGCACCAAGGACGAGATGCCCGCCCTGGGCGAGGAGATCGAGAAGGCGGAACTGGAAGGAGTCAGGTTCGAGTTCTTGACGCAGCCGGTGGGCGCCGCGGCCGCCGACGAGACCGGCGCGGTTGATCTGACCTGCTGCCGCATGGAGCTCGGGGAGGCCGACTAGAGTGGCCGGCCGCGCCCGGTGCGCGTCGAGGGCTCGGAGTATGCGGTGCAATGCGACCT
>MELN01000048.1:16092-17573 GCA_001768675.1 Actinobacteria bacterium RBG_16_64_13 | reverse complement strand
GGTCGCCGAGGCTACGGGCGCCGGAAGGGCGGCCGCCTGCGCCATCGACCGGTACCTGCTGGGGAGAAGCGCGGAGCACGGCGGCGCCCAGGACGGCGGCGCCGCGGGCCTGACCGGGGCGGCAGCCGAGGCCGCGGGTGGCGCGCCGGTCTGCATGCTGGGCGAGACTTTCGCCGGTTCGTGTCTCGAGATGAGCGCCAGGGTGGAAGTGCCGGAGCTCTCGCTGACGGAGAAGCTGAGCAGTCTGCACGCCGAAGAGACGGGTACGCTCGAGGTAGGCGACATCAAGACCGAGGCCGACCGCTGCTTCAATTGTGGGTGCGTGGCCGTCAACTCCTCGGATCTGGCGCCGGCCCTGATAGCTCTGGGGGCGAGTGTCAAGACGTCGCACCGGCTGATCGACGCCGAGTGTTTCTTCGCCGCGGGCATCAACACCAGCACAGTGCTTGAAGACGGCGAGATCGTGCTCGAAGTCCAGGTTCCGAAGCCGGCGCCGGGCACCAAGACCACCTTCTCCAAGTTCGCCCTGCGCAAGTCGATCGACTTCTCGATAGTCGACTGCGCCGCGGCGATCGCAAGCGAGAACGGCGTGGTCAAGTCGGCCCGGATATGTCTGAACGCCGCTTACGCGGTGCCGTTCAGGGTGACTGCGGCTGAGGATTACCTCGCCGGCAAGACGATCGACGGAGCCGTTGCCGAGCAGGCCGCCGACGCGGGCATGACGGGAGCTTTGCCGCTCCTCAACAACCGGTACAAGATCCAAGTGGCCCGGACCCTCGTGAAGCGGGCGATTCTGGCCTGCGGACCTGGGGCCTAGCCCGCCACGCCGGCGCGAGGCCCGGGCTGAGACAGACAGGCACAGGGCGATGAGCGTCAAAGTGCGGATCTTCTATCCCGAGCTGCGGCGCCTGGTCGATAGCCCGGACGAAGTCCGAGTCAGTGGAGCGACGGTCGGCGAGTGTCTCGCCGACCTCGCGGAGCGGTACCCCGGAGCCGGCAAACTCCTGCTCGACGCCCGGGGCCACTTACTCCCACAGGTCTACGTCTTCGTCAACATGGAGAGCATGTACAAAGCCGACCTCGCCCGCGCCGTGACCGCCAAGGACGAACTTATCATTGCCGTCCTGGCAAGCGGCGGGTGATTACGACCCCTGCCGTCTCCTCGGCGATGATCCTCTCTTCGTCGGTGGGAACGACGAGGACACGCGCCCGCGACCCCGCCGCGCTTATTACGACCTCTTTCCCCCGGGCATCCGAGTTGAGCGCTTCGTCCAGCTCGATGCCGAGGAAACCGAGGCCCTCACAGACCGACGCCCGGATCTCCGGGCTGTTCTCCCCCACGCCGGCCGTGAAGACGAGGGCGTCAAGCCCTCCCATCGCCGCGGCATAGGCGCCGACGTATTTTTTCAGCCGGTACGCGTACAACTCCAGCGCCAACCGGCAGCGCTCGTCCCCCTTGGCCGCGCCGGCAAGCACGTCCC
>MELN01000048.1:11826-15940 GCA_001768675.1 Actinobacteria bacterium RBG_16_64_13 | reverse complement strand
AGCCCCTCGAGCGGGGTCATGCCCATGCTGGTATCCACAGATCTACCCTGATCGACCGCCGTGACGCTCGCCCCGTTCCCGAGGTGCGCGATCACCACCTTGAGCGCCGCAGGCGTGCCGCCGAGCATGGCATCGACCCTTTGGCTGACGTACTGGAGCGATATGCCGTGGAACCCGTAGCGCCGCACCCCATGGTCCCGGTAGAACTCGTAGGGTAGCGCGTAAACATGCGCTCGCGGCGGGATGCCCGTATGAAAGGCCGTGTCGAACACCGCGACCTGCGGCGTGCCGGGGAAGACCCGCAGCGACTCGCGGATCCCGAGGAGCGCCGGCGGGTTGTGCAGCGGGGCCAGGGGAGCGCATTCCTCGATCTGCGCGATCACCTCCGGCGTCAGCAAGACCGGAGCGCGGAAGTGACTCCCCCCGTGCACCACGCGATGGCCTAAGGCCTCGACATCGGAGGCGTCTCGCACCACGCCCGTTTGAGGATCCAGCAGAGACTCCAGGATCAGCTCAAGCGCGCGGCCGTGGTCGGGGACCTGTACCCGCCGGATCTGCCGTGTCTCCCCGATCTCGACCTTGACCTGAGGGTCGTCCTCCCCGATATCGCTGACCAGGCCCCGAACAAGCACCCTATGGCCGGCCATGTCCCAGAGCTCGTACTTGATCGAGGAGCTACCGCAGTTGAGGACAAGGACTTTCACATTGTGACCGCGCGGGCCGCGCCTCACTCAGCCTTGTTGTACTTGCCGCCGGTGACGGTGGTGAAATGGAAGATCGGCCGATCGACGCGGGTGATGATGAGAGGACAGTGCCACATGCCGGCCGGGACGAAGATCATGGCGCTTCGGTCGATGACGTGCTTCTCGTCTTCAAGCCAGATCTCCACCTCGCCCCCCAGGTTCCACGGGTCGGCCGGATCGCTGCTGAAGAAGCCGATGATCTCGTCGGAGTCGTGAACGTGAGGCACGTTCTCCATGGTGGAGGCGGTGGCCTTGAGGTACCAGGCCACGTTCATGTGGAAGGCGCCCTCGACCACCTTGTCGTCCATCCACAGGACACGCTTGGCGAATTTCGAGTACTCGTCGTCGATCTTCTGCTTCGACTCCGGCATCTTCAGCTCGGTGACAACGTACTTGGAAGTCCTGGATTCGGACACGAGCGGTCCTCCTCTCACGGGTCGCGGTGCACCCGTGCTCGCGGGTAGAACGATGCGATCAGCCTACATTGTAGCGTCCGCCTCGACGGTGCACGCGCTCACGAGGTCCAGCTGAAGAGCGCCATCTCGTTCTCATGGGCCCATGCCTCAGCGGCGCCATCGTAGATCTTGACATTGGTGTAGCCCAGAACCTGAGTGAGGACGAACCACAAAGAGCTCGCGTATCCGCCCACGCCGCAGTAGGTGACGATCTCGTGACCCCTGTCCGCGCCGGCCACGCCCGCCGCCATCTGCCGCAACATCTCGATCGGCCTGTAGGTGCCGTCGGCGTCCCACATCCACGCTGCCGGCAAGGATCTTGCCGAGGGAATGTGTCCGGCCTTTCCAGCGAACGGGCAGACGGCTACGCCGAAGTACTCGTGAGTATCCCTACCGTCGAGGAGCACGGCGCTGCCTATCCGGCTCTTCACGTATTCCGTCGACACGAAGATCTCGCTGCGCGCCGTGCCGTGATAGTCGGCGCGCACCACCTCGGGGATTTCGCCGTTGGTCTCACGGCCTTCTCGCTCCCACTTGGGGTGTCCCCCATCCAGGACTGCCACGTTGTCTACCCCTGCATAGATGAGGGTGGCCGCGACCCTGGTCGCGTCGGAGAGGGAATACGGCGGTGCCGGAGGCTTGTCCACGGTGGTGACCACGACCACCCTCGAGTCAGCAGCGATCCCGGAGTCGCCCATCACCTTGAACAGGTCCGCCGTCTCGGGCACCTCCATCATGAGCTCGTCCGTGGACGTGGCCCAGTCCGAGACCGGGCTGAAGGGCATCGAGATCGCCCCCGGGATATGACCGGCCGCGTACAAATGGGGTTCTCTGACGTCGATGATCACCAATCCGCCACCGGCTCGCCGAGCAGCCAGCCAGTCGGTGCTGACGATCGGGTCGATGGTCTGTCTCGTCATGGCGACATCACCTCGAGCAAGCACGGCTGTTCCACGTGACGTTCGGGGAAGAGATCCTCTAGGTCCGTCAGTCGCCCGAGAAGATGTCCAGCCGGGTGACGTTGGGCAGTTCCGCCAACTTGGTGTGGATGAGGTGTGTGTAGGCGCCGATCGTACTGTGCACCCGGTCGCCCTCCACCCGGGCGAAGAGCTCGGCCACGCAGTTGCCCCTGAAGAAGTTGAAGAGGAAGGTCATCTGCGCCGTGAGCACGCCCTCGTTCCAGTACAGCAGGTATACGCCGTCGGCGATCTTGAAGGCGAAATACTCCTCGGTGTCGGCCTGCGCTGCCTGGGGTCCTTTGACACCCATCCAGGTCTCGTACACTCCGGTAAGGTAGATGTGCTCGTACGCCACGTTGTGCGCGTAGGTGTTCAGAAAGCGGGTGCCGCCCAGAGAGAACGCCGGGTGATAGGCCACGGGCACTGAGATCTTGACCTCTTCCACGCGCGCGGCTTCCACGCTGGAGACGATCCCCCTGTCGGTCATCTCGCCCCTCACGACGGTCGCGACGCCTTTGGTCAGATCAAGGGCCATCGCCACCGACCCGGTCTCGGTAGCCAGATACGTGACGAAGAAGATATCCGCCCCCATCTCGAACGCGTCGTACGGCACCGTGATCCGGGACGGCGCGCCGACGCCGCCAGCCCCGGCCCCGCCCAGTGCCTCCACCTCGACTTCTCGCTCGCCAAAGACGTGCCGCAGGCGATCGGGTTTGTCACGGAGAGCGAGGGTCAAAGTCTTGCCCGCCAGCTCGTATGAGCGAGGAGGACGGTTCTCCGCGTAGTCGAACTCCGGCTTCTCCGAGATGTTCTGCTTCAAAAAGGCCGAGCCCTGGGCCTCGAAACTACCGCGATCGTGTGCACCTTGCTCTGTCATGACTGTGATCCCTTTCGCATGTCACGGGGGCCAGGAACGCGCTCTCAGCTTACAATAAAAGCCGGCCCCTTGGCACTAAGCGAGTCCGAAGATCCTCATCGGGTTGTCCCATGTGACCCGCTCGATCTCGCTCACCGGCATGCCGTCGTGCTTCATGGCCCAGGCGGCCTTGACCACCGACAGGTGGCCGGCGCCGCCGTAGCCGAGCTCCGAGCCGATGATGATCTTGTCCCGGTCGGCGGGGTTGTTCTCGACGACTTCCGCGGCTTCCTCGGCGGTGAGCTTGTCGTAGCAGATGCTGAGACCTGTGATGCAGCCCGACTTCAGCCGCTCGGGGATTGTGTTCCTGCCGCTGTGATCGAGAATGGCTTTCTCCAGTGGGAACTTCTCTTCCTTGAGCACCTCGATGATCTGGGTGGTGATGTCACGCACCTGCGGCTCACGCGGGGTCGGCCCATGGACGACCAGCGGCATGTTCGCGTCCTTCGCCATGGCGATCTGCTCCCGCATCAGCCAGACCTCGTGGTCGTTGCCGACGTCGAGCCCGATCTCGCCCACACACCTGACCCGATCCTCCTTCAGGTACTCGGGCATCTTGTCGAGACACTCCTGCCA
The DNA here is from genome assembly GCA_001768675.1 of Actinobacteria bacterium RBG_16_64_13. GTDB lineage: Bacteria > Actinomycetota > Thermoleophilia > RBG-16-64-13 > RBG-16-64-13 > RBG-16-64-13. Next base: position 12,291 of record MELN01000048.1, on the reverse strand, counting down.
CTTCTCGGCCGCGATCCCGTAGAACGGCACCGCGATGCCCACGTAGACCTCGATCCCCATGGACGCGACGTACTTCACGATGTAATCGAGCGTCTTCTCCCACAGTTCGAAGAGCGACTCGGGTTGGAACAGCCCCTTCATGAGATGCGGGGACGGCACCATGGCCGCCTCCACCCCGCCCCACGCCATCCGGAGGATGTCTTCTCCTCCGATCAGATCCAGGTGCACGTGCGAGTCAAAGATCCTCATGTTTCATCCTTCCGGTTTGGCTAGATTTCCCATCTTGCGACGTCGACAAGTGTGGAGTTGGGGGCCACGCCCGCGATGTTCTTCGAGATCTGCCTGTCCGTGGCCAGCAGGTTGACACAGCCCGCCCGGTCGACGCTGTTCGCGTTGCCGGGCTCGAGCGGGTCGTACTTCGCAGAGGACTCGAAGGCATGGAGCGTCCCCGGCCTCACCCGATCG
>MELN01000048.1:11534-11819 GCA_001768675.1 Actinobacteria bacterium RBG_16_64_13 | reverse complement strand
GGGCCCCGCACAGCACACCCTGGTGACGGTCGTTGTACAGACGGATGACGTCGCCTTCCTTGATACCCCGCGCCGCCGCGTCGCCCGGGTTGATACGGCAGGTCAGGTAGTAGTAGCCGTCGATCAGCATCCGGTGCCCCGGGATGTCCCAGATCCACTCGGTGTGGTCGTACATGGTGTGGAACGAGAAACGCGGGTGCGGCGATATCAGCTGCAGCGGGTACCTTGCTGTGAGCTCCGCCGTCTCGTGACCTTCCCAGCTGGGGATGTACCGCGGCACCAACG
>MELN01000048.1:5833-11489 GCA_001768675.1 Actinobacteria bacterium RBG_16_64_13 | reverse complement strand
CCGACTGGAATTCGATCTTGCCGGTGTAGGTGCCGAGCTCCTTCGCTTTGTCGGTGCCCCGCTTGGGATTGCCGAGGTCCGGGGTGTCGCACTCACGGCCCTCCGCGAACCACCGCAAAGCAGGCGTTGAGGTCCGTTCGGGTATTGGCACGAGGTAGTAGCCCTTGTCCCTGAACTCGTCCCAGGAGACCATCTTGTGGAGGTCCGACCAGTCGTAGTACTTGCGGATCCAATCCTCCTCGCTGCGGCCTTCGGTGTATTCCTGTTCCATGCCAAGGCGGGCGGCCAGTTGCGAGTAGATCCAGTAGTCGGGCTTGGATTCCCAGAGCGGTTCTATGCACTTCTTCATGTAGACGATGACCCGGCGGATGTTGCCGCTGAAGGTGTCGGGGCTCATCCAGCCGCAGTTGCCGAACTCGCCGATATCGTCACGCTCCAGGTTGGTGCAGGCCGGCAGTATGACGTCGGCGTACTGCGTCTCGCCGCACCACCAGCAGTCCTGGTTGACCATGAACTCGATCTTCGGGCTTTGGTAGGCCTGCACCCACTTGCTCCCCGCGGGCATCGTGCCGATGAACGAGCCTCCGTGCCGGTAGAACATCTTGATCTCGGAGTGCCCCGGCATGGGGTACTCGTAGGGGATGAACTGCTGCTCCAGCGACTTGCTGTTGAAACCCTCGCCCAGCCACTTCACCGGCGGGTTGAGAATGCTGTCGGGGAAGTGCGTCCGATAGACCCGCTGCTTGACCGGGTTCACGTGGATCTTGTCCCCCACCTGCTGCATGCCGCCGTTCTCGAAGCCCGGGAAGCGGAACTCGAAGTTGGACGGGGCGCCCATGGTTGCTCCCCACATGTTGATGCCCGGCTTGCCCAGCCCCTGCATGGCTATGAGCAGCACCATGAGCCGGGCCCATTCGTGGCCGTATGCCTCCCGGCAGGCGCCACCGAACACGCCGCGCATGCCGCAGGATAGGGTCGTCCTCTTGGAGGCCCACTCCCGGGCAAGCGCCCATATCACACGCTCGGGGATGTCGCACTTCTCGGCCGCCCAGGCCGGCGTCCGCTTCAGCCCGTCGTTCTCGCCGAGGACGTTCTTCCTGAACTCCTCGAATCCGACCGTCCGGCTCGCAACGTACTCTTTGTCGTAGGTCCCCTCGGTGAGCCACACATAGGCGATGGCTTCGGCCAGGGCGGCATCGGTGCCGGGGCGCGGGGCGATCCACTTGTCGTTCATGACGCCGGCGGTGTAGTTACAGTAGGGATCGATGAAGATCATTCTTATCCCCAACTGCTTCAGCCACACCCGCCACTCGGCCGAATCCTGGCCGCTGTAGGCTCCGCGGTTGGTGTCTGGATCGCTGGCCCAGAACACGATCAGTTCGGTGTTCTGCATCACGTCTTCGAGCAGGTCGAACTGTTCGGGCGGGCCCATCCGCCAGTAGAAGCCCCACGTGTGACACGCCCCCCAGAGCCACCCCTCCCAGCTATCGGGGTTGTCGAAGTAGTCCGTGGACCCGATCATCTTGAAGAAGCGGTTGAGGGTACTCCGGTGGGTGCCCATGCTACCGGCGTTGTGGTGGGAGGAGCTCATGTAGCTCACGGCCTCGGGGCCGTAGGCGGCGCGGATGCGCTTCATCTCGCCCGCGATGGTGTCGAGGGCCTCGTCCCAGCCGATGCGCACGTAGCCCGACTTGCCCCGGTTCTCGGGGTGGCGCTCGCCGTTGGGATCGAAGTCGACGCGGCGCATAGGGTACTTGATGCGGTCGTCGGCGTAGACGCGGGCCTTCTCGGTCATGCCGTACGGCGCGACGGTGTCCTTACGGAGCGGCGTGAACGTGCGCCCGCCGGCTTCGAGAGTCCACGTGGGCACCTCCTCGTCGGCGGCAAAGACAAGCGGCCGGACCCGGATGATCTTGTCATCTTCCACATGGACCAGGATGGGGCCGCCCCCGTGACCGATGTTGGTGCAGATCTTCTCGGCCATCATCGACCCCCACTCGCGTCGAGGACGACGTCTCCGAGATAGACGTCCTGGTTCGTGCGGGCGGCCAGCTCCCGGGTATCATATCCGACAGCCTCCACCCTCACGGTGTACGAGCCGCCGGCCGGGAGCGACTCGAACTCGAAGTCGCCGTAGTTGTCGGCCACGGTGGTGCGAGGTGTCCCCGTGCCTTCCAAAGTGACCTTGGCGCCCTCGCCGCACTTATCGCTGTCGCCGAAGACCACGGCGCCGGCCACGAACCGCTTGGGCAGGCCGATGTATGTGACCTTGTCGCCCATTTCGTACTCAGGCCGCAAGGCCTCGGTCCGGCCCGAGGCGACGAGCTTGGCCACCTCACTCTTGGGATCGTCCAGGTCGCCGAAGACCAGGGCTCGGGTGGGACAAGCTTCTACGCACCTGGGCTCAGCCCAGCCCCGATCCAACAAGTGAGCGCAGAACGTGCATTTTTGAGGAAGCCTCTTCTCCTCGTTCCAGAAGATAACCCGATAGGGGCAGCTGCTCAGCAGGTCTTTCCGGCCGGCGGATCTTTCGGGATCTATCAGCACGATGCCGTCGGCACGCTGGTAGATCGCCCCGGGTTCCTCGCCGCCTTGCGCCACCTCGACGCACCGCGGCTTGTCGCAGTGCATGCACGGGATTGCGGTGTACGCGACCTTGACCTTGGGGTACCGGCCTCGTTCCTTCTCCACCACCCGCATCCAGTAGTGCCCAGTGTGAGGCTGGGAAGCGGAGTAGGCTGGGAACTCATTGCCGCAGTGCTCGTCGCGGCAGGCCAAGAAGCAGTTGTAGCAACCGTTGCATTTGGTGACATCCATCACCATGCCGTACTTCGTCATGCGCCGATCCTTTCCGTTCCACGGTGCCCTGGCGCCGCCCCCTCCCCCGACGCCTCCCAAGATAATATGGGACACTCATCCCAAATGCTAGCATGACATCGCCAACAAACGGTAGATGCAACCAACCCCCTGGAGCAACGCCCCCTCGGCTGCTACATTGTGAGAACCATGAAAGGATATTCCATCTTCGCCGGCACGCTGGCGGACATGACGTGGCCCCAGGTCGAAGAGGCCGCTGAGGCGAACACGCCGTTGCTGGTCCCGGTGGCCGTCATCGAGCAACACGGCCATCACCTCCCCCTGGCCACCGACACGTATGGGGCGCACCTCCTTTGTACCTTGATCAAGGGCGAATTGGCCAACTTCGGTATCGCGTCTGTCGTCGCCCCGCCCTACTACTTCGGCGTTAACGCGAGCACCAGCATGTTCCCCGGCTCGCTGACGGTCAGGCCCGAGACCATGGTGACAGTCCTTACGGAGATCCTCGAGAATTGCGCCCAGTGGGGCTTCCGGCGCCAGTTCATCGTCAACCATCATGGGGATCCGCAGCATAACCGGGCCCTCGTCCAGATCATCCATTCCCTTCGCGCGCGAGGCGTTGAAGCCACGTACGTGTTGGGGGGCCTGATCGCGGGCTTTGTCGACCTTGATGACCCGGCTCCTTTCGGGGAATCCGCGCCACTCTCAGATGAAGAGCTCATCCGCGTGCAGGACTCGGAGACGACTGGTGCCGCCCGCGCGCGCCTGACAAGATCGTCCCTTGACGTGCACGCCGGCGAGAGAGAGACAAGCTTGATCATGCGCTTCTTCCCCGAGACGCTCGCCCAGGGAGTCGATGTCCGGAGCATCGAGCCGGTTCCGGACGACATGCGGGCGTTCCTAAGGGCCGAAACCAGCGGAGGCTGGCGCGAGCTCTCTCCCCAGGGACACATCGGGGATCCGGCGAGGGCTGCCGCCGAGAACGGCGAACTCTACCAACTGGAAGCCGTGGACATGGCCGCGGCTATCGCGGAGTTTCTCCGCAGACAGTCGTAGCGGACACGGCGGGTGGTTAACATTGGCCGGCAGAGCTAAGTCTCAGACGAATGACCAGGGAGACGCGTCCTCCGTTAGGACGCTCACCAAGGGGCTAAGAGTGCTGGGCCTCTTCGACGAGAAGCACCGCGAGTGGACGCTCGACCAGCTCGCTGAGGCCAGCGGCCTCCCCAGGACGACAGCGCACCGCATGGCCCGTACCTTGGAGGACGCCCGTTACCTTGTGTTAGAGCCCGACACAAACCGGTATCACCTTGGACCTGCCATGCTGGCCGGGATGTACCTGTCTGCGGGCTTTGCCGAGCTTGTGAAAGTCACGCGTCCCTATCTGGAGGGACTGGCCGAAGAGACCGGCGAATCCGTCACACTGGCGGTCGAGGTCGACGGGGTCGCCGTGGGCGTGGACAAGGTAGCCACTTCTCGCCCCTTCCAACCCAGCATGGCTTTGGGGACCATCATCGGAGACCTGGCAAACAGCAGCGGCAAGATCTTCTGTGCCTACAAGTCGCCAGAGGAGCGGCGACGGATTCTCGCCGCCGCTCACCCGCAACTCACGCAGTTCACGATCACCGACCCGGAGAAGCTCGCCGAGGAACTGGACCGCGTGCGCCGGGACGGCATCGCTTTCGACATCGAGGAGCGGACCCTCGGCATATGTGGGGTAAGCGCCGGAGTGCGCGATCAGGCCGGGGCGCTGATCGCGTCGATATCGGTAGTGCTGCCCACCGGACGCTTCGGCCCTGCAGAAAGGACGCGGCACGCCGAGGCGGTGCGTTCTTGCAGCGCGAGGTTGTCCGCCTTCCTAGGCTATTCGGATCCGAACGGGCGGTCGAGATAGGTCTGCCGCCCGGCCGCGGTGGCGACCCGGAGGCCATCGGGCCGACGCCGTGGTGCGAGCAGCAGAACAGCGCCTCGTGAAGACACAATTGGGCCAGCGGCCCGAGTTCGACGTTACGGTCGTGCCCGCGCGAAAGGAGCGTTAGATGGGTGAACTCAACTACGAGACGAGGCACAAGCTGCGACAGCACGATTTCGAGGTCCTCAAGGACTTCGACTTCAAGTACGCCCCGGTGGGCTTCAAGTTCCTGAACGTTGAAGCTGACCTTGAGGGTTTGGGACTGGAGCAGCTCGACGCTGAGATCGCCTGGTGCCAGATGCTCCTGGAAGCACAGAAGGGCAAGACCTTCTACGCCACGGCGAAGAACCAATTCTGCGAGCCCGGGGTCTTCCTCTCCGGCCACGGCGAGTTGAGCGCCTTGGCCGCCGGCGGCCGCCTCGGACCCCCATTCGACATCTATCCCGACGAGCGTTCCAACAGGCGGGTCTATAACCACCTCACCGTGCTGCCGGCCGGGTCGACGTTCGCTACCGCCTTCTCCCCGGTGGACAAGCTTACCTTCGAGCCCGATCTCTTGATCCTGATGTGCGACACCATGACCCAGGGCGAACGGGTGTTGCGGGCGACGCAGTGGGACACCGGCGACATGATCGAGAGCCGCATGACCTACGTCATGGGCTGCAACTGGCTCTTCACCTACCCCTACGTCTCGGGCAAGATCAACACCGTCTGGACGGGCGTGGCCTACGGCATGAAGATGTACAAGCTCTATCCGCCGGGGATGCCCATCGTCGTGATCCCCTGGAACCACATCGACAGGGTGCTGCGGAACATCCGAGAGATGCCGACGGTCCTCCCTGGGCACACCGATCTGAAGCATGAGGCGTACGAGCGGGGCTACGAGCGCCTGGGGGTGCGGGACATCATCTAGACGCGGCCGCGGCG
>MELN01000048.1:2856-5815 GCA_001768675.1 Actinobacteria bacterium RBG_16_64_13 | reverse complement strand
CGCCGGGCGGCGGCTGCCACGCACCGGGCGCGGCGCCCTAGCGCCGCAGCCCCGCGTCGTACGCGATGCTCCCGCCGACCACGGTAGCCACGTTGGTGATGGCGTGGATGTCTTCCGGCGGCACTGAAAGGATGTCTTGGTCCAAGACGCAGAAGTCGGCCAACTTCCCGGGCTCGAGCGAGCCTTTGCGCCGCTCCATGTGATCCTGCCAGGCCCCGCCCATTGTGTACATACGCACGGCCTCGCGAACGGTGATGCGCTCGCGCGGGCCGCGGACCGTCCCCGATGCCTTGGACTTCCGGAGCACCGCCGCCTCCACTCCCTGCAGCCAATCCGGCTCCGTCACCGGCGCGTCCGACGACAGGCTTACGCGCACACCGGCGTCAAGCAGTGAGCGCAGCGGGAACTGCCGCTCAGAGCGCTCGATGCCGACCGCCTTGTCGATGGCGTCGGAGAACACCCACTTGAGTACCGGCTGCGTGCACACCCCGATGTTGCCAGTCGCGATGCGCTGTATGTCGGCCTCAGTGATGAGATCGCAGTGGATGAGATAGTGACGAAGCTCGCGCGGGTCCTCGCTTTGCGCCTTTAGAAACCCGTCGATGCATGACTCGATCGCCCGGTCGCCGACCGCATGGATGCCGCACTGGAACCCGCTCTTGTGGGCATAGACGATCATGCTGACGAGCTCCTCATAACGTTCTCGCGCGGTGGCTCCAGGCAGCACCAGGCCACCGTTGCCGCCGTCCGGGTAGTCCTCGCGCAGCCAGGCGGTCTTCGTCTGGGGGATACCGTCGGCGAACAGCTTGATGCCCCCGATCTTCAGCCACTCGTCGCCGAAGCCGCTGTGGATGCCAACCATGGGGATGCTTGTCTTGAAGTCCTCGAGAGAGATGGCTCCGTACGCGCCGAACAGGTAGAGGACGTTGACGCGCACCGACAGAGCCTCTTCGTTGTGAAGATCGTTGTAGATGCTGATGCACCCCGAGCCGAGCAGCCCGCCCTGATGGCCGGTGCCCCCCGGCCCCAACGCCGCATCGGTCACACTGGTGATGCCCCGGGCATTCAGCGCCAGCATCGAGGTGAGGATGGCCGCCCGCATCTGCTCTCGCGTCCAGAGGGGGACCGCTCTCATCAGGAGCCCCTGAGCCGGCAGTTCTACCAACTCCCCTGTGGGCTCGCCGGTGACCGGATCCTTAACTATCTCCGACCCGGGCTCCGTCGTGGAGTCCCGCGTGATGCCCGCCAGCTCCAAAGCCCGGCTGTTGGCGACGAGCCGGTGCTGACTGAAGTCCACCAAGTAGACAGGGTTGTCGGGCGCGACCTCGTCCAGGTCCCAGCGTGTCAGACGGCGCGAAGCATCGGCCAAGCACTCGGCCAGATACCCGTCGTCCCAGCCATTGCCTCGTATCCACTCCCCCGGCTTGACCGCGGCGACTCTCGCCCGTACCGACTCCTTGATGTCTGCGATGGATCCGACGGTCGGAAACCCGACATCCAGGGTGAGCGGAGGCCGGCTGCCCCCGTACATGGCGGCATGGGTGTGCGAGTCGTTGATCCCTGGGAGCACGGTCTTCCCGGCCAGGTCGAACACCTCGGTCGAGCTGTCCGCCAATTCCCGGATCTCGCTATCGGCACCGACGGCCACGATCTTGTCGCCCTTCACAGCGATCGCCCGGGCGACGGTGTCCTTGGCGTCGACGGTCACCACGTTGCCGTTCAGGTAGATGGAATCAGCGGCCCAAATCGTCATTTCCCGACTCCCTTGCTCATGCCAGGTATCCACCGTCTTCGATCAGGATCTGCCCCGTGACGAAGCTCGAGGCGTCAGAGGCCAACCACACAGCAAGACCCTCGATGTCCTCGGGCATCCCGGGCCTCCCCAGGGGCAGGAGGCGGGCGATCGTCTCTTCCACTGCGTCCACTTCATCCGCCGGCGTGAGCGGTGTACGGTGGTAGCCTGGGCAGATGCTGTTCACTCGTATCCCGTAGGGGCCGTACTGGCGCGCGGCCGCCTTGGTCAGCATGATCAAGCCCGCCTTGGCTACCGCGTACGCCGTCTGTGTGTAGACCCACCTGTCCTGGGCCAGCGGCCACATGCCTCCCACCGAAGATGTGGTGATGAAGCTCCCCCGCTCCTTCTCCATCATCACTGGGAACACGGCCTTCATCTGCAGAAACACCGCCCGGAGGTCGGCGTTCATCACCTCGTCCCAGTCCTCGACCGCCTTCTCGTGGATGAGCACGAAGCTCTTCTCACGGATACCGGCGTTGGCGAAGAACACGTCGATGCGGCCGAATTCATCGGTGATCTTGCGCACCATTGCCTCGATATCGCCCGGTTCCGTGACATCCGCGGTCAGGGCGAGGTTGCGATGGCCGCGGCCGCTGATGCTTGCCAGGGTGTCTTGCAGCTTATCCGCCGACCGGCCGACGCACACCACGTTGGCGCCGTACCGAGCCAGGGCCTCGCAGATGACCCGACCCAGGCCCGAGCCGCCCCCAGTGACCACGGCCGCCTTGCCGGTCAGATCGAAGATGTCGCCCCTGCCCGTAGTGTCCACGCTACTCGCCCAGGTAGGCTTTCCGCACGTGTTCGCTGTGCAAGAGTTCCCCGGCCTGCCCTTCCACAACGATGGTGCCGGTCTCAAGCACGTAGGCCCTCACGGCCAGCTTCAAGGCCAGGCGGGAGTTCTGCTCCACAAGCAGCACTGTCGTGCCGGTCGCGTTGATCTCGCGGACGATCTTCGCGATCTCGGTGACCATGAGGGGGGACAGGCCCATGGAGGGTTCGTCCAGCAGCAGAAGACGGGGCTTGCACATGACCGCGGTGGCTATGGCCAGCATCTGCTGCTCGCCGCCACTCAAGGTGGAGGCCTGCTGACGGGCCCGCTCCTTCAGGCGCGGGAAGTGAACAAGGATCTTCTCGAGGTCCCTGGCGATGGCCTTCTTGTCCTTG
>MELN01000048.1:0-2836 GCA_001768675.1 Actinobacteria bacterium RBG_16_64_13 | reverse complement strand
CAGGTTCTCGGCGACGGACATATACGGGAACAGGCCCCGCCCCTGGGGTACCTGGACGATCCCCATCTTCACGATGCTCTGGGCGCTACGGCCGTCCACCCGGGTTCCGTCGAACCAGATCTCGCCGTTCGACGGATCTTTGAGCCCGGAGATCACCCTCAGAATGGTGGTCTTCCCCGCCCCGTTGCTCCCGATGAGGGTCACTATCTCGCCCTGCTCGAGGTGCAGTGAGACACCCTTGACCACCTCCGCGCCTTCATAGCGCACCTTCAGGTCTTTGATCTCAAAAAACATCGGCGTCGGTCCCGAGATAGGCTTCGATGACGGCGGGATCGGCCACACACTGTCGCGGAGTACCCTCGATGAGCTTCTGACCGTAGTTGAGCACCACCGTCCTCGCGCACAGGCCGAGTACCGCCTTCATGTTGTGCTCGACAACGATCGTGGTAGTGCCCCTTGTGCTGTTGACGCTCTTGATGATGCCGATCATAGAGGCCGTTTCCTCGGCATTCATCCCGGTGAGCGGTTCGTCGAGCAAGAGCAGCGTGGGGTCGGCGGCAAGCGCGACGGCCACGCACAGCTCGCGTTGACTGCCGTGGGGAAGGCTCGTGGCCATTTCACCGGCCTTGTCGTCCAAGCCGACGAATTCCAGCAGCTCCAGGCAGCGGCCCATGATCTCCCGCTGCGTCCTCACATGGTCGAGGCTCCTCACGAGCACCGACAAGGGGCCGTGGCTCGTGCGCAGGTACGACCCGGCCAGGACGTTCTCCAGCACGGTCATGCTCTTGAACAGGGCGTTCTTCTGAAAGACCCGGGCAATACCCCGGTTGGCCCTGCGGTGCGGCGGGAAGCGAGTGATGTTCTCCCCCTTGAAGACGATGCTTCCCCGCGAGACCTTCAGGGTCCCGTCGATCAGGTTCAGCACCGTGCTCTTGCCCGCGCCGTTAGGGCCGATCAGGCCCACGATCTCTCCTTCGTCGACGGCGAGGTCCAAGCCGTTCACCGCCGCCAGGCCACCGAAGTTGCGGCTCAGCCCCTGGATCTCCAGCAGCCTACCCATCGCCGGCCGCCCCACTGTCGGCACGCGGCGCCTCGCCCCCGGCTGGGGCGGCGACCGCCGGCGGGCGCCGCCCCGGACGTACCCAACCTCTGATCTGCGACGCGACTCCCGCGAGGCCCATGGGCAAGAAGATCATCACCAGGATGGCGATGGCCCCGGTGATCATCGGCTGATACTCGGCCATAGAGCGGGTGGACTCCGCCACCAGGGTCAGCACCGTCGTCCCGATGAGGGGGCCGATGAAGCGGCTGGTCCCTCCCACCACCATATACACCAGGAGATAGATGGACGTCGTGACCGCGAACCGCGAGGTTCCGTCGGAACTGAGGTTGTGCTGGAAGGCGGCGAAGAGCGCCCCGGATATGCCTGCCATGAAAGCGGAGATGGTGAAGTTCACCATCTTGAAGCCGATCACGTTGACGCCCACGGCCCCGGCCAGCATGCTGTCGTCGCGGATCCCTCTCCATTGGAACGAGATGTAGGCACGCTCGAAATGGTAGAGAACGAACAAGGCGATGATCACTACGCCCACGGCGATGTAGTAGTAGTTGTTGATCGTCTTGAACTCGATCACACGCCCGAACAGGTTCAGCGGTTCCGGAGCAGGGATCCCCACCAATCCAAGCGTCCCGCCGGTGACGTCCTTCCAGTAGTAGGCCACCAAGCGGAACGTCTCCGCGGTCAGGAGGGTGAGGATCGAGAAGTAGATGCCCTTGACCTTGAGGAACGGGTAGCCAAGCAGGAGGGCGATGAAAGCCGCCAGCACGCCGCTCAGGATCATAGCCGGCCAGAACGACAAGCCGACCTTCATCACCAGGTTCGCATGAGTGTAGGCGCCGATGACGGCAAACCCCACTTGGCCGAGCGATATCTCGTTGATCAGGGTCACGCTGCGCAGACTGCTCACCATCAAGATGTTGATGGCGAGCAGAGTCAAGACCGTCAGCCAGTACCGGTTGCCCGACAGGATATTCGGCATCAGGATGACGATCGCGATAACCGCGACCGCCAAGACCGGCCGTGCGAAGATCTGCGGGCCCCTGCCTCTAGTCATGCCCGAGGATCCCCTTGGGCCTGAAGAGAAGAACGAGGATGACGATCACGAGAGGGGCCACGGCCGCCACCGCGGGACCCCAGATCACCGGAATGACCCCGTTCATGAGGCCCAGGATCAGGCCGCCGATGACCGCGCCGGGGATGCTCCCAAGCCCACCCAGCACGATGGTCACCAACCCGTTGATCATCGGCAGCCCGCCCATATAGGGCTGGAGCTGGAGGATGGAACCGGCGAGGGCGCCCGCCAAAGCGGCAAACGCGCAGCCGATGGCCATCGCCGCCATCGACATCTGGTTCGGGTTGATGCCCTTCAGATAGGAGCCTTCACGATTCTGGGCGCTGGCCACCATGGCCAGCCCCAGGCGCGTCTTCTTCAGGAATATGTAGAGAGCCAGCAATGCGACCACCGAGAAGGCGATCGCGAGTATCCGGTCTTTCGGCACCCCGGCCCCCGCGAAACTGAACGAACCCTCGATCAATCTCGGAAGGCTCTTGGTGTACAGCCCGAACCCCACCACCGCGACGCTGGTGAGTATCAAGGTAAGGCCGGTCGAGATCACGATGGATGTCAGCACGACGTCTCGGCCCGGCCGCGGACGGAACAGAACCCTCTCCAGGATTATCCCGATGACCCCCATGGCGACCATGCTCAGCGCTATGGCCGGGTAGAGACCGAGCCCCTGGCGACTCAGGTAATAGACCAGGAACGCCCCCATCATG
>MELN01000047.1:5979-6254 GCA_001768675.1 Actinobacteria bacterium RBG_16_64_13 | reverse complement strand
GCCGATATCGTCAGCCCCACGGGGAGATCTTCGGCGAGCAAGGGCACTACCGCCAGCGAGTGGAACCCGTCGAGGTTCGGAACGGAGCCGTTGAACAGCCTGCGCCGTTCGTTGTCATCCAGTTCGGTCACCGATTCTATGAAGACAGGGCCGGCTTCTTTGAACACAGCCGTGAGAAGCGGGCTGGCGCCCAGGGACAACACCCCGTCCGGGCCGTTGCAGCCAAACAGCCGAGGCAGGCGCGCATAGCCTTCCTTGTGATTGGAGAACGCGCG
>MELN01000047.1:591-5917 GCA_001768675.1 Actinobacteria bacterium RBG_16_64_13 | reverse complement strand
CGAATATACCCAGGGCCACTTCCTCCATCTGGCTCAGCGCGTCACCTATCTCCAAGCTCCCGCCGAGCGACGCGCTCACTTCTTGGAGTTGCTGTAGATGCAGATGAGCGGTCTCCAGGTCGCTGTGCCGCACTTTCAACTCTTCCAGAGTCTCAGCAAGGCTTTGCGCCTGCTGCTCCTGTTGTGTGCGCGTGTGCTCGAGCTCGGCAAAACCTGAATTGATCTTCTCCGCGAGAAGGGTGAGCTCATCTTTCCTGCCCACCTTGATCGGCGCCAGATCACCCGTCCGCGCTGCGTCCGGCTGGACCTGCGCGGTGAGATGAGCGAGCCTGCGGAAAAGAGACCGCTCGAGGATCCAGATGACCGCCGCTCCAAGTATCAGCACGACACCGATGAGCAGAAGCGTGAAGAGGAGGACCCGGCCGGTCCATTGACCGTCGCGCACGAAGACGACCTGCGAGATCGAAAAGATTGCAACAGCCGCGACCACCAGCGTGGCCGCGACGAGAAGGTAGGTCCTACGACGCAGCGACAAAGGGCCTCCCGGGTGACAAGCGAAATGACTGATTGGGCGTCAGTCCCGTTATCGGCCGAGAGTCCGCGCGACTTGAGCCTGCCGGTCTCCGGAGGCGCACGGGCATCGTCGGCTCCCTGCGAACGCTGCCAAGAAGCTACAATCTTCCCCATGAGCGCCTACGAAGACATCAAGCTCGAAGGGCACATCATCGACTCGCTGCTGCTGCCCCGAGTCCTCGACGAGATCCTGGAGCGGGGAGGCGAGTATCGCATCCTCCGCTTTCGCATGGGCCGCGAAAAAGACGACCATTCCCTCGCGCTACTTCGCGTAAGCGCGTCTAACGAGGAACAACTGGAGACCATCCTTCGAGGACTGCAACAGCACGGGGTGGAGATCGTCGAACAGGACGACGTGCGGGTCGAACCCGCCCCTTGCGACGGCGTGTTTCCCGAGGACTTCTATTCCACCACCAACCTGGAGACGTTCGTCCGCACCGAAGGGCGCTGGATCGCCGTTCAGTGGCCGGAGATGGACTGCGGGATAGTCGTGGACCGCGCAGCCGGTTCGGCGTGCACCGTGCCGCTCATCCAAGTACGTGCCGGCGACGAGATCGTCGTGGGGAGCCACGGCATCCGGGCGGTCCCCCTGGGGCACGACCGCGCCTCCCGGGCGTTCGAGTTCATGGGCTCCGCGGTCTCGTCGGAGAAGCCCAAGCGTCTGGTGGTCGCGAAGGTGGCGCGGCTCATGCGCGAGGTCCGCACCGAGGGCAAGAAGATCGTAGCCGTCTTGGGACCCGCGGTCGTGCACACCGGTGCCGCACCTGCATTCGCCAAGCTTGTCGCCGGAGGCTGGATAGACGTGGTCCTCGGCGGGAACGCGGTCGCCACCCACGACATCGAATCGGCCCTGTTCAACACCTCGCTGGGAATCAACCTTTCTGAGGGTGAGTCGGTGGAAGGCGGTCACGAGCACCACCTGCGCGCGATCAACCGCGTCCGCCGCTGCGGCGGCATCCGCCAGGCCGTGGATCAGGGGGTGCTCACTTCGGGGCTCTTCTACGAGATAGTGCGACGTGACATCCCCTACGTCCTGGCCGGCTCCATACGCGACGACGGTCCCCTGCCCGACGTGATCACCGACGCCGTAGAGGCGCAGCAAGCCATGCGCGAGCACGTACGCGAGGCCGGCCTGTGTATGATGCTGTGCAGCATGTTGCACTCCATCGCGACTGGGAACCTGCTCCCCGCGACCGTCGCCACGGTGTGCGTCGACATCAACCCCGCGGTCGCGACGAAACTGTCCGACCGCGGAAGCTTCCAGACCATCGGGATCGTCACCGACGTCGGCTTGTTCTTGGATGAGTTGGTGGCCGAGTTGGAGGCAGCGCCTCGGGGGTGACGCCGGCGTGCCGGCGAACCGGAGCCCCCCATCTTGACAGGGAGGTTGCCGAGGGGGCATAGGGGTGTGCCGAGGGCTTTGCGGTACCCCGCAGTGCTCGAGGCGGACCCCTATGCCCCCTCGGCCACTGACAGTCTGCGGAGCTTCCAGATCTGTTCACCAGGCCAACGCCGATACCATCCCCGGTCGGAATCGTCGCGATAGCTGCTGACGGCTTCGGGCCCCGGGCGAAGTTCCACCAAGTCCTCTATGGCGAAGCCGTGGGCTCGAAAGAGGCGGATCCACGCGCCGTAGGGCAGCATGAACTCCACATAGCCCTCGTAGCGCAGACACCACATGCTGAAGTAGTCCAGGAGTAGCCGGTCTCCGGGGTGGTCGCTGTCATCCGGGTAGCACATCTCCACGAGGGGGGTCGCGCCGCAGAAGGCGAAAAGCCCACCCGGCCGCAGCAGCCGAGCCGCCTCGGGCACCGTGGCATACGGGTCTGCGAAAGTCATGGCGCCATAGTCGCAGAACACGACGTCGAAACTCTCGTCGGGCAGCGGGACAGCTTCGGCGCTCGCGTGCACCAAAGGGAATTCGACACCTGTCTCGGCCATGAGCTCGCGCGCATGGGCCAACTGGTTCTCGGACAGGTCGAGCCCCACCGGCCGAGCCCCCGACTTGGCG
This sequence comes from Actinobacteria bacterium RBG_16_64_13, assembly GCA_001768675.1. GTDB lineage: Bacteria > Actinomycetota > Thermoleophilia > RBG-16-64-13 > RBG-16-64-13 > RBG-16-64-13. The sequence continues at coordinate 3,333 of MELN01000047.1, read as the reverse complement.
AGGGCTACTGACCACTGCGCGGCGCCGCAGCCGAACTCCAGGATGTCTTTCCCCTTGACCTCGCCGAGGATGTTGAGCGCGGCCTCAGGGATCTGCCACACGCCCCAAGCGAGCCCTCCCGAGGCGGCCAACTGCGGACCGTGATCGGCCTGATACGTGCCGCTGTCCGCGTTCCAACTCGCACGGTTCTCAGCACAGTGCTCGGAAAGCGACTCCGGGTCGAGGGCTGGAAGATCTTGCATCAGTCCTCCCGGGATCTCGCTCGCTTGGCCTGCTTACGTCCTTGGGAACCGCGCCACAGGAACGATATGGGGGCGCCGAAGAATGCCATGTCTCGCATAGTACAGCGGCTCAGCGGGTCGGAACAACTTCCCGCCACCGCGGCCGTGCCTATGGCCCCGCGGACGCCGCCTACTCCTCGGCCACGACCGTACCTGCCGGCTTGTCTTCCCTCAGGCCTTTGAAACTTGGATGACGCACCCCACCCGCCCGCGTCCACTCCGCGAACGATACCTCGGCGACCAGCACCGGTCGCACCCAATGCACGCCTTTGGGGGCCCGCTCCAGGTCTGCCGCAAAGGGCGGGAGATCCACCTCGAGGGCACGCAGACGCTCCCCCAATCGGCGGAGCAGCCTGTCGTTGAAACCGGTGCCCACCTTGCCCACGTAGCGCAGTCCTCCGGCACCGTTCACGCCGAGCAGGAGGGCCCCAAACCCCACGCGGGCACCGCCGGGATCGGTGAATCCCCCGATGACGAACTCCTGCTCGTGCCTGCATTTAGTCTTCACCCATTCCGAACCGCGCACCCCGGGCCGGTAGGGGGCGCCCGACTTCTTGCTCACGATCCCCTCGAGACCGAGGGCACAGGCTTGACTGATCAAGTTCTCGCCCCCTCCCACCACGTGATCCGAAAACAGGATCCGCCCGCCCTCGGGCTGCTGCGACAGGAGATGCTTGAGCAAGACTTTGCGCTCCTCGATGGTCACTCCGAAAAGCTCGAACCCGTTCAAGTACATAAGATCGAAAACGTAGTAGAGCAACTGTCCGTGGCCGCCTCGGCGCGTTCCACGTCCGTCCCTGCCCAGCACGTCGACCAGAGCCTGAAAGCTCGTGGTCCCGTCGGGCAACTGCGCCACCACCTCGCCGTCCAACATGGCGTTCTCTACCGGCAGCTTGGCCAACTCCTCGGCCAGGACCTGGTAGTGCGAGGTCCAATCCTTGTCGTTGCGGGAGTAGATCTCCACGGAGCCGTTCTCGATCCGGGCCAGCGCCCGATATCCATCGAACTTGACCTCGTGCAACCATCCGCCGCCGGAAGGCGCTCGGTCGACCAGGGTGGCCAGTTCCGGTTGGACAAAGCGAGGAAGGCTGGAGACCGACCGAGCGCCCGCCAGGCTCGACGGCTCAGTGCTCATGCGGTCTCTTTGCCTCGCTCCGATTTCCGCTGCTCCACACTCTGTTTGAGCAGCGCCGACAGGTCGACCACATTGGTGGCGCGGACTTCCGGCTTGGGCGGCTCGGGGAGTTCCTCTCCTTCTCCGCTCTTCACTTTGCGGCCGATCAAGGCGAGCAGGTCGTCGCGGTAGGTGTCGCGATACTGCTCTGGTTCCCAGGAGGAAGTCATCGCGTTGACGAGCTGTTCAGCCATGCTCATCTCCTGGGGGCTGACGTTCAGGGCTACGAGATCGTCACCGGGGAGATCCAAGTCCGACGCTCCGCGCAACTGATAGGGCCAGCGAAGCGTGTACGCTAGAAGAGCGGGTCCGTCGACCACGACGGCGCACAGGTGCTGCCTTTCTCTGATAACGATCTTCGCTACGCCCACCTTCTGCGTGCGCTTCAGCGTCTCGCGGAGCAAGGCGTAGGCTTTGCGGCCCATCTTGGCGGGCTCGGTGTAGTAAGGAGTGTCGAAGAAAGCGATGTCGATCTCACTGCTGTCGACGAAGTGCATGATGTCGATGGTCTGGGTGGCGTCCACGTTGGCCGCCTTGAGGTCGGCCTCGCTCACGATCACGTACCGGTCTTTGTCGTACTCGTAGCCCTTCACGATGTCTTCGAGGGAGACCTCGTGGTCTTCTTCGTCCACTCGCGCGTTGTGGATGCGGCTCAGGTCGTCGCGGTGCAACAGATGAAAAGTCAGATTGGCCCCGGCGTCCTTGGCGGGATAGAGCGAGACCGGTATCGTCACCAGGCCGAAGCTGATGGCCCCTTTCCATAGCGCACGTGGCATGGCTTCCTCCGGTAGGATGTCGATTCGCTCCTTTGTACCCAATCGGATGTCTTACGACGCGTTTGTCCGCTAGGCACGATAATGCCAACCATGGAAAGCATGTTCGGAAAACACTTGGCTCTCGTCTTGATCTCCATCTTGGCGTTGGGAATCCTGCTGGCCGGTTGTTCTTCAGCGGGAAATCCCAGCACCAGCGGATCGACCGTTCAGACGGTCACGTCCGCCCCGGGTGAAGCGGGAGGCGCTGCGCCCCCAGGAAGCTCCGGCGGAGCGGGAGCCGAGGTCTATCCCACCGAGGCAGCCTACGCACAAAGCGCCGGCACTCAGACCGAAGACGGCCAGACCTACGTGGCCGACCAGGACGGCCAATCGGCCATCTTGGTCACCGACGGTGGCGCACTCACGGTGACCAACGCGACCATCCAATCCAGCGGCGAGACCTCTTCGCAGGATTCCAGCAGCTTCTACGGCCTCAACGCGGCTGTGGTCGCCACCTCCGGCAGCAGCATCG
>MELN01000047.1:0-480 GCA_001768675.1 Actinobacteria bacterium RBG_16_64_13 | reverse complement strand
GTCACGGGGTGATGGCCACCCAAGGCGGCTCGGTCACACTCGACAACGTGAACATAACGACATCCGGGGCCGACTCGGCGCCGCTCGCGACAGACCGCGGCGGGGGGACCATCACCGCTAACGGAGGAAACGTGCTCGCCTCCGGCAAGGATTCTCCGGCCCTGTATTCCACGGGCACCATCACCGTCGACGGGGGAACCTACGAGGCCACCGGAGCCGAAGCAGCCGTCATCGAAGGCGCCAATAGCATCGTCCTCAACGATGTGGACCTCTTGTCGAGCGTCCCGGACAAATGGGGGGTCATGATCTATCGGAACGTGTCCGCTGATGCCCGGGGCGCCGGGAGCACCTTCACCATGACGGGTGGCTCTCTGAAGTATGCCGGGAAGAGCGGGCCCCTGTTCTTCGTGACCAACTCGACCGGGATCATCGTCCTTGAAGACGTCGACGTGACGACCGCCTCCGGAGTGCTGGTGAAGG
>MELN01000046.1:57131-58558 GCA_001768675.1 Actinobacteria bacterium RBG_16_64_13 | reverse complement strand
GTCAGTGGTGCTGTCGGTGATCTCGCTGTCGAGGCCGCCCATCACACCAGCGACCACGGAGGCCAGCTCAGCGTCGGCGATGACAAGCATGTCCTCGTTCAGCACCCGGCGCTCGTTGTCGAGGGTGACAAGTTCCTCGCCTGAGCGAGCCCGCCGCACGATGATACGGCCGCCTCGGATGGTGTGGAGGTCGAAGGCATGCAGCGGTTGCCCGAGGGCCCACTGCACGTAGTTGGTCACGTCCACCACGTTGCTGATCGGACGCATGCCTGCATGGCTGATGCGGGCCTTCATCCACAAGGGCGATTCGGCGACCCTGACTCCCCGGATGACCCGTCCGGCATATCGGGGGCACAGGTCGGGATCAAGCACCTCGATGGAGACGTCCTCTTCCACCGGGCGTTCACCCGACGGGTGTGGATACGAAGCGTCTTCGTCGAACGGCGCCCCGGTTATCGCCGCGATCTCCCTGGCGAGACCCCTGATGGAGAGGCAGTCGGGTCGGTTGGGCGTTACCTCGACCTCGAGCACCCAATCGGAGAGCGAAAAGTGGTCTCCGACCAACTCCCCGGCTCCCCACTCATCGGGGAGAACCATCGTCCCAGGGCTTTTTGCCGCCAAGCCGAGTTCGGCCTCCGACAAGATCATGCCGGCCGAAGCAACGCCTCGCAGCTTCGCGTCCTTGATGCGAGTGCCGTCGGGCATCACGCCTCCGGGCAGGACCACGGCGACCGTTTGTCCGGCCGCGACGTTGGGTGCTCCGCAGACGATGGTGCGCGCAGCCGCCTCGCCGACATCCACCGTGCAGACAGACAGTTTGTCGGCATCCGGGTGACGCCGACACTCGAGCACCTTACCCACGACGAAACGGCTCAGGTTCTCCCTGTCTCCCGGGACGCCCGCTTCTGTCACCCGTTCCACCTCGGTGCCGGTGAGAGCCAGCTTCGAGGCGAGCTCTTCTACCCCCATATCGATGGAGACATATTCCTTCAGCCAGGACAGCGGCGCTTTCACGTGAGTCTCCGCATCAGAATTGGCGCAAGAAACGCAGATCGTTTTCGAAGAAGAGGCGCAGGTCGTTGACCCCGTGCTTGAGCATCGCGATCCTCTCCACGCCCATGCCGAAGGCAAAGCCTGTATAAACCTCAGGATCATAGTCTACGAAGCCGAACACGTTCGGATCTACCATGCCTGCCCCGAGTATCTCGAGCCAGCCGCTCTTCTTGCAGAGACGGCATCCTGTGCCTTCGCACGCCATACAGGAGACGTCCACTTCCACCGACGGCTCCGTGAACGGGAAGAAATGCGGCCGCAGCCGCACCTTGCGGTCCGCGCCGAACATGGCCCGGGCGAACGACTCGAGCGTCCCCTTGAGGTCGGCGAGAGTGACATGCTCGTCGACCACGAGCCCCTCCACCTGATGGAAC
>MELN01000046.1:56700-57088 GCA_001768675.1 Actinobacteria bacterium RBG_16_64_13 | reverse complement strand
CGGGGGCGATGATGTAGAGAGGCGGCCGTTGGCTCTCCATCGACCTGACCTGCACCGGCGAAGTGTGCGTCCGCAGCACCACGCCGTCGCTTACAAAGAACGTGTCGTGAAGCGAGCGCGCGGGGTGGTCGGCCGGGGTGTTCAGAGCCTCAAAGTTGTAGTACTCGGTCTCGACCTCGGGTCCTTCGGCGATAGCGTAGCCCATGGCGATGAAGATGTCTTCGATCTCGCGTTGGGTCTGAGCCACCAGATGTAGGTGCCCGAGAGGTGACCGCCAGCCTGGAAGAGTGACATCGATGTGATCTTTCCCCAGACCGTGAACCAGCTCCTGGGCCTCGAGCTCCTTGCGCCGCTCATCCACGGCAGCCTCAAGTGCCTTGCGGATCAG
>MELN01000046.1:52686-56689 GCA_001768675.1 Actinobacteria bacterium RBG_16_64_13 | reverse complement strand
TGCCCACCTCGGGGCGCTCAGCTGCCGGCAATTCAGGGATCGTGCGCAGCAGCAGAACAAGTTCGGCCTTGCGCCCCAGGAAGCGCACGCGCGCGTTCTCAAGCGTAGCGAGGTCGTCTGCAGCGGCGACCGCGGCGAGTCCACTCGTGTAGATCTCTCTGAGATCGTTCCTGGATACCTGCTCGAGAATGCCGCCGTCTGCTGCTATGGCTCCTCCTTCCCGGCCGTAAATCCTAACGGACCTCACCGCTATTTGCCACTGGGCCGCCCATGTAGACCCCGGCTGAGCTCGTAGGCGAGGATCGTCCCTGCCATGGCTACGTTGAGCGAATCAAAGCGCTCCTGAGGGATCGTCAACCTCCGGGCGCCATCCCACTCCGAGCCTGGACCCGAACGCTCCGCCCCCAGGACCACGATCGCCCCGGTTGTCGCCTCGACACCTCGGACGTCGTCGCCTTCATAAGGATCGGCAACCCAGATTTCGGGCTGACCTTGCCCCCGCCCCACGAGAGAGGTGATCCTGGCCAGCAGATCAGCCGCCGCCACCTCGGTCACTACCGGCAGCAGGAACTGCGCCCCCATCCCGGCCCGCAAAGCCTTCGGACCGTAGGGGTCCGCCGTACCCGGAGCGCAGACGACGGCCTTCCCACCAAACGCCAGTGCGCTGCGTACGATCGTCCCCACGTTGCCCGGGTCGCCCACTCCATCCAAGAAAAGGGTGAACCCATCATCTAGCGGCACGTCGCCGAGGCTCCAACCAGGCTCCGCGCACATGAACACCACGTCGGCGGCGCCGCCCAAAGAGCTCGCGTAGTCCAGGGTCTCCGCATCGCATACCCCGATGTCGACGGCGGGTGCTCCGGCAATCTGGTCCGCACCGGCCCGTGCGACTATCTCTTTGGGGAGTTCGCGCACCAGATCGCGTCGAACCAGCACGTCTCGGACATCCGCTCGGGCTTCACACGCCGCTCGGAGCAGGTCCATGCCTTCGCCCACGAGCAGGCCGCGCTCTCTGCGGTGCTTCCTCTTCTGCAGTTTCCGCGCCAGCTTGACGCTGTGGTTCTGCCGCCCGGCGATGTCGCGGATCACAGTGCGCTCTCCGCCTCAGGGCAGCGGAGGCTAGCTCGCCCCCAGGGCTTCCTTGGCCCGGGCCGCCATCTGCGCAAACACCTCAGGCTCCCGCACCGCTAGATCGGCCAAGATCTTGCGATCGACTTCGATCTCAGCTGCCTTGAGTCCGTGGATGAGTTGGTTGTAGCTCAAACCGTGCACCCTCGCCCCCGCGTTGATGCGGGTGATCCACAGCCGCCGAAACTCGCGCTTGCGCGCCCGCCGGTCGCGATAGGCGTAGGTGCCGGACTTTATGAGCTGCTCTTTGGCCCTACGATACGAGGACTTCTTCAGCCCCCAGTAGCCCTTGGCCTCTTCGAGCGCCTTGCGGCGCTTCTTCTGCGCGTTGATGCTCCTCTTTACTCTGGGCATAGCTCTATCCTCCTAGCGGCCCAAGAGACTGCGGAGCCGACTGGTGTCCGACGCGACGATCTGAGCGGCCTTACGCAGCTTACGTTTGCGATTGGCCGATTTCTTCGTAAGCAGGTGACTGCCGAAGGCACGCTGTCTCATCAGCTTGCCGGTCGCGGTCACCCTGATGCGCTTCTTGGTTCCCTTGTGAGTCTTGTTCTTGGCCATTCCTGATTCCCTTCATCCACGTGCGAGCGAGCATCGACCCACCGGAGCCGGCTGAGGCCGATTCCTTGGAGGCCGCGGTGGAACGAGCCGGCGGATCAGCTCCGCTTGGGTGCCAGCATCATGATCATGTTCCTGCCGTCGAGGCTCGGCTCCGACTCGATCTCGCCTATATCGGCCAGATCCTCGGCCATGCGCCGGAGCAGTCGTTCTCCCAAATGAGGATGTACCAACTCCCGACCGCGGAACATGATTGTGAGCTTGACCTTGTCTCCCTTTTTGAGAAAGCGCTCGACGTGACCCTTCTTGGTGCCAAAATCGTGGTCGTCGATCTTAGGCCGCAGCTTGATCTCTTTGATGCTGATGGTCGTCTGCCGCTTGCGCGCTTCCTTCGCCTTCTGCTCCTGCTCGTACCTGTACTTACCGTAATCCATCACCTTGCAGACCGGCGGGCTCGCCATTGGTGCCACCTCGACAAGGTCGAGGTTCAATCTGTCGGCGTAGCTCAACGCCTCAGGCACACTCACGATCCCAACCTGCTCGCCGTCCGGCCCGATGAGCCGGACTGCCTCTGCGCGGATCTTTTCATTGATGCGAACGATGTCGGCTATGTTGCCCTGCACCTCCCCCGGTGCTACCGGTTAGAGTCAACCCTACAAAACACAAAAAGCGGCGTCGCCACCGCTCCCCAATGCAGCCGCGCGGCCTCGAGCCGCACCGCCTGTTCTATGGTTTGACCTGCGCACCACCAAGGCGCCAGGTGGGAAGGGTGGCTTCCTCTTTATGCAACCTCGCAGTATAGCCGAATAGACCGGGCGGCTCAAGAGCAAGCCTCAGGCCGGCCCGGTGAGTCAGAGGCAGGGCTTCACTGCCGGCGGGGTGCACTTTGCCACAAGTGCCGTCGCGGCCTCAGATAGCGCCAAAGGCTGGGTGTCTCTGTTGCCTCGACTGCGAAGGGTCACCGAGTGCTGCTCGACTTCACGTTCGCCTACAACGAGCATGAATGGCACTTTGCTGACCTCGCCGTCGCGGATCTTCTTGGACACCGACTCCGACCGCGAATCGACTTCCACGCGGAGTCCTTCACTCTCGAGGGCGCACCTGACCTGCTGCGCATACCCGATGTGACGGTCGGCCACCGGTACCACCGCCACCTGCACCGGCGCCAGCCAGGCGGGCAGGGCGCCGCCGTAGTGCTCGATCAGGATGGCCAGGAACCGTTCGAGGCTACCCAGCACCGTGCGGTGGATCATGACCGGCCGATGACGCTGGTTGTCTTCGCCCACGTAGTCGAGATCCAGCCGTTCGGGCATGGCGAAGTCCAGCTGGCAGGTGGCGCACTGCCAGGTGCGGCCCATCACGTCTTCGATATGAAAATCGATCTTCGGCCCGTAAAAAGCGCCGTCGCCCGGATTGAGCGTATACGGCAGTTCGGCGCGTTCCAACGCGGCCGCGAGGGCGCTTTCGGCCGTCTTCCACATCGCGTCGCTGCCGATGGACTTCTCCGGCCGCGTGGAGAGCTCCACGTGCACTCGGTCAAAGCCGAAAGTCCCATACATCCGACGGACCAACTCGATGACGCCCACAACCTCATCCTCCACCTGCTCCGGCAGGCAGTAGATGTGGGCGTCGTCCTGCGTGAAGACGCGCACGCGAAAGAGGCCGTGCAGCACTCCCGACATCTCGTGGCGATGCACCTGGCCCAGTTCCGCCATGCGCAGGGGGAAGTCCCGGTAGGAGTGCTGCTCGCTCTTGTAGATCAGCGTACCCCCGGGGCAGTTCATGGGCTTCACCGCAAAATCCACCTCGTCAATGGTAGTGAAGTACATGTTGTCCTTGTAGTTATCCCAGTGGCCCGAACGCTCCCATAGCGTCCGCTCCAGCATGATGGGCGTCCGAGTCTCCTCGTACCCAGCGGCCACGTGCTCACGGCGCCAGTAGTCGAGCAGGGCGTTGATCACACGCATGCCCTTGGGATGGAAAAACGGGAATCCCGGCCCTTCGTCGTGAAAGCTGAACAGACCAAGTTCGCGGCCGAGGCGCCGATGGTCGCGCTGCCGCGCCATCTCCATGCGCTCCAGGTAATCATCCAGTTCCTTCTTGGTGGGAAACGCGGTCCCGTAGATCCGCGTGAGCATGGTGTTATCGCTCTTGCCCCGCCAGTAGGCTCCCGCCACCGACAACAGCCCTACCGCCCCGATACGGCCGGTGTCGGGCACGTGCGGGCCGCGGCACAGGTCGAGGAACTCACCCTGCCGGTAGACGCTGATAGTCGTCTCTTCCGGGAGATCGCGGATCAGCTCCACCTTGTACGGCT
>MELN01000046.1:51348-52608 GCA_001768675.1 Actinobacteria bacterium RBG_16_64_13 | reverse complement strand
GTATCTCCTCAGTGAGACGAGGCAGGTCGTCCTCGCCCACCGGGCCCGGAAATTCGAAATCGTAGTAGAAGCCGTCCTTGATGGCAGGCCCGATCGCCACCTTGGTACCAGGGAAGAGACGGGTCGCCGCGTCGGCGAGCACGTGGGCCGCAGAATGCCGGATGATCTCGAGGCCCTCGGGAGAAGACGCAGTGAGGATAGACACGCTGTCCCCGTCATCGACCGCGGTGGCCAGATCGACCACTTGGTCGCCGATCCTCGCCGCCACCGCCGCTTTGGCCAGCCTCTGACCTATGCCTTCAGCCACCTGCGCTGCCGTCGCCCCATCGGCCACGGTCAGATCTGATCCGTCGGGAAGCAGTATCTTCATGGACCCTCGCAAGAGAGATGGGAGGACCGAAACGACTGAGTGGGCGCTGTAGGATTTGAACCTACGGCCTCTTCCGCGTCAAGGAAGCGCTCTCCCCCTGAGCTAAGCGCCCGTCAGGGCGGTCATGATACAGCCGCCCCTCCCGGCTGGCAAGACCGGCGGCGGGCCTGTGCCGCCCATTTGGCCTGGACCCAGACGAGGGGGCCGCGTCACTAGGTGACGCGGCCCCCTGCGTTCAAGCCCTCGGCTCCCTCAGCCGGGAGCCTCAGTAGAACTGTCGCGCTCTATCTGGCCGACAGTGGTGTGACCCTGAGAACTATCTTGCCCAGGTAGGTGCCAGCTTTGAACAGTTTCGGCTGCCCGCCCAGCAGCAGGGTCACCTTGTATCCGGCGGGAGCTGAGATGATCGCCCCTCTTTCGAGAGTCAGGCTGGTCAAATAGGAATCTCCTGTGACCACCCAGCTGGACTTCCCATCAAGGGACACGACGACGCCGTTGTTGATCGCAGCCTCCGGAGTGTTGGTCACTTCGCCCAAGTACTTATACTCGGCGTCGGTAATGGTGGCGATCGCGTGTTTTGCCGTCGAGGAGGTGATCACGCCGGTGACCTTGGCGTTCTTGAAATCGAGAACGAGGTTCTTGGAGTTGCTGACCATGGGCGCGCCCGGGAACGGACCGGCGGGCGCCTGGCCGCCCCGCATCGAGTTGTAGAAGTTCCCTTTGAGCACGATGTTGGAGAAGGTCGCCACTGCATCGGTGGCGCTGGCGGCGTACAGCTTGTGGTCGGGGTCGGGTTTGGCCGACATAGTCGGTTCGTGATAGACACCGGTGTTAGTCATCGCCGGGAATTCCGGGCCCGGGTCGTCGTCGTCCATCAACTGCATGATGAC
>MELN01000046.1:49257-51274 GCA_001768675.1 Actinobacteria bacterium RBG_16_64_13 | reverse complement strand
ACGTGGTCTCTTTGGTGTTGAACACGGTGCCGCCGCTGATGTCCAGGGTGCCGCCGCCGTGCCACATGATGCCGAAACGATCGGAGTTAACTACGGTCTGTTTGACCGGCAGAGCCGCAAGTTCTTGAGCGGTCAGGCCCAGGCCGAGATCGGTGTTCAGCTGGGCTACGGTCGCGACGTCGCTGTCGCCGTAGTAGAGGAAGCTGCCCCGACTGATCGTGGCGTAGGTGCCCACGTCGAACGTGCAGCCCAGGAACCGCTCGGTGGCGTCTCCGATGCCGTACGACCCATATCCATCCTCACCGGTGATGACGATGGTGCTGTTGATGGCGGTCAGTTTCGGGGTGGTACAACCGTCGGTGGAGAGAACCCCCCAGCCCTCGGAAGCTATGTAGGAGTTGATGTAACTGGCCTTGGTATTGGTGCCCAGAAGGTTGGTGGCCCGCACGTTGCCGGACAGACTCAGCATCCAGGGAACCGACCTCATCTGCGCGGTGTCGATGGTCGGCGCGTAGTCCGCGGGCAGCACGCCGTTCATGGTGTAGATGTACGAGTTCTTGACGATGACGTTAGCTCCGCCGTCCGCGACCACGCCGGCCCGAGCGACCCCCTTGGTCTTGATCGTGGCCCCGTCAACCACCAGGGTGCTGCCGCCGTTGGCCACGATCGCGGCCCCGTAGCCGATGAAGTCACTGCGGCCGTTGCCGGTGAGGTTGATCAGCGGCTTTTCGACCTTGTAGGAGCCGCCGCCCACATAGATCCCGTCGAAGACCTCACCAGTCGACGTGATCTCGACATTCCTCGCGAAAAGGTTCGTCACTTGGCCCCTCGCGACGGCGGCCGGAACGGACTTGGCCCAGTCAAGACCCGAGGCGTCGACATATATCGCTTGCCGGAAGGGGAAGCTCACCGTGGGGGTGCCGGGAGGACCCATCGGCTGATACACGACCTTGTTCTCCTTGGCAACGGTGAGCACGATGCTTCCCATGTAGACGCCCGGCACCAGTTTCGTATCGACCCCCGCAGTCGTCACCAGTGCTTGCCCTGTCTCAACACCGTTCACGGTCATGGTGAGACTGTAGCCCGCGGGGGCTACGACAGCGCCCCCGGACGCAACGTTGAGCACGTTGACCCGCGTCGTCTCGCTCAAAACCCATGTCTCGCCCGCGGCGACGGTCTTGGCGGGGATGAGATCCATCGCGAGAGCCACCGGAGCGAGCGTCACCAATAGCGTCATGGCGGCGATGGCGGCCGCCAGCATCATGATAGATCGGTTTCTCCTACTCACAGCTGCGCCTCCTTGCACGGGGATAGTGCCCTATTGACCTGACGCTACCGCAAACCACCCGCAAATGCAACGGGTATACCCATGCTCCAATAGAGGGCTGCCCTGGTCGGCCGATCGGTCAATACCAGCCGCTACTCGAAGGTCCGGTCCCGAGCGGGCCGGATCCTTGGACGTAGTGTTCCAATTCTCCTCGAGAACGCCGATGAGGCGCGCCCACCGCGTGATGCCGGTCCTACCCGTGCGAAACCGCAACTGGCTATGGAGCTATGAGCGTTCCGTAGAATGACCAGTGTGTTGTACCCTGGCCGGAAACTGCGGGGAAGGTCGCGGGCATCGGGCCGAAACTAACGTTGGCGTATTTGAATGAGCCGATGCTGAAGTTCGTTGCGAAACTCAGACTGCTACTGCTGGGAAGGTATGCGAGCCAGTACGTGCCCGGCGACAGAGTTGTGGGCGTGATGACACTTGCGGTGTTCCAACCCGCAACCGGAACAAACGCGTCGGTCTGAGCCTTCAGTGTCCCAGGTCCACCCCCGGGGCCCGTCGCGTCGTAGACGCCGAGCCGCAACTGCCCGCTCGCCGTCCTGACATAGAACGACAAGCTCTGGATGGTCGCGCTTTGCGACAGCGTTGCATCCTGCACAAGAAGAAGATCGCCGTTTCCGCTGTCGTTACTACCAAATACGGTCGTCTCGCCCATGGTTGCGGGCGTTGTGTTCGGCGTCGCAC
>MELN01000046.1:44322-49225 GCA_001768675.1 Actinobacteria bacterium RBG_16_64_13 | reverse complement strand
AGTTATCGTGTGCGTTTGCGCGCCGCCGTCGGACCACGACTGGAATGCGTAGGTGGTCGTAACGTCTGACACGTTACGTGCCTCGATCGAATGCTGGAAGTTCTTGAGCGTGTCGTACACGAACGGCGTCGTCTTCGCAATACCATCAAGATAGAGCGTAAGACCCGCCGGAACGGTGTCGAACGACAGATTCACCTTGTCTGAAAGGACTGTGACGAAAGTACTTGACTGTAATCCGCCCGAGTCGGTCACCGTCAGCATGACGCGGTAGCGTGTAAACCCACTGAAGTCATGTCCGGATGTCGGAATTGTGAATGTGCCGCTCTTCACGCCGGTGACAGGAATACCCGGATGCACATGCCCCTCGTGGAGAAAGTCGACGTTCCAAGTGAATGAGCTCGCGGGAAGCGCACCATCTTCGGTGTCTGTCGCATCCCCCCTGAAGGATATGACATCCCCGGCAATGAACAGTGCGCCGTCCGTTGGAGAAGATATCGCCGGCCTTGGCGGACTCCCGACGCTTATGCTGATTGGCGACCCGATCGTGTTGTTCACCCCGTCGGAAACCGTCAAGCGTGCCGTGTATTGGCCGACCTGCAAATAGGTGTGTGCCGGATTGTCAGCCGTAGAGGTTCCGCCATCGCCAAAGGTCCAAGCGTGCGTGAGAGGCTGTCCTTCCGGATCGATCGAGCCCGTGCTCGAGAAATTGACGGTCAGCGGCGCGAGCCCTTGTGAGGGGTTGGCGGAAGAAATGGCAGTCGGCGGCATGTTCGATTGTATGTAGCGGATTCGACGTATCTTGCTGATGCCGACGGTCCCTGTGATGTCGGAGTACCCAAGATCGAGGTAGTACAAAGCGCCGTCGGGGCCCTCGGTTAGATACACGATGTCGCCGTAGGGGCCGTCTACTGACCCGTCTGCGGGCTCGAAGTTGAATACCCCGTTCACATTTCCCTGTGCGTCGAACGTGAGCCGGCGTATCCAGTTCTGCGTATAGTCGGCGAAGAAGTAGCTGCCCTGATACGAGGCGGGATATTGCGAACCATGGTAGACAAATCCGCCGGTGATCGAGGCATCACGCCCAAGGTGCGGGTAGTTATAGATTGGTGCGGTGTAATTGGGATTACCGCATGTGCCAGATTCACAATTCGGCCATCCGTAGTTCGCACCCCCGATGCCGACATCTACTTCTTCGAACGCCGTCGAGTAGACGTTCCCACCGACGTCGCCTATATAGAGCTTGTTGGTAGGAGCGTCGAAGTAAGCGCGGTACGGATTGCGCAGTCCAAAAGCCCAGATTGAATCCCAATTCGGGCCCGCCCCATCGACAAACGGATTATCGGTCGGGACGGTGCCGTCGGGATTGATCCGATGTATCTTCCCGCGCGGGTTCGTGAGGAGTTGCGCGTCCCCCGCAGTGAAGTGCTCGCCGGTCGTGAAGTAGATCTTGCCGTCGTTTCCGAAGTTTATTGCACCCCCGTGATGTTCTGCATTGGCAGTCTGCGGATCCTCATAGAGGACAACCTCGCTCCCTGCTACAGTACCGTCAAGCGTGGCGTTCGCTGTGAAACGTGAAAGACGGTCGTGATTCGGCGTGCCCAAAGTGTAGAAGATGTAGTAGAAGCGGTTGCTTGTGAAACTCGGGTCGAGTGCGATGTCGTAAATGCCCTGCTGATAGCCGGCCGAGCCGACATTGGTGAGGCGCAGGAATGGCGTAGGATCCGCTGTTGTATACGGTGGCGACAATACCCTTATCGTGCCCGCGAGTTCGACAACGAGGAGCCGGCCGTCCGGGAGGAACTTCAACGCGGCCGGCAGATTGAGTCCCGTAGCCAGCACCTCGTTCTGGAAGAAGTTGGTATTGGCGACGTTCACCGTGACAGGCGCCGAGAGCGAAGTGTTGCCCGCGCCATCCCATGCGCGTGCGGTCAGGATATGCGTCCCGTTGTCGCTCGTGCGCGTGTCCCAGTTGACACCGTAGGGGCTTGTCGTGTCTTGAGTGCCGGCCGGCGAACCGTCAACATAGAACTGCACTCCGGTGACTCCGACGTTATCGAATGCCACGGCCACGACTGTGACGATATCAGTCGCCTGAGCGCCGGCTGTTGGAGAAACGATACTGACCGAGGGCGACGCTGAATCAGAGGAACCTGCGTTGCCAAGTGGTGTGTTCATGTTCGACTGCACTTCAGTCAGAGAAAGAACTCGATTGCATATCCGCAGGTCGTCCATCCGGCCCTTGTAGTACTGGCCTGGCTGCTCATCGGCACCAACGTTCATTCCCTTGCCGCGTGCGGTGATACTTGCAGAAAGCGACTGTGTACTCGTAAGTGCCCCGTTGACGTAAAAGAGAACTCGCGTGCCGTCAAAGACAACCGCCAGATTGCTCCACTGCAACAGTGGAAGCGGGCTCCCCATCTGGGCGCCAAGCAGAGCGCTCTCGGTGCCAACATAGAAGTGCGGTGTAGTGCCTTGGTCGAGCTCGAGGCCATACTGGTAATTTGGCGCGGTCCAGGTCGTATTCCAGAACTTGCCGATGACGACCGAGTCTCCTCCGGAAAGAGGCTCTGGATTGAGCCACAATGAGAGGGTGAGCCCTGTGCCGGAGATGTTCGTCGAGGCAGAATTCGGGATCGAGAGATAGTCATTTGTGCCATCAAAGCTCACCGCGGTTCCATACATACCAGGAACCCAAGAAACACCATTATTCAAGGTCGCCGTGTTCGCGTTGCCTGAAGCATCACCCGCCGCTATGCCGGTGGCTTCGTCGAATGAATACCCAGCTATCACGGCAGCCGTTTGGGCGTTCGACACCGTCACTGCTACCGAAGAGGTGCTGGTGTTTCCAGCGGCATCACGCGCCCGGGCGGCAAGCGTGTGCGATCCGTTTGATCCGGTCGTCGTATCCCACGAAGCCGAGTATGGGGACCCAGTATTCTCCGGGCCCAGACTTGAGCCGTCAAGCAGGAACTGCACGCCGGCGACAGCGACGTTGTCCGATGCGCTTGCCGTTACGGCTACTGTCCCGGAAACCGTCGCGCCCTGCGCCGGCGTCGTGATGGAAACCGTCGGCGGCGTGGTGTCCGCTGTACCGCTTGCCTTGAATGCCGCGATCTGCATTATCCAACGCCCGCCCACCGGGGCAGTCGCCCTGTAGCTACCGCGCACGGTCACCGACCTGTCTTCCAGAATATCGCCGTCGGGAGCAGTAATTACCCGACTTGTGAAGCCTGAGCCCGCTCCACTGAACGCGCCGGTTGTTATGCCGGCGCCGATCAGCAACTCGCTGCTCGCGCTCGTTCTCACTGAACCGCTGTTTGCAATTCCACTGCTTGCACTTGTGGCGGAGGTTCCGACATCGAACGGACCTGTTGCCGCAAGCCCTGAATACTCAGCAATGCGCAGATCGACGAATACAGCCGGTCGATCGAATGTCACCGTGACAAGGTTGCTCTGGGCTCCCGGGCCTCTGATGCTAGGTGCATAGTAGATGGCCTGGCTCAAACCGTTGCCGCGGAAGGTTGACACCGCGACTTGGTACGCATTTCCTGCAGAGTCCCTCGCTGAGGTGATGCTTGCCGCCGTGTCATTCCACCCAATGACGAGCACATTTGTATTGCCGGCAGTCTGTGCGCTGTTGAATCTGACCGTTACGGAGCTTTGCGGAGTTTGCGGGGTCGCATAATTCTGCTGGACAAAAACGGGGGCCGCAGAAACCGGGGCTGCGAAAACGAGCAACCCGGCAGCCGTCAGAAGAACGCCCAGCCAGCGAGCGGCTCTGATCCGGCGAGGAATTCCCTTGATCGATTCCATTGAAGACTCGGCTGACTAGGGGTCGATGAGTCGGTCTGGGCCCAGGGCCTGCTATCTTCCTGGCCAGGCGTCCATGAAGGTACCCAGTATGGATGATACAAAACACTCTGAAATGCGAAGTTGGGGCAGGTCACAGGGCAGGTCGCGAAGCCCAACCTCCTGGGACCGTGCTCCATCACTAAGAATCGCGGCAAACCGGGGTCTACGCAGCTGCTCTCTGAGGAGGCGACGACCGGAATTGAACCGGTGTAGCGGGTTTTGCAGACCCGTGCCTAGCCACTCGGCCACGTCGCCCTGAGAGGACTAACAGATGGAGCGGATGAAGGGATTCGAACCCTCGACCTTCTGCATGGCAAGCAGACGCTCTAGCCAACTGAGCTACATCCGCCCAGAACCTTGCGGCTGGTGGATTATAGACCAGCCTTCTCGTATTCGTCCAGCACCTGATTCACGAGAGCATCTGCGCGGGTGTTCTGTTCGCGATCGATATGGCGGATAGTGAAGCGAGCGAAGCCGGCCGTCATCCCGCGAGCCTTCTCGTGGAGGAGCTTGAGTCCCTCGTTCTTGACCTTGTACTCCCCGCGCATCTGTTTGACGAGAAGCTCCGAGTCCGAGGCCACGTCCACCTCGACGGCACCGATCCTCTCCGCGGTCTCCAGCGCGGCGAGCAGGGCGCGGTATTCCGCCACGTTGTTCGTGCCCACGCCAATAACCCTCCCGAATGCCTCCAGAACAGTTCCTCCCCCATCCTCGACCACGCCCCCGACTGCGCTTGGGCCAGGATTACCCCTTGAGCCCCCATCGATCCACATCTTGACACGCTCAGCCGCTGAACTTCCGCCAGCATTGGCCACCGCCGCCTCCTCGCCCCCACTCGTGCCCTGCCCGCAAGACCCGGCCGCAGTCCAGGGCGACCGCCAGGCCCCGGAGATCGACACTGTAACCCCGCTATCGCCAAGTTCTTGCTCGAGCTTCCCGGTCCATCGCTTGAACGCCCACCATTCGAAGTCGCCGTGGCGTACATCGATCAGTGACAATCCCCGCTCGGCGGCCTGGTCGGCCGCGTGGTAGCCGACATCTCCGGTGACCA
>MELN01000046.1:42179-44308 GCA_001768675.1 Actinobacteria bacterium RBG_16_64_13 | reverse complement strand
TGGCCGACCGCCGCGTCAAGCGAGCTCCTCCCGCTGCCGGGTAGCACGGCGACTCGCGTGACGGCACGGCTTCCGTCGCCGCTCCACGACACTCCTTCCGTCTCAAACGCGGCCGCGACGAGCTCGGCGAGAGCGCCCACCGCGAGCGGCGCCGGCAGAGTGCCTACCCTGCCCAGTCCCACTCTTGGGAGCACGTCTTCGACCGGGTACACGTCGAACGCCGGCTCTTCGTATGGGTGCGCTCCCACATAGGCTCGGAGGGCCCCCGTCAGGCGCCCACGAGGGACCACCGTCTCCCAGCGCACCTCGGGCGCACGTTCCGGTCGTGACACCTCTCCGACCGCGGGCTGGCTACCCGGCATGGGTGTGAACCAGCCGGTGCCTTCCGCGGCGAAAGCACAGTCCTTGTAGCCCCCTATGCCTCCGGCCCCGGCAGCGAAGACGGCCGCGGCTACGAGATCGGCCGATTCCGCCGGCACGAAGCCCACCACCTTGTACCAGCCGGCACCAGCAAACTCCAGCGGCACCATGTCCCGCAGACCGAGGGCCTCACCCGCGATCTCAGCCAGCCCACCCGGGGCGGCGTCCAGATTCGTATGGCAGGCTATCAGCGTCATGTGCTCGGCTACCAGCCGTCGCAGCAGCCGCTCGCGCGACCGCGATTCAACGAGCGAGCGGAAGGGCGTGAACAGAAACGGATGATGCGTGAGAACGGTGTCGCAGCCTGCGGCCAAGGCCTCGTCGAGAACGGTGTCGTTCAACTCCAGGGCCACCAGGATACTGCGCACGGCGGCCTTTTCGTCGCCCACAAGCAGCCCCGAATTGTCCCCAGGCTGCGCCAGCGATGCCGGGGCCAGCCTCTCCAGGACGCTTTGCAGGTCTGTTACCAGCACGGTCTCTCTCCCCTCCAGCGGGCTAGGTGGGCCCAGCAGGACTCGAACCTGCGACCGGCCGATTATGAGTCGGCAGCTCTAACCAACTGAGCTATGGGCCCGGGACGAGGCACATTCTACCGCACCCTCACTCCGGGCTCGGGGCATTCTGCAGCACGAACACGCCGTATCCGGCGCGCAGGTTCGGCCACATCCGCACCCTCCCCCGCTTGCCCTGGTAGAACTGCCGCACGATATTGATCCCCTGCTCGCGGGTGAAAGCGCGGAAGTCCTCGATGCTGAGAGAGTGGACGTTGGGGGTGTCATACCATTGATACGGCAGCGCCTTCGTCACCGGCGCCCGCCCGGTGAAGAGAAGCTGCAACCGCGCCTTCCAATGTGCGAAGTTGGGGAAGCTGGCCACCAGGAAATGCCCTACCCGCAGCGACTCCGTGAGGACAGCGACCGTATCGAGTGCCTGCTGCAGAGTCTGGCTGAGCACCACGTAGTCGAAGCTGTCGTCAGGGTAGTAGGCGAGACCCTCGTAGAAGTCGCCGTGGTGAACGGTGAGCCCCTTCTCAACTGCCTCGTAGACTCTTTCCTCCACGATCTCTATACCTGTCCCTCGCACGCCTTTGCGGTCCACGAGCATCTTGAGCAGGGTGCCCTCCCCGCAGCCCAGATCGAGGATGCGAGCGCCCTGAGGCACTGTGTCCACGATGAATTCGTAGTCGAGGCGCACTCCGTCGGCCCCGTTCTCTCCTCTAGCCAAAGCGCAGCCCTCTCCGTCTGGCGGTTGTCTCCAGGAAATGCCACAGCATCCGTGTTAGGTCCTTGTTCTCGAGGAGAAAGGCGTCGTGCCCAAAGGACGACTTCATCTCCAAGTAGGAGCAGTCGATGCCATTGCCTCTCAGGGCCCTGACGATCTCCTTCGACTGGTACGGTGGGTAGAGCCAATCGCTGGTGAACGCGATCACCAGAAACCTCATGTCGTCGGGCAGATCCCGGAAAGTCTCTTCCAGGACCCCATGCCCGCCAGACAGATCGAAGTAATCCAAAGCCTTGGTCACGTACAGGTACGTGTTGGCGTCGAACCTCCGGGTGAACAGCTCCCCTTGATGGCGAAGGTAGCTCTCCACTTCGAAGTCCATGGTGAAGTCATACCCCAGCGCCGTTTTGTCGCGGAGGCGACGCCCGAACTTCTCGTGCATGGACTCGTCGGACAGGTAGGTGATGTGACCGATCATCCGCGCCACA
>MELN01000046.1:37837-42167 GCA_001768675.1 Actinobacteria bacterium RBG_16_64_13 | reverse complement strand
TCGGGGGCGTCCCCCTCGTAGTAGTCACCCCTGTTCCAGTTGGGGTCGCTCATGATGGCCAGTCGCCCGACCTCGTTGAACGCGATCTGCATGGGTGAGTGCTTCGTAGTCGCGGCGATAGGGATGCACGAGGCCACGGCTTCCGGGTAGGCCACCGCCCACTGCAGCGCCTGCATGCCCCCCATGGAGCCCCCACTCACCGAAAGCAGCCTGGTGATGCCCAAATGGTCCACGAGCAGCTTCTGCGCCCGCACCATGTCGCCCACGGTGACGACCGGAAACGAGAGCCCGTATTCCTTGCCCGTGGCAGGATCGATGCTGATGGGTCCGGTGCTTCCTTTGCACCCGCCGATCACATTCGAGCAGACCACGAAATAGCGGTTGGTGTCGAAACCCTTGTCGGGTCCGATCATGGTCTCCCACCAGCCCGGCCGGTCTTCCCCGGCGTAGTAGCCTGCGGCGTGCGCGTCTCCGGAGAGGGCGTGCTGAATGAGGATCGCGTTCGTCCGTTCGGCGTTGAGCCGGCCGTAGGTTTCGTAGGCGATGATGACCGGCTCCAGAGTGTCTCCGGAGTCGAGCTGCAGTGACTCGAACTCCACCGACTGGAGTTCGACCTCCCCCACGGAGACGCCCAATCCCTTTTCGCTGATCAAGTAGTCGCTCATGTCGCTCCCTGGATTCGCCGCGAATCCTACCCGGCGTGCCCGCGGATTATACGAGCTAGCCCCTATACCGGTTCGTGATAGGGAGCCGCCGGTCCTTCCCGAACGCCTTTGGCGTAATGCGAACGCCTGGCGCAGCCTGCCGGCGCTTGTACTCGTTCCCGTCGATCATGGCCAGCACACGCTGTACCACCGCACTGTCGATCCCTAGGGCCACGATCTCCTCGAGGCTGTCGTCGTTCACCACGTACGCATCGATTATCCGGTCGAGGATGTCATAAGGAGGCAGCGTATCCTGGTCGGTCTGATCGGGCGCGAGTTCGGCCGATGGCGCCCGTTCGAGAGTCGTCTCGGGGATGGGCCCCGCCTCCGGACCCATGGAGTTGCGGTACCTGGCCAACTTGTAGACGAGAGTCTTGGGAACATCCTTGAGCACCGCGAAGCCCCCGGCCATGTCCCCGTAGAGAGTGGCGTACCCCACGGCCGTCTCGCTCTTGTTCCCAGTCGTGAGGACCAACCAGCCGGACTTGTTGGAGAGCGCCATGAGCAGGTTCCCGCGGATGCGGGCCTGGATGTTCTGCTCGGTGGCCCCGCAGGATCCATCCGCGAGATAAGCCGCAAGACTTTGCAAATAGGTACCGTAGATGCCCTCGATGGCAATCTCGTAGAAGTGAATGCCAAGACGCTCCGCCGTCTCGCGCGCGTCGCTCTTGGTGCCCGCGCTAGAGTACCGGGAAGGCATCGACACGGTATTCACCCTGTCCGTTCCGAGCGCGTCCGCAGCGATGCAGGCTGTCAGCGCAGAGTCGATGCCTCCACTGATGCCTAGAACCACCTGGCGAAAGCCGTTCTTCTCCGCGTAGTCTCGCACACCAAGGCACAGCGCCCCATAGACTTCCCCCTCAATG
This sequence comes from Actinobacteria bacterium RBG_16_64_13, assembly GCA_001768675.1. Lineage (GTDB taxonomy): Bacteria > Actinomycetota > Thermoleophilia > RBG-16-64-13 > RBG-16-64-13 > RBG-16-64-13. The sequence continues at coordinate 40,597 of MELN01000046.1, read as the reverse complement.
CACAGAGCCTCACAGACAAGTAGAGCGGAAGCGTCCGCCGAAGCAGCGGAAGAGATCGCCGCGGACGGTGACTCACCCATCTTGACGGCCGAGCCCAGGTCTATGACCTCGATCGGCCAAGAACCAGGTAGGCAGAACTCCGTGGGGCACGGCCCGGGTGCTCTGATTCCCGAGGCACGGGCCTCCTCGCGCGCAGTCCCGGCCGGCCGTGGATCCACGTCGACCAGAAGGAGCTGCTCTTTGAACTGGGCCGCCCTCGCCACCAGCCGGCCCTCCGGGTCGAAGGCGAGACTTTGCCCGTCAAAGACCAGCTCGTCCTGACCACCCACTCCGTTGGCATAACAGACGAACGCCCGCCATGCCCGCGCCCTCTCGGCCAGCATGGTTTCGCGCTCGTGCCCTTTGCCCAGGTGGTATGGCGACATCGAGAGGTTGAGCACGATGGCGGCTCCCCCGGCGGAAGCCGCTGCCTCACCGGGGCCGTTCTCCTCCCAGATGTCTTCGCAGATGGTTATCCCCATTCTTACGCCGTCAACCTGCAGAACAACGACCCGGTCGCCCGGGGCGAAGTTACGCTTCTCGTCGAAGACGGCATAGTTCGGCAGCCGTATCTTCCGGTACCAGCCGGCGACTTCGCCTCCGTAAAGGATGGCGGCAGCGTTGTAGACCACGCCATCCTCGCACAGGGGTACCCCAACGACTATGGGCAGCTCCGGGCAGGCCAGGGCAACTTGAAAGAGCGCGTCGCGGCAATCCGCCACAAAATAGTCCTTCAGAACGAGATCCTCGGGCGGATAGCCGCAGATGGCCAGTTCCGGGAAGGCGACGACCCTCGCACCCTCGGCCTGCGCTTGCTTCGCCCTCCGGACGATGAGCTCGCGGTTTCCCCCGAGATCGCCGACTGTCGGGTCGATCTGGGCCAGGGCGATCCGCATCACGCTCGCTCCAGGGTATCCAGCACCTCTTGTGTCTTGGTCTGCAGCAGGTCTTTGTCGCCGCGGGTTTCCAGGTTGAGCCTCACCACGGGCTCAGTGTTGGACGTGCGCACGTTCAATCGCCAAGCCTGGAACTCGATACTCAGACCATCCAACTCGTCCACGCTCAGCGCGCCCGGGCCATATCGCCGCCGAACCGCCGAAAGAGCGCGGGCCGAGTCGCTGAGCGTCAGATTGATCTCGCCGCTGATGGGATAGCGCTCGATGCGCTCGCCGACCATCTCCGACAGCGGCCGCCCCTGCTGGGACATGGCCTCGACCACCTGCAGCCAGGGGATCATCCCGCTATCGCAGTACGAGAACTCCTTGAAGTAGTGATGGGCCGACATCTCCCCCCCGTACGCCGCGTCGACCGCGCGCATCTTCTCCTTGATGAACGCGTGGCCGCTCTTTGAGACCACAGGAACGCCGCCGGCAGCCTTGACGAGCTCCACAGTGTTCCAGACCAGTCGGGGGTCATGGATGATGGGCGCCCCTGGATGGCGCTTGAGCGCCCGTTCAGCGAGAAGCCCCACAAGGTAGTAGCCCTCGACGAACTCGCCGTGCTCGTCGAAGAAGAAGCAGCGGTCGAAATCGCCGTCCCAAGCAATGCCCAGGTCAGCGCCCGCCGCAAGCACCATTTGGGCCGTCGCCGCGCGGTTCTCCGGGAGCATTGGATTAGGCACCCCGGCCGGGAAGGAGCCATCGGGGGTGTGGTTGATCTTCACGAACTCCAGAGGCAATGAGCGCTCGAGCAGGTCGATGACGGGCCCAGCCCCACCATTGCCCGCGTTGACGACCACCTTCAAGGGCCGCAGTTTGCCGACGTCGACGTAGGTGAGCAGGTGGTGCACGTAGTTGAGACGGGTGTTGACATGGCTGATACTGCCCTGCGAGCCGTCGCTCCCAGGCCACCCTATGCGCACGTTGCCTTCTCTCTTCAGCGCCTCCACAACCGCTTCCTCGATGTCCAAGAGGCCGGTGTCGGCACTGATGGGGCGGGCGTTGTCCCGAGTGAACTTCATGCCGTTATAGTCACGCGGGTTGTGACTTGCGGTGACCATGATCCCGCCGTCCAACCCCAGCGAGAAGGTGGCGTGGTAGACCTCCTCGGTGCCAACCATACCGATGTCGACGACCTCGACCCCGGAGTCGGTCAAACCGCGCGAGAGCGCCTCGGCCAGTTCCGAGCTTGTTAGGCGCACGTCGTGTCCTACGGCGACCTGCTTGGGCTGGATCAGTTGCGCATACGCCCGGCCGATAAGCTCAACCATCGCAGGATTCAACTCATCGGGGACCCTACCACGTACGTCGTATGCCTTGAAGCACTCGAGATGTGAGCCGCTGCCCATTGGCTAGAACCTTCCCAGTAGATTCCGGGGTCTGATTGCACGAGATGGGTGTTTTGCCTATACTACGCGACGTCAGCGGTCCTCGGTAGCTCAATGGTAGAGTACCTGACTGTTAATCAGGGTGTTGCAGGTTCGAGTCCTGCCCGAGGAGTTATGCCCTTGGTGGCTAAAACCCGCCAGTCGTGTCGGGGCTTAGCGGCGCAATCCGAGATGAACCGGCGGGCACCGGCTCGAGCGGGTCCGGCTGGGTGTTAGGCCGCCGTACTCCAAACCCGACGTGCGTTCGCGGCGAACGGTCCTTCGTTAGTGTCCACTTCACAGCCGCAAGCTGGACATCTGAGGACTTCTGGCGCGTCCTTGGCGCTCGAGGTCGGTGTCGCCGTTTGACGGACCGTCGCGGAGACAGGCCCCGCTAGAAGAGCGGTCCTCCCGAT
>MELN01000046.1:29349-37818 GCA_001768675.1 Actinobacteria bacterium RBG_16_64_13 | reverse complement strand
GTCTCCATGTGCGCCCCGCAGCACGGGCAGGGATCGCCCGCGCCGAGAAGCGAGATCCGCTCCCCCAGAGTCTCGAATTTCTTATGACCGGGCGATGCGTCCACTAGAGTCTCCTTAGAACTCCCGTGACTTTGCCGACGATACGTGGGTCTCTGGTGAGTATGGGCTCCATCGCGTCGTTTTCCGGCTGGAGCCTGACCTGATCGGCCTCACGGAAGAATCGTTTCAGAGTCGCCTCGTCTTCAAGAAGAGCAACCACTATGTCTCCGTCGTCGGCGGTCTCCTGCTGCCTCACCACCACGATGTCGCCATCTAGGATGCCCGCATTGATCATTGAGGTTCCCGCCACCCGGAGAGCGAAACATCCGCCGCCTTCCCCAAGGAACCGCGGGATGTCGAGAGAGTCCTCGATATTGTCTTCGGCAAGAAGGGGAACGCCGGCCGCCACACGCCCAACAAGAGGTACACCGGCCCCCCACGGGGCTCCAGCGATGGACGCGATGCTTCTGCCCGTCCGCACCACTTCAAGGGCACGTCGCTTCGAGCTCCCGCGGCGTATGTAACCCATCGCCTCCAGCGCGCTGAGGTGACCCTGGACCGACGCCGGCGAACACAGACCCACTGCCGCTCCGATCTCGCGGACGGTCGGCGGATAGCCTTGTGCCTTGACGGCGTCCTCGATGGCCTCCAAGATCCGCTGCTGTCGTTCGTGCAGCTCCATGGCCCCTCTCCCCGGTGAACATTCGTTCGGTCGGTAGGAGTATAGAACACTTGTTCGCCCGCTACAAGAGGCCGGGAGGCTGTTGACTCCCCCCTTGGCGCGCCCTATACTCACCGCTGCTCGTCCACGCTCGTCCGAGTGGCGGAATTGGCAGACGCGCTAGGTTGAGGGCCTAGTGAGTGCATAACTCATGCGGGTTCAAGTCCCGCCTCGGACACTAACGGCACTTGGTTTTCTCGCCCTGTTATTGGGTAGACTCGCATAGTTGGAAAGCGTGCTCAGATCGCGCCCATTCACCGAACCGGAGGACCGCATGGTCAGAGTCCAGCCAGAGCTCGGACCCGCCGACATCTACCGAGCCTGTGACCCTTCCGCCTTTCCTTTCAGCACGACGGCTGATCTACCCGAGCTTGCCGAGATCATCGGCCAGGCCCGCGCCGTATCCTCGGTCGATTTTGGAATGGGTATCCACAACGACGGCTACAACATCTACGCCGCGGGCCCCGCCGGCACCGGGAAATCGAGCACGGTCTACAACTTTCTGTCGAAACAGGCCGCCGATCGTCCCGCCCCGGATGACTGGGTGTACGTCCATAACTTCGCTCAGCCTCATCGCCCCAACGCCATCCGCATGCCGGCAGGCAAAGCTCACGAATTCCGCAAATACATGGAGAAACTGGTTGAGGATCTCCAGGCCGCCATCACCCATGCCTTCGACAGTGAGGAGTACGAGAAGCAGAAGCGTACCATCGCTCAGCAGATCAACGAGAAGCAGGAGGCCAAACTCGCGGGTCTGAACGAGAAGGCTGAAGCCGGCAGCTTCACTATGGTACGCACCCCCGCCGGCCTCGCTTTCGCCCCCAAGACCGCGGAGGGCGAGACCATGTCACGGGAGTTCTATGAGGCCCTGCCGCCCGAGGAGCAGAAGCGAATCGACAACGGCCTCGAGAGTCTCAACGAGGAACTCCAGCAGATCATGCGCCTTGTCCGGCAGGACGAGCGTGCCGGACGCGAGGCGATACGAGATCTTGATCGCGAAGTGACCAGTTTCGCAGCCAAGCATCTGATCGACGAAGCGTGTGAACGTTGGTGCGCCGTTCCCGAGATGGTGGAGTACCTCCGGGCGGTTCTCACCGACGTGGTGGAGAACGCCGAAGACTTCAAGAAGTCCGACGACGAGGCTCCCATGATGTTCATGGGCATCCCGGTCTCGTCCAAGCAGAAGGGCGAGGGCGCGTTTCGCAGGTACCGGATCAACGTCTTGGTGGACAATTCCACCGAGACCGGAGCGCCTGTGGTCACGGAGAGCAATCCTGTTCTCCAGAACCTCGTGGGCCGGGTCGAGCACCAAGCCCAATTCGGGGCCCTCCTTACCGATTTCAGCATGATCAAGCCTGGGGCGCTTCACAAAGCGAACGGCGGCTTTCTCGTGCTCGAAGCCCGGGACGTTCTCACCAAGCCTTACTCCTGGGATGCACTCAAGCGGACCTTGAAGACCGGAGAGATCCGCATCGAGGACATCGCCCAGCAGATGGGCTTCGCGACCACGGCGACCTTGGACCCAGAGCCGATTCCCTTCAAGGCGAAGATCGTTCTCATCGGGGAGCCCTTCATCTACTACCTTCTCTACACCCAGGATCCCGACTTCCAGGAGCTGTTCAAAGTCAAGGCGGACTTCGACACCGTCGTCGAGAGAACGCCCGAGAACGAGCAGCTCTACGCCCGCTTCATCGGCCAGATGTGCCGCCAGCGCGCCCTAGCCCCGTGCGCTCCCGACGGCGTGACGCGCGTTATCGAGCACTGCTCGCGCCTGGCCGACGACCAGCACAAGATGACAACGAGGTTCACTGATGTCGCGGACCTCCTTACCGAATCGTCTTACTGGGCCAGGAAAGGGAAGGGCCCCAGAGCGAAGACGGTGGTCAGTCGGGCCCACGTCCAGAAAGCCATCGACCAGCGGATCTACCGTTCCAGCCAGATCGAAGATCGCGTTCGAGAGATGATCGCCGACGCGATCGTCATGGTGGACACCCGGGGAGCGGTGGTCGGCCAGGTCAACGGCCTCTCTGTGTCTTCCATCGGCGACCACATGTTCGGCAGACCCAGCAGGATCACCGCCACGCATCGCCTGGGCGAAGGAGAGGTCGTCGACATCGAGCGTGAGGTCGAGATGGGCGGCCCTATCCATTCAAAGGGCGTTCTGATCCTGGCCGGGTATCTGGGGGCTAGATACGCATCCGACCGGCCTCTGTCGCTGACCGCGCGCCTTGTCTTCGAGCAGTCGTATTCGGGTGTCGAAGGAGACAGCGCTTCGTCGGCCGAGCTGTACGCCCTGCTGTCCTCGCTCTCTGGCGCGCCCATCCACCAGCGTTTCGCGGTCACCGGCTCGGTGAACCAGCGCGGTCAGGTTCAGGCTATCGGTGGCGTGAACGAGAAGATCGAGGGCTTCTTCGCCGTGTGCCAGGCACTTGGCCTCAAGGGGAACGAAAGCGTGCTCATCCCTAAGGCCAACGTCCGCAATCTCATGTTGAACGAACACGTGCGAGAGGCCGTCAGCAGGGGCCGCTTCCACATCCATCCGGTATCCAGCATAGATGAGGGGATCAGCATCTTGACAGGCTTGCCTGCCGGCGCGCTGACATCCAAGGGCGTATATCCCGTGGGCTCTGTCAACCGCATGGTGGTGGACAGGCTTGCCGTCCTCACCGAAAAGGCCCGAGAAGCCCGAAATCTGAACAAAGAGGGCGGGCCCCTCAGGAAGGCGGCTTCCGTCTCCCCGCCCGGGACGCGCTGACCGCGCGCGATGCGCGTGGTTTGATAGCGAGGGGCGGCGCCTCCACAACGGAGACGCCGCCCCTCGAATCTTCTCCCTAGAAAGTCCCTACAGACGCTGGACCTTGACAGCCACGGGTCCGGCGACACCCAGCACCATGAGGCGGGTCACCGGAGCGGTGGCGCTGAACGCCGGTAGGAAGACCATCCCCACGGGAACTCGGGTCGTCACACGGACTGCCGCGTCGAGCGCTCCGCCGTTTTGTGCTGTGACGGTGACGCTCTCACCATCAGCCACGCCGAGCGCCTTTGCGTCGGCAGGGTTGACTTGCAGCGCGACCTCGGCCAGAAGTCTAGTGATCCCAGGGGACCGCCGCGTGCGCACGCCCGTGGCGTGGTGCTCGCGCGCCGACCCTGAAAGCAGCAGCAACGGGAAATCCTTGCCTGCGGACGGAACCCGCGCGGCACTCTCCACCGGTACAAAAGCGCCCTTGCCTCTGGAGAAGCCGTCCGCGTGCAGTATCGGCATCCCGGCGCACTCCGCGCTCAGGCATGGCCATTGCACTCCACCATCCTCCAGCTTGCCGTACGAGATACCCTTGTAGTCGGGCACTGCGCCGGCTATCTCTCGCATCACGTCGGCCGGCGAGCTGTACGTCCAGTCGCCACCAAGAGCGTTGGCCACGAGCGTGATTATCTTCCAGTCGGGAAGGCTTTCTCCAAGACTCGGGGCCGCTGCTCGCACGCGTTGAACGAAACGTTCGGCATTCGTGAAGGTCCCCTCGTCCTCAAAGGCCACGGCCGCCGGGAACACGATATCGGCATACTGCGCGGTATCGGTGAGGAAGCTGTCCTCTACCACCAGGAAATCCACCTTATCGAGAGCCTTCCGCACTCGTGTCTCGTCCCCAAGGGCCAAAGCGGGGTCGGCACCCACCACATAGAGAGCGCCAACCTCCCCCGACTCGATCCCAGCGACCATTTCCTCCACCGAGAGGCCCGGGCCATCCGGACGCACGCCCATGTCGACCAGACCCTGCGAGTTGGCCCCCGACCGCAACGGATACAGACCAGTGCCGGGCCTGCCCACATTGCCGGTGAGCATGGCGAGGTCGGCCAAGGCCGATACCGTGGCCTCAGCTTGTGGCGCCTGGGACACCCCGGGGCCGTATATGATGGCGGCGGCGCCGGCCTGGCCGTAGGCCACGGCCGCGGCCCGCAGCAGGGTTGCACTCACGCCGCACGCCGAGGCTTCCGCCTCGATATCGACATCGGCCAGCGACTTCTCGAAGGCGGCGAAGCCCTCGGTGCGTCCGGCGACGAAGTCGGCGTCCTTGAAGCCGAGGTCGAGGATTTGCCGCATCAACGCCCGCAACGCGGCGAGGTCGGTGCCGGGCTTCACCGCCAGATGGTACTTGGCCTTGGTCGCCAGCTCCGTGGTGCGCGGATCGATCACGATCACGGTCTTCCCGGACCGGAGCGCCTTGATGACGTCGAGCGACAGGACTGGGTCTGATTCGGTGAGGTTCGCGCCCACGACCAGGATCACATCCGCCGTCCGAAGGTCCTTCCGCGAGTTCGTCGCCGTACCGAGCCCGAACGCGGCGGTCAGCGCCCTCTCAGAGGCCGCCTGTTCCGGATGGTCGATGGCGTCCACGCTATGGGACCCCAGCACGGTGCGCATCAGCTTCTGCAGTAGGTAGGCGGCTTCGTTGGTGCAATTCGTGCCGCAGATGGCCGCTACCGCGCTGCCGCTCTTCGCACCGCGTATCGAGCCGACCCGGTCTCTCAGCCGAGCCAGCGCGTCTTCCCAAGAGCCTTCCTCCAATTCCCCTTTGGCGTTCCTAACCAGGGGGGTTGTCAGTCTATCTGGCGAGTCGGCATAGCCTATTCCGAAGCGGCCTTTGACGCAGAGGTTGCCCAGATTGAGGCCCATTTCGACCTGGGAGGCGACCTTGACCACTTTGTCGTGATAGCTGTGCAGGAGCAACCGGCAGCCATCGCCGCAGTACGAACATGTGGTCACCGTCTTGGCGGTCTGCCACTCCCGAGCTCCCTGCGGAGTCCTTTGTCCGACGATGGCGCCGACCGGACACGTGCTCACGCACTGGCCGCAAGACACGCAATCGACTTCCACAAGCGGCAGCCGGTACGGGGTGTCGACTTCACTGTCGTAGCCGCGGTTCAAGTAGCCCCAGCACCCTATGGACATGACCTCCCTGCAGATGCGGACGCATCGGCCGCAAAGGACGCAGCGCGCACCGAAATGCGCGACGTTCGGGTGTTCTCCGGGCTCTCCCACGACGGGGGGGCGCCATCCCCAGGGCACCATATCGACAAGGTACTCGTAGGCGTAGTCCTGCAGCCGGCAGTCGCCCGCAGCCTCACAGACAGGGCAATCAAGCGGGTGATTGGTGAGCAGCAACTCGAGGACGAACTTCCGGATCTTGCGGATCTTCTCGGTGTGCGTCTGGACGCTCATGCCTTCGCGCACGGCGGTCCCGCACGCGGCCATGGGACCCCTGGCCCCCTCGACCTCCACCAGGCACATCCGGCAGGCTCCATAGGGCTCGAGACGCGGGTCGTGACACAGAGTCGGGATATCGACCCCCTCAGCCTGTGCCACTTCAAGGATAGTCTGCCCGGGACGCGCCTGAACCTGCAGCCCGTTGAGGGTGAGACTCAGCATTTGCGCCCCGGCGGTATCGGCGGCGGACATCAGGACCTCCTCACAGCGTCGAAGCGGCATTTGTCGTAACAGGCGCCACACTTGATGCAAAGTTCTTGATCAAGTAGGTGGACTTCTTTTCTCTCGCCAGTGATGGCACCTGTCGGGCATACCCGGGCGCAGGCACGGCAGCCGGTACATGTCTCGGGGTCGATGGAGTACGTGACTAAGGCGGTACATATACCTGCCCGGCACTTCTTCGCGACCACATGCTCTTCGAACTCTTCCCTGAAATACCTCAGCGCCGTGAAGACCGGGTTGGGCGCGGTGCCTCCCAATGCACAGAGGGAACTCACCTTGACCTGCTGTGCCATCTCTTCCAGGAGATCGAGGTCGGCAAGCGTGCCTTCCCCCGAGCAGATCTTGGTCAGCAGCTCGAGCATCCGTTTGGTGCCGATCCGGCAGGGTGGGCACTTGCCGCAGCTTTCCCGTTGTGTGAAGCCCAGGAAATACCGCGCGGTGTCGACGATGCAGTTGTCCTCGTCGATCACGATCATTCCACCAGAGCCCACGATAGCGCCGGTCTGGTTGATGGTCTCGTAGTCGACAGGAAGATCCAGGAGCGACTCGGGAAGGCAGCCCCCGGACGGTCCCCCCATTTGGACAGCTTTAAAGGTCTTGTTGTTCTTGACCCCACCACCGATACCGAATATCACCTCGCGTAGAGTCATTCCCATCGGAACTTCGGCGAGACCGGTGCGGTTCACCTTGCCGGCGAGGGCGAAAACCTTCGTGCCCTTGGACTTCTCGTAACCTCGAGAGGCGAACGCCGCGGCGCCGTTCTGGATGATCCAGGGCACCACCGCCAGAGTTTCGACGTTGTTGATGTTGGTCGGGCGCTTCCAAAGGCCCGACTCCGCTGGGAAGGGAGGCCGCATGCGCGGCATGCCCCGGTTTCCTTCGATCGACTGCATGAGGGCGGTCTCTTCGCCGCAGACGAAGGCGCCCGCGCCTTCCTTCAGCTTGATGTGGAAGGAGAAATCGGAGCCCATGATGTTGTCGCCGATCAGGCCTCGCTCTTCCGCGGCCTGGAGTCCGATCTTGATTCGGCGCAGAGCCAGCGGGTATTCGGCGCGGACATACATGTAGCCGCTCGTCGCCCCGATCGCGTACGCGCCGATGGCCATCCCCTCGAATACGGCGTGAGGCTCCCCTTCGAGCGCGGAGCAGTCCATGAAGGCCCCGGGGTCACCCTCGTCGCCGTTGCAGATGAAGTACTTGACTCCGTCGGCCGACTTTGCGTCGGCGGCAAAGCGCCACTTCAGCCCGGTCGAGAACCCCGCGCCCCCGCGTCCCCGCAGACCGGAAGCCTGGATCTCCTCGATCACCTGATCAGGCGTCATGCTCGACAGCACCCTGTACAGAGCCTGGTATCCCCCTGCCTCCAGGTAGTCGTCGATATCCTCCGGATCGATGATGCCCACGTGTCTCAGGGTCAACTTCTCCTGAGCATCGAAGAAGGGGTTGTACTCGGTGGGGCCCTCTTCGGTGAGGACGAGCCACTTGACGATGGGTTCGCCCCCCAGGATATGCTTCTCGATGATCTCGTCGACCATGGCAGGGGTCACCTGTCCGTACGTGACCTTGCTCGAGGACCCGTTGCGGCGCAGATGGATCTCCACCAAGGGATCCATCGCGCAGAGGCCCTGACAGCCGGTACCGGTCACAGAAGCGCATCTTCCGGAGCACGTGTCTTCGCGCGGACGGATCACGGAGAGCACGTCCGTGCGTGCTAGCGCTTCTTCGAAAGCCTTGAGCACTTCCCGGCTGCCCGCGGCGACCCCACCAGTCCCAAGGCAGATGCGCACGTCGACCTCGGGGATGGTCAGGCGCGGGTTTCTGGGCGCCGGCTTGACGGGTGTCTTCTGGGTGGCGCTCATTCTTCGGCCTCCCCGCTATCACACGCGGAGTCGTCGGTCGAAGCAGCGGTCGCGCCTCCCTCTACCTCCGCTCGGAAGGCCTTGACCACATCCACTGCCTTCTCCGGGGTCAGCTTGCCGTGAGCACGGTCATTGATCATGACCACAGGTGCCATGCCGCATGCTCCCACGCAGTGGACTTCTTCGATGGTATAGAGCATGTCCTCGGTGTTCTCTCCCGCCCCGATGCCAAGGTACTTCTCTACCTCTTCGGACACCCGGGTCGCACCGGACACGTGGCACGCGGTGCCGTGGCAACAGCGGATCGTGTGCTTGGCATGCGGCCGCAGCCGAAATTGCGAATAGAACGTCGCCACCCCAAGAGCCTT
>MELN01000046.1:23415-29331 GCA_001768675.1 Actinobacteria bacterium RBG_16_64_13 | reverse complement strand
GGCCTCTGCCACCCGCCTCATCACGTTCTCGGGCAGGTAGCCGAAAATGGCCTGCGCCCCTTGCAGGAGAGGGACCAGCGCCCCTCTTTCCCCCCTGTAGTGATCTAATAGCTCAACGAACTGGTCTTCCAGCTCCCGCTCGTTTGTGTCACCCGCCATAGCCTTGGTCGTCATTTAAGTCATTCCTCCGTAGGTCCGAGCTATTGTAGCTCGGCATCTGTCACAGAATACAATGCTTGGGCTGCCGCTGCTGGCGCATCTATGCAGATTGATGGCCCTCTGCGCTCCGCCCTAACGCCTGGACTAGGCTCTCACCGGCCTGGAATGAGCTCCTGACGAAGGGAGCCGCATGCACTTGCAGACCGAGAGCTTCGCCCCACTCCCGATAGCGATCGAACACCTCCGGCAGCACGTACTCCATCACCGGCAGATGATTCTTCGACGGTCGAAGATACTGGCCGATCGTCACAACGTCCACCCCGGCCGCGGCCACGTCTTCGAACAGATCGCGCATCTCTTCCTCTCGCTCACCCAGCCCTACCATCCACCCGGTCTTCACGAGGCCTGCACCATGCGCCGCCGCGTGACTCAGCACCGCGAGCGATCGTTCGTAGACTGCCTGCGGTCGCACAGCCGGGTAGAGACGTGGAACGGTCTCGACGTTGTGGTTGAAGACCTCCGGCGCCACGTGGAGGACCAAGTCGAGATGCTCCATCCTGCCGAGGAAGTCGGGAACCAGCACCTCCACCGTCGCCAATGGCGCTCGAGCCCGCACCGCTCGGATGGTCGCGACGTAATGGCCCGCTCCGCCGTCGGGCAGATCGTCACGCGTCACTGAAGTGATGACCACGTGGCGAAGGCCCAGAAGGGCCACGGCATCGGCCACGTGCCCCGGCTCCTCGGCGTCCAGTATCCCCGGCAACCCCTCCGCCACTCCGCAGAAGCCACAACCGCGGGTGCAGACGTCGCCCATGATGAGGAAGGTGGCTGTGCCTCGCTCGAAACACTCGCCAAGGTTGGGGCAGAGCGCGCTCTCGCAGACCGTGTGCAGGCCCTTCTCGCGTAGCAGGCTCTCCATCCGCAGCAGCGACCCCGACTCTGGGAGTCGCTTCTTGAGCCAGTCCGGCTTTCGAGCCGGCAGCTCGGCCCGCGTGGTCATGATCTCTCGCCCAGTAGGTCGCGAGCGGCGGTCGCGGCCATAGCCATTACATCTTTCAGCGCCGCGCCGGTGGTATTGGCAGCCGCGGCGGCGTCCTCATACTCGGGCGCAATACTGATCAGGCGGCCGTGCCACCTTCCCCACTTGACCCCGACTTCGACCCCCGCCACAGTCACCTTCACTGTGCCCCGCTCCGCGACCCGGCGCGAGACCAACTGGCGGCGCACTCCCAGCGTCCCCGTCTGTCCGAAGATGAGGGCGGTCAGAGCCGCCTCTCGCCCGGGGCTGACTAGGGCGTGTAGGACCACCCCTGGCCGGTCCTTCTTCATATGTGCCGGGACCGTCCAGACATCCAGCGCTCCCACCTCGCGCAGAAGGCGACAGGCGTGCCCCACCAATTCCGGCGACACATCGTCGAGGTTGCTCTGCAACTCGACCACATGGTCCTCTTCCTCCCCCGCGCCCGCTTCGGTCCCTGGGCCAAGGTCCAGGCTCGTTCCGACGATCGCTCGCAGCAGGTTCGGACCGTGCTGCAGCTTCATGCAACCGGCGCCGTACCCTATCTTGGAGGCTCGCATCGGAGGCACAGCGCCGCTCGCGGCTCCCAGTTGCCCGACAAGCAGTGCCCCCGTCGGAGTGGTGAGTTCCCTCATCTCGGGACCACCCACGATCTCGTACCCCTCCAACAATCGGGCAGTGGCCGGGGCGGGCACCCCCATGCGCCCATGGGCGATCTCCACCGATCCACCCCCCACGGGGATGGTCCCGACGGTCACTCTGTCGATCCCCAAGGTTTCCACCAACGCGAACGTGCCTACCACGTCGACAAGCGTGTCTACCGCCCCCACCTCATGGAAATGGATATCCTCCACGCGGCATTCATGTATCGCGGCCTCGACCTCGGCCAATCTGCGCACAGCGGTGGTCGCCCGCTCGCGGACCCGGTCCGCAACTCCGGCCGAGGCGATGAGCTGCTCCATATCGGCCAAGTGACGAAGCGGGGCCTCATCGTCGGCCTTGACCTTGACTCTGGTGCAAGCCACCCCCCACTCCACGTGGCGTGTCACTTCGACGGCGGCACCGGGCAACCCAAGGGCAGCCACGGTGCGATGCAGTTCTTCCTCCAGGTGCCCATCGCCTCTGTCGGTATCGAGGAGAGCAGCGAGCAGCATGTCCCCGGACACGCCCGACCATGGATCAAGATGCAGAATCATCCGAACCATCACCTCACTCTTCTCGCTCGTGGTTGCATTCTCGCATGCCACCTCATACACTGCAGAACGTAACCTTTCGCTACCCAGCATCTGGGCAACCCTCGAACTCCGGTGTGAGACAGTGACGCAGAAGCGACTCGCTGATTACATAGGACTGACCGTCCGCCGGCTTCGCTCAGACAGGGAGTTCACCCTGCAGGCGTTGGCCGACGAGTCTGGAGTATCGAAAAGCTACCTGGGCGACATCGAAAAGGGCCGCAAGAACCCGACGACCGATGTCATTGAAGCGATCGCCGATGCTCTGGGGGTGCCCGCTCGGGAGCTCCTCTACCACGCCGCGCTGGACGAGGAGGACCCGTTTCTTCAGCCTGAGCAACTCAGCCTTGAGGATGTCGCCGAAGAAGACGCAGAGACCAGAGAGCTGACTCATCTTGCCCGGCGCATGAGGCCCAGCGATCGCCGCTTCCTGCTCGATCTCGCTCGGAGGCTGTCTCGCTAGGTCTCCCCCGCTCCCCGCGCTTCTGCTGTGATCACTCAAACTCAGTACGCGTCCAGCTCGTCCAGGCGGTCGTCGTCTATCCCGTAATAGTGGGCTATCTCGTGGATGACTGTGTGGCGGACCTGATCCCTGATCTCGTCCCGATCCTTCCCTGCCGCCGCCTCGATGGGCTTCTGGTATATGGTGATGCGATCGGGCAGCGCGAAGTATTGCGACGTCCGCTCGGTGAGCGGCACCCCATGGTACAGGCCGAGTAGCACGGACCTGTCGCCGGGAGGCAAGCCGGCTTCAATGAGCTCCTCCCGCGATGGCCACTCTTCGACATCCACTTGCACGTTCTCAAGCCGATCCAGAAACTCCTCCGGCAGAGAATCGATAGCCTCCGACACCAGTTCCACGAAGTCATCAAGATCCACGGCTCACCAGTCCTCGAGCAGCCAGCGCGGCCAGCAGCGCGCGGGCAGCGGCCCCCCGGTGTGAAACCCGGTCTTTGTCCTCCGGCGACGCCTCCGCAAGGGTGCGCGACCATCCTTGCGGCTGAAAGACAGGGTCGTAGCCGAAGCCGTCGGTGCCTCTCGGCGTCTCCATGATCATTCCGGCGCTGACACCTTCCACCTCGACGAGGACGGCCACGTCGGAGCGCTCGCCGGCGGCGGGCGTCGCTGGAAGCACAAGGCACAGCGAGCACACGAAAAGGGCTTCCCGCTCCCGGGCACAGGCGAGCTCTCGCAGAAGCTTCGTCACGTTCTCGTCGTCGGAGGCCCCTTCGCCCGCGAACCTCGCCGAAAGCACCCCCGGCCGTCCGCTCAGCGCCGCCACCTCAAGCCCGGAATCATCGGCAAGGACGGCCACCCTTCCTTCCATCGCACCGAAGACCGCCTCCGCCTTGAGACGGGCGTTGGCCCTGAAGGTATCGCCGCTCTCCGCAGGCAGAGCGACTGTGGGGGACATAGCCCGCACGTTGACGCTCCCACCCAGCAGGCGGCCGAACTCTCGGACCTTGCCAGGATTACTGGTGGCGAGGACCAGGGAGAGAAGCGGCATCACGACCTCGTGACGCTCCTGGGATCGTTTGCATACGCCCGCGCCACGACATCCATCTGAGCCGCTTTCACGCAGGTGATCCCCTGCTCGGCCAAGCTCAGCAACTCGTCAAAGACCCGACGCTCGAAGGGCTCGCTCTCGGCGGTGGCCTGCACCTCTATCAGGCGTCCCTGGCCGGTCATGACCACGTTCATGTCGACGTCGGCCTTGCAGTCTTCTTCATACTCCAGATCGAGCACCGGCATACCGTCCACCACCCCGACGCTGGCCGCTGCCACCGAGTCGGTCAAGGGCAAGGCTTTAAGAGCTCCCGCGTCCACGGCACGCCTCAGTGCAAGGTGCAACGCGAGATACCCACCGCTCACGGCCGCGCAGCGCGTGCCTCCGTCGGCCTCGACCACGTCACAATCGATGTATATGGTGCGCTCCCCCAGCGCGCTCAGATCGATGATGGCCCTCAGACTGCGCCCAATGAAACGCTGGATCTCCACGGTCCTGCCGTCCTGTCTGCCCCGCACGGCTTCCCGGGGGGTACGGTCCCGAGTGGAACTGGGAAGCAATGAGTACTCGGCGGTCAGCCAACCTGTCCCGCCGCCGCGCCGCCATCCTGGGACCCCGTTGACTACCTGGGCCGAGCACAGCACCCGGGTACCGCCCAGTTCCATGAAGACCGAACCGTCGGCGGTCCCCACGAAGTCGGGGGTGATCTTGAGGGGGCGCATCTCCGCCGGTCCTCGGGTCCCAGGCCTACTGATGCCGCTCATATCCGGTTCACCTCCCTAATGGGGAGCTGCAGGAAGCGCGCGCCCACTTCTCTGAACTCGTCAGCGTCGCCGCTTGCGTAGAAGCGGTAGTCACCCTCGCGGTCCTTGCTCTGGCTGATGCCTTTGCGCGTCAGGATCTCTCCCACTTCCCTCGCGGTCTCCTCGGCGGAGTCGATGAGCGCCACCTGAGGACCGAGCAGGCGCCGCAGCATCGGGCTGATGAGCGGATAATGGGTACACCCCAGGATCACCGTGTCCACCCCGGCAGCCTTGAGCGGCGCGACGCCCTCCCGGGCCGCCCCCTCGGTCTCCTCCGAGAAGACGTCGCCGCCTTGGATCAGTGGCGCCAATCTCGGACAGGCGACCGGGAACACCTCAAGGCCGGCGTCCAGTGATTGCAGCGCATTCTGATAGGCGTTGGAGCGTATGGTGGCCTCAGTCGCAAGCACCCCGACGCGCCGCTCGCGCGTTGCCTGCGCAGCGGCTCGCGCGCCCGGCATCACCACTCCCACGATGGGGGTCGAGAACGCGGCCTGCAGTTGGGCGAGAGCAGCCGCGGCGGCCGAGTTGCACGCCACGATGATCAGCTTGACCCCCAAGTCCACCAAGGCCTCCGTAGCCGCGAAAGCGAGCCGGCGTACCTCGACGAGCTTCCTGGGTCCATACGGGAAGTTGGCAGTGTCGCCCAGGTAGACGAAATCCTCGTGGGGGAGGTTGACGAGGCACTCGTGCAGTACTGTGAGGCCCCCCACCCCCGAATCGAACACGCCTATCGCCCGCCGGTCGGCGTTTTGCGGGGCAGTCTCACTCATGGTGCTTCGATTCTACCAGACGCCTTCGGCCCCCTCGCCCCGCCTCCACGGATCGCGCGACGGCCGCGTTTATCTCTCCGCCCGCGAGCACCATCAGGCCCACGAGAAAAGCCCAGAACAAAAGCACGATGACCGTACCGATAGCGCCATAGGTGAGCCAGCGTACTTGGAGGACGCTTTGGCTGACGACCCACGACAAGCCCGTCGAGGCCCCGATAATGGCCGCCACCGCAAAGAGCGCGCCCGGCAGGACGCTGAACCACCTCTGACGGGAGTTCGGCGCGAGGTAGAAGAAGGCGCCGAGGGCGCCCACCAACAGCACGAACACAACGGGCCACCGGAACGCCACCCACAGCACGTAGAGCGTTGAGGCCGTCCCCACTTCCCTGGCGATCTGGTCGCCGATCCACGAGCCGAACACCAG
>MELN01000046.1:21203-23407 GCA_001768675.1 Actinobacteria bacterium RBG_16_64_13 | reverse complement strand
CTCCCACCGGGATAAGCACCGCGCCGGCGACCGCCAGACCCGCGGCCATCGACCGTCTCCGCTGCCACGAGCGTGTCTCCTCTACTCCGTAGGCGCGGTTGACCGCTTTGATCAGCACCATCACCGCCCCGGACGCGCTCCACAAGGTCAAGATCACGCCGATCGACAACAGCGTGGCGCCTGTCGCGCCCATCTCCCCAAAGACGCTGTCCCTGACGATGGTGTAGAGCTTGCTGTTGACGCCGACGAGATCCTTGAGCCCGCCCAGCATCCAATCGGTCAGGTGCGAGGCCGCTGGGATGTATGAAGCAAGGGCCTGCAAGAAGAGTAAGAACGGAAACAAGCTGAACAGAGCGCTATACGCCACCTGCGCGGCCAGACCCAGGCAGTCGTGATAGTAGAGCCCACCGATGACTCCCTTTGCCCCGCCATAGAGCCCCGCACTCAGGCGGCGGAGCCTATTCGGAATGAGCTTTGGAGTCCGGGTCGCGATATGAATAGCTAGGTATGAGTGTGTTCAGACGTGCGACGAGTTGGCGCTCCACGAGTCCAGCGAGCGTCGTGTCAAGCTCGCCGGGGGCATCTTTCACTCTCGACTGGAGCTGCTTTGCCGTCAACCCGGTTCCCGCTTCCCGAAGGCACTCGATGACTCGACGTTCGTCGCCACTCAATCCTACCGCAGACACGCAACCAACTTCCGGGGTACCCACGGGCGCTACCGACCGCTGGGTTGCCTCTTCTCGAACGCCCGCATGTGGCTTCACATCAGCCTCCTTCACAACAGGGCGCGCCGCCGTTTGACGGCTCGACCCTCCATAGAAGCTATGCCCTCGCCCTTGGCCGCTTAAACGTTGACAATATCGTCTCGGCCGGTGCCGCGGAAGAAGAAAAGCGAGATGGCTATCATCACGCCGGATACGAGCCAGATGACCGCGTACTCACGTCCCTCGTGGTACCCGGGGTGGAATATCTGCCCGGCAATGTCGATCGCGCCGCCCGCAATGACCGGGGCGACGATGTTGGCCAGCCCCCTCATCATAGAGAACATGCCGGTGAACTGGCCGATATGTTCCTTGGGCATCAATTTGATGAGGATCGCGTACGGGAGCGTCAGCACGATCGACCCGCCAAGACCGAAGATGGGCAAGAACACGAACGCCCACTTGATATCGGTGAGAAAGGTGCCGAGCAAGCAGCCGCCGAGATAGACCCACAAGCCCACACGCATGACGCGCGACCGTCCGTATCTGTCGGCAAGATACCCGCTCGCTACACCGGCAACCATATACGTCACGCCGACGAGACCTAGAAGCAACGCCCCGGTCTGCTCAGTGGAGCCAAGCGTGTTCAGAAAGTACAGCATGATGAAAGGCCGAAGCCCCGCCAAGGTCGATTCCCACAAGAAGGCCGAGATCATGAACCGTTGGAGGGCTTTGTCCTGCCGGACGGAATGGATCATGCGTTTCATGTCGTCCCACATGCCCTCGCGCCGCGGCTGCAGGGAGAGTTCGGGCTCGGGCTCCTTGATCTTGATAACCGTCAGATACGTGAGAACCAGCATCAAGACGCCACACATGATGAACGGGAGCGGCTTCCAGCGATAGAACAGGATGCCCGCCACCACCATGCCCATGAACATGCCGCCGCCTCGCATGAAGGACTGGTAGCCCTGCACTTTGCCGTGGTCACCCGCGGGAGTCACATCTGGCAGCAGCGACTGATAAGGCGACGTATAGAAGTGGTAGGCCGCGAAGAACACGAAGGTCGACACGGCGATCGGCACGTAGCCCGGCTGGAAGGGCGCCAATATTAGAGATGCCGCCATAAACGGCGCCGCGAAGATCATGAAGGGTTGCCGCCGGCCCCACCGCTTGGTCCAGATCCTGTCGCTCAGCAACCCCACCCAGATGGGGATAAGCGACGAAAAGATGCCTTCGCCGCCTATCGCGAAGCCGATCAGAAGCCCCTGCCCTGGCCTGTCCTTGAGGATGTCCTGGAGGATGACAGGAAGATACGTGGTAACGAGCGACAGTCCGGTGGAGAAACCGAGCGTGGGAAGCGTAAGCACGAGCATCTTGCGGATGCCCATCTTCTCCCCGTCAGTCACCGCGACGCCATCCCTCAGTATCCTCCCCCGGCAGATGAACTCCGAGCCCAGGTCTCAGGACCATGGTGGATTCTACCAAAGGCCGGAGTGGGTCCGT
>MELN01000046.1:19485-21175 GCA_001768675.1 Actinobacteria bacterium RBG_16_64_13 | reverse complement strand
AGCGCCCGCGGCCCCGGCTCATGGCTTCAGCGACCCGCAGCGTAGTTCGCAGCCGCGAAGTCCCAATCCACCAGGTTGCCGAGAAAGGTCTCCACGTACTTGGCGCGGAGGTTGCGGTAGTCGACGTAGTAGGCGTGCTCCCACACGTCGATCGTGAGGAGCGCAACCCGCCCGTGCTTGAGCGGAAGGTCGGCGTTCCCGGTCTTGATGACCTTGAGATCCCGACCTTCCAGAACCAACCACGCCCAGCCGGACCCGAATTGGGTCATGGCGGCCTGCGTGAGTTCCTTCGTGAGACCCTCGAACGATCCGAACGCCTTGTCGATAGCCTGGGCGAGATCACCGGACGGCACTCCCCCGCCCCCGGGCTTCATGCACTTCCAGTAGAACGAGTGGTTCCACACTTGCGCCGAGTTGTTGAACAATCCTCCGTCGGCTCCCAGGATGATGCTCTCAAGATCTTCCTGGCTGCTCTTCTCTGCGTCGGCACCCTGGAGCAGGCCGTTCAAGTTCGTCACATACGCGTTGTGATGCTTGTCATGATGGTATTCAAGGGTCTCCGCGCTGAGATAGGGCGCCAGCGCGGACTTGTCGTATGGTAGGTCGGGCAATGTAAAGGCCATGTGGGTATCCTCCTCAGGGCTCCGTGTTCGTCACCCGCTCCTACCCGGGCATGGCGCCTCTCGAAACCTGCTGCCTCCGGTCAACCGGCAAGACCCTGCTTCCACAAGAAGGAGCGCACCAAGTCCGACAAGCGCGGCTCGCCTCGTTCGGACAGTTCGTATGTGATCTGCACCAACGGCTTGTTCAGCCTGAGGAGGCTGCCCAAAGAGAACGGGGTCGCGCTGACCACTACATCAGCCGGGACCGCGTTGATAGTCGCCTCGAGATCACGCAGCTGCTGTTTGTAGTAGCCGACCGCCGGCAAGATTGGCCCCAGATGCGGATACGCGTTGTATATGTCGGCAAGGTCTCCCTGGACGTACGGCCGCGGGTTCACTATCGCTTCGGCCTCGAACTGCCTTGCGGCTTCGACCCCCGCGCCGGTGCTCATCCCACCGTGGGTGAGAGTCGGACCGTCCTCCACGACAAGAACCTTCTTGCCCCTGATCATTCCGGGGTCCGACGCGCTCACGATGGTATCGGTTTGTACGATCACCGCGTGCGAGTTCACCTCTCGGATGTTGGCCACAACCTTGTCCACGTCATGTGCGAACGCGCTGTTCACCTTGCTGACCACCGCGATATCAGCTCTGCGCAGGTTCGTCTCCCCAGGATGGTAGGCCAGTTCATGACCCGGCCGCATGGGGTCCACCACCACGATCTCAAGCTCGGCGCGTAAGAAGGAGAAGTCGTTGTTGCCCCCATCCCAGATGATGACCGCCGCGTCTTTCTGCGCCTCCTCGACTACGGCCTGGTAGTCCACCCCGGCCCATACCACCAGGCCCCGTCGGATGTGCGGCTCGTAGTCTTCCCGCTCTTCCACACTGGCCTTGTGACGATCCAGGTCTTCCAAGGCGGCAAAGCGTTGCACCCTTTGGGCAACCAGATCGCCGTAGGGCATGGGATGGCGGATCACCGTAGGCTGCACGCCCTGGGCCATCAGCAAACCGGCCACGAAACGCGACGTCGGGCTCTTGCCCGCCCCAGTACGCGTGGCAAGAACCGAAATGACCGGGACCGAGCAGGG
>MELN01000046.1:14565-19374 GCA_001768675.1 Actinobacteria bacterium RBG_16_64_13 | reverse complement strand
ACACAACCTGATTGACAAGCTGCTTGCGGATGAGACCGTCTAGGGTGCTCTCCGGAACTATGGGGATCCCCTCGGGGTAGTTCGGACCTGCCAGTTCCTTGGGATAACGGCGCCGGTCGATGTGCGGGATCTGCGTCGCCGTGAAGGCGATGATCTGGGTGTCCGGATCATCGCGATAGACCACATTGAAGTTGTGGAAGTCGCGCCCCGCCGCCCCCATGATGACAACCCGCTTCCGCGTCACCGCCACCCTCCTCTTCGCTCTGCCCGCTCTGGTCCGCCGCGGCCTGCCGCAATCCCACTCAGCATTCTATATGGCGGGGGCCCCTTCCGGTAGGAAGGAGGCCCCGCGGTAGCAGCCCTGTAAGCCGGATTCTGTCCTGAGGCTGCTGGGAAATAAGGCCCCGGCCGCCGGACCGCACTAGGCGGCCCGATAGTGCGTCCTTCTCTCGCGCATGCCAATCGCACCCTGGCGGCGAGCCTCATTCCCCAGCAGCCTCTTGGGTAGCCATCTATCTATGGCCGGCCGTTGCCGGACGGCTCATGCGGCCAACCCGGAGGCTTCGGGCGAGCAGCCCTCAGACGCCTCTCTATTCGGCCTTGCACCGGGTGGGGCTTGCCTGGCCGCCGTGTCACCACGACGCCGGTGCGCTCTTGCCGCACCATTTCACCTTTGCAACCGGCTGCGCCGGCGTGCTGTGTAATTTCTGTGGCGCTTTCCCTGGGGTTTCCCCCGCTGGACGTTATCCAGCACCCTGCTCTATGGTGTCCGGACTTTCCTCAAGAACTCACGGTTGGTGAGCCCCTGCGGCTACCCGAGCTGCGCATAAAGTATACCAGTGTCAGACGTCCCCCAAAGGAGCCACGTAGCAACTGAGGTCGGGCGGGATCGGGAACGGTTTGGCGAAGTGGCAGGCGGCCCGGTGCCCGCTGGCCACCTGGCGGAGCGGAGGCTCTTCGTCTTTGCAGATGGGGAGCTGGGCGATCGGGCAACGGGTATGGAACCGGCAGCCGCTCGGAGGGTCTATGGGGCTGGGCACATCGCCGTGCAAGATGATGCGGGTCCGTTGGTGCTGCTTCTCAGGATCGGGCACGGGCGCGGCCGACAGAAGCGACTGCGAGTAAGGATGATTGGGCGAGTTGTAGACCTCTCTCCAACCGCCCAACTCCACGATCTTGCCGAGATACATGACGGCGACGCGATCACAGATGTGCCTGATGACCGCAAGATCGTGGGCGATGAAGAGATAGGTAAGCCCGAACTCCTTTTGCAGGTCCTCGAGCAGGTTGATGATCTGTGCCTGGATCGATACGTCGAGCGCAGACACCGGCTCGTCACACACGATCATCTTCGGCCGGAGCATAAGGGCCCTCGCGATGCCCACCCTCTGTCTCTGGCCTCCCGAGAACTCGTGTGGATAGCGATGGATGTGCTCGGGGCTCAGGCCGACGATCTCGAGCATCTCCTTACACCGTTCCTGGCGTTCCTTTCGAGTGCCGACGCCATGGATGGCCAGGGGCTCGCTCATGATCTCTCCGAAGGTCATGCGCGGGTTGAGCGAGGCGTACGGGTCCTGGAAGATGAACTGTACGTCGCGTCTGTAGGCCTTGAGTTGCTTGGTGCGCAGCTTCCCAACGTCGGCGCCGGCAAAATGGATCGCTCCGGCCGTGGGCTCCAGCAAGCGGTTGATACACCGGCCAGTGGTCGATTTGCCACACCCTGACTCGCCCACCAGGCCGAGAGTCTCGCCCTCATCCACCGTGAACGAGACGTCGTCGACCGCTTTGACCGACTTGCCCAGGCGGGATAGCAACACGCCTTGGCTCACCGGGAAGTGTTTCTTGAGACCCTCAACTTGCAGCAAAGCCGCCATCTACCGGCCCGATCCTGTTGTCGCGCCTTCGCGGCGAACGCGATTCTCGAACTGGCAAACGAAATCGACCTGGCCGGCGAACAGACACGCGGAGAAATGACCCCGCTCGATCTCGACGAGCGGAGGAATCATCGCAACACACTCGGGCTTGGCATAGGCGCAGCGCGGGCTGAAGGCGCAACCTGGGGGGAGATGTATCAAACTGGGAGGCTGGCCCTTGATGGGGCAGAGGGCGCCCTTGTCGTCGACATCGTGCCGGGGTAGGCTCTCGAGCAATCCCCAGGTGTAAGGATGGAGCGGGTTGTAGAAGACCTCTTCGGCAGGCCCGAATTCCACGGCTTTGCCGCCGTACATCACCAGGATGTGGTCGGCCATGTCGGCAACGACGCCCAGATCATGCGTGATGAGGATTATCGCCGACTCGGTGCTCTTCTGTATCTCTTGCATAAGATCGAGGATCTGCGCCTGGATGGTCACATCGAGCGCCGTGGTGGGCTCATCGGCGATGAGGATATCCGGCCCACAGGCCAGCGCCATCGCGATCATCGCCCGCTGGCGCATCCCTCCCGAGAACTCATGGGGATAGTTGCGCGCCCGTTGCTCCGCCTGTGGGATGCCCACGCGATCCAGCAACTCCACGGCTGCCGCCCACGCCTCCTTTCGGGTCATCCCCTTGTGCAGCCGCAGCGGCTCAGCGATCTGCTTGCCGATGCGATGCACCGGGTTGAGCGAAGTCATGGGGTCCTGGAAGATCATGGCGATGCGGTTGCCCCGCAGCGCGCGCTGTTCCTTCTCGCTCATCGCGAGGATGCTCTCTCCCTTGAAGCGGATATCTCCGCTCACGACCCTGCCGGGCGGTTCGGGGACCAGACGCATGATGGACATAGCGGTCACCGACTTGCCCGAGCCCGACTCCCCGACCACGCCCAACGTCCGGCCGCACTCGAGGGTGAAGCTGACCCCGTCGACGGCTCTGACCACACCGTCCCGGGTGAAGAAATGCATATATAGATCGTCGACTTCGAGAACTGACGGCACAACTACTCCTTGAGCTTCACGTCGAGGGCATCGCGCAGACCGTCACCCAGGAGCACGAAGGCCAGCACAGTGGTGAGAATCGCGATGCCGGGATAGATCATCAGCCAGGGCGCCGACAGCATGAACGAACGGGCTTCACTGAGCATGAGACCCCAGGAGGGAGAGGGCGGCTGCACGCCCATGCCGAGGAAGCTCAGGGCAGCCTCGGCGAGGATCGCTCCTCCTACGCTCATAGTGCCGTAGACGATGATCGGAGCCACCGAGTTCGGCATGATATGCCGGATCAGTATCCGTCTGGTCGACGCCCCCATGGCCCGGGCCGCGTCGACGTACTCGTTCGACTTGACGGAGAGGATCGAACTTCGAAAGACGCGGGCGATGCTCGGCCAGCCCAGGATGCCGATGGCGATGAAGACGTTCTGGAAACCCTTCCCCAGCAAGGCGATCAAGACGATGGCGAAAAGGATGTAGGGAAAGGCGAAGAAGACATCGGCCGTTCGCATGATGAGGGCGTCCCAGACACCCCCGTAGTAGGCGGCGATGGCTCCCAAGAGGAGGCCTATGACCACCATGATGGCCACCGCTAGGACCCCGACAATGAGCGACACACGGGCTCCATACACTACGCGCGAGGCCACGTCGCGCCCTAACTTGTCGGTGCCGAACGGATGATCCAAAGATGGAGACAACAAGGTCCGCTCGGTCATGGTCGACGAATCGATCTCGATCGGGTCGCCCAACCAGAAGGGGGCCCATAGATCGGCGGTGACAGCGATAAGGATGACGATGATGATCCATGCCAGCCCGGCTAGGGCCAGTTTGTTCTTCTTCAGGCGCCGGAGAGCATCTCCGCGCAGCGTGCGGGCCGGGCCGGTGACAGTACCGGCCAAGACTCCGGCCTCCGCGGTGAAATCGCTGATATCCTCCTGCCGGCTTGGTCCCATCCCAGCCCCCTAGGTCGCCTGGCGCCCGTAGCGGATGCGCGGGTCGAGGAACGCATAGCTAATATCTACCAGCAGATTGATCACCATGACCATGAAGACGATGATGACCACGCCCCCCATCACGATGGGCCAGTCGCGCTGACCGATCGCCAGGTAGATCTCTCGGCCGACGCCAGGCCAACTGAACACCGTCTCGGTGAGCACAGTGCCGCCAACCATGGCGCCAAGATCCAGTCCGAGGAAGGTGATCACCGGGATCAAGGCGTTCTTCATACCGTGGCCCCAGATCACCTGACTGCCCGACAGCCCTTTGGCGGCCGCCGTCCGCATATAGTCCTGACCCATGACCTCTAGTAATTGGCTGCGCATGATGCGCGCCGTGTACGCCGTCGACACCGCCGCCAAAGTGACCGCTGGGAGGATCAGATGGACAATCTGCGGGAACTGATCCGACTGCATCTGGGACATCGGCAGATACGGCAACCCCCACTCCTTGAACTTGAGTCCGAACAGTATCTGCAACAGCATTCCGAACCAGAATACCGGCAACGACACGAGGACCGACGTGCTGAAGGTGACCAGTACGTCCCAGAACGAATAGCGCTTGATGGCGGATATCATGCCCGCCACTATCCCGAAGAACATCTCGATAAGGACAGCCGTGATAGCAAGCTTCAGAGTATTAGGGAATTTGCTGAGCAGGATGTCCGTGACCGGGCGGCCTTTCTGATAGGACTCCCCCAGATCCCCCTGCAGCAGCTTGCTCATATAGCGGTAGTACTGCACGTAAAAGGGCTTGTCCAGACCGTTCTTCTCCACGATCTGGTTGTACAGCGTCTCGCTGATCGCCCTCTCGCCGGTGATCATTCGCACAGGGTCTCCACCGAGGACCCCGGGACTGCGCAGGATGAAGAGGATGATGGTCACCCCGATGAAGACAGGGACCATCTGCA
>MELN01000046.1:7270-14505 GCA_001768675.1 Actinobacteria bacterium RBG_16_64_13 | reverse complement strand
ACGCCCCGGAGGGGGCGTCCTGCCGCAACCATGCTAACTAGCACCGCAAGCACTATCCGGCCGTTCTGCTACTCGGCAGCGACCGCGATCCACGCTGTCTCGAGGTTCAACAGGCCCTGCGGGCTGTAAACCAGACCGCGGACCCTGTCGGAGCCGACGTGGTGGTGACGATACTTCACAATCGGGATAACCGGAGCAGCTTCACCGATGGTCTTCTCGATCGCCTGATACTTCGCGATACGCGCGTCGGTGTCCACGGTGGCCCGGGCATCCATCAGCGCCTGAGCGACGGCCGGGTCGTTGTAGAACGACATGTTATCGCCGCCCTCGGTGAAGAGCGGATACAGGAAGTTGTCGATGATCGGGTAGTCGGCGATCCAGCCCAGGCGACCCATCATGTAGTCGGCAGCCTGGAGTTTATCCAGGTACTGAGCCCATTCGAGGCCATCGAAAACGGCCGTGACCCCGATAGCCGCGAGGTCGGCCTGAATCACAGCCATGACGTCCTCGTGGCCCGAACCGCTGTTGAAGCTGAGGATGATCTCGGGCAGCCCTTCGCCGTTGGGATAGCCGGCTTCCACCAGCTTCGCCTTGGCCGCCTCAACATCGTAACGACTGTATGCCCACTGGTTGTCCAGATAGCCGGCGATGCCGCCCGGCACGATTCCGGTGGCGGGTTCGCGCACGCCTTCGTAGACCGAGTCGGCAATGGCCTGACGGTTGACGGCCAACGAAAGGGCCTGCCGCAGCGCCACATTGCTGAGGATCTCATTCTTGTTGTTGATGAGGACGTAGTAGATGGCGGACTCGACCCCGGTGAGGGCCTGCTTGGCAGGAGCCACTTCGAGACCGTCGTCGCTCACGCCGTACTGGGCTTTGACAGCCTCAACTTGACCGGAGGGGATGCTGGTGAAGTCAAGGTTGCCGGCCTGGAATTCCAAGAACGCCGTGTCTTCGTCGGTGAGAATCTGGAAGTTCACTCCGTCAGCATGAGGCTCGTCGCCGTAGTAGTCGGCGAACTTGAGTACCTTGATGTACTGGTCATGGGCCCACGGCTCGGCCATCATGAAGGGACCGTTGCCGATGGGCTTAGCGGAGAAAGCAACCGGGTCGGCTTCGACAGCGGCTTTCGGCACTGGGGCCAGGGCCGGGTGACCAACCACGAACTCGAAGTCACCGAACGAGTAGGAGAGGGTGACCTCCAGCGTCTCGTCGTCGAGGGCCTTCACGCCTTCAAGCTCGGTGGCCGAGCCATCCTGCATTGCGTCATAGCCTTTGACAGCCGACAAGTGATAGGAGATCTCGGACTCGTTCGCCGGGTTGCAGATGCGTTCCCAGGCGTATTTGAAGTCCGCCGCGGTCACTTTGGTCCCGTCGTGGAACTTAGCATCCTTCAACTTGAAAGTCCACACGGTAGCGTCCGCGTTGGCTTCCCACGATTCGGCGGCCGCCTTCTGGAGTGCGCCGGTCTTGTAGTCGAACTTGGCCAGACTGTCGAAGAGCTGGTTGCCGACCTGGGTGCCCTCAGATTCCTGCAGGTTCACAGGATCGATGAATGCCGGCTCGTTGATATAGACGTTGAACGTCCCGCCGTCGACCGGTTTCCCACCGGCCAATGTGGTGTCGGTACCTTCGTCGCCCCCGCAACCGGCGACCGCAAGAACCATCCCGACCACAACCATTACCAGCACAAGACCAAACCACGTACGTTTATCCAGTTTCAAGATCTTCCCTCCTTAGCTTCTTTCACACCCCACGCCAACCAACTAAGCCTTCGCTACGCTTGGTCACCTCCTCCACACTTACGTGCGATTCGGACGCTCCGCTATGTTGGCTCTCAGATGACGTACACGAGAGCGATGGAAACAATGAAGAACGCGACCGCACACGCCACCGTCAGCCGATCCAGGTTCTTCTGCACGACCCCACTGCCGCCGAAAGCGCCCGAGCCTCCAAAGGTCGTCGCCAACCCCGCATCTTTTCCAGAGTGAAGGAATATGAGCAGCAGCACCGCCAATCCCAGGATGGTGTCCAGCCCGACCAGTACGTACTTCACCGTTGTATACCTCTCTCGTCCAGTTCAATGATCCGCGTAGCCCGCAATGGGCCAATATCCCTCCCTTGTGCGTAAGGTACCACTGAACCCGCCTTTTTTGTATACGCAAGAATCCTATTCATTTTCAGCAGAGCCGTCGCCCGCTCATCTCTGACGGCACCTCGAGCCCCAGAAAGCAAAGAATCGTCGGCGCCACATCGGACAGTCCGGCTTGTTCGCGTAATTCGACGCTGTCGTCCACGACCACCAGAGGGACCTTGCCAGTGCTGTGAGCCGTATCGATGCTGCCGTCGGCCTCAAGCATGTCTTCAGCGTTACCGTGGTCGGCGGTGACTATCACCTTCGCTCCCACTTTGGCCAGCACCTGTAGGACCTGCCCGAGACACCGGTCCACATGACCCACGGCTTCGACCGTCGCGCCGAGATTCCCGGTGTGGCCAACCATGTCGGGGTTGGCGAAGTTGAGCACCACGAAGTCCACGGGGCTCTCGCTCATAGTCTCCTCGAAGCATCGGGCCACCTCGTAGGCGCTCATGGCCGGCTTCTGATCGTAGGTGTCCACTTCCCTGAGAGAGGGGACCAGTCTGCGGATCTCCCCGGGGAACGGCTCTTCGCGACCCCCATTGAAGAAGAAGGTCACGTGGGCGTATTTCTCTGTCTCCGCGATGTGAAGCTGCGTCAGACCCGCGGAGCTGATCACTTCGGCGAGAACCTGCCGAGGCTCCTCTTTCGGAAAGGCGACCGCCAAGCCCAGATTGGGGTCGTATTCTGTCATGCCCACAAAGTCCACCCCAGGCGGGTCCTCTCCGCGGGCGAACCCCGAGAACTCGCCCTGGGTGAGGGCCGCCGCCAACTCCCTCGCCCGGTCGGGCCGGAAGTTGAGGAAGATCACACCGTCGCCGTCACGAACGCGCGACGCTGGGTCGTCGCAAACGACGGTGGGCCGGACGAACTCGTCGGTCTCATTTCGGGCGTAGGACTCGGCGACCGCGGCGGCTGCGCAGCGCGCGCTCAGACCTTGACCGTGCACGATCGCGTCGTACGCCAGCTTCACCCGGTCCCAGCGCCGGTCGCGATCCATAGCGTAGTAGCGGCCACACACCGTTGCGACACTCCCAAGACCCTCGGCCGCAAGGAAGGTCTCGAGGTCGTCCATGTATTGCCGTCCGGCGGTCGGGGACGTATCGCGGCCGTCAGTGAAGGCATGGACGAACAGCCTCCTCACTTCGTGATGACGGGCCAATACCACGAGGGCGTGCAGATGGCCGAGCGCCGAGTGCACGCCCGCGTCGGACAAGAGACCCATCACGTGCACAGACTTTCCGCCCGCCGCGGCTCTGTCCATCACGGCCGCCAGGGCGGCGTTCTGAAAGAAGGAGCCGTCGGCGATCGCCCGGTTGATACGCGAGAGGTCTTGATAGATGATCCGCCCCGAGCCGAGAGTCAGGTGCCCCACTTCGGAGTTGCCCATGACGCCAGGCGGCAGACCCACGGCCTCGCCACCAGCTTCCAGCAGCACGTGCGGGTACTTCGCCCACAACGAATCCCACACGGGAGTATCCGCCAGCGAGATGGCGTTACCCGGGCCGGGAGGCGCATAGCCCCAACCATCGAGGATCACGAGGGCGGCCCGCCGATGTCCAAGGCTGCTGTCGGCGCCCACTGCGGCTACTGCTTCTCGAAGTGGACGATACGTGAGAACGGAGCGAGCTGGAGGCTCGCGCCTCCCACCAACACCCCGTCGATATCCGGCTGGTTCATCAGCTCGTCGATGTTGTCGGGCCCCACGCTGCCCCCGTAGAGGATGCGGACGGCGTCGCCCGCCTCCGCACCCAGCGTCCGCGCCACCTGTCCTCGCACAAAGGCGATGGCCTCCTGGGCCATCTCGGGAGTGGCGGTCTTCCCGGTGCCGATGGCCCAGACGGGCTCGTAGGCTATGGTGACAAGCGCCGCGTTCTCACTGCGGACCTCGGCGAGACCCGTGGGGACTTGACTTCCGAGGACATCCCTGGTCGATCCCGCCTCCCGCTGGTCCGCGGTCTCACCCACGCACATGATCGGGAGCAGCCCAGAGTCCAAAACAGCCCGCACCTTGTGGGCAACCCACTCGTCGGTCTCTTGGAAGTCCCGGCGTCGCTCGGAATGCCCGATGATGACCGCCGCGACCCCCAGATCGGCCAGCATCTCGGCTGACACCTCGCCCGTGTAGGCGCCTTCCCTCTCCCAGAACACATCCTGGGCCGCGACCGACACACGGCTCCCCCGTGCCGCTCGCACAGCTTCGAACAGGCCCGTGAACGGAGGCGCCACCATGACTTCCCGGTCTCCCAAGGGGCCGATGCTCTCTATCAGCTCGTGTACGAACGCGGCACCTTCCGCACTGGTCTTGAACATCTTCCAGTTGCCCACTACAAGCGGCACCCGGATCGACCGCCCTTGAGCGGATCCCATCAGACCGGTTCCTTGTCCGGAAGCGCGATAACGCCGGGCAACTGCGCGCCCTCGATGAACTCCAGCGACGCGCCTCCGCCCATGGAGACGTGGTCCATCTTGTCGGCGACGCCGAACTTGTTCACCGCGGCGACGGAGTCGCCGCCACCCACGACCGTCACTCCGGGACATGCGGCCATGGCCTCCGCCACGGCCCGTGTACCTTCGGCGAAGGGCGCCATTTCAAAGACCCCCATGGGGCCGTTCCAGAAGACCTCGCCTGCACTTGCGACGGCGGCGGCGTACGCGCCGGCCGTCTCCGGCCCAATGTCCAGCCCCATCCAGTCGTCGGGGATGGCGTCAACTTCCACCACCTGGGTAGCGGCGTCCTCGGCGAAGCTGTCGGCCACGACCACATCGCTGGGCAAGACCAGCTCGCAGACCACGGTCGCGGCCTTCTTCAGCAGATCAGCAGCCACTCCGACGCCCTCTTCCTCCACCTTGGAGGCGCCGCAGGACAGTCCCTGGGCCCGGAGGAAGGCAAAGCTCATCGCTCCACCGATCAGCACCTGTTCGGCCATGTCGAGAAAGCGATCGATGACCTTGATCTTGTCGGTGACCTTCGCCCCTCCTAAGACCACGACGAACGGCCGCTTCGGCTGGGCCAGTAGTGCCTCCAGAGCGTTGATCTCCTTCTCCATCTGGAAGCCGGCCGCGGAGGGCAGCACTTTGGCCACGCCGGCGGTGCTGGCGTGAGCTCTGTGTGCCGCGCTGAAGGCGTCGTTCACGTAGATGTCGCCCAAGCGCGCCAGGTCTCTGACCAGGACTGCGTCGTTCTTCTTCTCGCGAGGATCGAAACGTGAGTTCTCCAGCAAGAGAACGTCGCCAGGCTCCATTTCGGCCACGGCTGCTTCCACACCCGGGCCGGACAGCTCGCTGACTTTACGGACGGGGATGGAAAGCAGTTGGGCCAAACGCATAGCTACCGGGTCGAGCATGAGAGCCGGATCCGGGGCGTCCTTGGGACGGCCCAGATGCGACATCAAGATCACGCGGCATCCCTGCTCACGCAGGTACGAGATGGTGGGTAGCGCCGCGCGGATACGACTGTCGTCGCCGACCCGGCCGTCCTTGAGAGGTACGTTGAAGTCTACGCGCACGAGAGCGCGCTTCCCCGCGACGTCGATGTCCCGCACCGTCTTCTTAGCCATGTCCTACCTTTCTTACCCCCGGTCCTTAGAACAAGCGGGCGCACATATCCACCATGCGGTTGGTGAACCCCCACTCGTTGTCGTACCAGGCCACGACTTTGGCTCGCCGGCCCATGACCATGGTGAGGGCGGAATCGAACACCGCGGAACTTGGATCGCCAACCACGTCCGACGAGACGATGGGCTCGTCGGTGTAGCGCAGCACCCCAGCCAACGGGCCCTCCGCGGCGGCTTTCACAGCGGAGTTGATCTGCTCCGCAGTGGCCTCCTTCTCGAGGGTGAGCACCAAGTCGACCACGGAGCCGTCCGGCACCGGCACGCGAAGCGCGTACCCGTCGAACTTGCCCTTGAGTTCGGGCAGAACCAGTCCGATAGCGCGAGCGGCACCTGTGGAAGTGGGGATGATGGAGAGCGAGGCCGCCCTCGCGCGCCTCAGGTCCTTGTGCGCCAGATCGAGGATGCGCTGATCGTTGGTGAAGGCATGAACGGTGGTCATGAATCCGTGCTCGATCCCGAAGGAGTCGAGGAGCACCTTCACCACCGGGGCAAGACAGTTCGTCGTGCACGAAGCGTTCGAGATGATGTGGTGGCGGGCAGGGTCGTAGTCGCCGTCGTTGACACCCATGACGACCGTGATGTCCGGATCCTTGGCAGGGGCGCTGATAAGCACCTTCTTCGCGCCTTGATCGAGGTGAAGCGCCGCCTGCGATCTGTCGGTGAAATGGCCCGTGCATTCCATCACCGCGTCGACCCCGAGCTCCCGCCACGGAAGCGACGCGATGTCGGTCACAGCGAGCGTCCTGATGGACCGGCCCTCGAAGACCAGAGAATCGGCTGTGTGGGAGACCTCGCCGGGCCACACTCGGTGCACGCTGTCGTACTTCAGCAGATGGGCCAAGGTGGCCGCGTCGGTAAGATCGTTAACCGCCACCACTTCGATATCGGCTCCGCGCAGAGCGGTCGCCCGGAGGAACAGCCGCCCGATCCGCCCGAATCCATTGATCGCCACTTTGATGCTCATACCGGCCTGCTCCCTGGGGTTGGTTCTGAATCGGATCCATTGACAACGGACCGCCGAATTCTAACACGGGCGCCCTTTCGTCCCGCTCTTTCCGTCGCCTCCACAAGGCGCCGCAGCCGGTGGTTCACGGCAGACTTGGTGAGGCCCTCACCGCCGGCCTCGGCTAGCTCGCTGAGGTTCAGATACGGGTGGCTCACCCGGATCTCGGCCATCTCACGCAGGGCCGGCGGCAGTGCCGCGAGCCGACCGGTCTTTTCAAGAACAGCGATCGCGGCAAGCTGGCGCGACGCCGCGGCGCTGGTGCGGCGCAGATTCGCCGAGTCACAGTTAGCCAGGCGATTCGCCCGGGACCTGACCTCCTTGACGACAGCCTGCTCCTCCACTTGCAGCGCAGCCACGTGCGCACCGGCCAGCGCTAGAAGACCGGCGACTTCATCCCTGCCCTTCAGATATACGACGTAGCTGCCCCGACGTGGCCTCTCGCCAGGGTGGAACTCCATCTCTCGCAGCAATCTAA
>MELN01000046.1:0-7253 GCA_001768675.1 Actinobacteria bacterium RBG_16_64_13 | reverse complement strand
GCCTGGTGGGAGGTAGTGATCTCGAGATGCGGCTCCCGCTGCGGTGCGTTCGCCGAGCCGGCCCCGATGAGACAACCTCGGACAAAAGCGCTTCGGCAGCAACTCTTCTTCACCAGCCGTCTGGCCAGACCCGGCTGGAGCTCGAAGTTGTCGCTGAGCACTCCCATCTCGTTCAGCGCCTGCAAAGCAGCCGGCGAACCCTTGACATGCACCTCGTACAGGAGCCGGTGCTGAAAGCGCGGCTCGCGGCGGGTAAGGAGGTCGCCCTCAGCCCCGAACCCTTTGAAGAGGGAGTAGGCCATCTTCGCCGCCGCCTGAACGGTCGTGGCCAGACGCACCTCGTACCGGTTTTCGTCGGTGGTACCGCCTCGGATGAGAAAAGTGCCGGCGGTGTGAACCAGACCAGCCACGGCTGCGAGACGGCAGCAGGGCTGCTTCTCCTCGACCCGAGCGAGCTCATCCCGAAAGGCGCGCGTGAACCCGGAACTCACTATTCCGACCTGTCGACGTCCCGATGACTGAGGCTCAGCATCAAGGCGGGGTCTTCCCTCAGCCGCCGCGCCAGCTCCTCGGCCAGCGCGACCGAGCGGTGCCGCCCACCCGTGCAGCCCAGCGCCACGACCAGCCTCCGTTTCTGCTCGGCCATGAACCCCGAGGCCATGAAACGGATCAGGCCTACAACCTGCTGCAGAAACGCTTCGGCGTCCGGACGCAAGAGAACGTAGTCCCTCACCTCTGCATCCAGTCCGGAACGGGGCCGTAGATCGGCCACCCAATGGGGATTGGGGAGAAAGCGACTGTCGAGGACGATGTCGGCATCGTCCGGAAGCCCGTACCTGTACCCGAACGACTCGAGGCTCACGAGCAGTTGGTCGCTGAGCCGCTCGGCCAAGAGGGTCTCCTCAAGACGCCTCCGCAGGCGCCAGGGGCTCAGATCGGATGTGTCGACTATCAGATCGGCCTGCGCGCGCAGAGTCGTGAGCAAACGCCGCTCTCGTTCGATGCCCTGCAGCAGGCTGGGAGACAGCGGGTGCGGCCGCCTCGTGGCCTGATAGCGAGCGACAAGGACCTCGTCATCGGCCTCGAGATACAGCATCTTGAACGGTATCCCGGCGTGCCGCAAGAACTCGAGCGCCGGGCCGAATTCCTCGAAGTGGGTGCCCCCGCGGGCGTCAAAGACAAGTGCGACCCGATTCACCCTGCTTCCTTCGAGCGCGAACAACTCCACGACGTTCGGCAGCATCTGCGGTGGGAGGTTGTCGATGCAGAAATACCCGGCGTCCTCAAAGGTGGCCACGGCCTCCGACTTCCCGGCGCCGGAGAGGCCGGTGATAAGAGTCACCCGCAGTTCATGGAGCTCAGCAGAAGTCATCGCTTCCCCGTGTACGCACCGGCATGGTCTCTCTCATGGGCGAGCAAACGCTCTTTCCAGGCCGGATCGTCCCCGTAGTTACCAAGGCTGCCGTCGGACCTGACGACGCGGTGGCAGGGTATGACGACCGGGATTGGATTGGTCGCCATGGCGTTGCCCACCGCCCGTGCCGCCCGCGGGTAGCCGGCCATCTCGGCCAGGACCCCGTAGCTCACCGTGACTGCGGGCGGCACGGAGAGCAGCGCCGAGTACACGGCCCGGTCGAAGGAGCCGGGCGTAAGTTCGTCCAGAGCGAGTTCTCTCGGCGACCATGTCAAGCGCTCTCCCCGGAAATACGCTTCCAGCTCATGGACCCAGCGGTCGAGCGCCGCCCGATCGACGGCATCTGCGGCCGCGTCGGACGGGCCCGCACCTGAAGCCGCCTGCCCCGCGGCGGCCGAGGCTGCCGTGCCCGGCCGCGCCCCGGCTGACACAGCGGGCAGATCGACTGCCATCAGATGTCCGTGACGAACGCTCACCGTGCCCCGGCCCCAGGGCGTATCGTACTCCGCGCTCAGCGGTTCCCTGTCCGCGAAGGACCGCGGGCTGTTACTCGTTCCACTACCCCGTCTTGTGTACATATGCGTGCACCTCCCTGGCCACTTTGCCGGGTAGCCCCGGCACGGCCTCGAGCTCTTCCCTGGATGCCTGCAAGAACCGCTCCGGCGACCCGAAATGCTGCATGATCGCCCTCTTACGTTTGTCCCCGATGCCGGGGAGTTGGTCCAACAGCGAATGCGTCGTGCCGGCCGCCCGCTTCCTCCGGTGGAAGCCGAGGGCGAACCTGTGGGCCTCGTCCCTGACCCGTTGCAGCAATAACAGGCCGGGATCGTCCACGGCCAGATCGAGAGCCTCCCTCGACCAGGGTACGAACACCTCCTCCTCGCGTTTGGCCAGCGAGATGACGGTCACAGCCGCCTCCAAACCGGCTGCCCCCAAAGCCGCCACCGCCGCGCCCAACTGCCCCTTCCCCCCGTCGATCAGCACGAGGTCGGGAACAGCTTCGAACGACGGGTCGTAGGGCCGGGATCTAAGCCCAGACGCGCCGGCTTCCGCCCCCTCGGCGGCGCGTTCGCCGCCGGCGGCGTCATGTGTGAAGCGGCGCACCACAGTCTCGAAAATAGCACCGACGTCGTCCTGACCCTCGGTCGACCTGATGGCGAACTTCCGGTAGTCGCTCTTCTTGGGCACGCCTCCTTCGAAGACAACCATCGAGGCCACGATGTTCTCCGCCCCCAGGTTGGATATGTCGAAGCCCTCGATCCGCATGGGCGGCCCTTCGAGCCCCAGCGTGGCCTCCAGCGCGGTCAACGCGCCCAGGCGGCGTTCCCGGGTCCTCTCCTCCCGGAGACGCTCATGCGCAAGCGCCAGCGCCGCGTTCCGGTCGGCCATTTCTTGCAGCCGCCGTTTGTCTCCCCGCTCCGCCTGGCGCACGTCGACCTTGGTCCCGCGCAGCCCCTCCAAGAACGACGCCAACCGGCCGGTTTCCCGAACTGATGGCGGCACTATCAACTCGGAGGGCACCGCCGGCGCCATCCCGTAGTACTCGGCAACGAACCGTTCAAACACCTCCTGCGCGTCCGCTCCAGCCACGTTCACGAAAGTGAGGCTCCGCCGGTCTGCCAGCTTCCCGTCCCGGGTGATGAACACCTGCACGTTCGCGCCCCAGTCGTCCACCGCCAGCCCCGCGACGTCCGCCGACCCCAGCGAGCTGGATTCGATCTGCTGCCGTTCCAGCACGTGACGTAACGCCTCCAGACGGTCCCGAAACACAGCAGCGCTCTCAAAATCTTGTCTCCCCGCGGCATCCTGCATCGACCGCTCCAGACGAGCCGCCACCTTAGTCTCGCGCCCGCTCAGAAAGTCCACGACCTGCTCGATCACGCCCTGGTACTCGGCGACACTCACCGTTTCCAGGCAAGGTCCGGG
The DNA here is from genome assembly GCA_001768675.1 of Actinobacteria bacterium RBG_16_64_13. Taxonomy (GTDB): domain Bacteria; phylum Actinomycetota; class Thermoleophilia; order RBG-16-64-13; family RBG-16-64-13; genus RBG-16-64-13. The sequence continues at coordinate 3,913 of MELN01000046.1, read as the reverse complement.
GCAGCGAGCGATGTGGAACTGGAGACAAGGTGACCCCGAATGCCGGCCGGGTCGATGTCCGCGGCACGCACGTACCGGAAAGACTTTGCCCAGCGCGTCGAGCGTCTCCCTGACCTTGGCCGCACTCGAGAACGGTCCGAAGTAGAGGTTTCCCCGTCTGTGCGGCTGCCTGGTGAACATCACCCGCGGGAACTCGTCCTGCACGGTGATCATGATGTAGGGGTACGACTTGTCGTCGCGGAGACGGATGTTGAAGGGGGAACGGTGCTGCTTGATGAGGTTGTGCTCCAAGAGGAGCGCCTCCACCTCGTTACTGGTTACGATCCACTCCACAGAGGCGGACCGGCCGACCATCTCGTTGACCTTAGCCGGGAGCCGGCCGTTCTCGCCCCCCTCGATTGCCGGGAGGTAGCTGGCCAAGCGCTTACGCAACGACAAGGCCTTGCCCACGTACAGCACCTCACCCGACCCGTCCCGGTAGAGATAGACCCCAGGGAGGTCCGGAGCATGCCTGATCTGATGTTCGAGGTCGTCGCTTCCGCTCATAGCTGCCGGCGGGTCCGCCTACCCCGTTCGTCCACGGGAGTGTGATTGCCTGTGTAAGTGTACCCCAGGCCCGGCGGCCGGGCGGCGCGGGAGCCCATGTTATACTTTCGCGCCTGCGGCCGCGACCGCTCAAACCCGCCCATACAGCCGACCCGAGCCATTGGAGGTGGAAGTGGCACTGGCAGGACTCCCGATCGAAGACCGCAAGGGCATACTCGACCTGCTTTCGCAGATCCGTCAGCGCATGCTGACCCCCGAGAGACTGCGGCAGTACGACAAAGACGAGGTCTTTCCCGAAGACGTGATACGCGAGCTGCTCGGCCCCAAGATCGGTCTGCAGCTGCTCTTCATACCCGAGGAATACGGCGGCATGGGGGGCGGGGCCCGCGACATCGCGGCCGTCTCCGAGGAGATGGCGAAGATCTGCCTGGGTGTCGCCACCGCGTTCCTGGCCATCCATCTCGGCACCGACCCGATCCTGGTCGGCGCGACGGAGGCCCAGAAGGAGAAGTGGCTGACTAAGCTTGCCGAGGGCGACGCCATCGTCGCCTACGCAGTGACCGAGCCCGAAGCTGGTAGCAACCTCTCCAATCTGAAGACCACGGCCTCGCCCGTGCTCGATGACCAGGGTGAAGTCACCGGCTACCGTATCAACGGCACCAAGCAGTTCATCTCCAACGGCGGGTATGCCGACTTCCTGACGGTCCTGGCTCAGACGGCGGAGGGCCCGTCCTTCTTCATCGTCGAGAAGTCCATGGAGGGGTTCCATCCCGGCAAGCCGGAGGAGAAGCACGGCATCCGCAGCTCCAACACGGCTGCTCTGGCCTTCGACAATGTCTTCGTCCCTGTCGAGAACCTGGTGGGCGGAGTCCCGGGGCAAGGCCTTGCGCAGGCGAACGAGGTCTTCGGCTATACCCGGTTGATGGTCGCGGCTTTCGGTCTGGGCGCCGGAGTAGCGGCGCTCGACAAGGTGATCCCTTTCGCCAAGGAGCGCGTCCAGTTCGGCTCTCCGCTCATTGAGAAACAGGGATACACGCATAAGTTGATCCTACCCTTCGTGGCCAAGCTGGAGGCTGCGAGGGCGTACATCGACGAAGTCGCCGCGCGCATCGATTCGGGCGAGACCGACCTGCAGCTCGAGGGCTCGCTCGCGAAGCTGTTCGCCACGGAGGTCGGCAACGCCTGCGCCGACGCGGCCATCCAGGCGCTCGGAGGCTACGGCTACATCCGCGAGTACGACGTGGAGAAGATAAAGCGCGACGTCAAGATAACCACCATCTACGAGGGCACCAGCGAGATCCAGCAGCTCATCATCAGCACCTTCAGGTGGCGCGAGGAAGTCAAGTCCAAGGGCGGCTTCTACGAATCCCTGGCCCAGCACATGGACGCGGTGCATGAGAGCCACCCGGATGTCAAAGCCGACACGCTCGCCGGCATCATCCGGCTGCTCAGCCGCCTCTTCGAAGAAGCCCACCAGGCAAAGGCCACCCGGCAGCAGCACGTCATGTTCCAGCTGGCCACCTTGGCCTCGGTGGTCGAAACCGGCGCGGCCTTGTTGAACAAAATGGCCCGCGGCGACGATGCCGACCCCACGAGGGCGGAGCATCTGCGGCTGTGCGCGCGGATAAACACCGCGTTCTGCGCACAGACTGCCTGCTCGATAGCCAGCGAGATACTCTACGGGTCGGGGCAATGGTCATCCGCCGAAGCCAAGGCCATCCTTGAGACGGTGCAGTTCGACTACGGCCCCTCGCAGGCCGGTCTGATCCCCGACATGGATCAACTACGGACGATGCTCTAGGCGGCCGTGGCTTCATTTTGAAACGAGTTAGAAATGGAGGCCTGAGATGAAAGACATCGCCGCTCTACTCAGCAGATTCTCCAACGCGCACGGCCTGTCCGGCTATGAGGACGAGGTCGCCAGCCTGCTGCGGGCAGAGATGGAACCGCTGGTGGACGAGGTCACCATCGACAAGATGGGCAACGTCATCGGGATACGAACGGGTCAAGGCCCGGCCGTCATGGTGGCGGCGCACATGGACGAGATCGGGGCCATGGTCTCCCACATCGATGACGACGGTTATCTCAGGATGGTCCCGGTGGGCGGTTGGACCGATCAGACCATCCTCGGGCAACGGGTAATGATCCAAACCCGCGACGGCAAGCGCATACCTGGAGTGGTGGGCTCCCGTCCTCCGCACATGATGGACGCCGACGAGCGCAAGCGGATGATCAAGGCCAAGGAGATGTTCGTCGACTGTGGCGCCACAGGCGTGGACAGCGCGGCGGAACTCGGGGTGGAGATCGGCTCGCTCATCACCATCGACCGCGAGTTCAGTCTGCTTGGCAATGGCTTCGTCACCGGCAAGGCCCTCGATAACCGGGCCGGCGTCGTCATGATGATCTCGGCCCTCAAGCTCCTCAAGAAGAAGCAGGTCCGCGCCACCATCCAGGCGGTGGGCACCGTGCAGGAGGAAGTCGGCCTGAAGGGCGCGCGCACCAGCGCCTACGGTCTCACTCCCGACGTCGCCATCGCCACCGACGTCACCATACCGGGAGACAACCCCGGGGTCAGCAAGAGCGAGTCCACTGTAGCCGCCGGCAAGGGCCCCAGTATCACCATCATCGACGCGGCCGGCAGGGGAGTGATCACACCCCGTCCGGTGCTTCGCTGGCTGCGGGAGTCGGCCGACAAGGCGGGCATCGCCTATCAGCTACAGGTGGGCAATGGCGGCAATACCGACGCGACGGTCATCAGCATCACCAAGAGCGGCATCCCATGCAGTGTGGTGGCCGTGCCGACACGCTACATCCACTCGCCGGTCGAAGTGTTGTCGCTGAAGGACTTGGAGCAAGGCGCCGCTCTGATCGCAGCCGCGATCGAGTCGGCGCACCTGTACTTCTAGACCCGGGCCCTACAAACCCCCCTGGCGCGCCTTGAGCGCGCGCTCCCAGGCGCGCGCGGCGCTCTGCAGGTCGTCCGCCATGGACGGCGGCACTCTTCCCTGGATGCGCACATCGTCGTCCCGGTACTCGAACTCCACCGTGCCGCGCTCTCTCACCCGGGCCAGAAGATCACCAGCCGAATAGGGAAGGGCCAAGTCGACGTCCAGCCACAGATCGGCCAGGACCGTGGCCATCATGCTACGCAATTCGTCGATGCCCACGCCGTCACGCGCCGACACTTTCAGCGAATATCGGTCGTCGCGCCCCAGGATCCCCCCCGGGACTCCCCGCCCCAACGTCGCCGCGGAGGCATCGACCAAGTCCGCCTTGTTGAGTACCACCACCCGGGGCTTGTGCCCCGCCCCTAGCTCGTCCAAGACCGTTTGAACCGTGCGGCGATGCTCGGCCGCATGTGGGTCGG
>MELN01000045.1:7632-25112 GCA_001768675.1 Actinobacteria bacterium RBG_16_64_13 | reverse complement strand
CGGCCCCGCCAGGCCTGGCAGTTCGCGCACACGGTGCGATGGCAGCGCATCGCTGCCAAGACCCGGGCCGAATGGCGCGAGCGGGGCGTGCCGGTGCCGCCCATCGTCATCTTCAGCATCACCCATCAGTGCAATCTGCAGTGCATCGGGTGCTACGCCCGGTCGTTCCGCGGCCCCGGAGAGGGCGAAGCGCCGGGCGGCGCGCGCGGCGTTACCGGCGGCGCCGCGCCCGGCCGCGCGCCCGGGGCGCCGGCTGCCTCGCCGGCGGCCGTGCCCGGGGACGGGCTGAGCGACGCCAAGCTGGGCAGTATCGTCGCGGAGGCCCACGAGCTTGGTGTCTCCTTCTTCGTCATTGCGGGCGGCGAGCCGTTCCTGCGGCCCGAGATAGTCGCCATCGCCGAGCGTTTCCCGCGCGTGCTCTTTCTCGTGTTCACCAATGGCGTGTTGATCGACCAGGCCATGGTCGAGAGGCTGGCGCGCCTCAGGAACGTCATTCTCCTCATCAGTCTCGAAGGCACGGCCGTGGAGACCGACCAGAGGCGAGGGGAGGGTACATACCGGAGGCTCGCCGAGGTCATGGGCCGGCTCGAGAAGAAGCGGCTCTTCTTCGGCTGCTCGCTGACGATGACCAGCGACAACTACTCCACGCTCCTCGACGACGGGTATATCGGAGGCCTGGTCGACGCGGGCTGCCGTTTCTTCCTGTTCGCCGAGTACACGCCCATCGACGAGGCTACGGCGCATTGGGTGCTGACCGACGACCAGCGGGAAAGGGTCGCTGCCCGGATGCCCGAGTTCAAGAAGCGCTTCGCGGCGCTTTTCGTCGCCGTGCCCTGGGACGAAGAAGAAGTGGGTGGGTGTCTCTCGGCGGGGAGGGGTTTCGTCCACATCAACGCCTCGGGCGACGTGGAGCCATGCCCGTTCGCGCCCTATTCGGACACGAATCTGGCGGACGCCTCGCTGGCGGAAGCCCTGCGTTCGCCGTTCTTGACCGGATTGCGCGCCATGCCGGACTTGTCCGCCGACTCGGGCGGCGGATGCGCGCTGTGGAAGAACCGGGAAGCCGTGGAGAGCCTGCTGAGCGACGTTGGCTGAGCCACCGCGTCGCGGTGGCTATCGCGCCGCCGCCATCGCCGTCATCGCCGCCGCCGTCGTCGCCATCGCCGCCGTGCACTTGTCCCTGCTTCCACCCGGACCTATAGTGGCCCGGAGGTGACTTCGACAGACTCCTGCCCCGACGGGGCATGCCTCGGGAATCGTTCAAGATCTTGGAAGGAGAACAACATGGCCTACTGTGCCAAATGTGGCGCTCCGCTCGGTGAAGGCCAGCAGTTTTGTCCGAACTGCGGTCAGCCGGTCGGACAGGCTTCGGCGGGGACGCCCTCGGGAGCCGCTCCGCCCCCAGGCCCGGGAGTCTACGCGCCGGGCCCGTCCTACCCACCCGGTCAGCCGCCCTACACGCCGGCCCAGCCTTATGGCGCGGGAGGCTGGAACGCCCCGCCGCAGCGCAGAGGTAACGGGCTGTGGATCTCACTCGTAGCCGCGGTGCTCGTGATCGCGGTGGCGTGTGTCCTTGTGTTCGTGGTGTTCAGCGACGACATCTTCGGGGGCGGCGCCGGTAAGACGCCCGAGCAGACCGTGAACCGCTTGCTCAGGGCTATGGAGAACGAGGACGTCGACGCGCTGTTCGACCTCCTGGATCAGGAGGCGCTGAGCGAGGTGCTCGGCGGGATATCCGCGGAAGCCGCCAAGGAGATGATCGGGAGCGCGATGTTCAGCGACGAGTCGGTCAAGTTCTCCGGGATCAAGATGAGCACGGACGACACCGGCGATACCACCGCCACGGTCACGATCACCGAGGGCACGGTGACTGTGAAGGACAGCGACGGCGTGGAGACCAGCGAAGACGTGCAGGACGCGGATGAACCGGTAACCTTCGACCTGGTCAAGAAGGACGGCAAGTGGTACCTGGATGCCAACTCCCTGTCGTCGCTCGGCGGGGACTCTTCCGGCTCCTCGATCGATGACACCACCGTGACCACAGAAGGCACGACCACCACGGACGGGGGTCCGGTCATCACGGGCCAGGGCACGGCGTCCAGCCCCGAGGAGGCCGTGGAGCAGTTCCTGAGCGCCATGGAAGACCAGGATATGGTGGCGGTGCTTACCGTCATGGATCCGCTGACCATCGAGGATGCGCTCGGCGTACCGCTCGAACAGGCCGAGCAGTTGCTGGCCGGCGAGCTGTTCAACTACGATTCCCTGGAGTTCTCCGGGATCAAGCTGAGTAGCGAGAAGACCAGCGACACCACCGCCACGGTCACCATCACCGCGGGCACCGTGACCATCACCGACAGCTACGGGACGACCACCGAGGACGTGCGTGACGCCGACGAGCCGGTCTACTTCGACATGCTCGAGATCGACGGTTTCTGGTACATCGACCCCTACGGGCTGTTCTAGTGTGAGTTGGTCACCAGCCCGTCGAGCATGTGGACGACGCGGTGACAGGTGGAGGCGACGCCCGGGTCGTGCGTGACCAGTAGGAACGTGGTGCGCGTGTCGCGGTTGACCTGGTGCATCATCTCCACGATCTCGGCCGAGCTGGACGAGTCCAGGTTGCCGGTGGGTTCGTCGCCGAAGATGACTTTGGGGCCGTTGACGAGGGCCCGGGCAATGGCGACGCGCTGCTGCTGACCGCCGGACAGCTCGGTGGGGCGATGTCTCTCTCGATCGGACAGCCCCACGAGGGAGAGAGCGTTCCTAGACGCCTCGCGCGCTTCGCGCCTCCCTTTGCCGGCGTACTCGGCCGCCAGCATGACGTTCTCGATGGCGGTGAAACTCGGCACCAAGTTGAAGGTCTGGAAGATGAAGCCCACCTCATTACGCCTGAGGTTGGCCAGCTCGCCGCGGCGGAGAGTGTCCACCCGCCGGTCCTCGAGCCACACTTCTCCCTTGTTCAGGGAGTCGAGGCAGCCGAGGATGTGAAGGAGCGTGGACTTGCCCGAGCCGGAGGGGCCCATGACCGCTACCATCTCGCCTTCCTCGACCTCGAGTGAGGCTCCCTGCAGGGCGTCGACGTAGTTGTCTTTGCCCATGACGTAGCGCTTGTGGATGTCGATTCCTTTGATGACCGTTGGCATAGGATTCTCCTACTCGTACCGGAGGGCGACGACCGGCTCCAGCCGGGCCGCGTGGAGTGATGGATAGAGGCCGCTCACCAGGCCGAGGATGAGGGCGAAGACCACCGAGCCGATGGCGAGCCTGGGAGTGACCAGGAAGAGGTTGAGGTCGGACGACTCCAGCAGCTTGTTGGCCACCACAACCGCGATCCAGCCCAGGACGAGCCCAGAGACACCCCCGATCAACCCGATGATGCCCGCTTCGCCCAGAAACTGCCGTACGATCTGGCCGTCCGAGGCTCCGATCGCCTTGCGCACCCCGATCTCGCGGGTGCGCTCGTTCACCGACATGGTCATGGTGTTGATCACCGAGAGCCCGCCCACGAAGAGCGCGATGATGGCGATGCCGTAGAGGATGGCGCTGAAGATCTTCGTGGCGCTGGCTATCTGGTCTTGGAATGCCTTGGGGCCTGTGGCTTTCACCCCGGGCACGGCCTTGTTGACGTCGAGGGCCAGCTGTTCCGGGTCGGTACCCTCGGTGGGGTAGACCACGAACGAGGTGACCAGATCGTTCTTGTCGACCTGGCTGCGGATGACCTCCGGCAGGTCTTGCACGAACAATCGTTGCGCGTCGGCCAGGGTCATCCAGACCGAGGTGTCGGGCCCAGTGAGGGTCTTGTCGAGTATCCCCACCACCTGGAAGCGCTCTCCGCGAACGCTGACGAAGCCCCCCACCTGGGCGTCGAGCTTCCCGACAAGGTCGGACCCCACCACAACGGAGCCCGAATCGTCGGCTCTCAGCGCCCGACCATCGGAGTAGGTGACCTTGAAGCTCTCCAGCTCTTGCCCGCGCAGATCGCTACCTTGGATCGTGGCAGGAATACCGAAAGAGACGGAGGTATCGGTCTCGAGCAGAGTGGCGATGCCGGCCGAGACCTCAGCGACTCCGGGCACGGCCTTGATGGCGTCGTACTTGCCGATGGACAGCGGGCCGGTGGAGAACATGCTGCTGCCCTCCGCCGCCACTGTGACCTTGTCGGAGTAGTACCTGGTACCGCCCGAGACCAGCATGTTGATCTTCTCGGCCATACTCCCCATGACCACCAGCGCCAGCACCCCGATGGTGATGCCGAAGATGGTGAGCAGAACTCTCAGTTTGCGCCGGAAGACGTTCCTCAAGATCCGCATATGTACCTCTCTGCCTGTCTCACGCGCCTCGCGATTACCTAGCCCGCCAGTATAGCGGGACGGCCCAGACCGCGTGTTACTCATGTGATGCCGCGCGGCGGCCCCGGGGGCCCGGGCGCCGCGCGGCCGGCGCCGATCAGTCGGCGCGCCCGTCCTCGGCGTGGCGCCCGTTGCCGTTGGCCACGCGCCCGTCGAGCATGTGGAACACCCGGTCGCACGTGGCGGCGACGTCCGGGTCGTGCGTGACCAGCACGAAGGTGGTGCCTGTATCGCGGTTGATGCGGTGCATCATGTCGACGATCTCGGTCGAGCTGGCCGAGTCCAGGTTGCCGGTGGGCTCGTCGCCGAAGATGACCTTGGGACTATTGACGAGAGCCCGCGCGATGGCCACCCGCTGCTGCTGACCGCCGGAAAGCTCGGTAGGCTTGTGGTCTTCGCGGTCGGCGAGTCCCACTTGCGCCAGGGCAGTCCGCGCCAGCTCACGGGCTTCGCGCCTGCTCTTGCCGGCGTACTCCGCGGCCAGCATGACGTTCTCGAGCGCGGTGAAGCTGGGCACCAGGTTGAAAGTCTGGAAGATGAAGCCCACTTCGGTCCTGCGGAGCTGAGCCAGGTCGCGCCGGCTCAGCTTGTCGACGCGGCGCCCGTCGAGCCACACTTCACCCGAGTTGACCGAGTCGAGGCAGCCCAGGATGTGCACTAGAGTGGACTTGCCCGAGCCGGAGGGTCCCATGACGGCGACCATCTGGCCTTTCTCGATCTCCACCGAGGCGTCCTGGAGGGCGTCCACGTAGTTGTCCTTGCCCATGACGTAGCGCTTGTGGATGCCGGCGCCGCGGATGATCGTTTCCAGAGTTTGCATGACACTCTCCTATTCGTACCGTAGGGCGAGGACCGGCTGCAGCCGGGCCGCGTGCAGGGAGGGATACAGCCCGCTCACCAGACCCAGGAGGATGGCGAACAGCACCGAGCCGATAGCCAGCCTGGGAGAGACGAGGAACAGGTCGAGGTTGCGGGGCTCCAGAAGCTTGTCTGTGACGGTGGCCACCAGCCAGCCGAGGAAGAGCCCGGACGCGCCGCCGATCAGACCGATTATGCCGGACTCGCTCAAGAACTGGCCCACTATCTGGCGGTCGGAGGCGCCGATGGCCTTGCGCACGCCGATCTCACGGGTCCGCTCGTTCACCGACATGGTCATGGTGTTGATCACCGAGAGCCCGCCCACGAAGAGGGCGATGATGGCGATGCCGTATAGGATGGCGTTGAAGATGCCCATGGTGCTCGCAACCTGGTCTTGAAAGGCCTTTGGTCCCGTGGCTTTCACACCGGAGACGGCGGCGTTGATCTTGGAAGCCAGCGCTTCGGGATCGGTGCCGGGAGTGGGGTAGACCACGAACGAAGTCACGATGTTGGATTGGTCCACCTGGCCGCGTATGACCTCGGGGATGTCCTGCATGTAGAGGCGCTGAGCGTCGGGGAGGGTCATGAGGATCTCGCTGTCCGGAGCGGTGAGGGTCCGGTCGAGTATCCCGACCACGGTGAAGCGCTCAGCGCGCACAAGGATGGTGCCGCCGACCTTGGCGCCCAGCTTCTTGACCAGGTCGGAGCCGACCACCACCGAGCCGATATCGCTGGGCGTCAGGGCCCGGCCTTCGGCGTAGGTGAGTTTGAAACTCTCAAGGTCTTGCCCCCGCATGTCGCTGCCGCCGATCATGGCGGGCATGCCGAAGCTGGCCCCGGCCTCGGTATCGAGCAAGGTGCCGAGCTGGGCCGAGACCTCGGCCACCCCGGGCACCGCTTTGATGTCGTCGTATTTGCTGAGCGAGAGCGGCGCGCTCGAGAACAAGGACGTGCCCGCCGCCTGCACGGTGACCTTGTCGGAGAAGTACTCGGTGCCGCCCGAGACCAGCATGTTGATCTTCTCGGCCATGCTGCCCATGACCACCAGCGCCAGCACCCCGATGGTGATGCCGAAGATGGTGAGCAGGACGCGCAGCTTTCGCCGGAAGACGTTTCGTAAAGTTCTCATGTCTTGCCCCCTGTCAGTGCCTTTCTTGTCTCGCCGCTCGCCGCGAATATCCGCGATCTACGCTTGCTATGAGTCCCACTATACTATGAAGTTAATAGTAGTCAAGAGTTGATAATACGCGTGTCACAGATCGTGCCGGTTTTCAGTCTGTGGGTCTTCAGTCAGCCCCGGCCGTCACGCCGGTCGGCGGCCGGTCGGGGACGGCGGTTGCGCCGCGTGGCGCTACGCCGCCCCGCTCAGGCCGTGGCGCTACGCCGCATACACGTGGACCTTGTCGCCGTTGGCCGCGTCGACGTCGACTTCCATCTCGCGCAGGGCGTCGATGAGCTCCTCCAGATCCTCGGGCTTGAAGTTGTTGAGGTCGAACGCCATGCCTTTCTCGGCCATGGTCTTGTTGATCTGGTCCTGCGCCTGGGCCGGGATAAGCGAGGTGAGCTTGAGCCCGGCCCGCAGCAGGGCGAGGGGGATCTTGACGTTCACGTTGTCGCCCTGGCCGCTCACGACCTTGACGTACATGAATTTGGCCGTGCCGGTGGCACCGGTTCTTTCGGTCGCCTTCGCGCCGGAGGAGAAGAACTTAGGCCAACCGGTCTTCGCCCCCGTACCGGCCGACGTCTCGGCCCCGGCCGCTTGCGCGGGGTTCGCCTCGAGCGCGTCCAGGAGGCGGGCCGCTTCTTCCGCCGTTATCTTGCCGGCGGCAAGGAGATCTAGTATGCGGTTACGATCGTCACCCATGATGTTTGTCCCTTTCTCTTCTAGCGGAGCGTGAAAGCCACGATCCGGCTGTGATGGCTCTTGTCTTGTATGAACACTTCCGTGCCCCGGGTCTCGCTGACTGTCCCGAGGACCCCGAACAGGAAGCGGGTGTATCCGGGTTTGTGGAGCGAGATCAGGCTGAACAGGTCGGCGAACAGGGCCGCTATGACGGTGAGCAGCAGGAAGGGCAGCGCGAGCGGCCACAGGATGAAGAGCGGGAACCAGAGCTGGAACTTGGCGCACTTCCCGTCCACGATGCGCATAGACATTGCGTAGGGCGGGCACTTCATTTCTCCAACCTTTCCGCGGCCTCGGCGACAGAGATCTCGCCCCGCTCCAGCAGGTCGAAGACCTCGTCGTGGCCGCTGACCTGAACCACTTCAACCAGCTGCAACTGCTGGACGATCTTGTTCAGCCGGTTCTTGACCGTGGGGTAGCTGATGCCGAACGCCTTCTCCATGTACTTGATGGAGCCGTGGCAGCGCACGAACTCGCTCACGAACACCTGGTCTTCGTAGCGCAGGCCGGCCAGCGGCGGGAGCTCGAACTCACCGCTGATGGTGAGGCCGCTGCTCTCGAGCCGCACGGCGGTGACCACGAACGGCCGGTCGCCGGTGAGATCAGTCAATTCGTTCCATTGAGACATGTGGTCTCCTCTCGTTGATATCTGAACCGAGTATGGGACAAGACATTAAGAAAGTCAAGTGCAAGATTAATATTCTTTAGAATGGCCGTTTGAACGGGGTGGAGAGGGGGCGGGGAGACGGGGGGTGAGTCTGGAGCCGTGCGCTGCCGCTTACGCAGACACGCAACCGCAGTGTGGGCAACTCGCGGCATTCCGTCGCTCCAAACATGTCAAGGATTTTTGCCTCTCGTGCGAGTCTTGTCCGAAAGCAGGACAATAAGGCGAAGACGTGGGGCTGGCTGTGACGTACCGGTTTGGCAATGCGGTTCTAGGGCCTGGGAGCGTGACCAGTTTGAGGGACTGGCCGGCGACAGAGAGCAGAGTCCGGGAGCATGTTCACTACGCCTGTCCCGAGGACGTGTTCCAGCACGAATACGTCCGCCTGGTCAGAGCCCTGGCCATCGTGGCTGGTGACAAGGAGACGGCCGCCGACGCCGTGCAAGAGGCCTTTGTCTGCCTGGTCCGCGGGTGGGACCGCTTGTCCACATATGAGGACCCGGTCGGCTGGGTGCGCCGGGTGGCTCTGAACAAGATTCGACAGCACCAGCGCTCCCTCTCTAGACAGGCTCGCCTTCTGCTCAAGATCGGACAAGAGCCCAGCCTGCCGGTCGAGCTCCGCTCGTCTGACCCGGAGCTATGGGAGCGGCTGAGAACTCTGCCGCCCAAACAGCGCACCGCCGTGGCCTTGCACTACATGGGCGACCTGACCGCGCGCGAGGTGGCGCACGTAATGCACGTATCGGAGGGCACGGTCGACCAGCACCTGCACCGCGCCCTGCGCGCGCTACGAGAAGCACTGGAGGCGGAGCGGTGAGCGAAGACCGGCGACTTGAAGAGAGGCTGAAAGGGTTCCTGGTTTCCGTGGAACCCACGGGTGTGTGGGAGGCGATCGAGAACCGGGCCAAGAAGGAAGAGACGCCACCCGGAGAGGGGCTCCCGGCATCCCGGGAGGCTCCGGAGGAACGGCCCGCTATCCGGGTCACGGCGGTCGCGCGGGAAGCGCCGGCACAGAAGCGGCCTCGCAGCCTGCGCCTCGCAGCCTACGCCTGTGTCGCCATGGTCCTGGTGGCCGGCGCGGCCGTGGGGACTCTCGAGGCAGTCGAACACCTGGGCAAAGGTCCGGACATCCTGGTGATCGGCGACGACACTGCCGGAATCTCCCCGGGCTCGACCGGTCAGGGCGCCCAGACAACCTCTCCCACCCAGCCGGTGACCACCGCGGGGACGGCTGGAGAGGCGCCCGAGGCGGGCCAGGGCGCGGTGTCACGGGAGGTGAAAGCCACGTTACAGCAGTGGCTGGAGGCCAACAACGCCGGCGACATAAACACGTTGTGGGCTTTGTACGCCGAGAACGCCATGGTCGACGACTTCGTGGCCTCCCCACCCACGCGGACCGAGGGACGCGCGCACGTCGTCGGCATGATTGCGTACTGGGCCCGCGAAGGCCTCGCGTTCACGGCCAGCGGTGAGCCGGTGCGGTTCGGCGACTACGTGGCGCAGGCGGTGATCATCACAGGCGATGGGGTCCCGATGGGTGAGGCGGTCCACGTGTTCGAACTCGACATGGACGGCAAGATCGCCCATCACTGGGTCACCGGCGAGATTAGAGCGGACTAGATTCTGTGATGTGGATGGCTGGGGTCGAGACACGAGCAAGAAAGGGGCGATTCTCATGAAAGCGACACATCAAACAAGAGCCGACGCGCACCAAATCCAAGTGACGTTGAGGTTGATCGCCCTGATCGTGCTGGCCGCGGCTTTTCTCGGGGTCCTGGGTATGGGGCTGCTGGTGGGCTGCGGCTCGGACGCCACGAAGGGCACGCAGGGGGTCGCGCCGGACGACGTGAAGACAATGCTCCAGGATTGGCTGGCCGCCAACAACCAAGGAGACGAGGAAGCACTGGCCGCCCTTTACTCCGAGAACGCGGTGGTCGATGACTTCGTGGCGTCCCCATCCACGCGGACCGAGGGACGCGCGAGTGTCGTCGACATGATCGCGTACTGGGCCGGCGAAGGCCTCGCGTTCACGGCCAGCGGTGGGCCGATGCTGCTCGGTGATTACGTGGTCCAAACGGTCATAATCACGGGCAACGGTAGCCCGGTGGGTGAGGCTGTCCAAGTGTTCCAGATCAACGGCGACGGCAAGATCGTCCACCAGTGGGTTACCGGGGAAATCCGAGCGGAATAGGGCTTGCGGGGTCGGGCGAGTGACTACAGGCCCTTGGGAGTCACCTGATAGTCGAACCGGTACCCGTTGCGTTGCGCTATGGCTTGGACCGCTGTCCGGATCCTGCCGTAGTCGAAGGTGAATGCATACTTCTTGCCGAGGAGACTGCCCTGTGCCTCGAGGCTTCCGTCTCGCCCGCCGAGGCTGGTCTTATACGTCTCCTTCGAGAAGCCCCATCCCCCGCCGACATCGAGCGCGTCGCCGCCGGACATACCCGCCCCCGACTCCTTGAGCATCTCGAAGAAGCGGACCGCCCGATCGTCATCATCGACCTTGAACTTGGCCGAGTACTCGACCCTCTTCTTGGATAGGAAGGATTTCTGTTCCGCGATCACCAGTTCTGCTTCGCCACCTTGGCCCTTGGCGCTCACTTTGGCTCCCGCCTCTTTTGAGAGGTAAGACCTGATCTCGTCTGCAACACTCACGATTCCGTCCTTTCACAGAGCACGCCCGACCTGACTAACCTCTATACGGTTGCCCGCTATCATAGGACACCATGACCCCCACGCCCGACTACATCCTCCGCACAGTCTTCGGCTACTCCACGTTCCGATCGAACCAGCGGGACGTAATCGAGACGGTGCTACGGGGGGAGGACGCCTTCGTGCTCATGCCCAGCGGGGGCGGCAAGTCGCTTTGCTACCAGATCCCTGCCATGCTGCGCTCGGGTACCGGCATCGTGGTGTCGCCGCTCATCTCGTTGATGAAGGACCAGGTGGACGCCCTGCGCGCCAACGGCGTCAGAGCGGCTGCATACAACTCATCGCTGGAGGCCGGAGCCGCCCGCCGGGTGCTGGCCGACCTGATGGCTGGCAGGCTCGATCTGCTGTATGTATCGCCGGAGCGGGTGACCAGTGACGGCTTTCTCGACCGGCTGGCGGCGCTGCGGCCTGCGGGGGGCGCGGCGTGGGCTGGGGGAGACGGCACCGGGGGCGACGGGGCGGCTGAGGGCGACGGGGCCGCGGCGGCTGCCGCCGGCGTCGCGCTGATTGCCGTTGACGAGGCGCACTGCGTCTCCCAGTGGGGGCACGACTTCCGGCCCGAATACGTGGAACTCGGGCGGCTGCGGGAACGCTTCCCCGGGGTGCCGCTCATCGCGCTCACCGCTACCGCCGACCCACATACGCGCGAGGACATCCGCGACCAGCTGGGGCTCCGGGAGGCGGCCTGCTTCGTCTCCAGCTTCGACCGGCCCAACATCCGGCTCGAGGTGGTGGAAAAACACAACCCTCATGCGCAGCTTCAGCGTTTCCTGGCGGGGCACGGGCACCACGCGGTGAGCGGCGCCGCGGGCGCCCAAGCCGCGGCGCACCGCTCTGAGGCGGGATACGGCCCCGACGGCGGCGAGGCCGGCATCATCTACTGCTCCACTCGCAAGCGCACGGACGATCTCGCCGCCCATCTGCGCGAGCGCGGCATGGCCGCGGGCGCCTATCACGCGGGGTTGGCGGCGGAGGAGCGGGAGAAGGTCCAGGAAGCGTTCATTTTTGACAGAATCCGGATCGTGGTGGCGACGGTCGCCTTCGGGATGGGGATCGACAAGACCAACGTCCGTTTCGTGGTGCACTGGGACTTGCCCCAGCATCTCGAGGGCTACTACCAGGAGATCGGCCGGTCGGGCAGGGACGGGCTGCCGGCGAACGCGCTCATGCTGTTCGGTTGGGAGGACGTCGCCAGGGTGCGGGCCCTCATCGACATGGGCGAGAACGAGCAGCGGGTCGCTGTGGAGCAGCACAAGCTGGGGGCGCTGGTGGGGTTCGCCACAGAGCTTCCCTGCCGGCGGCGGGCCTTGCTCGGCTATTTGGGGGAGACCATGGAGTCAGACTGCGGCAACTGCGACGTCTGCCTCGATCCGCCCGAGCTCTACGACGCGACGGAGGACGCCCGCATGGCCCTCTCCTGCGTCTACCGGCTGCGCGAGCGGTTCGGCGTGGGCCAGGTGGTCGACGTGCTTCGCGGCTCCAAGAACCAGCGTATCGCTGAGCTTGGGCACGATCGTATCTCCACCTACGGCATCGGCGCCCACCGAAGCGCGGAGGCGTGGCGGAGCCTGCTGCGACAACTGGTGCATCTGGGCTATCTGCGGCAGGATATGGGGGAGTATCCGGTGCTCAAGTTAGCCCCGGCGGCGGCGCCGCTGCTGCGGGGGGAGACCGAGCTGCGGCTGGCGAGGCCGCGAGTGCGGGTGGCGACGGCGGCCAAGGAGGCCAAGGCG
Source organism: Actinobacteria bacterium RBG_16_64_13 (assembly GCA_001768675.1). GTDB lineage: Bacteria > Actinomycetota > Thermoleophilia > RBG-16-64-13 > RBG-16-64-13 > RBG-16-64-13. Next base: position 12,893 of record MELN01000045.1, on the reverse strand, counting down.
GCGACCGGCACGGGGCGCGGGGCGAAGCGGGGCCGGGCCGGAGCGAGACTGATGGAGGTCGAGGCAGTGGCGGTCCCGGTCAGTGCCGAGAACGACGCGCTCTTCGAGCAACTCCGCGCGCTGCGGAGGCAGATCGCCGACCGGGAGGGGGTGCCGGCCTACGTTATCTTTCACGATGCCACGCTGCGGGAGATGGCGGCGGTGCGGCCGACAACCGCCGAGGAACTCCTGGAGATCAGCGGTGTTGGGGAGCGGAAGCTGGAGAAGTATGGGGAGGAGTTCCTGGCCGTACTCCGGCCCGGGGCCGCGTCCTGAAGCCTTAAGGAAGTACCACGAACCCCTCCTGGCGGAAGTGGTCGTCGGTTGCGATGGCTGCATCAATCTTCAGCCGGCGCATCATGACGAAGCTCAGGCAATCGGTGAGCGTGTAGGTCTTATCCGGGCGATCGAGGAAGAGGGCCCACGCTCGGAGCTCCTCGGTGGCATCGGGGTGCTCCACCCGCACCTCCGCCGCCGAACGGATGTGAGCGCCGGCTCGGACGGCCGCCGAATGATCGCTCCTGGCGAGGACCAAGGCCACAAGCTCGTCGAGCACGTAGGTGCTCGTCACCAGCGTCGTGCCGGGAAGCTGCATGAGCTTGACGATGCCGTCGTGCTTGGGGGCGCCGAGGAACAGCAGGTCGTACCACCCGGAGGTATCGACGAACACGGGCTTCATGCGCCGTTGCCGCTCTGCTCGGGCGAACCTGGGCCGGGAGCGCGACCGTAGAGGACGGCATCGTGGTCCTTACCGCTGAAGTCGCTTTCGCTGATGAGACCGGCGACGTCCCAGACGCGAGGTGCTCCGGCAGCTACCTGCTGCATGCGCTCCCGCACCAGAGTGCGAACAACGGCGGAGAGGCTGGAACCGCTTTCCGCGGCCCGGGATTTGAGGAAGCGGTATTCACTTTCTTCGAGCGTTACTTGTGTTCGGGTCATGCGAGTCATTGTTCACCACGCCGGGTCATGGACCATAGGACTTTGGGCCGAAGACGCTGTATACCATATTACATTATATGGCACTGTGGCGGCAGCCGCCGCGCGCTCTGGTATCATGCCGCGACGGATTTCTCATGGGAGGTTGTGACATGAGGCTGCGAGAGTTGTGTAAAGGCGTAGGACTCGCGGCGGCCGTTCTCGGCGTCGGAGCCAGCCTGGCCATGTATGCGGGGGGCTGCGCCGAAGGGCAGGCGACAGGCATCGAACCGGCGGCGTCGGAGGGCGATCAAGCCGCGGCGCAACCGCAATTGCCTGCCTTGGATGTGGAAGCGCCACGCGAGTTCCAGACCGCTTCGTTCGCCTTTGGCTGATTCTGGGGTGCGGAGGCGCAGTTTGGCGCCCTCTCAGGAGTCATTCGCACGAGGGTGGGATACGAAGGGGGAACGTCCACGGACCCCACCTACCACGATCTTGGCGGCCACGCGGAGACCGTTCAGTTGGATTTCGACCCGTCCAAGGTGAGCTACGAAGAGTTGGTGGAGAAGTTCTTCACCTTCCACAAGGCTGCCCACGCCGCGTCGACCGGCCAGTATCGAACGGTGATCTTCGTCAACGGAGCCGAGCAAGAGCGGATCGCCCGCGCGGTCATGCAGCGCGTTCAAGAGACCTCGGACGGGACCATCCAGACCCGGATAGTGTCGGGCGCGGCTTTCTACCTGGCCGAGGACTACCACCAGAAGTACGCTCTCCAAGGAGATGGTGTTCTCCGTGGTGAGTTTCGGGCGATGTATCCCGATCTCTGGGACCTGGTGGATTCGACGGCGGCCACACGTGTCAACGCCTATCTCTACGGGGACGGCACAGCCGAGCAGTTGCAGGCCGAACTCGGGGGCCTGGGCCTGTCGGCGTCCGCTCAAGAGTACCTGCTGTCCGCTTCGCCGGTGGGGGCCTGCCTGGTGCCTTAGATGGCGTCGAGCTCCTAGCGCCGCGGCAGCTGGTTGACAAGCGTCACGTGACACATTACACTCGGACACACCGACTGTCACCGAGAGGCGGTGTAAGACCATCGTGCCTGCCACTCCGAAGCGAATGGTGCGCCCCACCCATCCGGGAGAGATGCTCCGGGAGGACTTCATGCCCGACCATGGCCTCAGCGTGGCGGGCCTGGCGACCGCGCTCGGTGTATCGCGGCAGACGATCAACGAGCTGCTGAGGGAGCGTCGGGCGCTCAGCGCGGAAATGGCGCTTCGACTTGCGCGCCTGTTCGGCGGCGCCGCCGACTTCTGGCTGAATGCCCAGAGTGCGGTGGATCTATGGGAGGCGGAGGCGCGAGTGGGGGCGCACGTTGAACGCATCAGCCCGCTCGGGGCGGGTGGCCGTGCAGACGAGGTGAGTCTGGTTCAGCGTTTGGGGTTGGATCAGAAGGCACTGGGAGACTTTTCGAATCGACACGGAATCCTGGAACTGGCTGCTTTCGGGTCCGTTCTGAGAGGCGACTACGGGCCAGACAGCGACATCGATATTCTGGTCACGTTCGTCCCAGGCGCCAAGGTCTCTGTGTTCGATCTCGTTGACATGGGAGACGAACTCACGGGCATGCTGGGCCGGCGCGTGTACCTCGCGCCGAAACAAGATCTCCAACCGTTCGTCAAGCAATCAATCCTGGAGGACGCGCAGGTCATCTACGGACCGCGACAGCATCGCCGCCGACGACCTGGTCCGGAGTGCGGTCCTTCAGAAGTTGAGCATCATTGGCCGGGCGACGGCTCGTGTCTCGACCAAGACTAGGGCCGGGTACCGGATTGGGATGTCATGAGGGAAGCACCGTGAACCCCTCCTGGCGGAAGTGGTTGTCGGTTGCGATGACGGCATCGATCTTCAGCCGGCGCATCATGACGAACTGGCGAACCCTGGCTGTTTGCAGGCCACGTGTTGTCACACGTCATGCTGCTTTGTGGTCTGACAGAGCCAAGTAGCACTGAGAACCCGGCGGGCGCAGGTTCAAATCCTGTCCCCGCCACCATGAGCGCAAGTCCCCTTCGCCGGCTACTGATCTGCTGTCCATGCGACTCCCTTTCTCTCCGCCCAGATGCCGATGTAGGGCTGGTTGCCTCCGAGAGCGTGTCGCTCGGGTGTTCGAATCAGTCAAGCGGTTCTTCTGTCCATCCGCCCAAGGTTGTACGATGGGACGAGTCTGTCTGCCCGGCCGGAAAGAAGTGGCTGCCGCCGGCTGCCGCTTGGAGGTTCTTGGTGAACGCCAGCAGCGCGCGGAGAGAACCATGAGGCTCTACGCTGGCTCCAGCGAGGAGTTCATAGCCGACAGCGTCCACAACCGCATCGCGCACAAGTTGAGCACGGCGTATTTCGCGAGTTACAGGCGGGAGCCCTCTCGCTCCGAGGTCAACTCTTGGCGCAACTCATTGGCTACGGTCTCCCTGCTGTTCCAACACGCAGGCTTCAAGAGGCACGGGGTACTGCTCGAGTACGAGCTGCCTCTCACGTCCAAACGGCTTGATTGCCTCGTCACCGGTCTAGACAGCCAGCGGCAGCAGCAGGCTGCGATTATCGAATTGAAGCAGTGGGAGAAATGCGTGGAATCCGATGCCGAGCGCGTGGTGACCTTCGTTGCCGGTACCAACCGGGACGTCCTTCATCCGTCGGTCCAGGTGGGCCAATACATGTCCTATCTGGCCGACTACCAACCCGCGTTCTATGAAGGCCCGACGCCCATCGGTCTACGGGCGTGCGCGTATCTTCACAACTACCTGCCCCGCGAGGGCGATGCTCTCTTCGCTTCGCAATACGCACCGTACCTCGAAGAGTGCCCCGTCTTCACCGCTGATGATGTTCTCGGGCTGACCGGCTTCCTCAGGGAGACGCTCGTCGAGGGTGATGATCAGCAGGCTCTGCGACGGATTCTCGATGGCAAGTTTCGCCCAAGCAAGAAGTTGCTTGATCACGTCGGCGCGGTTCTCGACGGAAGGCAAGAGTACGTTCTTCTGGATGAGCAGCTCGTAGCCTATGAGCGGGTGATGGCGGCCGCACACACGGGGTTCGGCCAAAGGCAGAAGTCCGCGATTATCGTGCGCGGGGGGCCTGGCACAGGCAAGTCCGTTATTGCCTTGAACCTGCTTGCAGCACTTTCACGCGACGGCTTGAACGCGCACTACGTGACAGGCTCGAGGGCGTTCACTCAAACGCTTCGGCAAATCGTGGGCCCGAGGGCGAAGGTCCAGATCAAGTACTTCAACAACTACACGCAGGCTGATTTCAACGAGGTCGACGTGCTCATCTGCGACGAATCCCACCGGATCCGCGAGACAAGCAACAATCGGTTCACCAATGCCGCCAACAAATCAGGGCGCCTTCAGATCGACGAGTTGCTGTCGGCCGGCAAGGTCATCGTGTTCTTCGTAGACGATCGGCAGGTTGTGCGGCCGGGAGAAATAGGGTCTGCAGCGACGATCAAACAGGCGGCGACTGGCCATGGCGCAACTCTTCATGACTACAAGCTGGAGGCTCAGTTTCGTTGCGCGGGCTCGACAGGCTTTGTCAACTGGATCGACAACACGCTTGGCGTTGAACGGACTGCAAATGTTCTCTGGAACAAGAACGAGGCGTTCGACTTTCGAATCTTGGATTCGCCGGAGGAACTTGAGACAGCCATCCGGGAGAAGCTCGCCGAAGGCAACACAGCTCGGCTTGCGGCCGGCTTCTGCTGGGAGTGGTCCGATCCAAGGCCCGACGGGACCTTGGTCGACGACGTGGTTATCGGGGACTTTCGCAGGCCCTGGAATGCCAGGTCGGATGCCGGCCACCTGAGTCGGGACATCCCGAAAGAGAGTCTTTGGGCCTACGATCCCCGCGGCGTCGGCCAAGTCGGTTGCATCTACACGGCCCAGGGTTTCGAGTTTGACTACATCGGCGTAATCCTCGGACCCGATCTCGTCTACCGCCCTGGGCAAGGTTGGGTCGGCCAGAAAGAGCACTCCCGCGACACCGTGGTAAAGCGGTCCGGCGACAGGTTCGTCGATCTGCTCAAGAACGTCTATCGGGTTCTCCTGTCCAGGGCGATGAAAGGTTGCTACGTCTACTTCATGGACAAGGAAACTGAGAACTTCTTCCGCAGCCGCATGGAAGACGCGATACCGGAGTGGGAATAGGGGGGCGATGGAACCCGTGGACAACGATCTAGGGACACTCCGGGACGCACTGCTCGCGTTCCGAGCGGAACGCGACTGGGAGCAGTTCCATACACCGAGGAATCTGGCTGCTTCCGTGGT
>MELN01000045.1:5029-7558 GCA_001768675.1 Actinobacteria bacterium RBG_16_64_13 | reverse complement strand
GGAAGTCGGCAAAGAACTGGCCGATGTCTTCATCTACCTGCTGTTGCTATCCAATGATCTTGGCATCGACCTCGTTTCTGCTGCAGCCGCGAAAATACGGGAGAATGCGACACGCTTCCCTATCGAAGAAGCGAAGGGCAGGGCGTGGTCTAACAAGCCCAAGAACCTCCAAGTCAATTAGAGTCGCGGATTCTTCTCGTCCGGGGGCAGAGAGTAATACTCGCCGAGGATCTCGCCGCGCTCTATGAGGTGGAAGTTAGAGCACTGAACCAGGCCGTCGCGCGCAATGCCGAGCGCTTTCCGGCCGACTTCATGTTCCAGCTGACCGTCGACGAGGTCGTCGCTTTGAAATCACAATCTCTGATTTCAAACACCAGTGAAGACAACGCGCACCGGGGCCGCGGCGGGCGCCGCCACCTGCCCTACGCGTTCACCGAGCAAGGCGTTGCCCAGCTCTCCAGCGTGCTGAGGAGCCCTCGGGCTATTCTGGTCAACGTGGAGATCATGCGTGCATTCGTCCACCTTCGGCGGATGCTGGCCTCGAATGCGGACCTTGCCTGGAAGCTTGCCGCTCTGGAGAAGAAATATGACGCGCAGTTCAAGGTAGTCTTCGATGCCATCCGCGCCTTGATGAGTCCGCCGGATCCAAAGAAGAAACGGTTGGTCGGGTTTGGTCCCTCGGAGCAGAAGTAGGCCGGGGAGGCGAATTGTCGTGCGGCTACATGCCCGGCTCAGACTCGCCGACCTTGGCCCCGGGCGGCCGGTCCCAACGGACCAGATCTTGTCCAATGTGGTTTCCCGGCGCGACTCACATCCAGGCCTCCCGACCGTGTCCCAGTGCCGCTTGCCAATCACGTTAATTCGCGGCGCACCCGCGCCGCCGAGATTAGCGTCAGCCGAAGTTGGAGCAGTTCGTTCGGTCGGCCCACTTGGGGTCGAGCAGCGGGCCGTTGCGCAGGTAGCTCGCGAAGGTCTGGCGGACGGAATCCGAGCCGCACCGGGGGCAATTCTTCTCCTCGTCTCTGAGGAGGTTGCCGGTCACCACCTCGAACGTGTGCTTGCACGCGCCGCAGACGAGATCGAGCTTGGCCATCAGCGCACCCCGACTTCGTCGGAGACGCGGGTGAACACGCGGCAGACGCCGCTGCAGACGCCACATTCGGTGCACAGGTCCTGGTCGACGTGGGGCGCCGAGTAGATGCTGTCTTGGACGATCGCGCCCATCGGGCAGGTGCGCACGGCGGGGCACGCGTGGTTCTGCGGACAGGCGTGCGGGTTGGTGACGATCATTTCTCGAGTACCTCCACTTTGTGGGCCAGCTGACGCGTGAGGATCTCATCGATGAGCTCGCAGGCCTGCGAGAGTCTGGGGTCGACGACCTCCCAGAGCACCCGTCCTCCCTGGCGCGAGCGCTTCACAAGGCCCTCCCGCTGCAGCAGGGCCAAGTGCTGGGAGACGTTGGGCCGGCTCACCTCCAGCGCTTCCGCCAACTCACTGGGGTTGCGGGGGCCCTTGCACAGCAGATGCATGAGTTCGTGGCGTGTCGGGTTGGAGAGCGCCGCGAACACGGCCGCGTGGAGGGCGTAGCGCTGTCGATCCTCTTTCATGCCACCATTATTGCATAATTGCGAAATTTGGAAACATCGTCAGGTTGAAATCACAATCTGTGATTTCAAACGATGGTGGAGACGTCGCCGCTTTGAGGTCACAGATCGTACCTCAAACGGGGAGGGCGGCATCGCCGATTCGGGCCGCGGCCACCTGACGGCGCCAACCTCCATCCGAAGGTTGATGCTGCTGTGCGGTTCACGGGCTAGTGTTGGCTCCGTCCCGGCAAAGCGATGGCCTTCTTCAAGGGAGTGGATTGGTGACGACTGGAAGTGACATGGTTCTTCCGGAGCGCATAGAGTCGCGGATTCTTCTCATCCGCGGGCAGAGAGTGATACTCGCCGAGAATCTCGCTGCCCTATATGAGGTAGAGGTCAAGGTGCTGAACCAGGCCGTCAGGCGCAACGCCGACCGCTTCCCAGCTGACTTCATGTTCCAGTTGACCGGCGCAGAGGTCGCCAACTTGAGGTCACAGATTGTGACCTCAAGTTGCGAAGACGGTGGACCGAGTTCGGGCCACTGTGGGAGGCGCTATCCGCCATATGCGTTCACCGAGCAAGGCGTGGCCATGCTCTCCAGCGTGCTGAGGAGCCCTCGGGCCATCCTGGTCAACGTTGAGATCATGCGTGCATTCGTGCACCTTCGGCGGATGCTCGCGTCGAATGCAGACCTTGCCTGGAAGCTTGCTGCTCTCGAGAAGAAGTACGACGCTCAGTTCAAGGTTGTCTTCGACGCCACCCGCGCCTTGATGACTCCGCCGGATGCAAAGAAGAGACGGCCGTCGGGTTTGGTCCCTCGGAGCAGAAGTAGGCAGGGAGCGAATTGTCGCACGGCTAGATAGCGCACGACGGTGCAGTCCTGCTATCTTTACAGAACGCGATTCATTATTCGGGAGGCCCCAATGTCCCAGCCCGCGCTCAT
>MELN01000045.1:4616-4953 GCA_001768675.1 Actinobacteria bacterium RBG_16_64_13 | reverse complement strand
TCCCTCGCCAAGCGCCTCGACACCCTGGAAGGCAAGACCGTCTACCTCGTCGACACCGGCTTTGGCGGCAGCTACAAGTTCATGCGAGAGCTCGAGAACTGGTTCGCCTGCAACATGCCCTCGGTGAAAACGGTGAGGACGCGCAAGCCCGGCGGCCCCTTCGCCGACGACAACGACGCGCTCTGGGAAGAGATCAAGAAGCGGGGTGACGCTGCCGTTCTCGGGGTGGGTGGCTGACCCGGTTGCGCCGCGGCGGTCGCCGCGAGCAGTTGCCACCTGGAACGTACCTACGGCATCCCCACTGCGCCTCTCTCCACTTGCGAGTACGCGGATCACG
>MELN01000045.1:4207-4502 GCA_001768675.1 Actinobacteria bacterium RBG_16_64_13 | reverse complement strand
ACCGGCAAACGGGTCATCGACGAGATCGTCGAAGCGTTGACCAAAGCCCCCGGCGACGGCGGGGCTGAGACCGGCCCTCTCCCTCTTCCACACGAAGAGGCCACCCCCCGTGAGGAGCTGCTCCCACCCGACACCGAGGACAACCTTCAGCGCCTGTTCCACGAGCGCGGTTGGACCGACGGGCTTCCTGTCATTCTTCCCACCCCTGAACGGGTGGAACGCATGCTCACCGGCACCGGCCGTCCCCGCGACGAGCAGGTCGGGGAGATCTTCAACCACGACACCAAGGAACTCA
>MELN01000045.1:3788-4146 GCA_001768675.1 Actinobacteria bacterium RBG_16_64_13 | reverse complement strand
CTGTGGTCCTGGCGGCCGCGGCCACCAAGATATCGGCCCTCACGCCTTCGACCACGCCCTTCGGCAGCATGCTCTTGGTCAGCGGGCCCATCGGCGGCGAGATCGGCATGAACTCAAGGCTCGCAGCCTTCAGTCCGGCCAATCTGGCCAATGCGGTCATCGGCCGGGCCTGGACCCTGATGTCCATCTGCTGGGGATACGCGCGGCCCAAGATGACCCTCTGGAGCTCCCAGGGCAACAACTTCCTCTACAACAACATGTGCTTCGCGGAGAACGAAGAGTGCAGCGTCTGGACACCTTTCCACGTGACCAAGGGTTTCCGGCCGGACGAGAGCGTGGTGAGCGTCTTCAAGGGCTG
>MELN01000045.1:2907-3756 GCA_001768675.1 Actinobacteria bacterium RBG_16_64_13 | reverse complement strand
GCCGGACGGTTGGTGAGGAGATAACCCTCCAGCTGAGCGTTATCCCTGGTCTGCGCTCCAACGCAACGCTGCTCCTGGACCCGCTCGTGGCCAAGCAGTTGAAAGAGATCGATGGTTTTGAGAGCAAGCAAGATTTTGCCCGCTGGATCTCCAAGAATGCTCTCATCCCGAACGGGAGATTCTGGGGCACCGACACGATTGACATGCTGGTGGCTCCGCTGGCCAGCGCCGGCGTGGAGCCGTACGCGTCGTGGAAGAAGCTGCCGGACGACGAGCTAATCCCGCACTACCACGACCCGGAGAGCATCAACATCGTGGTTGTCGGCGGAGAGACGAGCCCGGTCTGGAAGACCACCGACTACGCCTGCTGGGCCTCGGCGCCGGTAGACTACTGGCGGCCGGCGACTTAGGCGGGCGCCACTTCCTGATCCGGAGCACGGGGTGACAGGGCTTTTTCAGTCAGCACGTGGAGCGGCCATGATCCCAAGTTCTTCGGCGGCGCGGGTAAGCTGTTTGTCGAGGGTCGCCAGGCGGATGCGCAATGCCAGCGCGAGTTGTAGGTATGAAGCGTCATAGGCCGATAGCCCGTGCGCACGGGCAAGCTCGACGACCTCGGGCCAGGGGGGCGCGAGCAGTTTGACAGGTACTCGAAGGCTGGCGGCGAACGCCTTCTGCACTTGAGCGGCCTCGTCTGGCGCGGAGGCGATCTTGCGGACAGCTATGTGCGCCATCTCATACCTCAGCAGGGACGGCGCAAGAAGTCGTCTCGAGCGAGCGAGAGCACGCGCTTCGGCTGAACGCGGGTCGCTGTAGGTTATCGCGCCGAGCACCGAGGCGTCGCAGATGACG
>MELN01000045.1:0-2794 GCA_001768675.1 Actinobacteria bacterium RBG_16_64_13 | reverse complement strand
TTCGATCACGGCTGCCTCGACGATCGCCAGTAGCTCCTTCTGAAGCGACCTGTGATTCCGCTCAGCGCGAGCGCGCAGCCGCTCGAGGACCTCCTCGGGCACGTCCTTGATCGATAGGCTTGCCGGCATAGTGCTCTCGATCACAGTATGGTTCTGTATTGGCGCCATTTTAGCACCGCCCCCTTCTCCAAGGTGGATCTGCCGATCATGAACGCCTGATACGTGCGCTGGCGACGGTCGCCACCAGTCTCGGTGCCTCAGGGCTTCGAGATCGGCGCGCTGGACCGACGACGAGGGATCGCAGTTCCAGAATTGCGTCCGCTTGAACGCGGCTTACTGGTCGAAGCGCACCGAACCGGCCCTCACGCGCCTCGCCGAGATGGCACAGCAGTTGGCGGACACCCGTTCCGCCGGTCCGGCGTCGCGGTTGCCCTGAGAACAGCGAATGCAGAAGACGTCGGCCGCGTGTGTTTGGGATCATTGCGGACCGGGCATAAAACAAACGCGAGTCCCAAGAGACGTAGCGCAATTCCAAGAGCCTCTTGTGAAAATGGGAGGCAGGAGGAGAAAGCGGAGCCACTTGGGGCTCGCATGCTATTGCTGGACTGCCGGACTAGCCTACTGCGTGGTCCCGGTCTGGCTGCTCGGGTTTGCCACTTCCTTCGCAAGATCCGGCAAGGCGATGAAGTCCAGCGTGCGGATGGCCTCCAGGTTGGCGGTGAAAAGCGAGAAGATCGCCGCGGGGAGTCGTCCGTCCTTTGCCAGCAGAAGAATGCCTCTGTCGCGCGCTAGGTAAGCTCCCGCGACCAGACCATCCGGGAAGGCCTCTCCCGAGGCGAAGGCCGTGTGTGCCAAGCTCATGCCCTGGGTCACAGCGTACGCCGCGATAAGAGCGCAGGTCTCGTAGCTGTCGGCTCCTACCTGCCTCTCCACGTCGGATAGCGTCAGCTTGGCATTGGTGCCTACCACGAGTGCCGAAGTCGCTCCAAGCTCCCTTATCGCCGCGTTGGTCGTGCCCGGAGGGTCGCCGTTCTGGGGGCTAAGGAGGATGGGCCAACCTTTGGCGGCTGCGAGGGGGGCGACAGCGATGGCCTCGGCGAAGCTGTCCGAGGGAGCTATGACCACCTTCGATACGGTCCCCAGCTTGGCCTTAACCTCTCTGGCAACGAGAGCGGCCGTCTCATAGGGGTCGCTCCCGGCTAACTTGGTCACTGTGGGCTCCTTCAAGATGTCTCGAAGCTGCCACGTGACGCTCGGGGGCAGAGAGGCGCCCACCAGGAAGACCCGCGAGGGATCGAGCCGCTGTATCTCGGTGCTCAGATCGGTGTCGATGCCCTCGGCTGGTACGAGCAATATGGGGCCTCCGTAGGCGACGGCGAGAGGAGCTACAGAGACCGCGTCCGCGTAGGCATCACCGGACACGAGCACCAGAGCGGGAGCGCCCTCGGGAAAGCCGAGCTTCGAGACGGCTACTGCCGTTCCATAGCGGTCCGGTCCTCCAGCGACGACACGGTTGGCACGCGGCGTCGTTGTCGTCGTGGTCGAGCTTTCGGTCACGGCGGTCATCGTGGTGCCGGTCTCATCCCCGGCCGCGCGACGCTCGAGAGCCGGCCACAGAAGGCGATCCACCGCGTAGTAGGTGCCGGCGACGACCCCACACAGAAAAGCAATGGAAAGAAACCACTTGAGACCCTGCGCCATCACCCGCCGGGCTGTTTGGTGACCTCCAGGGCTTTGGCGCCGCTGGGGAAGCGGAGCGCGGCAAAACCAGCAATAGCGGCTGTCGGGCTCGTTGAGTCCCCGGCACTCTCGGCACACGATGCCATCGGTGGATTCCATGGGGCGCGTCGCCACGCTCCTCGCGGTTGAGATTGCATCGTCGGCAGGTCGGTCACGGTCCCAGTCGTTTCTTGGTTCCCCAGAACGTCCTGAATCATGCCGAGGCACCCAACGCGGCTGAGGCGGTAATCTAGAGGCATGGTCATCGACATCATAGTCACCATCGTGGCGGGCGTTTTCTTGGCCGTCGCCGTCTTCGGAACGATGTACCCGGTGCTGCCCGGCAGCCCCGTGGCCTTCGTCACGCTCATCGCGTGGGGGTGGGTGCTCGGCTCGGCCGCCTCGTGGACCGCCGCCGGCATCGGAGCCCTGCTGGCCTGCGTGGGCTTCTTGGCCAGTGCTCTGCTGACGGGCCGCAGGCTCAAGAAGGAGCAGATTCCACGGCGCTCGATACTCGTGGCGGTGTTGGCCGGCATCGTCGGGATGTTCGTGATCCCCGTGGCCGGCCTCTTCGTGGGCTTCGCCGCCGGCCTGTTCGTGAGCGAGTACGTGCGGCGGGGAGACTTTCAGTCGGCTCTGAGATCCAGTGGCGAGGCGCTCAAGGCCATGGGGCTGGGGATGCTGGTGGAGTTCGGGATGGTGGCTTTGGCGTCATCGGTGTGGATGATCGGGGTGATCGTCCACTTCGCGGTTTGAGGTTAGCGGGGGAGGTCGGGGTCCCGGTGGATGGTTCCCTACTGGGCCGGCCTTTCTGACCCGCCATCGGCGCGCCGCGCCGGCCGACCGGCCGTTGATCCGCCCCCTACTTCGCCCCGTCCAACTGCTTGAAGCCCTGGCCCACGGACTTCATGTATTCGCTGAGCCCCCCCTCGAAGCCCGCCTGTTGGCGGAGCGCCCGGTCGGTCTCGGCGGGCGACCAGCCCATGTCCGCGCCCTGCTTGATGATGTTCATACCATGGGCCACTTTCGGGTCGAGCGGGCCGGGGTCGAGGCCCTGCTTCTGATAGCCGTCGCG
>MELN01000044.1:3477-14790 GCA_001768675.1 Actinobacteria bacterium RBG_16_64_13 | reverse complement strand
TCCCCGCGCCGCCCGAGCACGAGCTCAAGGTCTGGCGGATCGTCGGCGCGGTGGCGCTGGGAACCGGGATCCTGATGATCCTGCTCATCCTCTACGCGGCGGTGTTCGGCTACCGGTAGCAGGTTGCCAAACAAGGCGATCACCGTGTCGGCGTGGTCGCTGATCGCCGAGGCGACGACTCACGAAGCGACTGGCTCGTGGTTCCCTCGCCCGGGCAGCACGTACTGAGAACGTCGCTGAGAGCACACGTAGGACCGTGGAACACATGGCCAGCAGAAGCCAGGAGACCCTTGACCAGGCAGTGGACGCCCAGTCGCTACCATTTTCCCGGAAGGTCGCCCAAACGATGCCCGAGGAGGTCATCTACGCCGCTCTGAGCGAAGTTAAAGACGCCCGCCGGACCGGCCGGCTCAAGGAATCCGCCGGCGCCTACTTCACCTACCTCGTGAAGACCAGGGCCAAGGAACTCGGCCTCGAGCTATAAGCCCGCTCGGGAGCGGACCACGCGCGTCGGCCTCGCCGGCGAGACTGGACCAACAACCGGTGCCGCGCCGCATGGAGAGGACAGGTTTCGGATCGCCAGGGGTCGGATAGCACGACGGCCGGCCCCTTGATGCGCCTAACCCCCGGATCTCCTGCGGCAGCGTGGAGCTCGCTATTTCGATTTCGGTCGTCGTCGCGCCTTTGCCAGGGTCTTGAAGTCCTCAAACAATTGCCTGCCAGACATATTCGTTTCTTGCAGCAAGACTTCCGACGCATAGCGCCAGATTACCTCGAGACCTGAAGGTCCACGGGTCAGCATGTAGGCATATACGGGGACAGTGACGAATGAGTATGTATCCGTCACGACTCTCGAGCCCGTGGTGGTTGTCTGAGCGTTGCCCGTGGCATATCCGCCGCCCCCAAAGACCCCGCCGCTGGTCGTCTCCGTACTCCGCGTGGGAACGACATAGCTGTTCGTGCCCACGTGTTTCTCCGTCTGTTCACGCACGACGAAGCGTGCAAAGACCAGGTCCGCGTCCGCAATCTCTTCCACGAGCACGATGGTCCCGTACTTCTTCGCGTCCCTTGCGTTCCAGTTGTTGATCCAGCTCCCGAAGTTGTTGCGCACACCCATGTCCATCCCGAACCCGAGATAGACTCGCATCGAGTCAACGGCAGGAAGTCGAGGGATGGATGCGACGGAGACGCTTGTACTGTCAGGAAGGCCAAGGTGGCTGATGAGAAGCGCGCTCTCTTCGGATGGGGTCGCGGCAATCGCAACCCCCCCGCGGATCAAGCAGTTGACGGTCAGAATGATCATGAGCCGCAGAAGTTGACGGCTGACAAGTCTCAGCGATGGACTCATGGGCGGCTCCTTCGTGCCGGAGGATGAATCGCGTTCCCGGCGAGGGCTGATTCTGCTCCTGCAAGCCATGTGATTGGCCGTTTAGCGCTGGCGCCATTAGGTCGCCAGCGTTCTTCGTTATCGGCCTTTCGTCGGCAAACTTGAGAACCCCCGTTCACCGGGGCCGCTCCGCATGGAGAGGACAGGTCTCGGATCGCCAGGGGGGCGGACAACTGTTCGGCCCCCGTTTTCGTGTCAGTAGGCGAATCGGTCGATGAAGCGGGCTCGGTAGAACTCGTTGTACCTCTCAGCGCTCTTTCCCGACCCATAGATGCTTCCGACGTACCAGCTCGCTCCGAATGCCGTCAAGAAACCACCAAGCGTCGGTCGGTCATGGCGGAATGCTTCGCGGGCCGCTTCAGCGAAGACGACGTTCACGATGAACGCCGAGATACCGGTCTGGCGGAAGCCGGCATAGAAGTACCCGGCGCCCGGAAAGAGTCCCAGCTATCGGGCGGCGCGAAGGCTCCGCTGCGGAAGGCTGCCGCCCTGCAGCACCAGCTCGGCATACTGCCGACTCGGCATCCCCAATGGCGAGGTTGACGTTTCGATCTCCGAGAGGTCCTCGCCTATGCTGCCTGACCACACCTTTGCCGAATCAGGCGAAGGCATTTAGAGGAAGCGCTTCTTGAACTGTCTTGCCGCGGTTGCGCGATCGTCGATTGAAAGCCCCCTGACGCCATAGCATGCCCCTCAGCGTAGACACCGGGAAGTGGAGCATTCTGGCATGATGACCAGGTCAGGAGGGCTCCATGAAGCGGTCCCGGTTCACCGAACACCAGATTTTGGCGGTGCTGAAGGAGGCTGACGCCGGCGCGACGGTGAAGGACCTGTGCCGCCGCCACGGCATCAGCCCGGCGACCTACTACCAGTGGAAGTCGAAGTACGCCGGACTGCAGGCCTCGGACCTGAAGAAGATCCGTGAGCTCGAGCGTGAGAATGCGCGGCTCAAGCAGTTGTACGCCGAGACCTCGCTCGAGAACCAGGCGCTCAAGGAGCTGATCCACCGAAAGCTCTGACGCCACCGGAGCGGCGCGAGGCCGTAGCGTTCCTGGTGGCCGAGCAGCAGCTGAGCGTGCGGCGAGCCTGCGCCGCCGTCGCGCTCTCCCGGGCGGCCTACTACCGCCGTCCGGCCAGTCGGGATCATCGCGATGCGCCGGTGATCGAAGCTCTGAACGGACTGGTGGGCGAGCACCACGGCTGGGGCTTCCGCAAGTGCTTCGACCGGCTGCGGCTGGATGGCCGCGGCTGGAACCACAAACGGGTGTGGCGGATCTACCGCGAGATGAAGCTCAACCTGCCGCGAAGGACCAAGAAGCGGGTGCCGACCCGCGAGCGCCAGTCGATGGACGTGCCGGCCGCACCCAACCGGATCTGGGCGCTGGATTTCATGAGTGACGCGCTCTACCACGGCCGGCGCTTCCGCGTGCTGAACGTGTTGGACGAGGGCGTGCGGGAGGCGTTGGACATCGTGATCGACACCTCGATCCCCTCGGGGCGCGTCGTCCGCGTGTTGGAGCAGCTGAAGAGCTGGCGCGGCCTGCCGCTGGCGATCCGCTGCGACAACGGCCCCGAGATCCTCTCGCAGGCGTTCGTGGACTGGTGCCGGGACCACGAGGTCGAGATCCGCTACATCCAGCCCGGCAAGCCCAACCAGAACGCCTTCATCGAGCGCTTCAACCGCACCTTCCGGCACGAGGTGCTGGACGCCTGGCTGTTTGAGGACCTGCGCCACGTGCGCGAGATCGCCGCCCGCTGGATGCGGGACTACAACGAACAGCGCCCCCACGAGGCCCTCGGCCGCATCCCGCCGACGGTCTTCCGGGAGCGCTACGAAACCTGACGTCCGCCCCGAAAACGACGGCAGTTCTAGACTGGAGTAGGCTGGCCGCTTCGAAGTCCCCAACCCTGGAGGGAAGGGATCGATGAAGCGCTCCAAGTTCTCCGAGGAACAGATCGCCTACGTGCTGCGCCAGGTCGAGGCCGGGTCACCGGTCGGCGACGTCTGCCGGCAGATCGGGGTCAGCGAGGCGACGTTCTACGTGTGGAAGAAGAAGTACGCCGGCCTGGGCGTCGGTGAGTTGCGTCGCCTGCGGCAGCTCGAGGACGAGAACACGCGCCTGAAGCAGGTCGTGGCCGACCTGACGCTCGACAAGCACATGCTGTCGGAGGCGCTGCGAAAAAAAGTCTGAGGCCCGCGCGCCGTCGTGAGCTGGCCGGATGGTTCCTGGCGACCTTCGGCGTCAGCTGCGTTCGGGCCTGCCAGCTGGCGCAGTTCAGTCGCGCGGCATGGTACCGCGCGAGCCGTGCAGCGGACCAGACCGCGCTGCGGATGCGGATCCGGGAGATCGCGCACGCTCGTCCGAGGTTCGGGTACCTGCGCATCTGGGTGCTGCTGCGCCGGGAGGGCTGGCGGATCAACCACAAGCGCGTGCGACGGCGCAAGCACGCGGCATTGCATCGGGGGCCGGCGCCGACACCGGTAGGCCCGACCGAGCGCTGGAGCATGGACTTCGTCCACGACGCGCTCGCCGACGGCCGGCCGTTTCGAGTGCTGACCGTAGTCGATCAGTGGAGTCGCCAGAGCCCATTGTTGATGGTGGGTTCGAGCATGTCGGGCCAGCGGGTCGGCGAGGCGCTCGACTTCGTGTTGCTCGCAGGCCCGGTGCCGCGCTCGATCACGGTCGATCACGGGACCGAATTTCAGTCGCGCGCACTCGAGGACTGGGCGTATCGTCGGGGCGTCCAGCTCGACTTCACGCGGCCCGGGAAACCCACGGAAAACGCCTTCATCGAGTCATTCAACGGCCGGCTGCGGGACGAATGCCTGAACGTCCACCAGTTCACGTCGATCGAGGACGCGCGGGCGAAGATCGAAGCCTGGCGGATCGACTACAATCACCACCGGCCGCACAGCGCACTCGGGCATCAGACGCCGGTCGAGTTCATGCGTCAACAGCAGTGCACCGGAACCACCGAAAAGGTCGCCTGCTCTGGCTGAGAACTGTCTGCAAACGGGTCCAACGTCACTACGAAACCGCCGAACTCTCTACTTCTGGGTTGTCTACTTGACGGGGGTGGCTACGACGCGATGAACGCCGGAGATTGCAAGGGCGTTTCGCCCAAGCAGCAACTTGCTTGCCACCCACCGCAAGTGTCGGAAGGACGGGTGAGTATGCAGCGCCCCTTGGGCTCAGTGTTCAGGAGCCGCTTGGTCTATTCTGCCCACGGCTGGACACGAGTGACCGGTTTGCGACGCCGAAGAAATAGCCAGGGGGTGGCCATGCGCGCCGTTATTTCACTGGGGGTCTTTTCAGGACTCTTGCTGGCCGGGCTGGTAAACCCTCGACCCGTGGAGGGGCAGACGCCCGTCTACGTTACCGAGTGGGGCACTTACGGCCAGGGGCCGGGCGAGTTCTCGGGCCCGAAGGGGATCGCCGTGAGCGAGCGAGGCTACGTCTATGTCGCCGACCTCGGGAACAACCGAATTCAAGTCTTCACTTCTTCTGGCGCATACGTGACTCAGTGGGGCGTCCCGAGCCCTTGGGGAATCGCGCTGGGGGAAGACGACAACGTCTACGTGACGAACATTGCATCCGCTCGAGTCACTGTTTTCACCAGTGATGGAGTCTACTTGAGACAGTGGGGCTCCATGGGGAGCACGCCGGGGCAGATGGATACTCCGACTGGTATCACCCTAGGCGGGCAAGGGCGAGTGTACGAGGCTGACTTCAGCAATAACCGGGTTCAGGTCTTCAACAGAGATGGCGTGTACCTCTTCGCCTGGGGATCGCTGGGCGGCGGTCCGGGACAGTTCTACAGTCCAAGGTGTGTTGCTGTCGATAGAGATGGCCGCGTTTATGTGGGGGACTATGGGCTCGGACGAGTTCAGGTCTTCACGAGCTCCGGTGCCTATCTGACTGGATGGCGACTACCCGGACCCGATGCAACACATCTGTATGCAATGGAGGGGATTGCACTTGATGCCGGCGGAAACACATACGTTGTTGACGACGGCCATCAGGTCAGAGTGTTCAACTACGATGGCGCTTTGGTTATGCGCTGGGGATCAGAGGGGGCTGGCCCCGGGGAGTTCTACAGGCCAACGGGGATTGCATTAGACAGCGCTGGTCGCGTCTATGTAGTGGACGGCGGCAATGTCCGCATCCAAGTGTTCGACACGCTCCCGACGGCTGTGACAGGGACGTCCTGGGGGCGCCTGAAGAGCATCTATCGCTGATTCGCGGAACTCGAGACAGGGCCGCTCCGCATGGAGAGGACAGGTCTCGGATCGCCAAGAGCGGAGAATCCCCAATCCGGGAGATCAGAACCGGCCCTCTGGACAGGTTTCGTCAGGGGTGTAGGGTGCGAACAGCGGCTCTTTTCTCCGGACTCTGCGGCCTTCTGCCCACGCATGGTGCGCGGGTGGAATCATCCGGAGGGACCCATGACTTACTACGTCTGCGAGTTGAAGACACGGAAGTACCGGGGCAAGCCCCCTGACCCGATCCGCGACCCGGACGATCTGGTCCAGGTGCTGGGCCGTGGCTTCTCGAGGCTCCGCCAGGAGCAGTTCGTGGTGCCGCTGTTGAACGCCCGCCACGAAGTGATCGGCCGGGAAACAGTCAGCGTCGGTGCGCTCAACGCCTCGATCGTCCACCCACGCTTATGTGTTGCAGAACATAAGCGCGGTTATGTTGCGGCCGCAGTTATGTTGCGTAGTGGCCCGAACCGCTGACCCCGCAACGGACATCGCCTTCGCAACACAACATAAGTGGGTCCACCCTCGGGCGGGTTTCCGTCAGAGGAGGGCCAGCTCATGTTCGAGAAGTTGTTCGGGAAGGTGTCGGATGTCGTGTACCACACGATCGGGCCGTACGCGGCTGAGCGTCGGCAGTTCTTGGAGCACTGCCGCCAGCAGGGCTACCGGCAGCACTACCTCAAGCAGATCGCGGGCGTCTTGCTGTCCGCGGCCAGCGACCTGCACGCCCACGGCGGCCTGGACGTCGATCGGGCTCGACTCGAAGCCGCGTTGGCTCGGCTCGAGACGATTCGCGCGGAGGCAGGCTTCCGACGCGCCGCGAGCGCCTATCGTCGCATCTTTCTCCGCATCACGACGCGGTGGCTGCAGTTCATCGGGCGGCTCCGGACTCGCCGGACTCGTCCACAGCCGTCGGCCAGGTTGCTCGACGACTTTGCCCGATGGATGACCGAAGAGCGCGGGCTCTCGACGAGGACCGTGCGGAACCGTCGCTGGCATCTCGGGCAGTTCCTGGCCTGGCTTCATCGGCGCAGACGGCCGGTCGCGCGGGTAACCCCGCAAGACCTCGACGCATATCTCCAGCACCTGCACGCGAAGGACCTTTCGCGCGTCACGATCAAGATCCACACGAACGCCATCAGGGCCTTCCTCCGCCACGCCGAGCGCCGAGGCTGGCGCACCGGCAGTCTCGCCGATGCGCTGCACGGTCCGCATATCTATCGTGAGCACGGGCTGCCGCTCGGACCATCCTGGGAAGAGGTGCGCCGACTGATCGCGGACGCCGGTTCCGACGATCCCGTGGACGTGCGCGATCGAGCCATGCTGCTGCTCTTCGCCGTCTATGGGCTGCGGGCCAATGAGGTGGCCCATCTGCGGCTCGAGGACATCGACTGGGAGCACGACCGTCTGACCGTGCGTCGGTCGAAGCCGGGGCGCGCTCAGATCTATCCGCTCGTGCCGGTCGTCGGCCAAGCCATCCTGCGCTACGTGCGAGACGTTCGGCCACGCTGCGCCTTCCGCGAGCTGTTCCTCAAGATCATCGCTCCCGTCGGGCCGATGACCTCGAGCAGCCTGTACCGGATGGTCTCGGATCGGATCAAGCGTCTCGGCATTCAAACGCCACGCCGTGGCCCGCATGCGCTGCGCCATGCCTGTGCCGGGCACCTGCTGGCGCACGGACTGTCGCTCAAGGAGATCGGCGATCATCTCGGCCACCGCAGCCCCGACAGCACGCGCATCTATGCCAAGGTGGACCTCCAGGGACTGCGCAAGGTCGCCGCCTTCGACCTGGGGGAGGTCGTATGAAGCTCGCTCAGGTCGTCGAGAACTACGTCGTGCTGAAGCGTGCAACCGGATTGCGCTACCGGACCGCCGCTGGGATCCTCACCGCCTTCGCTCGCGCCGTCGGTCCGATCGACGTCCGTGACGTCGACCCGGACACCGTGCTGGCCTTCTTGAACGGGTCGGGACCGATACGGTCCTCCTGGCACCTCAAGCACTACACGTTGTCCGGACTGTTCCGCTTCGCGCAGCAGCGCCGGCTCGTCTCGAAGTCGCCGTTACCGGTCTTGGTACCCAAGCGACCCGCCTACGCCAAGCCGTACATCTACTCCGCCGACGAGCTGCGGCGGACGCTGGATGCGACGAGCGTGCTGGACGAGCGACATCCGAAGGGTCACAAGCTGCCAACGATCCCGGCGCTGACGTTTCGCACGCTGCTCCTGCTCCTCTACGGCGCGGGGCTGCGCATCAGCGAGGCCTTGGCGCTGACCGTTGATGACGTGGACCTTGCGGCGCGCACGCTCCTCGTGCGCGGCACGAAGTTCTTCAAGACTCGGTTGCTGCCGATCGGGCCGGAGCTCTCATCGGCGCTGGGTCGATGCGCCATACACCGCCTTGGCCTCGTCACTCGTCCGGCCCCAGGTGCCTTCTTCCTCGACCGGCGTGGGATGGCGGTCACGCGCGCCATGGCCGAGCGCTACTTCAGGATCATCCGCGGCCGCGTCGGCATCGAGCGTGGTGACGGCGCGTACTTCCAGCCGCGCCTCCACGATCTCCGGCACACCTTCGCCGTGCACCGGCTGATCGCCTGGTATCGCCAGGGCGCGGACGTCCAACGCCTGCTGCCGCAGCTCTCGACCTACCTCGGCCACATCGGCCTGGCCGAGACCCAAGCCTATCTCACCATGACGCCGGATCTCTTGCGCGAGGCCGGTCGGCGCTTCGAGGGCTATGCCCACCTGGAGGTGCAGCCATGACCAACAAGCAGCTCGTGGCGACTTGGGTCCGGCGCTTTCTGCTCGAGCACGTGATCGGGGACCTCAACCTGTCGCGCAACACACAAGCCAGCTATCGCGACACCTTGTCCCTGCTGCTGCCATTTGCGGCCAAGCGGCAAGGTAAGGCGATCGATCAGCTGGAGGTGGAGCACCTGTCTGCAGACGTCGTTCGACGATTCCTGGTCCATCTCGAGGACGAACGCCACTGCTCGGTCTCGACGCGGAACCAGCGGCTGGCCTCGATCCACGCCTTCGCGCGCTTCATCGGTTCACGCAGCCCCGAGCATCTGGCGTGGTGCGCCCAGCTAACCGCGATCCCATTCAAGAAGGCAGGCAAGGGCACGCTGCCCTACCTGGAGAAGCCCGAGATGGATGCGATGCTCGCCGCCCCGGATCGCCGAACTCGCCTGGGCGCCCGCGATCATGCCCTGCTCTTGTTCCTCTATAACGCGGGAGCTCGCGCCGACGAGGGGGCTCGCCTCACGATCGCCGATCTCGATCTCGGGCCGTCGCCGGCAGTCACGATCATCGGCAAGGGACGCAAGGCCCGCCTCTGTCCCCTGTGGACCTCGACGGCAAGCGCGCTCAAGGCGCTCGTGGCCGGGCGCGGCGGCTCAGATCCCGTCTTCCTCAATCGGCGCCGGGAAGGCATCACGCGTTTCGGCGTCTACGCGCTGGTCAGGCGCTACGCCGCTCAGGCGGCGCGCCGCGTTCCATCACTTACCACCAAGCGGGTCAGCCCGCACGTGATCCGGCACACGACGGCCGTCCATTTGCTGCGGGCGGGCGTCGACATCAACACCATCCGGGCTTGGCTCGGGCACGTGTCCATCGACACCACCAACATCTATGCGGAGGTCGATCTCGTGATGAAAGCACAGGCGCTGAGCATGTGCTCGGTTCCGGATACGCCGCGCCGATCGTGGCACGCGCAACCGGGGCTCATGGCCTTTCTCCGGTCGCTCTGACAGTCCGCCCGAGCGCCTTCGTCCTGTCCGCAGAGGAGTGGTAGGATCCAAGCGCCATACGGCGGTGAATGCCGCCTTTGCGGTGCATCGAGGAGTAAGGTATGCGGGCCGCCTTCAGGGCAACGGTTCTGATCACATTGGCCGCGGGAGTACTCGCGGGCTGCGCGAAGCACAACCCCACAGCGCCGATTGCGTCCAGCAACGGTGTCCCGGGCGACTTCTACAGGCTGTGGGGGTCGTCCTACGTCGACGGTGCCGCGTTCTTCTCGTCGGGGGAGGACACCGCAGGGCAGCTCGTGACCATGACCGTCGACGGTTTGCCCGTGGCCGCGGCGCTGATTCGAGCCGGGGGGCGCTACGTCAACGTCGGCACGGTGCGGGTGGGACAGTCGCCCCCGATTGCCTCATTCGTCGATACTCTGGCGCGCAGGTCCGTTCCCGTCTACGGCACACCCTGGTATCTCTACACCTCGGTGCCCAACCTAGCAGCGCTCCCGCCTGTGACATTCGATGGCGTGGCACAACACCACTTCCGAGTTTCGGGCTCCGTCGATTTTGCGGCGTTCGACGACAGCATTTTATCGGTGAGGCCGCCCGTGGTTTCAGCGCCGGCGATCGGAGCGACTGTACCTCGCACCTCCGACCTGATCGTGAACTGGTCAGACGCGGGTAGTGATCCAGACGTCCAAATGATTTGCTTCGTGCGCTCCGCGGTGAACTCGAACATCGCGCCAGGCTTGCACGCTCGCGACCTGGATGGCGCGGCGACGATCCAGAGGTTCGCGCTAGAGGCGCTCCCCCCCGGCGAGGCAAGGCTGACCGTGATCCGCTATCGCGCCGTCCGGCGCGTGAACGGGCCAGTCGCGGTGAACCTCAAGTGTGAGGCGATCGTCCGGCGTGCCCTGACGCTGCAGTAGGTTCACCCCCCCTCCGGCCGAGCAGTGGACTGCACCTCCAGGGATCTGGTGTCGGCTGAGTTGCACCTCGCGCACCTTCTCGGCGGCGCAGCAAGGTCGAAGTTATGTTGCGTCCCGTGACGGCGGGATCAACGGCCAGAACGACTTAGCGGCGCTACATCACATAACTGCGGCCGCAACATAACCCCGCGAGCTGTTCCGGCCGGCGATTCTGCACTCCGCAGCGTCAATCGTGCTGGCCCATAATCACCCGAGCGGCGACGCCGAACCCAGCGATGAGGACCTGGCGATCACCAAGCGCCTGGTCCAGGTCGGCGAGCTGCACGGGATCCAGGTGCTCGACCACGTCATCGTCGCCGGCCGCGGGGTGGTGTCCTTGCGGGCGCGGCAGCTGATGTAGCTACCCCCTAGATGACTTCGCCTGATTCGGCCACGAGGCCAACTTCGCACCAGAGAGGCGCTTGGCCGTCGGCCGGACTTCGGTCGCGGGAAGGCTCCCAGCGTGGCGGCAGGCTCGAGGTTGGGGAGCGGTCCGGGAAGCAGGCAGGGACCGGCCGGGTTCGCCCCAGGACCCTCCTCCCCGCCAGGCGAGGCCATGCGAGGCCAACCGCTACCAGCTCGACCGGCGGTAACATGAAGATTGGCAACTTCATACTCCGCGTGGCCGAATCAGGCGAAGTCATCTAGACAGGTTTCACCAGGGGTGTAGGGTGCGAAGGAAAGGAGAAAGCGTATGGATCTCAACAAAGTCACGCTCATCGGCAACCTTACCCGCGACCCGCATTCCGTGACGCTCGCGAGCGGAATCAGCGCGTCCCGGTTCACAGTCGCCACCGGCTACACTTGGGTGGACACGACCAGCAAGGAGCGTCAGCACGAGACCCTCTCTGCCAACGTGGATGAGACACCGACCCCCTGGAACTTTAGTGTAGAGGGCGAGACGGGAAACGAGGATGTCCACGACCATGGAGGGGGTGCAGTTGGCGCAGGAGACCGAGGT
>MELN01000044.1:3010-3424 GCA_001768675.1 Actinobacteria bacterium RBG_16_64_13 | reverse complement strand
CAAGTCGTCGGAGTACCGTGGGTTTTACCGGGCCATATCCGCATGAGGGAGGGCCGTAGCCAATCGGCAGTCGTGGGACGCCACGGATACCTCGAGGAAAGGTCTCGGATCGCCAGGGGCGAGCAGAAATAGCCGACCCCACTTTCTAAAGGGAAGACAGCGACGTGATCATGTTGGGTATGCCTGCTGATTCACTGCTCGCGCACTATGCAAGATTGAAGGCGAGCCCCGCATGGGATCTGGTTACGGCCGGATTGGCCGTCGGTGGGTACATCCTTGGACGGTTCCAAGAGTCACGCAAGGAGCACAAGGCGGAGAAGAAGGAGAAGAGGGAAGCACGAACGAAGCTCATTCAGAATCTTCGGAGCACTTGCTCGGCCTTGGACGCGCTCATCGAAAACATCAACCGCGAGG
>MELN01000044.1:0-2999 GCA_001768675.1 Actinobacteria bacterium RBG_16_64_13 | reverse complement strand
GGGCCAGGCTTGAAGAATGCCGCCAGGAGTTCGGCGCAATCCGGCCGTCGCTTGCGGTGATGGATGATCTGGCGGCCGTGGCCAGGGTCGAGGAATGGCACGCGAGCATTCAAGCTACGGTGAATAGCGTCTTCAACGAAGAAGATGCCTGGTATCGCTACATGAACACCGGGCTGCCCCTGCCCGAAGGCATGCACACCATGCCTGCCCGCAGACGCGTCGCCGAGTACTCCGCACTTCGCGGCCGGTGCCGGGAGCTTGAGTCACTGTGATTTCCCACGTAGACCCGGAGCCGCAGAGGTCCTAGCGGCGGGTCGTCGGGTGCGGTTTCCCTTTGACGTCGTCCGTCCTTCGAGAGGATTGAAATGGCCTACAGGAACAAGGTGTTCGTGTCGTTCGACGGCGACAACGATATTCACTACTACCGCCTGATGTGTGCCTGGAAGCAAAACGACAGGACGCCATTCAACTTCCACGACGCGCATGACATTACCCAAGCGCGAGACACCAGCCGCGAGGAGTCAATCAAGCGAAGCCTTCTTCTGCGGTTGAACAACAGCAAAGTCTTCGTGCTCCTGATCGGCGAGGAGACCCGCTACCTCCGCAAGTTCGTTCTCTGGGAGATGGAGCAGGCGCTGCGTCTCGAGCTCCCAATTATCGGAGTCAACTTGAACGGCCTCCGCGCCCGCGACGACGAGCGATGCCCGCCGACGATCCGCGACGCGCTTGCGCTGTACGTGAGTTTCAACGCGAAGATTCTTCAGCACGCTTTGGAGCAATGGCCGGTTGCCCACGCCGCCTTGAAAGCAGAGGGCAAAGCCGGGCCGTACTACTTCGGCGAGCCGGTGTACCGCCAACTCGGGCTCTGATCGTGGACATGCTCCTCTCGCAGCTTGCCGCGTTGCGGTACTTCTCGTTCGGCAAGTTCGTTGGCGCTATCCTACAGGGGCTCGGCGTCCTGTGGCTCGTCTTGGAGATCGACGCCTACTTCTGGCCGACCACCACAGATGTGGTCCGGCCTCTGTGGTGGCTGTTCCTCGGCGCGGGGGCCGTGTTTGGGCTCAGCCGAGCGTGGCCGCGGACCCAGGCGAGCGCGAAAGTCAGTGGGACGGACGTCGGCGTGACGATTCGGGTGGGCGACATCTTCACCCAGCCGGGCAGCCTGATCGTAGGCGCGAACACGACATTCGATACGAGCATTGAGGACGGAACGATCTCCGACAAGAGCATCCAAGGCCAGCTGGTAACCCGGAAGCTCTGCAACTCCGTGGAACACCTTGATCGCGAGATAGAGAGCGCGCTCCGCGGCGAGCAGTCAGAAGAGCGATCTCCAGCGGACAAGCCGTACGGTAAGCGGCGAAGCTACCCCATCGGAACTGTGGCCCGCGTGCAGTGCAACGGCGGCAGACACGCCTACCTAGTCGCCATCGCCATCTTGAACACAAACCGCGTCGCGCAAGGATCCCGCGAAGGCCTGCTCGACGCGCTGCCCCGACTCTGGGAGCACATCCGCACAAGAGGTTCACTGGAACCTCTTGTTGCGCCAGTTCTCGCGTCCGGATCTGCGCGCGTGCAGATGCCCCGCGCGGGCCTTCTTCGCGAGATCGTGCGGTCGTTTGTAGCGGCGAATCGCGCTGGTAAGTTCTGCGATGAGCTTACGATCATGCTCAGCCCGGGCGACTTCCTGAAGGGCCTGTACGACCTGAAGGAACTCGCGCGGTTCTTGGCCTACGAATGCGAGTATTCTCCCGTGGGGGTCGATGCTCCTGCGGCCGGTCCCGTAGGGACCTCGCTGGATCGCGAGCCGGTTAGATGAGGTGACATTCGACAGAGTAGGCGTTCACGAGTTATGGCCTTCTTGCCAAGCGCGATAGCGGACGAGAACGGTCCCTTCCGTCTCAAGCGGAGACGTTCTAGGCTTCAGTTATCGTTTCTGCTCTATATCCGCTAACTGGACCACCGGGAACCCGAGGGATAGGCGCCAAGATTAGCCCCGCCGTCCCAGCGCCCCGGGACCGCCATCCATGCAGAAAGCGATAACTCGAGCCACTATCCATCCCCTACGAGCCCCTCAGGCCGCGAAACGCGGGGGGCCGCGACCTCCTATTCAGGGCCTTCCGCGGTACCTGACCCAGGAGGAGCTCGCCCGGTTCCGGAAGGCGATCGTCGCCGCCGGCGTGCCGCGCGACGTCGCCCTGTTCGGGTTGATGTACCGCTTCGGGCTCCGCGCGGCCGAGGTGACGTTCCTCCTGCTCGAGGATCTCGAGTTGGCGCGGGGGCGCATCCGCATCCGCCGGGCAAAGGGCGGCGACTGTGAGGAGTACCCACTCCCCCGCGACCTGGTCCCGGCCATGCGTCGCTACCTCAAGAGGGGTGCGGAGCGGGGACCGTTCCTGTTCAATGGTCGGCAGTCCAACAATCAGCGCGGCATGATTCCGCTCCGGGTCCGGCAACTGTTCAAGCACTACGCCAAGCTGGCCGGCCTCTCTCCTGCCCTGTCATCGCACAGCCTCCGCCACTCGATTGCCGTCCACTCGCTCGAGGGAGGCTTTGGCCTCGAGTACGTCGCTGACCTGCTCGGCCACACGAGCATCCGCTCGACCGCCATCTACGTGAAGGTCACGACGCCGGCGCGTGAAGAAATGATGCGGCGCCTGGATCGTAGCCGGCATGTGGTTTCATGGAAACAACCCCTGGACGCATGACCTCGACCTCCTCACCGCACCGCGTGCGCGGACTCACGAAGACGCACCGCGAGATCCTCTCGATTCTCGTTCGCTATCGGTACCTGGCCCCGCGGCCGCTGGCGGTGGCCTACGGCCACGATGGAGACGGGCAGGGTCGCAAGCACGTTCGGCACGAACTCCGGCGGCTGTTCGAGGGGTAGGAGCTTCGGTCGGGCGACCGATCCCCGTCGGAGCCTACCCGCCCTCGTGGCACTGCGCGCAGGTTTCCTTCGCCGGTCGCGGGTCGCCGGCCTTGATCTGGTGACACGAGGC
>MELN01000043.1:30056-36059 GCA_001768675.1 Actinobacteria bacterium RBG_16_64_13 | reverse complement strand
CTCACGGCCGTGGACAGTACATTCGCTACCCCGGTCAATCAGAACCCGCTCGACCTGGGAGCCGACCTCGTCGTGCATAGTGCGACCAAGTACCTAGGCGGCCACAGCGATCTCACCGGTGGGGTGGTGGTAGGCCGTAAGGAGCTGTTGGAGCCCATCTGGGTCTGGCGCAAGAACTTGGGTCAGATGATTGCCCCCGAGGTCGCCTTCCTTCTCTCCCGCAGCATCCGAACGCTGGTGGTACGGGTCCGCGCTCAGAACGCCACCGGCATGCACGTAGCCGAATTCCTGGCAGCGCATCCTCGCGTGTTGCGGGTCAACTATCCGGGGCTGGGGGGCGGTTCCGAGGTCGCTCGCAAGCAGATGCGAGGTTTCGGCGGGATGCTCAGCTTTGTCGTCAACGGAGATGCGGCGGAGACAGCGGCGGTCGTCGATCGTCTGCGGATCTTTAGCATAGCCCCGAGTCTAGGCGGAGTGGAGAGTCTGGTCACGCAGCCGATCACGACCACGCATCACGGCCTGTCTGCCGAAGAGCGGGCTAGGCGGGGCATCGTCGATGGGATGGTGCGCCTCTCGTGCGGGCTTGAAGACGCCGCTGACCTCATCGCTGACCTCACTCAGGCGCTGAGTTGAGCGCCAAGCTTTGGTAAGCAGCGAACTCACCTTGCCCGCCGGAAGCGCGGCGGGTCAGGACTTTCTGTCCGCCGCTCTATGGCGTGCCCGGCAGGGGCGAGAGTGTTGGCTTCCCTAAGCGGCGGGGTATCTTTCTACCTACTGCAATCATATTCACAGGGAGCAAGCGATGGAAGAGGTCGTATACCTCAGCGCCTCTGAATTGGCGGCACGTCTCCGTGAGGGAGAGTTCTCCGCACGCCAGGTTGTCGATGCTCACATAGCGCGCATCGAGGCGATAAATCCCAAGATCAACGCCATGGTCATCCCCATGTTCGATCAGGCTCGCGCACGGGCCGACGAGGCGGACGCGCGGCGCGCCTCGGGAGAGCCGGTCGGCCCTCTGCACGGCGTTCCGGTCACTATCAAGGAGCAGTACCGCGTGACGGGTACCCAAACGACGCTGGGAGCCACCAACAAGATCGGGAATGTCTATAGAGACGAGGGGTCGCTGGTCACAGCGCTCCGCGACGCCGGCGCCATCGTTCTTGGCAAGACCAACATCATCCAGACGCTTGCGGGTTGGGAGAGCGACAACCGGGTCTATGGGCGCAGCAACAACCCCTGGAACCTGGAACGCTCCCCGGGTGGAAGCAGCGGCGGCGAAGCTGCCATAGTCGCCGCGGGAGGCTCGGCGCTGGGGCTTGCCGGGGACTACGGCGGAAGCACGCGGGTACCGGCCCACTTCTGCGGAGTCCACGGCCTCAAGCCCACGTCGGGACGACTGACCAACGATGACTTCCCCATCGACCTGTTGGGTTACGGGCAGGAAACGTTCATACCACAGCCGGGGCCGATCGCCCGCACCGTAGCCGACTTGGGTCTGGCGATGCAGGTGTTCACGGCGACTTCAATGCGGACCACCTCCGACGTTGTTCCCCCCGTGCCCTGGCGCGACCCGCGATCGGTCCCCATCGAGGGGATGCGCGTCGGCTTCTACACGGACAACTGCCTTTTCTCGGCGTCTCCGGCCATACGCCGCGCCGTCGAGGAGGCGGCGCAAGCCTTGAGGCAGTTGGGAGCATCGGTGGAACAGTTCAGCCCCCCTGACTCGGCCGAAGGGGCCCGAATCTTCTTGGGGGCCGTGTCCGCCGGCGGAGGCGATGATTACAGGCGACTCCTGGGCAACGAAAAGCCGATCGAGCAGGTAGCCGGCATGTTGCAGGGATTATCGACGCCGCCGTTCATCATGGCTGTGGTCCAAAGGATAATGCAGGCGCGTGGCCAGAAACACCTGGCCAGTACGATGAGCTACATGGGCGCGCTCTCGACGAAGGACTACTGGAAGATAGTAGAGGCGCGCACCGACTACCGCGCACGGTTCCATCAGTTGCTCGACGAGGGCGCCCTGGACGCCGTCATCTGCCCACCGGCTGCGTTACCAGCGTTTACCCACGGTAGCAGCGCGCACCTCCTCCCCGCCCTTAGCTACGCGTTTGTCTACAACGTTATCGGTGCCCCGGCGGGTGTCGTGGCGGCCACCCGCGTGCGCCCCGGGGAGGAAAGCGACCGCAAGGTGAGCAAAGACTTGGCCGACACGACGGCGCGCAAGGTGGAAGAGGCCAGTGCCGGATTGCCCGTGGGGGTACAGGTGGTTTCGCGATACTGGCGCGAGGACGCGGTCCTGGCAGTGATGGAGGCGCTGGAGAATCACTTCCGCCAGCAACCCGACTACCCCGCCCGCCCAGCGCTCGGCGTGTCCCCGACTTGCCCCCGAACTCGCCCGAAAGACGCACAAACCCGGCCACCTGGGCCGGGCTCCACACTGGGAAACCCCATTGTCTAAGCGGAGAGGGGGGGATTCGAACCCCCGGTCCTCTTGCGAGCACAACGGTTTTCGAGACCGCCGCATTCAACCGCTCTGCCACCTCTCCAACTGGCGCGTCTGGCGAGGTCTTCCCGGGAAGCCTCGCGCAGCGCAGTGAGATTGTAACCGATGAGAACCCCACTCTCACAGGAGGGTGCCGCCCGTCGTCAGGGTCGCCGCTCGGCTCCCCCTCGCCGCCGCCCCGCCGCTGCCCCGCCGCCCCTCTCCACTGCGACCGCGCGCAGACTCCTCGTAGGGTTCCTAAGGATTTCCTCATCAAAGCCTCACAGTTTCCTAACTTTCCGGGAGTAAATTGAACTTGTGGTGGTGCTCTCACCGGAGTCTCGCCGCTTTGTGAAAGTAGCTGAAAGGAGTATCAACATGAGGCCAGTACGGAGGTCGACGGGTCCTTGGTTGGTACCGAGCGCCCAAGCCCTCGCCCACACAGGTCCGGCGCCAGCCGGCCGCGTGACGAGTCCTGCGGCCACGTCGACCGCTCTGAGCAGTCATGTGGAGAGGCAGCTCATCCTACTGCGCGAACAGGTGAAGCTGGCGCGTGACGTCTACGCGGCGATGTCCACGAGGTGGAATACACCGATGTTCCAGCATGCCGCCGCTGTGGAAGGGCCTCACATGGCGAGCGTGAAGCTCCTGCTCGACTGGTACCGTGTCGACGACCCGGTGCGCGCCAATCCTCCAGGCGTGTTCAGCGACAGGAGACTACAGACCGCGTACTCCCACCTGATAGCCCAGGGCACCCCGTCGCTCGAGGACGCCTACAAGACCGGGGCCGCCATTGAGACGGAACTCATCACCCTGCTGTTGGACCTGACCGGCGACAGCTGCCCTCGGGACATCAACTTGATAGCGCAGGCCCTATTGACCAGTGCGCAGAGCAATCTTGCCTCCTTCACCCGGCTGGTGGACAGGCAAAGGGGGAGCCTCGCGGACGGCCGGGAGCGGCGCAGCAGCCTTTCGACCACTCTCGTCGGCGCGGGATCGGGGTCGTGGTCTACTCGCTGACGCCCGTCTCGATCACGCTCGCGCCCCCGCGCGCAAGATTCCTCAGCATATCCTCATCGCTTGCTCACATTTCCCTCACACCCCCGCCTTAGATTGAACCCAGGTGGACGATCCAACCGGGTGTGCGGTCCCGCGGGGAACTCCACCGCAAGACCTAGCTCTCAGAAAGGAGTACCGACGTGAAACCACGATGGAAGTTGATCAGTGCCCTGGTCGTTGCGATCGCGCTCGTAGTCACCATGGCGGGTGCGGCATTCGCGGTCAGCTCAGACGACACGGCAGCCGCGACCGCCGGCGCGACGTCTCTGAGCCCCCACGTGAAGCAGCACCTCATCCTGCTGCGAGAGGAAGAGAAGTTGGCCCGCGACGTCTACTCCGTGCTCTACACGAGGTGGGGCGCCGTGGCCTTCCACGACATCGCCTTCGCCGAGGGCCACCACATGGCGGCGGTGAAGGTCATCCTCGACCGGTATGGCATAGCGGATCCCGTGGGCGCGAATCCTCCGGGCGTATTCACCAATCAGAAACTCCAGGCCGCGTACGCCGAGTTCGTAGCCCGAGGGAGCAAGTCGCTCGTGGACGCCTACAAAGTAGGGGTTGTCATCGAGAAGCGGGAGATCGCCCTGCTCAGGGATCTGATCGGGGACACTGTTCGCGCAGACGTGATTCGAATGGCAACAAACCTGCTCAACGGCGATTTGAAGCACCTGGCGGCGTTCAACCGGTTGCTGAACAAGTAGCGAAGACCGTGCGCCCCTCCGGTCTGCAGCGCAATACCATGGCTGCCGACCGGAGGGGCCGGTCGTCATGTTGCCCGCGTCACCCGACGTGGCCACCTCCTCTATCCCTAGTGACGGTGCCCCAGGCGCGAGTGGGTCTCACCTAGCCTCTCGGGAGGCAACTCGCAGCTGCTCCCGGCGCACTCGCCTCCAGCAAGCTCGAGCTCGAGCGTGACGTGCCCGATCCCGAAATCGCGGGCCAGCACCTCCTTGACGGCGGCAACCAGCGCGCCGGCGCGGGACAGTTCCGCGTCTTCCACCTCCACGTGCGCCGACAGGGCAAGGTCGCTGGACGAGATCGACCAGATATGGAGGTCGTGCACGCCCTTCACCTCGGGGACGGCAAGCATCGCCTTCTCCACCTCCGAGAATTCCAGCTCTTCAGGCGTTCCCTCCATGAGCACGTTCACCGTGCGCCGCACGATGCCGAACGCCTCGCGGCTGATCCACACCGACACCAGGATCGACACGATGGCGTCCGCGTAGTTCCAGTCCCACAGGTAGACGATCAGGCCGCTCACCATGACACCAAAACTCGTGGCCGCGTCGCCGATCAGATGGAGAAAGGCACTCCGCAGATTGAGGTCCCCGTGGTGCGACCGAAGCAGGAAGGCGGCGATGCCGTTGATCGCGAGACCCGCGCCTGCCAGCGCCATGACCCAGAGCCCCTCGACCGGTTGCGGGTCCAGCAGCCGGCGGATCGCCTCGACGATGATGTACACCGAGATGGCCACCAGCACCGCGGAGTTGAACAGGGCCACCAAGATCTCGGCCCGCTTGTAGGCAAAGGTCCGCCGGGGCGTAGCTCCACGCCGGCCGAGCCGGACTGCCCAGAGGCTCAGCCCGAGTGCCACCACGTCGCTGAGGTTGTGAGCTGCGTCGGAGAGTAGGCCCAGGCTGTTGGCGATGATCCCGCCGGCTACCTGGAGCAGCGTGATCAGCAGGTTGAGAAAGAGGCTGAAGATGAGGCGCTTGTCTGGCGCCGCGGCTGGTGTCTTCACGAGATCACGATCTCGTCGCCCGCGCGCACCATGCGGAAGCGGTCACCCAAAGCGTCTCTGAACATGTTCAAAGTCCAGTCGCAGCTGTCGTGGCCTGACAAAGCCACCGATGTGAGTCCCAGACCGGCCAATCGGGACGCCGCTTCCCTGGCCTCGCGCCTAGTTATGCGCCGCCACGGGAGCTTGCCGTTGCCGATGATGGTCTGCCTCCCCTTGCCGACCCGCGAGGCGGTCACCGGAAAGTGCAATCCGCCCACCACCCCGTACAAGGGCACGCCTGTCACCGCCGCAGCCCGTTCGACCATGTGCGCCATCGAGGGATGACCGCAACCGACGATAATGACCAGTCCTTTGTCCGCTATGTTCACCAGCAACGCATGCTCGAGCGCCGGGCCCATCAGCCAGATGGCCCGCATGAGCGCGCCACTGCTGGCGACGCCTTCAGCCAACTTGCGCGGCTCGGACAGAACCTCCACCCGTGCGGACGGGTGGGTCATGGGTGCCGGCACGTAGGCCGGGATGTCATCCAGGTCGACCGGCTGCCCCGAGAGCGCGAACGTTCTCCCAGACTGGCAATCACGGCCGCCCACGTGGTCCAGGTGAAGATGCGAGATGAAGACCGCGCCCAGATCGCTGGGCGAGACACCCAGCCGCCCCATGTTGCGGAGAAGCGGGGAGGGGTGTTCGCCGCGGGCGTTCCAGCCGACGTCGAACAGGATCC
>MELN01000043.1:25108-30027 GCA_001768675.1 Actinobacteria bacterium RBG_16_64_13 | reverse complement strand
GAGATACGACACCCCCGCCTCGGTGGCCAGCCGGTCGTCGGCGGAGTAGTACTCGACCAGAGGCAGGATGGAGAGGCGCCGCGCCGCGCCCAGGCCGGCCAGCTTCTCGGGTCGCGACTCCGACCAGAGCCGATCGGCCGCCCGCTTCTCCCGTAGGTACGCGACCGTCGTGAGCGGCCGGGTCAATCCGGAAAGACCCCAATACACGGCGTATCCTTTGTCGGTCAGCGACATGCGCGCCTACTCCTGGCGAGGCGCCCGGCCGTCACAGGACGTCCCGCTCCCGGCGTGTAGCGAAGAACTCTCGTAGCAGCCTCGCGGCCTCGATTGCCATGACCCCCGCCCGCACCTCAGGACGGTGGTTCAACGCCGGGTGGTCGACGATGTTGAGGATGGTCCCGGCCGCCCCGGCCTTGGGGTCGTCGGCCCCGTAGACGAGCCGCTTGATCCGCGCCAGCACCATCGCGCCCGCGCACATGGCGCAAGGCTCCAAGGTGACGTATAGGGTCGCCTCGCGCAGCCGCCAGCCCCCGATGATCTGTGCCGCGTCGCGGAGCACCAGCATCTCGGCATGGGCGGTGGGATCGTGGAGCCGTTCGCGCTCGTTGCCGCGGGCGGACAGGACCTCACCCGCCACCGTG
Source organism: Actinobacteria bacterium RBG_16_64_13 (assembly GCA_001768675.1). GTDB lineage: Bacteria > Actinomycetota > Thermoleophilia > RBG-16-64-13 > RBG-16-64-13 > RBG-16-64-13. Next base: position 29,386 of record MELN01000043.1, on the reverse strand, counting down.
AGCACCGCGCCCACCGGGACCTCTCCCGCGGCGGCCGCGCCCCGCGCTTGGTCCAAGGCCATCGCCATGAAACGCTGGTCGTCGGTCTGCGAGGAAACGGCCACGCCACGTCCCTCCGTCGTCGGTGTCTCCAGTTGCCGCTGGTCGCCGCCGGGCGCCTACGCCCTGATGCCGAGCCTGGCGGCGTTGCCCTCGTAAAGCGCGGCCTGCTCCTCAGCGGAAAGCCCCAGGCCGTTCAGGAAGGCAAAGCACTCGTCGAGATCCTCATACGGATAATCGGTGCCGAGCATGATCATGTCCATGCCCAGCGACTCCCGGGTGCACTTGAACGCCGCCGGCAAATAGTTGCCGCTGGTGGTGACCATGAAGTTGCTGCGGAAATACTCGCTGGGTTTGCGCCTGAGAGGCGGTACCGCGCCCTTGTCGGCTTTGGCGTGGGGACGGTCGAAAGCCCAATCCATGCGCTGCATGTGGAAAGGAAGGCCTTCGCCCAGGTGCCCGAGCACTACTCTCAGTTCTGGAAAGGCGTCGAAGGCGCCGCTCAAGACCAGGCGCATGGCAGCCAGCGAAGTCTCCAGTCCGAACCCGAAAGGCGGGCCGGCCAAAGCGACCCCGTAGGTCCAGAACTCCGAGATCTTGGGAGTGGTGGGGTGGAGGTAGACAGGCACGCCCAGATCGGCCGCTTTCTCCAGGATGGGCCAATACCGCTTCTCGTCGAGATAGGAGTCGCCGTAGTTGGAGTGGGTCTTCCAGCCTATGAGTCCGAGATCCTTGACCGCTCGCTCGAGCTCCTTGACCGCGGCGTCGGTGTCTTTGACCGCGAGGGCTGCGTAGCCCCGGAACCGGTCGGGGTGACGGTCGATGGCAGCGGCAAGGGCGTCGTTGGCGTTGCGGGCGAGCTTGACACCCAGTTCCGGCTCCAGCTGCTCGACCCCCGGGGCGGTGAGCGAGATGATGGATACGTCGATGCCGGCCGAGTCCATCTGGGAGAGGCGGCCTGCATCCAGGTCGAGCAACTTTGCGATGAGGGGGTCGCCGTAGGGCTCCTGGGCCTGCGGGTGATAGCACAGGCGTAGGTTGCCCTCCGCCGAACGCTCGAACCGAGGGTAACCGGGATTGGACGAAAGGGCGTCGTACCACTCCTGGGTGACGAAGTGGGTCTCAAAATCGATCTTCTTCATTGGGACTCCTGTCGCGAGGTGACCGCACGACCGGCGACCAGCGAGCCCGGTTGCTGGATGACGAACGTCGGCCAGCCATCATGGTAGAGGCAAATGGCCTGGCGGCCAAGGGCTGAGAGCACGGTCCGCCAGCGGTCTCGCCGGCGACCTCGCGGTAGGCCTCTCCGCCGGCGCCTCCGACACACCTCTCGAGCGGGCGCGAGCTTTCGCGGCTTACGCCGCGTGGAGCCGGCGCACCTCGCTGACAGTGCCGTCTTCATAGACTATGTGGAGACCTCGTACCGTGTCCTCACGGATATCGAGAAAGATGGCCGCCACGCCGTTCTGCGGTACGCCGAACTCTATCTCCTGCCGGGTGACGGAGAACTTGCGAAAGACGACATACCCCATGGCCGACATGAGTATCGCTACGCCCACTATGGCTGGAATGAGCATCGGGCCCCCTCTGGTCTTGATGGATCACCGTGCGTCAGATCATAGCCGACGGCTCGGACAGGAAAGCGCGGAGTGAGTCCGGCTCGCATCGGCTTCGTCCAGCCGCGCGCAGCCGGGCGCCCTCACTGTCGGCAGATTATATTGTAAGTAGCTAATAGTTTGGTAAAATAGATAAGATTTTGACAATGAATCGCGCGTTCCTCGCGGAGCAAGGACCGACTCATGACAGACAACATACACGGCGAAGCACTCGTCGAGCGGTGCAACGAGATCATGCACCGGCTCGGGGGCATGGCGCGGGCGCACGACTCCGATTGGCTGAACCTGGACGTGGGAATGGGCCAGTTCAAGGCGATGATAGTGCTCAAGGACAACGGCCGGCAGACCGTCGGCGGCTTGGCGCGCGCCCTCAGCATCTCGGAACCCTCAGCCAGTCTCCTGGTAGAAAAGCTGGTCACCCGGAGGTTCGTTGGCCGCACGGACGACCCGGGCGACCGGCGGCGGACCCTGGTGGCGCTCACCGACGAGGGCGACCAACTCATGGCACGCCTGCGGCGCAGCCGCGAGGACAAGTTCCTCGGATGGCTGAGACAACTCGAGTCGGAGGACCTTGGCTCTTTACTGCGCGGTCTGCAGGCGCTCATAGCTGTCATCGATCGGGAAGAGGGCCAGAAAGGAGACCGGGCATGAGCGGCGGCGCCGTGTCCGGCGCTTCACCGCAGGCCGTCACCGCGCCTTGGGGCGAGACCCTGAGCCGCAGACGCATCGTGCTCGTGCTGATCAGCATGATGCTGGGCATGTTGCTGGGGTCGCTCGACCAGACGGTGGTGGGGACGGCCATGCCTCGCGTCATCGCCGATCTGAACGGCCTTCAACACTACGCCTGGGTGGCCACGGCCTACCTGCTGGCGTCGGCGGCCTCGATGCCCGTCTGGGGCAAGCTCTCCGATGCGTTCGGCAGGCGCCGTTTCTTCGTGATGGGCATGGCCCTGTTCGTCGTCGGCTCGGCCCTCTGTGGCCAGAGCCGCTCCATGCTCGAGTTGATCGGATTCCGGGCCGTACAGGGATTGGGATTCGGCGCGATGATACCGATAACCCAGGCCATCATCGGCGACATCTTCCCTCCGGCCACTCGGGCGAAGTACGCCGGCCTGCTCATGAGCGTCTTTGGGTTCGCGACGATCCTCGGCCCCCTCCTGGGAGGATGGATCACCGACAATATCGGGTGGCGTTGGACCTTCTACGTCAACCTTCCCGTGGGCATCATCGCCATCATCTTCACGTTGATCGCCCTTCCCGGCCACGTCCGACTGCGCAAACACACCGTCGACTACTTGGGGACCACGCTTCTCGTGATGGCGGCGGTGCCGTTACTCTTGGGATTCAGTTGGGCCGGGAGTGAGTTCCCTTGGTCGTCTCCGCTGGTCATCGGGCTTCTCGTCTTCTCCGCGCTCGCGTGGGGGCTCTTCTATCTCAGGGAGATGCGGGCGCCGGAGCCGGTCCTCAACCCGCGGTTGTTCAGGAACAGCGTGTTCACCGTGTCGGCTCTGGCGAGCGCCGTGCAGTCGGCTGGGATGTTTGGGGCCATCATGTTCCTGCCGTTGTTCGTGCAGGGAGTCATGGGCCGCACGGCGACCAACTCCGGGACGGTTCTCATGCCGATGATGCTGGGCGCCATCGTCTCCGGTATCGGGGCGGGTCAGCTACTGTCCAGATGGGGCCGCTACAAGCCGGTGGTGGTCTTCGGCTTCGCCGACCTGACCGTCGGGGCCTTTCTCCTGTCCCGTCTGACCAGCACCACGTCATCGCTGGTCCTGGTGAGCTTCATGATCATCATGGGTCTAGGTCTGGGGATAGCCATGAGCACTTTCACCGTGATCGTGCAGAACCAGTACCCCACGGGCCGTCTGGGCGAGGTCACCGCTGGGCTGCAGTTCTTCCGGACTCTCGGTAGCACTTTGGGACTGGCGGTGCTCGGAACGATGCTGAACAGCCGCTTCGCGTCGTCCCTGGCCGCGTCGCTGCCCGCGGAGCTTCAGAGGCTGGCCACCGACCCTGCCACCGCGGGGCAACTCAACAACCCCCAGGTCTTGCTTTCGACGCAGGCACAGGACCAGTTGACGCAGCTCTTCAGTCAGTTCGGGGATAGATCGCAGGGCCTGCTCGACGCGTTCATGAGCTCGGTGCAGCGTAGTCTGGAGTCCGCCATCACCAACCTCTTCTTCATCACCACGTTCATCATGGCGGCGGGGTTTGTGGTGGTTCTGTTCTTGAAGGAAGTCCCGCTGCGGCGCAGCCACTCGGAGGTCCTGGGCGAAGACGGGGATTGAGCTGGGGACCCAAAACAAATAGCGAGCCCCGAGCGAACTCGCTTTTCGCCTTTCAACAGCTCCCACTTCGCACCCGCTTCGCTGTACTTCGCGGTCATTTAGCTCCGCGTTTCCTCTGCGGGTCCCCTTGTGATTGCCTCAGACGCTGCGTCTGAACTCTCGGGACTCTGTTGATGATTGTAGTCTTCTTCGAGGCGAAGTCAAGGCGTGTGCAACCCGATCGGGAGAGGAAAACGTCGCTATCTGCGCGTGGTTCCAGCGGCCCCGATAACCGCCACCAGCGGCCTCCTGTTGCAGCGCGGGTTTGCGGCCTGCCGACACTAATGGCGCGG
>MELN01000043.1:19662-25086 GCA_001768675.1 Actinobacteria bacterium RBG_16_64_13 | reverse complement strand
CCTCTCGCGATGCAATGTGCTCCGGTTCTACCTCCGGGCGCTCAGGAAGTAGTCTGCGCGGAGTATATGCTCGGCGCGGTTGCTGACGACGTACAGCCAGTTCGGGACCTGCCGGAGAATATTGCCGGCGATGGTCCCGGACTGCGTAGTCGCGTTCATTCGCGTGTAGAAGACCCGGACGCTGGGAGCCGTGACCGCGCTTGGCGGCAAGGGGTTCATGTACGCCCTCTTGGCTATCGACACCAAGGTGCCTTGCCAATCGTTGCCGTAGAGACCTAGTCCGTGGGTCCAAGCGCCCGTGTCGCCGGTGGCCGGAGTGGCCCAACCGCCCGTGCCGGTCTCAAAATCGGTGAAGTGGTCGGTGCCCGGCGTGTCGACCAGCACGTCGTCCACATACATCATCTGGTAGGTGACGGCTCCGTCCTGCCAGGTGCGGAAGTAGATGGTGATGGTGTGGCCCGCGAAGCTGCTCAGGTCGACGTTGGCGTGTACCCAACCGTTACTGAAGCCGTTGAACGCGTTCCACCTGCCGGCGTCCAAGTAGTCGCTGGGCTCTCGTCCGCTCGGGACGTTCGGGTTGTCCTGGCCTTGCGGATCCACGTTGATAGTGAGCAGCGCGTTGCTGTCGTCGCGTGCCGGCACCGTGTACCACTGGCCCGCCGTTTGATCGTGTACTTCGATGTATCCATAATCCCAAGGATCCCCGGGGGCCTCGATCTCGTACCACGTCCAGAAACTCAGTGTCGATGTTCCGGCCGGCAGGGCGAAGGTCTGATGGAAGCTCTTCCAGGCCCAGGTGCCGGTGCCGGACATCATCTGCTGCGTGCCGCTGTGCGCCGCGACGCCGGAATGGTCGTCACCGTCGAGCTTGAGCTTGATGCCCGCGTAAGGGTTGAAGTAGTAGTAGTGGGCGGTGTACGGCAGAGCCGGTGTACCCAGGGAGAAGTAGTCATAGTAGAACCACCAGCCCGGGGTCTCCAGGGGGAGGGTGAGAGCCGGGTTGTACGGGAAGGTCGACAACGGGTTGTAGAAGCCGTCCAACATGTAGGGGATGGTCCAGCCCCCGGTGTCGGGGCCGAGGTCGATCGATCTGTAGCCGTACATGGTGGGCCCGATCGAATCGAAATAGTTGGCAAGCGTCCAGTTGTCGAACACCTTGTCGAACTTCACTCCGCTCCCGTACCGGTTGAGCTCGCGCTGCACGCCTTGTATTCCGTTCTCGGGGTCGTGGAAGAGGGCCGATGTGAACCTGTCGCCGCCGTAGTTCTCCCAGAGGTAGAGCTGGAAGAGGTAGCAGGCGCCGTAGTCCGCGAGCTCGCCCCTGAAGAAGGTCAACGCTGTGTACGGGTGATACTGGATGTACTCGGTCACGTGGCCCGTGTCTTCCATGAAGCCACAGAGGAAGGCCGCTAGGTCGGCCATGCCCTCGTCCACCCAGGAGTCCTCGTCCGGGTCGGAGTCGGCATGGAGCAGGTGCTCGTATTCGTGAGCGAATACGCCCTCGTAGAGATAGGGCCGGGTGTTCTCGCCTATGCGGTGGGCCCAGTCGTAGGTGTCGATGTGGATCATGTTCTTGTTGTTCTCTGCATCTTCGCTCGAGGAGAAGTAGCCGGCCACGTAGCTGGTAGCCGCAGGAGTGTAGTAGGCCTCGTCGATGAGGTTGTAGATCAAGATCCAGACCTTCTGCCCCTCGGCGCCCCTAGCCAGCGGCGTCCCGAAGATCGAACTCATGGTGTTCCAGATGGTCGTGTCGAACGTATTCAACATGTACGACAGCTGAGCGGGCGTTATGTGGTCCTCCGTGCGCAACCAGGTGGAGGCACCGGTGCCGTTCGGGTTGGCGAACTCGTAATCCGTGCCATCCCAGCTCAGGTAGGCGGCCTGCGTTATGCAGATGATGCCGTGGGTGCCGACGCTCTGCACAACGAAGGTTTCGGTATAGGTCCCAGCATGAGCGGGATCCATGTTGGAGACGTCGACCGTGAACACGTCACCTACGGTCGCGTTCTGAACCGCGGGGCCCAGGTTGCTCACGCTGGGAATGAGAGCCTCGGCTCCAACCTTGGCCGCCATCTGGCGGAAGGCCGCTTCTTTCTCCCCGAGCATGTAGGTTCCGTCTATCCAGTCCTCGCCGTTCACGGTGCCAAAGGCCGGCATGGCCGGCCTTTCACCCGCCAATGCGGGCACGGTCAAGACCAGAAGCACGAGAACAGCCAGCAGGATGGTGATGACGATTGCGCTCGCTGATCTCCTCATTGCCCCTCCTTAGTGGGTGGACATTTCGCGAGGCCTTGACAGAGGGGACGCATCAAGGACCATCGCGCCGACTAGACCGCGCGACGACCTCATGAGGGTCCGTGACTGATTGTGCATAGGCGAAACCCATTTTGAATAGTTCCTGGTGCTTGTCAAGCGTTTGGCGCGCTGTTCGCTATTCATTTCGCTCCGGAAAGCAGTCACGAGGGCTTTGGTCTTCTCGGAGAGCTTGGGAGTATGAATCGACCCGGTCTCGCCCCGACCTGTCCGGCCTTGGTGGCTACCACGGTCAGTGCAGTAAAAAAGCCCCGCCATTCGCGGGGCTTCTCCTTACGCGCCTGACGGGACTCGAACCCATGACCTTTGGTTTCGTAGACCAACGCTCTATCCAACTGAGCTACAGGCGCATGCTGGCGGAGAAGGAGGGATTCGAACCCTCGAAAGGAGCATTCACTCCTTCACTCGCTTAGCAGGCGAGCGCCTTCAGCCTCTCGGCCACTTCTCCGTTGAGCGGCGAGGCCCGCCGCCTCAGCGAGCGAATATTCTAGCAGAGCAGGCGTTGGCCGTCGCCAAGTCGCGGACCGGCGCGGGGTCTGGGACGCCCGCGCCGCCCACGCTGCCCACGCCGCATAACCTGGTGGGTGGTTCGGCTCCGTGCCGCCCGGGTATCTAGTCGCCCAGCGGCTACCATCGCTGATCTTCCCTAGATGCCGGACCCCAGGAGGAGGCTCCCATGAAGCTCAGTGCACGAAACGTGCTCGAAGGAACGGTGAAGAGCATCGATCATGGCGCGGTGAATTCCGAGGTCATCTTGGCGTTGCCCGGCGGGACCGAGATCGTGTCGGTCATCACCAGGCACTCCGCTGAGGACCTCAAGCTGCAGACCGGCTCCAAGGCGTACGCCGTGATCAAGGCCAGCAACGTGATGATAGCCGTGGACTGAAGCCCTGCGCCGCAAAGGAGTGGAGGGCCTCCCCGCGAATGAAGCCCCTACGGGGATTTCCCGCGGGATGACTCGGTTCTTCGGAGGTTGCGATGTCGGGCCTGTTCAAGTTGATCAAGATGCTTGTGGTGCTGTCGGCGCTGGTGGCGGGTGGCGCCGCCCTCTGGCGCCAGAGGGCGAAGGCGAAGCAGCTTTGGGACTCTCTCGGGGGGTCCGAGGGCGTCGTGGTTTCGGCCCACAAGCTGATAGAATCCGCGGGTCCCGTCAGGGATCTCGTTAATCAAGTCAGTCAGCTGAAGAAATAAAGTAGGTCCATGGATATCAGGTTCGAGAAGCCAAGCCTGCGGCCCCGGAACCCCTGCTTCTCCTCCGGCCCGTGCGCGAAGCGGCCCGGTTGGACCCCGTCGGCGCTGGAGGGCGCCCTCGTGGGACGGTCGCATCGCTCCAAGAGCGGTCGGGCCCGCATCCAGGAGGTGATCGACCGCTCCCGTGCGCTGCTGGGCGTGCCGGCCGACTATCATCTCGGCATCGTGCCCGCCTCCGACACCGGCGCCATGGAGATGGCCCTGTGGTCGCTCCTCGGTCCGCGCGGAGTCGATGCGCTGGCGTGGGAGAGCTTTGGCCAAGGCTGGGTCACCGACATCACGAAGCAGCTCAAACTCCCCGACGTGCGGGTGCTCGGAGCCGACTACGGACGTATTGCCGATCTCGCCAAGGTCGACTGGGACCGCGACGTGGTCTTCACGTGGAACGGCACCACTTCGGGCGTGCGTGTGCCCCATTCTGACTGGATCACCGGCGATCGCCGCGGGCTTTCCATCTGCGACGCGACCTCGGCCGTCTTCGCCATGAACGTGCCCATCGCCAAACTCGACGTGGTCACCTACTCATGGCAAAAGGTGTTGGGCGGCGAGGGCCAACATGGCGTACTCATCCTGAGCCCCCGCGCGGTTGAACGCCTGGAGAGCTACCAGCCTCCCTGGCCGCTGCCCAAGATCTTTCGGATGACGAAGGGCGGGACCCTGATGGGGGCCATCTTTCAGGCCGACACCATCAACACGCCCTCGATGCTCTGTGTCGAGGACGCTCTTGACGGTCTGAAGTGGGCCGAGGCTATCGGCGGTCTTCCCGAGCTGGTGCGGCGTAGCGAGGCGAACCTAGCCGCCGTGGCCGGCTGGGTGGAACGTACCCCCTGGGTGGACTTCCTAGCGGAAGAACCGGCTACGCGCTCGTGCACGTCCATCTGCCTGAAGATCATCGACCCGTGGTTCACGGGGATGGGCTCTGAAGAACGCGCCCAGGCGGCGAAGAAGGTGGCCTCTCTGCTGGAAGCTGAGGGCGCGGCCTACGACATCGCGCCCTATCGTGAAGCCCCTCCGGGCATCCGGCTCTGGGGTGGAGCGACCGTGGAGCTTGCCGACCTCGAAGCCCTGTTCCCCTGGCTCGACTGGGCCTACGCAGAGGTCAAGGGCAGCGGGCGGTCTAGACCCTAGCAGCCTAGACCCTAATCGGTCTTTGTGTCGGTCTTGGTAGTGTCGCCGGTCGACGCGTCGGGGGAGATGTCTTCCTTCATGGCCGACGAAACGTCTTCCTTGGTCTCCTTGAGGCCCTTCCTGAAACCGGTGATCGAACGTCCCAACGATGAGCCGAGATCGGGCAGTTTCTTGGGCCCGAAGATGAGCAGGGCAAGCACGACGACGAGAACGATTTCCCAAGGTCCAATCCAACTAGGCATCCAGGCACTCTCCTCGTAAGTCCTTCGGGAGCCGAAGAGGCACTATTATCGCACGCCTGCCTAGAACAGGTCTTTGAGCCGCCGCCGGATGTCCGCCGTGGATACCGCTCCCCCCGGTTCCCCCCTCTCGGAAGTCACCGTGCCATCGGGCGCGAGGACCTCTGCCGCCGAACGCAACTCGAACGCCGGTCGCACGCCTTCGGGCACGAAACGGGTCAGCAGGGCGTAGCCGTGCACGTCGCTGAAAGTACGGGGATGCGAGTAGTAGCGCAGCGGATAGCAGACGTACAGCCAGTCCTTCGCTCTGGTGAGCGCGACGTAGAACAGCCTACGCTCCTCCTCGATCTCCTCGGGCCTGCCCGTGGCCATGTCGGAGGGGATGTTGCCGTCGGCGGCATGGATGACGAAGACCACGTCCCACTCGAGGCCTTTGGCCGAGTGCATCGTGGAGAGTATGAGGAAGTCCTCGTCGAGGAGGGGAGGCCCCGCG
>MELN01000043.1:18248-19440 GCA_001768675.1 Actinobacteria bacterium RBG_16_64_13 | reverse complement strand
TGCGAGCCACTCTAGCTGCTCAAGGTCCATGAGGCGGGCGCGGGCGTTGTCGTACAGGCGCTCCAAGAGCGGAGCATAGAAAAGCCTGATCCGCTGTATCTGGGAGGCGAGGTCACCCGGCTCGCGACTCCCGATGCTGGTCATGAGCGAGACAAGGCCGCTCCAGGCATCTGCCGCCGCGGGAGACGGGACGGGGCAGACGGCCCAGGCGGTGAAAGCGGCGGGGGTCGCGGTCGATCCGAAGGTCTCCGGCCGGGCCTTGGCGCGGGGTGGGGTGTCCGCGACCCCCGCCGACCCCGCCGCCAGCCGATCCATGAGCGCCCGGGCCTTCTTGGGTCCCACACCCGGCAGGAGCATCAGCACCCGGGTGCCGGCCATGAGGTCGCGCGGGTTCTCGGCCAGGCGCAGGAAGGCCATGAGGTCCTTGACGTGCGCGGTCTCGACGAAGCGCAGTCCTCCGTATTTTCGGAACGGGATGTTGCGTCGGGCGAGCTCCAACTCCAGGGCCAGACTGTGATGAGAGGCTCTGAAGAGCACGGCCTGACGGCGCAGGGCCAACCCCGCCTCCCGGTGGTCGAGTACGGAGCGGATGACGAACTCCGTCTGCTCGTCCTCGTCGCCGCAGTCCACGAGCTGGGGCTTCGCACCGCCGGCGCGCCGGGACCAGAGGTTCTTGGCGTGACGCTCGGAAGACTCGGCGATCACTTCGTTGGTGGCATCGAGGATCGGCTGGGTGCTGCGGTAGTTCTGCTCGAGCGTGACTACCCGAGTGTTGGGGAACTGGCTGGGGAAGTCGAGGATGTTCCTCACCGTGGCCGCCCTGAATGAGTAGATGGCCTGGGCGTCGTCACCCACCGCCGTGAGGTTCTTCCCGCCGGGGCAAAGCGTCTCGAGGATCTCGGCTTGGAGGCGGTTGGTGTCTTGATACTCGTCGACAAGCACGTACTCGAAGCGGCTACGGATGGCTCGGGCGGCACCGGGATCGGTCAGCAAGCCATGCCAGAAGAGGAGCAGGTCGTCATAGTCGAGGACGCTCTGTGCTGCCTTGTGGTCGACATACTCCGAGAAGAGCAGGCGAAGATCTTCGGCCTCTTCTTTGCACCAGGGGAAGCGTGTCTCCACCGTCTCGGCCACCGACTCACGGGCGTTGACGCAGCGGCTGTAGATGTCCATGCACGTGCCCTTGAGCGGG
>MELN01000043.1:16908-17985 GCA_001768675.1 Actinobacteria bacterium RBG_16_64_13 | reverse complement strand
GCATGTCGCGGGGGGCCCTGCGGCCGCGAAGCCGGCGCGGCGCGACTCAGCTTCCAGCCGGCGCAGGATGCCGTCCACCCGCCGGAGCATCTCGCCGGCCGCGCGGCGCGTGAAAGTGAGCAGCAGGATTCTTCCCGGGTCGGTGCCCGAGGCGATCTTGTATGCGACCCGGTGCGCCAAGGTGGCTGTCTTGCCGGTACCCGCTCCGGCCACGATGAGCAGCGGGTCGTCGCCGTGCAGCACGGCTTCGCGTTGGTGCTCGTTCAGATCCGCGAGGATATCTTCCACGTGTGCAAGGATACAGGGACCGCCGGACGGAAGACTCGATCCCACGACCCGTGCGACGGCATTACCAGGCCGGCCGGGCCCGATGGGCCCGGCCGGAAGAACGGTCGTCGTCACTCCTCGTAGTAGTCGATCGTGTTGTTGTGGAGGTTGTTGTTGGTGTAGATGACGGGCCACGAAGTGGCATCGACGTAGATGCCCCAGTGGTTGCCTGCGCATTCGTTGTTGCTGGCGCTTCCCGTGGCAAAGTCGCCGAACCAGATGCCCGCCTCGGTGTTGTCCAGGCAGAGGTTGTCGTCGACCGTGGCTTCGGCGTTGTCGTACACCGAGATGCCGTCTTCGGAGTTGAACTTGCAGCTATTGCCCGTGATGTCGCCGACGGCATAGCTCGAGAGATCGATCCCGCTCCAACCGTTATACCAGCAGTAGTTGCCTTCGGCAGTGATCTCGGCATCATCGGTGGCGGCAATGCCGTTGTACTCGTTGGAGTCACATGTGTTGCCGTACACCTCGCCGATCGAGTCGCCCCAGAAGCTGATGCCGTTGGAACCGTTCTGGGAGCACTCGTTGTCTTCGGCGGTGATGTAAGAGCCATCGTCCCCCTGGATGCCGTTGTAGGCGTTGGAGTTGCACGTGTTGCTGTAGACGTCGCCCACCGAATAGTCCCAGAAGCCGATACCGTTGGAGCCGTTGTCGCTGCAATCGTTGTACCCCAGCGCGACGTCAGAGTCGTCGGCAACGTCGATGCCGTTCAAGTCGTTGAGCATGAAGACGCAATCGATCACATCGGCG
>MELN01000043.1:14455-16825 GCA_001768675.1 Actinobacteria bacterium RBG_16_64_13 | reverse complement strand
TTGAGCGTCCATGACGTCGCTCGGCGATGTGGACGCGGTGCTGACGAAACGGATGTCGGATGCAGAGAAGGTCGCTCCGTATATGTCCACCACCGTGCCTGGGTATCTGACGGTAGTGCTGCCGGCTCCGTCCATCCCGCTACCGACGAGATCGAAGTCGAAATCGACCATGATCGTCCCGGTCAGGTTGAATGTGCCCGGCCCCAGGTTGATGACGGTTCCCGGGTCGATCCCCGCTACTGCCGCCTCTATGGTGGGATAGTCGCCCGTGCCGTCAACGTAGACCCAGACCTCTCCCGCCGGTGGCGGACCGCCCCCCAGAATGTCGAGAAGGTTCCACAGCATCTGGGCCACCTCACCTCTGGTGGCTGTCGCCGTGACGCTCCAGTAGGGACCTAAACCCATGAGTCCTTCGAGAAGGCCGTTGTACTCGGCGATGCGCAGGTTGTTCCCGTGCGGCTCGCCCACTCCGTCGAACATGGACTGGGTGCCGGCAGGCGGATCCTGGAGTGCGTTGGCATAGAGATTGTTGGCGCCGCGGACGATCATGCTCACGGCCTGGTCCCGCCGGATGGAATTCCAGGGCGCGAACAGGGTCTGCGTCTGGTTGGTGCCGGTGGTTATTCCGTTGTCGTAGGCTGTCTGCACGTATTTGTGCGGATAGCCGTTGGCGTCGGGCGTTCCCAGATCGGTGAAGCGCGTGGCGGTGGAACTATTAGGGGTGATGTCAAGCGCGCCCACGATCATCTTGGCGAATTGGGCTCGCTTCACCGGATCGTTGAGGCCGAAATTGCCGTTGGCATAACCGCCGATTATCCCCAGCGACGACAGGTCTTCGATGGCGGTCTCGTAGGCGTGGCCGGACGGTACGTCGGGATACGCGAGGGCTGGGGCGGCGAGCGCCAGCAGAAGCATCGCGGCGAGCAGGACCATCCCCCCGATAGCCAGGCGTGAAAACGGTCGTCGATTCGGCATTGTGCACCTCTCTCTGGGCGATACCGGCCGGATGGGTCCGACCACGTGTTGGAAATGCGCTCCGACCCGAGCGTAGAACCGGGGGAGCGAAAGCGCAAGCCCGTTTAGGCGATCTCCATCCCGGAGACACTACTTGGCATGACCATCGACGGCGACCAAGCACCGCCCCCGCCACTTCAGCGCGATCCGCAGCCTCGGGCAAAGTGGGAGCCTCCCGAGACTCACATCGGGCGAAGGGCCTTCCTCGGCTTGATGGTGGCCGGCTTCGCCGCGCTCTTCTTGGGGAAAGATCTGTTCTCGTGGATCGCGAGCAAGGCCAAGACCTCCCCCGGAGGAAGCGGCTTTCGTATCAACAGCGTGGCCAAGGGCCTGGTATTCGACGACGCGACTTACCGCCTGACAGTCGACGGGTTGTTCCGCAAGCCCATGACGCTCACCTTTCCCCAGTTCACGGACCTCCCCCAGGTGGAGCGGACTCGGGATTTCTACTGCGTCGAGGGCTGGGGCGTGCCCGGGGTCGTCTGGAGAGGCGTCACCCTGCGCGAGCTGATGGGCGTGGCCGATATCGACCCGCTGGCCACTCACCTCGTCTTCCATTCGGGAGATGGCGTCCAATACACGGACTCGCTGACCCTCGAGGAGGCCATGCGCGACGACACGCTTCTGGCCCACACGGTGAACGGCGAACCGCTGACACCGGACATGGGGCAGCCTTTGCGCCTGGTCCTTCCAGGTAGTTACGGCTACAAGTACGTCAAGTGGGTGGTGCGGGTGGAAGCGGTCGCCTTGGGCTCCGACGGTTATACGGGCTACTGGGAGCAATACGGCTATTCGCAGGACGCCACCATCAAGTGATCTGGCGGCGGCACACAGAGGACGGTTCTCGGCTGTCTGTGGAGCCGGCCGGGTCTTCGCGCACCGTCGCCCGGTTCGCGTTGGCCGAACGTCTGGCTCACTGGCTCTACGCCCTGCTCTTCCTCATCTCCCTGGTCAGCGGGCTGCTCATGTGGATACCCGCGAGCCGGGAGTGGTTGGCGGGCGCGAGGCATGCCGTCACTCTGCGCCATAGCGTTACCGGGTTTGCCATGGGTGCTGTTCCGTTTCTTCTTCTGCTTGTCCTCGATCGGAGGCGCCTGAGGGCGGACCTGAGGGAGGTCGACAGGTGGGGTGAGAACGACAGGCGGTGGTTCCAGGCGGCGCTGCGGGGCCGCACGCTGCGTGGCAAGGAGATGCCGCCGCAAGGTAGACTGAACGCCGGGCAGAAGGTCAGCGCCATACTGGTGGCCGCCATGGCCCTAGGTTTGGCGGTCACTGGAGGGCTGCTTATGGGCAAGGTCGGGCTGCCCGCGTGGCTGGTCTCCCGCGCGCTGTGGCTGCATGACCTGCTTGCCGTCG
>MELN01000043.1:0-14446 GCA_001768675.1 Actinobacteria bacterium RBG_16_64_13 | reverse complement strand
GCTGGCCGGTCATCTCGCCCATGTGTTCCTGACCAGGCATGGCTTGGGATACCTGAAGGGGATGTTCACCGGGGTGATCTCCGAGGAGATCGCCCGTGAGCGCCACCTTCTGTGGTGGGAGAAGACCACCTCGGCCGAAGGCCGGGATGCGACCGACGAGACTGGAGGCTGAGGCACATGGGCGAAGTGGTCCACACTTCCCGAATCACCATCACACGGGAGAACGGTCCCACCCGCAAGGCGACCATCGAGGGTTTCTGCGAGCCCATCTACTACGGGGTGCACGGAGGAATCAAGAAGTTCTACCGGGTCGATCCCGAAGTGGAACACGCGGCTACGTTGGACCACATCGTTGGGGCGGTGGGCGGCTGAATGATGGGGACACTGGCCACGGCGCTGGCCAGCCGCAAGATCCCCACTCACACCGACCGCTATTCCGCGCTGGTGGAGGGAGACATCGAGGACATCGACGGGGTGCTGCGCATCTCGCGCATCAGAGTCCTGTACAAGCTCAACGTACCGGCGGGGAAGGCCGGGGAGGCGCGGGAGGTCTTCGCCGGCTACCTCAAGGGTTGCCCGGCTGCCATGAGCGTGTGCGGCTGCATCGAGATCAGCGACATCCTCGAGGTCACCGAGTTGTGAGATCTCGGGGCTGGATCGTGTCCGGCATCGCGGCCGCCCTCCTGTTTGGGGCGATCGTCGTTGCCGGCGCGACGACCCTGGGCTGCGGGCAAGCCGGCTTGGGACAGGTGCTCCTGGACAGCGGTCCGATCACCGGGGCTCGGGAGGAGGTCGAAGGCCGGGACATCTGGACCTTCAAGGGCGTCCCCTACGCGGCTCCTCCCGTTGGCGAGCTCCGCTGGCAGGCGCCGCGACCTGTGGCCTCGTGGACCGAACCCCGGGAGAGCAAGACCTATAGCCCGTCGTGTCCGCAGGAAGGCCAGTCGGAGGGCTCCATGGTCGACTACCTTCCGGTGGGCACGACCAGCGAGGACTGCCTGTATCTCAACGTCTGGTCTCCGGCGGCGTCCCCCGATGACCGCCTGCCGGTGATGGTGTGGATCCACGGAGGCAGCTTCGAGAGCGGCTCGGGCTCGATGCCGGTCTACGAGGGCACGAACCTGGCAACGCGGGGCATCGTGGTGGTCACCATCAACTACCGGCTTGGCCCGCTCGGCTTCTTGGCGCATCCCGCTCTTTCGGCCGAGTCGTCCGAGGGGGTTTCCGGCAACTACGGACTGCTTGACCAGGTCGCGGCGCTCCGCTGGGTTCGGAACAACATCGCCGGCTTCGGTGGAGATCCGGCCAACGTGACTGTGTTCGGGGAATCGGCCGGAGGCATAAGCATCCTCGACCTGATCGTCAGTCCCTTGGCGGTAGGTCTGTTCGACAGGGCCATCGTGCAGAGCGGCATCTTGCTTGACTACGGGTTCGGAGTATCCACCGCCGGGACGTTGGAGGCGGCTGAGACGGCGGGGGAGGACTATGCACGCCTGCTGGGGGTCGACGCCGCCGGCGACGTACTTGCCCAGATGCGCGCCAAGACGCTGGAGGAGCTTCTGGGGGTGGCAGCCGCGCCGGCCGAGGAGTCCAGTCTTATGGAGCAAGGTCTTACCTGGAAGCCTATCGCCGACGGGTACCTTCTGCCCGATCTGCCGAGCAAGCTCTGGGCGGAAGGGATCCGACAGTCGGTGCCACTGCTGATCGGCTCGAACGCCGACGAAGGGAACGCGTTCCTGGCCGGCCTGACGGTGTCCGTGGGGGACTATGAAGCTCGGATGCGGCAGATCTTCGGGCCGCACGCGGAGGAGGCCCTTGCCCTGTGGCCGGCCGTTACGCCGGAGGAAGTCACGCCGGCCTTCAGCCGCATGCTCACCGAGGTGGGCTTTGCCTCCACCGCGCGCTTCGCGGCGCGCGCCATGAGTGCGCCGGGGGCGGCGACCACCGGTGCGAGCGGTCTGGGCGGACCGGCCGCGCCTGTCTATCTCTACCAGTTCACTCGTGTCCCGCTGGACAATCCTCTGGGGGCGTTCCACGGGGTGGAGATCCCCTACGTGTTCGGCACGGCCGGGCTGTTCTCCGGACTTGGCCAGGTGCTGCAGACCGACTATGACTTGTCGGCCACCATCTCGGGCTACTGGACCAGGTTCGCGGCCACCGGCGATCCCAACGGGGGTGAGGCGCCGGAGTGGCCAAGATACGACGAGGTCTCCGATCGGCATCTGGAGTTGGGCGACACCATCGGTGCGGGCTTTGGCTTGCACCAAGCGGCCTGCGACCTGGCCGACCGGGTGCGAGGGCTGGACTAGCCGAAGCGCAACGGGGGAAGGCGCCGATGACGCCCTCCCCCGTCTCCTTGGCTATCGGCCGCCTACTCGTCCAGGGAGAACGGCGGATACTGGTCGGTGATCAGCAGAAGCGCGTAGGCTTCCACGCGGAGCGACCAACGAGCAACCCCGACCACGTAGTCGAAGAGGCCACGTGGGTACCTGCCGGTGAACAGAATAGCGAACCAGGCGACGATCGCGCAGAATATCACGCCGATCCACAAGAACCAGAGTACGATCCAATGGGGGATGGCCAGGAACCACTTGACGATGGGTAGTCCCCGACTCAGTTGGCTTGCGTCCGGGTAGGAGAAGTCGAGATGGACGGCCTGCTCCTCGTCGGTGGAGGGGTATTCGTCGCGCAGAAGAAGCGCGTAGGCACCCACGCGGGCGAGAAAGCGGGAGAGGTTCAGGTTCCAGTCGAACCACCAGCGCGGATACTTGCCGCGGAAGACAAGCATGAGCAGAACAGGAAGAACGAGTACGCCACCCGTCGCCCAAGACCAGGAGTAGTTCGTGCTCTCCACCGTGATGTTGCCCGAGGCGAGCAGCGCGGCGATGACTCCGATAGGGATGATCCATAGGAAGCGCAGGCCTGTGCTCAGCCGATCGAGTGGCCGGTCGGGGTACTCCACGCTGAACGTCAAGGGGTAGGGGTTTGACGGGGGATAGGGTGCCGTCTGTCCTTCCATGGTCCACCTCCGGGGAATGCCGCATCACTGGGTAGTCCGGTCGTCTATGAAGTTACCAGAATCAGCGGGCGCGGTGTCTGCGCTAAGATAGAAAGGTCGTACCCGCCTCGCCGAGGGGCATGCCGCATGGCTTTCGAACGCGTCAGGAATCTCCGCCCTGTCAAACGCTACCGCTCAGAGCGGTACGTGCTTATCTCTCTGGTGGCCTTCGCCTTTACCGTCGTCGTCGTGCGCGGTGCTCTCAAGCTCACCGGCTATCCGCAGCTGGGCGGCGACACCATCCACATCGCGCATGTGCTGTGGGGCGGCCTGGCCCTATTCGGCAGCTCGCTCCTCCTGTTGATCATTTCCAACCGATGGGCCCTCGGCCTCGGGGCCATCCTGTGCGGCGGCGGGGTCGGGCTCTTCATCGATCAGGTAGGCAAGTTCATCACCCAGAGCAACAACTACTTCACGCCGGCCGCGGCGCCCATCATCTACGGGCTGTTCCTGGCGACCGTGCTCGTGTATCTGCAGGTGCGCCGGCCACGCTCCGGCGATACGCGGGGCGAGATGTACAAAGGCCTGGAGCAGATGTCCGGGGTTCTCGACCATGAGATGAGCCGCCACGATCTTGGTGTCCTGCAACGCCGCCTCGAGCGCCTGCAAGCGACTGCTGAGGAAGAGGCCGTCCGGGGCCTGGCCGGGGCGATGCTCGCCTTCGTCATGACTCAGCGTCCGAAGATAGTCGAGCCTCAACCAGGCCGGGTCCAGAGGTTGCTCGTCCGCGTCCGCTGCTGGGCGAGCCGTGTGTTCACTCGTCCTCGGCTCCACATCTTCCTAGTCCTCGCATCCGTGGCGCTTGGCATATACGCCGTCCTCGACATGGCGCTCCTCGCCTTTCTGGCCGTCGCCCCCGCCTCGGGTGCGACCGAGTTCCTGCGCTCCCTGATCTCCCTTGGAGAGCTGCAGTCGCTGCAAGACAAGATCTGGTTCTCGATCCGCGCTGTCCTTGAAGGAGGGGTGGGCGTCACCTTGCTTGCTGGTGGGGCGCTGATGGGACTGCGGCGCGAGTGGCGAGCTCTGGGGATCGTGGTGGTCGGCCTCGTCGTGGAGTTGACTGTGGTCGACTTGCTCGTCTTCTATCAGGACACCATCAAAGCCCTGGTAGGGATCGCCGTGCAATGCGTTCTTCTGGTGGCCGCGCTCGCCTACCGGCGGATCTACCTCGAGGACGAGGCGGAAGAGGCTGGACAAGCCTGCGCGGGGGCGGAGGAAGAGTTCGCCGAAGCTCTCCTTGGGGCAGCGACGGATCCCCTCGCTGCAGGCAGGGTGCCCTCATGAGCGGGCCTTCAGCGGCATCGACCGAAGTCGAGTCGGCCAGGAAGGCCTGCGGACGCCTCCATCAGGCCTATAGCTCTTCCCGTCTGTACCCTTCCGATCATCCCACTGCGCGCAATACCCTTGGGGAGTTCGTGGATGCCCTCGAGTCCCATCTGGATGTATACGGCTTCATGATGCTGCGTGTGGAAGAGGACCGGCTGGTCTTCGAGGACGAGGAAGTCTACTCGCACGAGGAGGTCAGAAGCAGCGTGGCCTTCCTCATGTTTCGCGACGGGATCCGGTTTGTTACGTTCTATCCGGGGATCGAAGCGGGCGAGATCGAGTCGTTCGTGGACTGCCTCGCCCATGCGGACGAGCTCGCCGCCGTGGAGCATGACCTGAGCACGGCGCTATGGGAACGGGATCTGCAGCACGTGGAGTACGAGGTTGTGGACCCCTTCCTGGGAGGTGGAGGAGAGCGTCTGCGAGACCAGGCCCTCAACGAGTTGAGGGAGACGGTCATCCGGCGGCTGAGCGAGTTGTCGCCGGGCAGCGGAGGCGCCGGCCCTCAAGGGGGGCAGCCGGAGCAGGCCGATCCCGAGAGCATGACCCTCACCCCGGCCGACATCCGGCGCGGCGAGCAGGCGGTCGCCGACCCGTCGGACGCACTGGAGGACTTCACCGTTGTACTTCTCGAGATCGCCGGGATCTCCGGAGGGTCGCCCAAAGGGGAGGAAGCGCTGGCGCGAGCGTTGGCATTGGTGACCGAGCGCATTCTCGATAGCGGGGACGTAGACGCTCTCGATCTTGTCGTGAGCCGGCTGCGCAGTCTTGAAGCGCAGGGCCGTCGCCTGCCAGAGTTCGCGCGTGACGTGGTGGGCGAGGGAATGACTTCCGCCCGGCTGACCCGTTTGATCGCGAGTATCGGTCAGGTTCCACCCGTAGAGGCGGCGCGTGTGGAAAGGGTCCTGCGCGAGATGCGCGACTGGGTCCTGCCCACGCTGCTCGAGCTGCTGGCTGAAAGCGCTGACAAAGCGGTGCGGAAGACCGCTCTCGACCTGCTTGACGCTGAGGGTGGAGTCCCTGCCCGGCACTTGTGGCCTCTCATGGCAGACCCACGCTGGTATGTGGTGCGCAACGCCGTACAGTTGGCGACGGGCTCGGGAGCGCCCGAATTGGCGGGGCACTTGGAGAGGCTGCTGCGGCACCCCGATGCCCGCGTGCGGCGCGAGGTGATCCGGAGCCTGGACGCGGTGGGCGGGGCTCGTTCCGCGGCGCTGCTGGCAAGGGGCCTGAGCGACGAGGACCCATCCGTCCGAACTCTCGCGGCGCACGGACTGCGGCGCCACGGAAACCGCGCGCATATCGCCGCCGTTCAGGTGCACATCGACTCGCGCGAATTCGAGACTCGCCCCGCCGAGGAGATCGCGGCGTTCCTTCAAGCGTACGCCACCCTCGGGGGTGAAGCCACGGTAGAGGTGCTTGGCAAGCTCTGGAAGCGCCGGGTCTTCGGGACGCGTCCGCTGCCCGTGAGACTGGCCGCGATCCAGGCCTTGGGCGAGGTAGCTTCCCCATCGGCGCGTGAAGCCCTCGTGGATGCGGCGCGGTCTGGAGAGGTGCCATTGCAGCGGGTCGCCGCTCGGGCTCTGGCCGATATCCAGGCCCGGATGAGGGGAGCCGGCGGATGAGCACAGAACTGGAACAGAGCTCTGCCGCCAGGCAGGGCCAGGCCCTAGTCTTGGCGCTAGCCTCCGCGCTGCGCACCGCCGTCTACTACAGTCCCGGCAATGCCGTGATGCGACAGGTGTGCGCCGCGCTACAGAAAGAGATCGTCGAGCAAAGCCGCGCGGAGGGTTTGACCAGGGTGGGAGTCCACAGCCACAGCGTGTATGTGAACAGGGCCCGAGTATCGACCACCATCTCCACATACGGGCGCTTCAGCAGCCTGATCGGTCAGTTCAATAGCTGGGGCATCAGCAGCCTGCTCTTCATGGCCGGGATATCCGAGGAGGAGCTGTTGCGCGCATTGGTGGTCTTGGCCAACGTCCCGCCGGCGCAGGTGGCAGATCTTCCCCGCAAACTGTACGCGGCAGGAGTGGAGAAGGTGGAGCTCGACTACAACGTCCCGGGCAAAGGGACCCGCTCCACCAGCGTTACACCCATCGTGGCGTACACCGCCGCCATGCAGCTGGGCTCCGAGCTGGGTCAAGCGGCAGGCTCGTTTGAGGCGGGAATGGTAAGACGCGTGCGGCACGTGACTCAAGCGGTGGTCGATCAGATCCTGCGCGACCCCGTTGCGCTGCTGGCCCTGACCACGGTCAAGGACCTCGATCGTTATCTCATCTTGCACTCCACCAACGTCGCCGTACTCTCTACGTTGCTGGGCCAGCGCATGGGTCTCGACAAGACAAGATTGGGCGAGCTCTGTCTGGCCGGTTTTCTGCATGATGCCGGGAAGCTCGGCGTGGACCCCGGCGTCTTGCACAAGCCGGGCTTCCTGGATGCCCGCGAATGGGAGGAGATGCGCCGCCATCCGGTCCTCGCGGCATACGCGCTCCTCAGCAACCAGCGACTCAACGTTTCCAACATGAGAGCGGTCGTGGTGGCGTTCGAGCACCACCTCAACTACGATCTGAGTGGTTACCCGCGCGTCGAGATCAAGAACAAGCTCACGCTCTTCGGAGGCATCGTGGCCATCGCCGATCTCTTCGATGCCCTGACCACCGCCCGGGTGTACCGCGGGGTGAATCCCACTCCGCCCGAGGCTATCGCCAACCTGGTGAAGCGCAGCGGCACGCATTTTGATTCGACCCTGGTCAAACTCTTTGTGGAGGTCATGGGGATCTACCCCTCGGGGACCGTGCTGGCGCTTACCGGGAGGGAGGCGGGAGTGGTGTGCCGGCCGCCGGCTCTGGGCTCGCCGCTGGACCGGCCCATGGTCCGCGTGGTAGTCGGTAAGGAGCCGGGCCACGTGGTCGATCTCAACGAGCGGGTCAACGGCCAGTACGTGCGGAGCGCTGTCGCCGTACTCAACCCCTCCAACAGGGGTCAGATCCCGGCAGTAGATCCCGCGACGCTTTCGAGCTTCCAGTAGGGCCGCGCGAAGGCCGCGCGCCCGCCCTGCCCGGGCGGCGCTGACAACCTCGCGGGCTGCGCCCTAGGGGACTGCGCCTAGGGGCCGGCGAACCGCTCGGCTGCTTTCCTCCCCACTTCGAGGCCGAGGTCGTTTGGATCTCCTTGGCGTAGCGCCTTCGTCGGGCAGACGCGCACGCAAGCAGGATCGAGGCCGTTCTCCAGCCGGACACTGCAGAGGTCGCATTTCTGCATCGTGCCATCCTTGCCGAACCGCGGCACTCCGAACGGGCACGCGATGGAGCAGCTATGGCAGCCGATGCAGAACTCGCTGCGCACCTTGACCACACGGGTACCCGTCTCGCGCGCGATGGCGCCGGTAGGGCAGGCCATGAGACACGGGGCGTCCTCGCAGTGCATGCAAGCGAGCGAGATATAGCGGAGGCGGGCGTCCGGACCCTCGCCGAGCGTGATTGGGAAGACCTGCCGCCAGGCGATGGATTCGGTCTCTACCTCCAGATCGTTCTGGTCCATGCAGGCCACTGCGCAGGCGAAGCAGCCCGTGCAGCGATCCACATCCAGATAGAACGCGTGGCTCATTGCCTCACCTCCTCAGTCGGCGAGGCCGCCGGCGCTACCTTTTTGACCGCGCAGAGTGCGGCCTTATAACCGGGGAATCCGGAGATCGGATCCAGGTAGTCTCCTTGGAGAAGGGAGTTGACGTCGGCCTCTGGATAGTCGTGGAACATGTGCACCGTCCCGGGATGAGCGAGCTCGGTGAGATTAGCCAGCACCTGGATGGACCCGGTGGAAGTCGAAACCTCGATGCGGTCGCCCTGGGCGACGCCCAGGTTGCGCGCGGTGGCCGGATCGAGGTCGGCGGCGGCGTCACGGCGTAGGCTACGGGTCCAGGGGAGCCGGAAGGTGCGTGAGTGGATGAACATCGGCAGTCGCGGTCCGGTGTTGAGCACCAGGGGATACTCGCCGGCAATGTCGGGGGTCGACACGGGGCTGAGCCGTGGCTCGTTATAGACGGGAAGGGGGTCGAAACCGCTACACCCGGCCTGCTCCTCGAGAAGCGAGGAGGCGAACTCCATCTTGCCGCTGGGGGTGGGAAAGCCCTTCTTCTCGTACTTCTTGAACGCCACCGGCAGCGGCTTCGGGACCGGCATGCCGGCTGGATGCTTCTTGAGTTCAGTAATCGTCACGTCGCTGGGCTGCAAGATCCAGTCCAATGCGTCGTCGAAGACCTCCCCGAAGTCGGGAGCGCCGTTCGGAAGGAACCCGCGCCCGGGTCCGCCGGCGCCCGAGCCGGCGGGATTCAGGAGGGGGTCGTCCAGCCCCAATTTCTGCACGAGGCCGATGATGATGTCGGTGTCGGAGCGGGCTTCTCCCAGCGGCTCGATGACCGGCCGGGTGAGGATGGCGTACTTCTGTGGGTAGCAGCGTAACTCGCTGCGTTCCACCGAACTGCAGGCCGGGAGGACGATGTCGGCATGCTTGGCAGTGTCGGTAAGGAAGAGGTCGACGACGCAGACGAAATCCAGCTTGTCGACGGCCGCCATTAGGCCGTTCGAATCGGGCCAGAGGCGGTGGTTCATCCCGAAACCCACCATTCCCCGCAGCGGGTAGGGCTCACCCGTGGCGATCTGCCTGGGCAGGTCCATGGCCTGCCCCTGGTCGATCATGCGGGTCCAAACCGGGAAGCGCTCGGCTCCCAGGCGCGGCGGCATGTCGTCCCATGCCCGGGGCATGGCGAACTCGTGCTCGCGCGTCGTGAACCCGGCGCCGGAGACCTCCAGCCAACTGAAAGACTGCGGGACATTGCCGCCTGGGATGTCGAAGTTGCCGGTAAGGCCCACCAGGGCAGCGGCAGCACGCTGGTTCTGCACCCCGTTCGTGTGGTGGACGACCGGCGTGGAGCTCGGCATCATAGCTGCCGGCTTGCTCGTAGCGTAGAGGAGCGCCGCTTCGCGGATCAGAGCCGCGGGCACCCCGGTGATCTGCTCCGTGCGCTCCAAGCCGTACTCCGCCGCCAAGGCCCGGTAGCCGTCGAAGCCCCGGCTCCATTCGGACACGAACTGCCGGTCGTAGAGGCCCTCACTGATGATGACGTTCGCCATCGCCAAGGCGAGCGCCCCGTCGGTGCCGGGCCGCAATCTCAGGTGCAGATCGGCTATGCCGGCGATGGGGGACTTGCGCGGATCGATCACGATGAACTTCACGCCCCGATCGCGGGCGTCCATCAACCGGCGGGCGTTGGGGGTGCTGGCATAGAACGGGTTGCCGCTCCACACGAGCAGGCACTTGGTGTTGGCGATGTCCGGACCGGCCATCTGGCCGTAGTCCAGGCGCCAGCTCATGGCCATGGCCGTGAAGCAGGCGCTCGACTCGGTGCAGTAGTTGGGGGAGCCGAATTCAAGAGCCAGCCGTTGCAGGAAAGGCCTGGGCTGCTTGGGATACCCGCAGTAGAAGACCACCGACTCCGGTCCGCTCTCGGCCTTGAGCCGCTGCAGGTTGCCGGCGACAGCGTCCAGGGCCTCCGTCCAGGAGATGGGCTTCATCTCGCCCGAGCCGCGCGGGCCCACTCGCTTGAGAGGGGTGCGCAGCCGGTCTTCGTGGTACACCCATTGGCGCTGGGCCGCGCCCTTGGAGCAGAGCGTGCCTCCGTTGTTGGGGTTCTCGAGGGTCCCCTCGACCTTGATGATGCGACCGTCCTTCACGTAGCAGTCAAGGCCGCAGATCCCGCTGGGGTCGCATATGGTGCATACCGATCTGCGGACCTCGATGCCCGTAGCCTCGCCCGGGATCTTGCCCTTGATCATCCGTTGAAGCTTATCCATGTCGCCCCCGTGTTGGTGACTGCACCAGTGGCAGCTCTGAGCAAGGCCTGTTTCATCGTCCCGGCGTTGAGACAGCAGTCCAAGAGATTGACACCTGCCAGCCGTTCGCCCTGCCAGACTCGTACCTGCAGAGAATTCCCGTCGCGGCAGATGGTCATGCGGTCGTAGTCCTTTATACACCCCACGCTGGCGAAAAGCAGGCGGCCGACGTGGGTGATGTTGTGAGGAACGCCACCGGGGTACCCGGCCGGTGCGCCGGCGAGACTGCGTCCCGCGGCGCGGCCCTGGTAGCGGGCGCTTGCCCACGAGCCGATTATCTCGTGACGTCCCGACAGGAGGTTCTTGCCTTGGGCGACGTCCCCGGCGGCGTAAAGCGTGGGAATGCTGGAACGCATGCGCTCGTCGACCAGGATGCCCTCCGCAGTGTCGACCTGACCGGCGGCGAGGAGATCCAGTGACGTCCGGATGCCCGCGCAGACCACAACCAGGTCCACGTCTTCTTGAGTCGTCGACTCCTCGCACGCCGTGCCTTTGGCGCCGCTCGGATCGGCGGCGCCGGGCAGCGCGCCGAAGTCCAGCCGCACGCCAAAGGGCCCCATCTCCACTCCGGCCAAGGCAGCGCCCAGCCGCAGCTCGTATCCCTGTTCGAGCAGATGGTCCTCCATGGGCCGGGCGCAGTCGGGGTGGGCGGATAAGGGCAGTATGTGAGGCTCCCGCTCTATCAGGCAGACACGCATGCCCAAGTCGTGCACGAGGGAAGCGACCTTGATCCCCACGAAGGAAGCTCCGACCACCGCCACCCGCGCGGGCTCACCGGGCCGGGAGCGCAAGCAGGCGAGGGTTTCCTTGAGGCCTGCGGCGTCGGAGAAGGACCGCAGGGTGAACACTCGCCGTTCTTGGGCGCCACCTGGGGCCGCAAGGGCTTCGCGCAGGCCCAGCACCGGCGGCACAGCGGGCCGGGCCCCGGTCGCCACCAGGCAGTAGTCGTAGCTGTACGCCGACCCGTCGCCGGTGGTCAGCCTCTGTTCCGCGGCGTCAAGGGCGGTCACGGCCTGGCCCAAATGGGTGGTGACCCCATGGTCCTCATAGAAGCGGTGGCCGTCCCCGAACGGGAACGCCCGTTCCAAGGGGATGGCTCCCGAGATCAGGTAGGTGCCCAGCATGGGGTTGTAAGGAGCGTCCTGGTTGTCGGCGAAGAGATGGATATCCCCGGCGTACGCATGCGCGCGTAACGCCACTACCGCCTCGGCCGCAGCGCCCCCGTTTCCCACTATGGCCAGGGGGACCCTCATTTCTTTTTGCGCTTCTTCCCCCCGACGAAGATCGACACGATGACGGAGACCACACTGATGATCAACGCCCCCAGGAGCGCGTTCCAGAAGCCGTCCACGCGGAAGTCCAAGCCTATCCAGTTGACTGTGATCCACGATGCCAGCCAGAGCATGAGGCCGTTGATGATCAAGGCAAACAGGCCCAACGTGAGCACGATCAGCCCGCACGACAAGGCGGAGATCACCGGGCGAATGAAGGCGTTGACCAGGCCCAGCACAAGAGCGACCAGAACGACCGCCCAGACGCGATGGGGCTCGGCCACGGCTATGCCCGGGACGATCCATGCCGCCACGGCGACGGCCCCCGCGGTGATGCCCCAGCGGATGAGGAATCTGGGCAAGACGCTCCCTTCTAGGCGCGGCCACCTGGCGGGCCGCCATCCAAGCGCAGACTAACACGAGTGGTCCGCGCTGTACTATCGGCCGGGGCACGTATCGCCCGCCGACCTCCTCCGGTAGTATGGCCCGGGGGCGCTTTTCACGGGAGCATGATGACCGGCCACAGAGACGGGACAGGGGTGCTCGCGCCCGCGG
The DNA here is from genome assembly GCA_001768675.1 of Actinobacteria bacterium RBG_16_64_13. Classification (GTDB taxonomy): domain Bacteria; phylum Actinomycetota; class Thermoleophilia; order RBG-16-64-13; family RBG-16-64-13; genus RBG-16-64-13. Next base: position 2,345 of record MELN01000043.1, on the reverse strand, counting down.
ACGGGGCGGCAGGAGCACGAGCGCGCAGCGGCGATACCCTCGCCTTGACACTCATGCTCTTCTATCTGTTGTCCACACTCACCTTGGCCCTCATGGCAGTTGTCACAGCGGAACTGCAAAGGAAGTTCAGCCTGTCGGCCTCGCAAGTCGGCCTTCTGACCTCCGTGTTCATGTTCGCGTATGGCGCCGTCGGAATACCGGCGGGTGCAGGAGCCGCGCGCTGGGGGGGCCGCGTGTTCATCGTCAGTTGTGCGCTCTTCGTCGCGGGATCGGTCGTCTTCGGGCTCAGCTCTTCGTACTCGGGCTTCCTCACCGGGCGGGTCTTGCAGGGGTTGGGGGGCGGGATGGTCTTGCCGGTGAGCAGTCCCATCATGGCCCGCTATCTGGCCCCCGGGGCGCGCAACCGGGGCTGGGGGATCTTCGCCACGGGGAAAGGCCTTGGAGCTCTGGCAAGTCTTGTGCTCATGCCCACCGTGGCCACGCTCGGAGGATTCCGCGCCGTCTACCTCGTCACCGCGGTGATCGCCCTGGTGATCGGCGGCGCCGCCATCGCCCAGAAGCCGGTACGGGCGCTCCCGGTCCAGGCTACGGAGGTTCTCTCGTTCCGAGCCCTGAGCCGCACTCTGGGTGCCGTGGCTGTCAACCGCGGGGTGCTTCTTCTCGGATTGTTCAATGCCGCCTCGCTGGCCGTGGGGACAGGCGTCCTCATTTGGACCCCGGCCTTCCTCCAGGGAACGTACGGGTCGAGGGCCAGCGTGGCCGCGTATCTGACCGCCGGTCTCGCCGTGGCTCAGGTGATCGGCGCTCCTACGGGTGCCGTGAGCGCCATCCGCTGGGGAAGGATGCCGGTCATCACGGGGTCGATGATAGCCATGTCGGTGGTGACGATACTGGTGGCCGCGCTCCCGGGCCGGGTCTTCGTGTTCGTCATGGTCGCGCTTGTGGGTTTCTTCAGCCTGGCCTACTTCTCTCCCCGCTTCGCGATGATCCCGGATGTGGTGGCCAAGCCGGAGCAGGTGGGTACGGCCGCCGGCTTGATCAACCTCGTGGGCTTCGGGATATCCACGCTTGCCCCCTGGCTGTTCGGTCTCGTCCTCGACCATGAGTTGGGCTACTTCGCCGGCTATCTGGTCTTGGCCGCCTTTGGGATCGCCGGGGCCGTGGGCTCGATCTTCTTCAAGGTGCCAAGGAGATGACACTCATGGAACAGCCGGAGGACCGCGGACCGATCGTCAAGACCCGCGCGGGGGCGGACGTGTTGGCGGGGTCGCTGATGTTCGTCTTCATCATGTCGGCGGTGACGCTCTCACTCCTCCCAGTGGTGACCAACCAATTGCGGATCGAGTTGGGTCTCACCGACGCGCAGATCGGACTCCTCACCTCGGTGTTCATGGGTTTCTATGGCGCTTCCGGCATCCTCTCGGGTATCGGCGCCTCCCGCTGGGGCGGGCGGCTCTTGGGCGTGAGTTGCGGTTGCTTCGTGTTGGGATCTCTGGTTTTTGGGTTGAGCGGCGGGTTCGAGGGATTCATCGTCGGCCGGGCGCTGCAGGGCATCGGGGGTGGCATGGTGATCGCCACGAGCATCCCAGTCTTGGCCCACGCCTTACCTCCAGCGCGAGTGGGGCGGGCGCTGGGCATCCTGGGCTGCGGCTTCGGGCTGGGCAGCATGGTGGCGCTGTTTGTGATGCCGGCCATCCAGAGCGCGGGCGGGTACCGGGCGGTGTTTCTCACCACCGCGGGTCTGGGAGCCGTCGTGGGGGCGGCGGTTCTGTCTCAGAAGGCGCTCCGGGTTCGGCCTCAGCATGCGGAGGGAGCGACTTCGCTAAAGGGATTGATTGTCTCCCTGGGTGCGGTGCTGACGAACCGGCGGGCTCTCATCCTGGGGTTGACCAACGCGGCCGGACTGGCCCTCGGTGTGGGCGCTCTGGCTTGGACCCCGAGCTTCTTGCAGGATGTGCACGGCGCGTCGGAGGCGACGTCAGTGTACGTGATAGCCGGACTGGGCGCGGCCCAGGTCATCGGCAATCCTTTGGGAGCGGTGGCCGCGAACCGGTGGGGCAAGCTGGGGGTCATCGTGGGCGGGATGATCGCCATTCTGGTGACCACAGTGGTCGTCGGAGTCGTGCCCGGCATCCCCCTAGCCGCTGCGATGGTGATCGTGGCCGCGTTCTTCGGGATGTTCTTCTTCCCGGCGATGCTTGCGTGCCTACCCGAGGTGGTGGCGAAGCCTGAGCAGGTGGGACCGGCGACCGGCCTCAATACCTCGATGGGCTTTGTGGGCTCACTGATGGCTCCATGGCTCTTCGGCCTGATCCTGGACTCCGGAGGCCGGTCGAAGGGCTCCT
>MELN01000042.1:12029-14867 GCA_001768675.1 Actinobacteria bacterium RBG_16_64_13 | reverse complement strand
GCCGCCAGCCGCCGATCCTCCGCTCTCTGCTCGGCCGCGACACGCCCAGCCAGGGCGAGTAGCCGCTCGTATTCATCGGCCGACCTTGCGGCTTCCGCTGGGCAGTCCGTCGAGAAGGTGCACTCTTCAAGATGCTGTACACCTCGCTCATCGCAGCACGGACACGACGGTGTGAACAAGCGGACGAGAGTCTCCAGACGGTCGGGGGTCACGACCGCCTCCTCCGAGCCTGGAACACCGGCCGGGGCTGCTCACGGTACCAATTCGGCTTGGCGATGAGCCTCAGCCGCCGCGTCCACGTCGGCCGGTGTGCTTCCTCCATCCCGGCCCATGGCTCCTCGCGCTGCCATGGATGGCGATCCTGCTCCTGACGCTGCCACTCTCGTTGAGCGTGCAGACGCATCCGCCTTGACTCGGCCTTCTCAGCCTCGCGGGCCACGATCCAGATCGTCACCACCAACAGCGCCAAGACCCAGAGCATTCAGTCCTCCTCACGAAGCGAGGCACACGTCTCGTCGAGCATGTTGCTCAGCACCGTCCACGTCGGAGTGAACCCGTTGACGTTGTGGTACCGCCGTAGCTCGTCCATCAGCCCCTCAACCTGGGCCCAAACATCACGCAGCCGCGCGTACAGCACCGGCTCCACCTTCGCGTTGACGGTGGACATGGCCCCGAGGGAGAACGCAGCGATCACCCCTTCCTTCCGGTCCCGGTAGGCCCGAGGGTACTCACTCACGTCACCGTCTTCCTCGATCACGGTCACACAGCGCATCATGTCCTCCTAGGCCAGAGCCTTTCTCCAATGCTCGACAGCCTTCTCAACGGGACGCCGATAGTACAGCAGCGACCGCGACGGCCTGTCCGTGTCCTTGATCGCCCGCAGCACGATGGCCAGCGGAATCTCCGCGTCCATCCACCGACGAACCAAGTCCCACTCTGCGGGGCTCATGATCCGCCCGCCGCCCGCTTCATCCCAAACCGCTTGGGCATAGGCTTGGATCTGTTCAGCAGTCAAGCTCATGAGCGGCCTCGTTGGTTAGCTTCTGTCATAGCTTCCCGCGCCCTTCTGTCCTGGTACCGCTGTTGACGCTCCACTGCCGCCGCCCTTGACGCTAGCCTTCGATATTTTGAATGGGAGACGACGTGCCAGTAGCCTTCCTCGGTCTTCACGATGCGACGGCCCTCTTCCGCGCGGTTGCGACTCTTCGAGTCTGGCGAGGCAAGGACCTCAAATGCAAGTTCCGCCTCGTCGTCGCTGATCCGCATGAGCCCGGCTACCGCACTTGGCTGGAGCTTACTCACACCGTAGCGGTCGCACGAGGCAAGGATAAGCGTCCACACGGCGACGACTGTTGGCCCCTTCTGGAGCACGGTGCTCGTCAGCATGCCGTCGTCAAGAGGGGTCCATGGCATCCCTACCTCCAAGCGAGTCCATCCTAGCATGGCCGTCAGTCTCCGTCAATCGTTCACACACAGACCGTCAACGCTCGTCAACGAAGGTCAGCCCTTTGGTGTTGGCGTTGGAGCAGATGGTGTTGCTTTGGAGATGGTCCGTTGCCGTATAAACGAACATCCCTTTGAGAGATCAAGTAGATAGAGGGAAGCCTGCAAAAAGACGGCTCGGGGAAGTTACGCACTCATCGCCTCCGGCCTTCGTCCATACCGCCGGCGGTTGACTCCAGTAAGATCGCCCGACGCTTGGCCAAGTGCTCGTGGTCGTCATTCAACGTCCCAACATGTAAGCACTTACCCGACGCATCGAACACGCCCCAGCGGTTACGCTCGCCGTGGACCGCGCAAAACGGGACCTCGTGGCCCACCTTGCTCAGGCCCCACGAGAGCTCGTTACGGCACTCCAGGCAGCCGCGGTAGGTGGTCACAGGGCTTCCAACTTGGCGAGGCATGCGTACAGCCCGCAATCGCACGTCTCAACCGGCTGCATCGCTAGCTTGCGAGAACAGTGATCTTTATGCGGAGACGTCCTTGCCCACTCCACCACGTCGTATAGGGCGAGGACGAGTCGCTGTTGGGCAGCTAGCCCACATACCTCGTCACATCCGATGTGGTTCTCCAGATGGTTCTGGAGCGAGTCCTCCGCATCGGCCTTGATCCGTTCGAATATCACGGGCGCTCTTTCACCTCGAGGCTCTCGGTCGTCTCCTCGATCTTGATCCACTCCATCCGATCGCTCGACGCCAACGACTGCCGCACGGACTCGAGGGACTCACCGAGCACGGTCGTGGCCTCCACGATCCGCTTAGAGCGATAGACCAAAAACTCCCGCAACGGAGGCAACGCAACGGTCTGGCTCTCGGCCATGCGCACTGCATCGGCCCGGCTCGTGCCACACGTCGGGCAGTTCTTGCATCCAGATGAGCGGATCCGTCCACAACAGGTCCACTCGCCAACGCGCAAAGCCCCGAGAAACACACCAGGGTTTACGCTCATAGCGACTCCGTTTCTGGGAGAGTATCAACCACTTCGTACCCGGTCACTTCGGGATCGTCCGTCTCCGGATCCATGTCCGTCACAGGGATTGTCTGAGCCGCGTTGAACGCGGTCAGCCAGTTGAGGCTCGCTGTGTCCGTTCCGTTTTCGATCACACATCGCCTGCCAGTGAGCGGCGCTCACGATGCTGGCCGCCGCGAGCATCATGAGCCCTCGATTCATGGCCTCGGCTGCGAGGTCCGTGTAGTACCGCTGAAGCTTAGCGGCCTTCCACGAAAAGTGTCGGTCGATCTTCTCCCCGACGTAGGCCCGAAGGTCCGGCTTCACCACGGCAAACCCGGAAGTCATCGCGCCTCCAGTGGCTCAGACATGAGCATGTCCGGGCGCTCG
>MELN01000042.1:1232-11998 GCA_001768675.1 Actinobacteria bacterium RBG_16_64_13 | reverse complement strand
GCCGGTAGAACATCGCGAGCGTCTGCCCCTTCTCGGCCATGACGATGCACTCCTGCCAACCGGAGATCGCAATCGCAAAGTCGGTGGCGAGCTCGTGACGCTCTGCCTGCCCATCAGCCAACCCGCGCTCGTGACCCAATCTGTAGCCGGTGACCAGCGTTGCCGAGATTGACACCGCAATGCCAACGGCTTCTATTGCCTTCATCGCTCCTCCATTCCGAAAGCAGCATTGACCATCTCCGCAAACTTCGCACGCTGAGCGTCCCAGGCGGCGGCCCAGGCGGCGTCCCAGGCGGCGTCCCAGGCGGCGGCCCAGGCGGCGGTCCGCAGGTCCTCGCGGCCCGTCTCCAGATACTCGCGCACCACCGCAGGTGCGTCCCTCAGATGGATGACTTGGAGCACGCACCACCGCGCAAACTCGCGCAGCAGCGCCGTCGCGTCGACCCGCCTGACGATCCGGCGCCGCCGCGCCACCAGCTTGTCGTCCTGATCCTCCACCACGCCCTCGACGTCCACCAGGCACAGCGTCGCGCCCGGAGCGTACTGTAGGGCGTCGAACGGGTGTCGCGAGGCGTGCAGACCGCTCTCGCACATCGCCACCAGACTCTCGTGTTCAAGCCACTCGCCGTCCTCCGGAATCTCACGGCCGTCGCGCAGCGTCGCGCCCACGAAGTGATAGGCTCTCATGTACGCCTCACAATCTCGAATCCGTTGGACTCGCAGAACAACGTCATGAACCGCTCGGCGTCCTCCGAGATGGCCTCTTGATGCAGGATCTCCATGAGTTCAGCGCACCGCTTGCTTTCTCGCCGTTCCTCTGGAGTCGGATGCATCTCCGCTATCTGGCTCTCGATCTGCGTCCGAAGCGTGGGGCCGCTCACTTACCGCTCCCGAAGATCGGGTGCGATTCCAGCAGAGCCCAGGCGGCGCTGATGGCGTCGGCCGTGAACTTCTGGTTTGGGTTGTCCGTCTTCAGGATGTCTTTGAGGAGATCCGTGCATGCCGTGGGGTCGCCCGTGATGCGACGGCACTCGGCCATCAACGCCTGGAGATCCGTCCGCCCGCGAGTCCCTCGCGCCGGGATCGCGGCCTTGTTCGTGAACTCCGTGGCCGCCTCCGCAGCGCCGGGCTCGCCCGTGACCATCGTGGAGAACCCCTTCTTGCAGTCCATGCAGTACCAGCCCTCGCCGTACTTGCTGGCGATCACCGGCTTCGTCTTCTCGCACCGGGGGCACGGAGGCTTGGGATCGACCGCCTTCTCCTGCCTGCGCTCCGTTCCCTTCTCGGCCGCTGCGGCATCGTCGTCTTCTTCGGCCGCGATCCCGAGCAGCGCGCTGATCGTGTACCGCCGGGCGTAGGTGATGGCCGACCCCATTTCCTGGGGCCGCTCGTACATGGCCAGGGGATAGCGGGACTCGATCCACTGACCGGAGGAGTGCAGCAGGCGCGTGAGCAGCCAGGGGTGTTCGTCGCTCCAGGTCATGGGCTGGACGAGAGCGAGCCCGTTCTTGGTCAGCGGCCCACGCACGGCCTCGAGCACCGATGCCAGGTCCGCATAGGTGTAAGAGTACGAACCCTTCTGGCTCTCGATCTTGGCCGTCTGGTCCTTCTTGACGCTTGGGAATTCGGCCTGCGCCTTGGCGAGCGCCGCAGCGAGTTCCCCGATCTCAACGCTCTGAGTCGGATGCGTGACCGCTTGCGTCTCCGACGTTCCCTGTGCTACGTTGTCCATGTGGTTCGTCTCCCTTCAACCATGGGCCAGCGTGGTGGCATCCCTCGCTGGCCTCGTTTCTTTCAGCCGCGGTCTTCGTCCCTCACCGGGCCGAAGAGCGATTCCCAATAGTCTACCTTCGGCTCCGGCGCAGCCAGGACCGGAGCGGGGCCAGGGCACCGAAGCCAGTTGAGCGTCCCCACGTGAGACAGCCCGCAGGCGTAGCACAGCCGTCCGTGACGACTCTCGGACTCGAGGCGGTCTACGGTGCGGCCGTTGACGTCGCTCACTTCTTCCTCCTCCAGCGTCGTGGCTGGTCGTACTTGGGATCACCACACCGAGGGCAGCGGGCCGGCCGGCCTACGCGCCGAGGGAACCACGCATGGCCGCATCGGATGCACTCGACTTCGACCACGGTAAGCCTGCGAGCCATTCAACCCCCTATTGGAATATAGTACATCGTACTGGATAAGTCAAGCTCAATCAGAGCGACACCTCAACCTCTCCAGGCTCAGGGATATAGCACCCGTTCTCGGCCCCGAAGCGCTTGACCTTGCTCACGTACTCCGAGAACTCCAGCATGTCCAAGACGGTCGTGCTCCCCGGAGCGGAGAGCACCTCACCACTCGGCAGATTGGACTCCCGTCGAGGAAGGAACATGTCCTTCATGGCCTCGTGGATCTCCTCGGGATCATGGCCACTCCAGGCGGCTAGGTAGGTGTAGCAGACCCAGAGGTAAGCGTTAGCCGTCAGGCTGCGGGCCGCCTTCCGAGCCTGGACCGTAACCCAAACCTCTTTTCCCCGCAGCCCAGAGACTCGAGTGCGCCACGCGACCGGATCAGAAATTCTCAGTTCCCCCTTGTCCGTGACCACGGCTGCGAAGCGAGGGACCATCACGTTAGTCACCCGCCTTGGTTGCGAGCTCGGCCACGAGAAATTGAATCCGGCGGACTATCGTAGCCACGTCCTGCGGTTCATGCGGCGCTCGCACCGCCGTCTCCACCGTAGAGAACCGATGGCCACTCTCGCAGACGCGCCGCCTGCGGATGTAGTCACTCGCCCGCACCCCGCGGCTGTCCACGACATGTGACGCCGGGCTGCCGCACGTTGGGCAGGCGATGGCGGATGATGGAGTCCGAGGCATCAGCGTCTTTCTAAGAATAAGCTGAGAAGGCTCAAGACAGCCATGACTATGGCGACAGCGCGCGATGCGGCGGTCGGCAACAGGCACACGCCCAAGAGCCACAGCCCTAAGACTTGGACACCGATCCAATATGGATTCATCTTTCCTTCCACTTCAGTGGCCCTCGGCCTTGATGATGGCGGCCACAGCTAGCGCCTTCATGTCCTCGATCGTGTTGCAGGCGTGCTCCATGTGATCGCGGCTGAAGCGTCCTTCGCCCTTGGCAATCTCGTGCAGCGCCGCCAGCATCTCCGGGGCTGCCGCGACCAAGCGGGCATTGGCGTAGGATACGGCCAGAGCCTCCGACCCTTCGCACCCCCGAACGGGCAAATGAGCCACGGTGGCCATCCCATCAGCGGAGATGCCCCATCCGCGATGATGGTCCATCCCTTCGTTCTCCGGATCGAAGATCCACGGCCCAGGCGTGTGATTCGCCATCATGCCTCCTTCTTCTCGCACAGCGGTTGCTCGTCGATCAGCGGGTGGCCGCAATCCGCCCAATCCTTGGGGTGCGTCGCGTGCCCCGTCCCGTGGCCCGAGTGACGCAGGCAGTAATGGCCATGGCACATCGGGCACTGACCGTGTGCGACCCTCATGCACGATGGACCCAACGAGCAGAGGATCCGCATCCGCATCTCACTCCTCCGCGTGGCTGTAAGTCAACTCCGCTTCCTCCAGCCCCTTGCGATTCTCGTCCGCGACGCGCCGCATGCGTTCGAACGTCTGGCTCACGAATCCGAGAGATTCCCGGCTGAGCGTCCCGTCGTCGTCCAGCCGATCCACGGCCTGCTTCAGCGCGGCCACGTAGCCGGCGAAGTACGCATCACGAACGGCGGTGATCTTCGTCATCGCTTGGCCTCCAACTCCTCCGCAATCTTCCGCAGCCGCAGCACGAGGTTGGTCCGGATGTCCTCGAACATGGAGCGGTCACCGCCGAACGTGCAGGCATCGCGGAGGTTCGTCTTTGCCAGCCGCGCCGCCGCCTCGGCCTGATACGCAGCCTCCTCCGTAGAAAGCACGAGCGAGGCGTGCGCGTTGCGCGTGGTCATGTACAGTGAGAGCACCATGAGCTATCTCCCCTCAGAAATAGAATGGCTGCGCCGATGGCCAGCCATTTGCGCTTGCCGCCCTTCCGCGCTTCCTTGTCCAAAACCGCAATCCACTGGTCGGCCGCGTCGTTGGCTCGAGCCTCCATCTCACGAGATTCTGCTTTCGTGACGACCCCACGGCGCAGCAGCGGAGCGTCAAAGGCTACGTGCGCAACCTCGTGGTACGCCACCCACCGCGCCTCGCGCTCCCTCGTCTTGGCCAGCCATGAAGGATCGTAGATCACCACGAAGTCACGTCCCACCGGCTGGACGTAGGCCCGGCGCTGCTGTGGTTTCTTGAACCCGACCAAGGTGAGGCGGATTTCCCCGATAGAGGGCTCCACAGTGATCGTATCGGTGACGCCCATACGCCGAGCTGCGGCTTGGACGTGAGCCACGAAGTAGGCATGATTGGGCCTGGGCGCGGCGAGCAACGCCATGAGAACAAGGGGGGTCATCATCACTCCGTCTTCTCCCAGTTTAGGTAAGGCAAGTGCTTCTTGACGAGCAAGACGAGTGAGGTCCGATTCTGAGGCGCTCCGTACTTAAGGTACAGGTAAGCCGCCATGGAGATGACCCCGAGTTCGAAGTAGGGGTCATCGTCGCACTGTCCGGAGTCATGTACTTCTGCCGCGGGCCGCCGCTTAGGAGTCATCATCGAATCCTCTGGAACCTACCGAACCAAGTATGCGTCGGAGAGCGCTTTGAGGCAGCTCGTCCTCGACGCGGAAATCGCGCGCGACCCACCCCAGGGCGACGCCGACGAGGAGCACGGTCGGCCACGTGGGGGGCGTCAAAACTCCCGCTCAGCCGCGGGCAGATCGGCGTATAGGCGGCATAGAGACAACAGGCTCAGGTCATGTAGATCGCGCATCCGAAAGTATTTCTCCAAAGCCGAGCGCATCGTGAAGATATGGTCACGGTTTTCATGCACGATAATCCAACGCTCCAATTCTGAGGGATCCATGAGTTTTCGGCCCGATCCGTCTCCAGGGAACAGATCGCCGACTTCACCCGGCATTTATCACTCCTCTCAGGTGCATGTGAACCCGGTGCTCCAGGTACGCATAGAGCCGCAACTCTGAAGCCCCTGACGAACGGCTGCCACGCCAGGGACATGCGCTGCGCGTGGCCCTTGGCCTCGGCGTCGTGCGCGTATCGTTCTTGGCAGTGGATCCAGGCCCCGGTCTGATGGTCCTGGAGCAGCACACGGTAACTCATGGCAAGTCGGCGTCCAGCGCCCACTTTAGGATGTCGCACTCGACTCTGAATCCGTCGCGAGATGCGTTCTCCAGGAACCGCTGCTTGAAGGTCTGATACACGCGCAGCGCTCGTGACGTCTCGATGTCGGCGAGCCTGTCGTCGCTGCCCCATTCGGACGACAGCGCCTCCAGCAGCACGCCGAGCGCCAGTTGCGCCGGGCCGCTACCGCCATATCCCCATTCGAACCCACCGGGCGAATGGTTCCAAACCTGCTGCGAGCGATGCGGGATCAGCGGGCGACCGTCAAACAGCACGCTCACCGTCCCGTCTTCGTTGCGGATCCCGTGGATCGTGTTCACCGGCATTGCGTTCTCCTCTGCTGATAGGCGCGCCAAGCGCCGCGGCCAGCTTCCAAGACGAAGGCGGTCCAGGCATCCCTGCTAACAGGAGCCAACCTGAGGGCCAGGGAGACGAGCGCCGCGTGGGCCCGGGAGCAGGCCGCGCAGCAGGCTTCCGCCAGGGCGTATCGGGGGGGCCATGGTCTCCCACACGTCCGGCATGGCCTGGGGGCCCTACTGGCGTTCCTGGCGCGTGGCTTCCGAAGCATTATTCCGGAATCGGTCACTGGATCCACCCGTTGTACCACGCAAACATGATGCCAGCGCACCACAGCGCGTAGAGGCCCAGGATCACGGCCAGCCAACGAACCGTCTCACGCTCGGCGGCGTTGAACTCGTCTCGTCTGTCTCTCGGCATCATTCACCCCCCAGTTACTGAACAGCCTCGACCCGGACGAACTCCTTGGCCCGCCACTTCGTGCCGGCCCTGTGAACGTCTTCGGGCCGCGCCCAGACCTTGACGTAGGGGCCCTGGCGTCCCACGCTGTCTAGACTCGGGGCCAGATATAATCCCGGGTGGCACTCGGTGTCAGCGACCGAGAAGACCGGAGCCCCTTCTGAATCTTGCCGAACGCGCGCTCGTAGAGAACCTTATGGGCTGGCCGAGGGCCGAAGCGACCATAGCCTTTCTTGGTGATGTGTCCGGCCCAGGGGACGCATGGGGTCATGGCTTAGTTTCCCTCATCCCGCTTACAATGTACAGCACGATGGACAATCTGTCAAGGGATATTCTACATCACGCCGTATTGTGCGGCAGCTCAGTAGCCTAGGGCTTGCCCGGCGTGCTAGACTTTGCTTGGGGGATGCTCAAGGGCACGGGCGGCGCACGGTGGCCCAGCCGGGTAAGCTGCCCACTCCCCCGCTTCAACCTTACTCGGTCAGTCTCACTCCGTGATGAAGACGATGACTCCCTGTGCCGCCTGCGTGGTCACGATGTTGAGCGCCGCACCGGCCACCGTCTCCACGAGAGGGATCTCAAACGGGCCAACGCTCACCGGCTGAAGCTGCCCATCTTGCTTGAGGTTCCCCATGAGTGGCGTCGCCCCGCTATCCAAGTGCCAGATCCCATCGTTCGCCAGTGAGATGAGGATGCCTAGCACCTTGTGCTGCTTCCCGGCCACTGCCGCGGCCACGAGAGTTGTCCCTGCTGCGCCCTGGCTGAGCACGAACCGCGAGTAGGCTACGCGCCTCGCCGGGCGGCTCATCTCTGTCAGCACGAGAATCGCGGTGGCCGATCCCGACGTGTAGGCCGTGACGTTGATCCGGGTGTGAGTCGTGCCGCCCGGAGGATGAATCGTCCATGAACTCGCCGGGTTGGGGTTCGTGACAGTGAGCGCCGATCGCTTCTGCCCGGTCTGTGGATCTTCAAGCTCCCACGGCATCCACGTATCCTTGCCGTCGAAGCTGACCTCTGGGATGATCGTGGCCGCCAGCGTGCCAGCGGCCAGGGTGAACCCGGCAGAACCGTATCCGCCAACTGGGAGCATGAGCGCGACAGCGGGGCCAACCGCGTTGATCGTAGCCTGCGTTGCTCGATTCGAACCCGAAATGTCTCCGAATCCCATGGGCTAGCGGAGCTCCTTGAATGAAATAGACCCGGCGGCATCAACGGTCCCGGACAACGCCCGTGCGGCAAGCGTCAGTACAATCGGGTTCGCCCCGGCGATGCCCAGCGTCAGAGGATAGCGCGCCGTGAAGTCCCGTGCGTCCACACGCCGGTCCCCAGGCGATGCGCCACCAGAAGCGAACCCGGCGGCGACAGGCAACCCGGCGGTAATGGCCGTGGCCGCCACATCGAACTCTGTGATGCTACTGGCGTGAACCGACGCGAAGGATGCCGACGTCAACGCCGTGGGCGCATAGAACAGGCGCCACGCAGCGCTGCCCGAACCAACAGTTACCGCGACGAACTCGGGGATGATCGTGCCTCGGTTCACGATGCTGTTGAACGTGGCCGCCGGCCGGATAGACACGAGTGGCACCCATGCCCCGGTCCCTATCCCCGAGACGACCGCTATGTTGCCCACTCCGAAGTCGTAGCCGCGCTCTTCCTCCTGACCCGCCTGAGAGGACACGGACTGGCACACAGCGATAAGATCGTGACTCGTTGCCATCGCGGCCGTGTTCTCGATCTCGTAGCGCATCGGCAAGTTGAACGTCGTACAGTAGACCGTATCCAAAACGTTGACGTTGATGAATTCGTGCGCGAACGCAGTCTTGCCGCCGAAGTCAAATCCGACACGCACCCGCCCGGCCCCTAGCCACTCGGCGTCGATGACCAAGTGCATGATTTTGGTGGGCGCGAGCGTCTTCCCCGATATTCCGGTCCCATCGAGCTTGTCTACAGACCACGACGCCTGAGCCACTGCCTCATCCACCACAGAGCCGGTGGCCTTGCTCCTGCGAACGAGGAACAGCCCGGAGAAGGTCTGCTCCAGAAAGATCCCGTTATCGGCGTCGAAGTAGCCGAACCTTCTCCTTAGCCCGGACTCAGACAGATCCGGCATCACTGCGGTACAACGAATGTGCTGTCCCTTCCCAGGCTGATATCTCATGTATCGACGGGTCTGCTTCACCACCTTGTCCGTGTTAGTGGTGGTCGTACGCAATCGCACCGAGCTCTCGTTGGGTAGATGTGCCTCCGTGCCGTTGTTGGTCAGCACCGTCTCCCACTGAAGCGGTGACGTGTCGTACTGGAAGGTGTTGTCGAAGATCCCGCGGTCTTCCGCGGTTCGTATTCCGCCGAATGCCCCCAGTGTGGGGCTGTCTGCGAAGAGGATCTCTAGCGGGTCCGGACGCGCGAAACCGTTGCAGCTCACTTAGTCGCTCTTTTCCAACCCGTAGACGTTGAAGCTCAGCGTCGCCAAGGTGGCGTAGACCCGGATCATGTCCGTAGATGCGATCACCAACTTGGTCTTATAGACGTCGTTCCCTCTGATCGGCAGATCATAGGCGATGTACTGCTTCACGTGGTCCGCGACTCCAGACAGGGCCACGGAGATACGAAAGGACGTGGGCGAAGCGCTCCTGTTCGCCACGCTCACGATGACCTCTGCCGAAGTCGCCGGGGAAAGCGGCGTGTACAGATCGGTGAGTGACGCCGCGGAAGGCGAGAGTTGAGCGAATGTGCCCCAGCGTATCGCCATCAGCACCCACCACGGAAGAAGCTTAGGGCATCGGCATTGTCGGCCGCCGCCGCCGCCGCCCCGAGGTTGACCACGATGCTTATCTGCCTCAGTTCTGCCTCGCCGTCGAGCGCCTCGCGCACGCGTCGGAGGTACGTCTCGACGTCGCGCTGAAGCTGATTGTCCCACGGTTTGCCGACAAGGCGAGGCGGATCTTGGATCTTTCGGCTTGTCGTGATCACCCGGCCACCGCCCTGCGCACTACGTCCGGCATCCGCGCCACCATCTGACGCGCCCTGTCGCTAAAGCGATCCAGTGAGCGCCTGATCACCGCCTCCTTGGAGGCGTCCCCGCCCTCCTCGATCGTGTCGGGCAGGCGTTCAAACCACGCCTGGCTCACCACGTCCTCTCGCAGGTATCGCATCGTGGCCTGACGTGCCGCGGCAAGCAACTGCCGCTCGTCGTCCTCGAGGCGGACCTTCCGTCCCTTGATCGTCAGTACCCTCGGCGGTTCTGACGGCACGATGCCCAGCCGCACGAGCGTCTGCCCGAGGGCCGCCCCAGGCTTCTCTCGGCTCGGCTGGCTTGGGAGCAGGAACCTCGTCGCGGCCGTCCCCGGGCGCTCCACCGGGGCACCAGTACCGGACAGCCGCGCAGAGAGCGTCATGCTCAGACCGGGGACGCGAGACGCTATGGTCTTGGCCACGCGCTCCGGGATGCCGAGCAATCCCGCCTGGTTCGGCCGCACGTCTCGAATCACCGGATCCGCCGCCTGGGCCGCCTTCGCCACGACGTTGGGGATCAGCGTCCCGGCGAGGTTGCTGAGGTACTGAGAGGCAAACTGCTGAGGCTTGGCGATCATGGACGCCGCATCGGACAGCCCCGCGAGGTACGTCTTGCTCGTGAGGTTGCTCGCCACGGAGCCCAGGGTCTTGTCGAAGATGTCAGCGGCCTTCTTCTCGTCCTTCAGTTCTGCCAGATCCGCAGCAGCGCCCAGCAGGCTCGAGACGGGCTCGAAGCGGTTGAAGGGCACATACATATTCCCGCCCGGAGTCGGCACCACGAAGCTGTACGGCTGCCACCCCGTCTCTCGGAGCAGGTTCCGCGCGGCCGGATCCGCCGGACCCGAGCCGGTCATGCCGCCCATCTTGGCGTAGGTCACGAACCCTGCGATCATCCCCGTGCCGACCAACGGCCTGGCGATGGCATCCACGGCCTGGCCGCGCAGCCGCGCCAACTCCGGCCCCTTGATCCCTCGAGCCTCAGCGTTGCGGAACGCCTTGTAGGCGCGTGCCGCCTTGACGAACCCCAGGGGGCTGCGCTGAATCGTGATCTCCGCGATCTTTCCCGGAGTCTGGAGGAATGGCAGAACGACATGCATCCACGGATGCTGATTCCGCAGCCGCATGAGGCTCTTGATCATCGGGTGCGGATCGTCCTGGAATGTCCGCGCCTGCCGCGCCTCCGCTACTTGCTGGACCAGATCCGCGTGCTTGTCGCTCTTCGGATCGAGCGCCTCTTTCACGATGGCGGCCGTCCGCTCCTGTACAACCTTAGCCTCTGCGGACGGCAGCTCGATCTTGGCCTTCCGATGGGCGAGCTTGTGCAACTCCGCTTCGCCCCCCACGGCCTTGAAGAACGAATCAAACGCGCCGAGCAACCGAAACGGGATGCGCACCACGCGCCCCACCTTGCCCGGTATCTTCCCGGCTTGGTACTCCAGGGGCTTGGTGAGGTCGATGCGCTCGGGAGCCAGAGACACGATCTCTTTGAGTTCCGCCCCGAGCCCGCTCAGCGCATCGGGCAGCCGCGAGAACGCGCCCCCAAGCTCAGCGCCGGCCTCGCCAACGAACCGCCCACGTTCACCGGGAAGGAGCCGGTCCACGATGGCGGCCGTAGGGGTCTCAAGCAGACGCATCCCCTGCTCTCCGATGTTCCCCAAGATGTTGGCCACCTGAGTCCCCGGACCAGAGACTAGCCCCGCTTTCCAGAGTTCCAACCACTTTGGCAGCAGCCCCGGCTGGATAGCTGCGTTCAGCGCGTCGGGGAGTTTGGCTG
>MELN01000042.1:0-1218 GCA_001768675.1 Actinobacteria bacterium RBG_16_64_13 | reverse complement strand
ATCCTCAGCAGCCCGGCGGCCTGCTCGTCCGTCACGCCCTCGATCTCACGGAACACCTTGCGTAGGAAGTCAGTCGGCACGGACTTCCCAGCCTCCATGACCCGAGCACGGGCCGCAAGGGCGCGAGCAAGCTTCGTTCCGGCCTCCACGTCCGTCCGCGCCGCACGCGCTGCCTTGACCGCTTGCGCCTTGAGCGCCGCCTCCAAAAACTCAGCGTTGCTCGGGCCTACGTCCTTACCCTCGACTCTGGCCTGCTCCAGACGTAGGCGGGCGTTCTCCGTCTGTTCCACGGCGTCCCTGACCCGCGCGTCCAGCGCCATCACCTCAACGTCGTTCAACTGGCCCTTGGCCGCCTTGTTGTAGAGCTTCTCGTCTGGGACCGTCTTCAGCACTTGTCTGACTTCTGGATCCAGATCCTCCCACCGCCGCGCCTGCTCACGCGACAGGGCCGCAGGCTCGAGCTTACCGAGTTGCTCTATGCGCCGCAGATCCTCCCCCTTCATCTCCACGCGGGGCGATTCCTCTGGACGCACTCTGCGGCCCATTGGCTCTGGGGCCGCCACTGGAGCGGGTTCGGTCGGAGCCGTGGCATAGCGAGATTGAGCTTCTATCTGTAGTGCCTGCGCATCCAACCTCTCTGCTTCCTTACGATACGCCCTAGGTTTCATGCCCCGATCCGCCAACCCGCGCAATTCAATCGCACTTTCTCTAAGACGTGTCGCCTCTTTGTTCGCTGCGGTTTCAGTAGGTGGCGGCGACGCCTTAACTCTTCCGGTAGGATCAACGATCTCACCACGATCTACGGCCAGCCGATAGTCTTCCTGAGCCTTGGCAAATTCCGCAGTCTCGGCTTGCCTTCTCTCCAAGAAAGCCCGTTGCGTTCTCTTAGATACTTGTCCTGAAGGCCCATAGGCAGCATGTTCCAATCCGGGATCTCTGATCTTCCTCTCATCTAGGTAGCCAGCAAAGGACAATTCGCGAGGCCCACCTGCTACTGCATAAGCCGGTCGTGGAAGTTCAGCCGTAGGAGCACGCTCAAGCGCACTCCCGCTCCGCACTTCCTCAAACGCGCTTTCCCACGATGGGCGGAAGCTGCGATACACACGCCGGAAGAACCCGAGGATGCGAGAGAATGCGCTGTTGCGCTCCACCGGCTCCCACTTCCCGTAAGCCTCAGCCGCCGCCTCCTCGTTGCCGTACCGTTTCAGCACGGCCGCC
>MELN01000041.1:6428-9764 GCA_001768675.1 Actinobacteria bacterium RBG_16_64_13 | reverse complement strand
CTCCCGTGGCGGCAGCTCGACCCAAATGCCTTTGGACGGGTCGGAGGGGTCGGGCACCTCTATCATCACCCGGTAGTCCCGGTCGATACCGCGCTCGGTGCCCACGGTCTCCACCCTCACGTCCCGGCCGTAACGGTCCTTCAGCGTTTGGGTCAGCTCGGCGTCGTGCGCCTCGCGCATCTCGCCGCGTGAGTCGGCGTACTTGTTGTAGGAGTCGGGGTCGGCCCGGCGCAGCTCGCGCGCCGCGTCCGGGTCGCGCATGATCTCGGCTACCATCTCGGGCGGCATCTTCTCGCCGCCGCTGGTCGCCTCCTTGATGCGCGTCGACCACTCGCGTGCCCGGGTCTGAGCCGAAGGACCCGCGGGCCCGGTGCCCGGGGCTCCCTTCGGCTTCTGCACCTCAGGGCGCCCCCCTGCGGCTTCGTCCTTGAGCTTCTTGCCGAGCCACGCCGCGATCGCCTCGTCGCGGGCGGCGCGGCCGGCTTCGATGAGTGAGTCGGTGAACGACTTGCCGTTGTAGAAGTAGTTCTTGAAGAAGTGATACCCGATGAAGAGCGCCCACGCCTTCACCTTGTTGTTCTTGGTGAGCTTGGAGAACTTGTCCACGTCGATGGCCTGGCCCTCGAGGATGGCGGGGAGCGCGCCGAGGTTCTGCCAGAGCCAGTCTTCGGGGGTGAGGTTCTCCTCGTAGGCGACGATGGCCGAGACCACCAACTGCTTCGCCTGGGCGATACCCAGGGACGCCCACGGACCGATGAAGTGCGCGGTAGCGGCATGGAAGGCGATGTCGCCCGCCCACTCGGCGTACTCGAGCACCACGACGATACGGTCGGCCCACTTGGCCTCGTCGTGGTAGCCCATGCCGCCTTCGCCGAGCGTGAGGTTCTGGGCGATCACCCAGAGTTTGTGGCGCAGCGCGTAGACGCCGTCGGCGCCGAGGTGCCGGCCGCGCCGCTCCAGGATGCGTTTGAGGTCCTGTTGGTACTTGAGCGGCACGTACTCGTTGATGATCTCCAGGCAGCGGTTGTACTCGAGCTGCCAGTCGGGGCCGCCGGGGGCGTCGCGCGACGGCACCAGACCGAGGGTCAGCGGCTTGGTGAACTTCTCCTCGTCGGTCTGCCCCGGTGCCGACACGCTGAAGCGCACCGGGAGCACGGGCACGTCGCCGGGGATCGGGTACTTCACGCCGGCGCGATAGGTGGCCGAGGGCGGGTCGATGGGCCGGACTCCCGCGGGCTCGATGAAGAGCTCTGCCACCTCGGCGCCGTTGCGCGAACGCGACTCTGGCTCGTCGGTGGGGGTGAACTGGAGGTCCTGGGCGAGGTCGATGTCGAGCCGCACGGCCCCCTCGTCGTCGCGCACGTAGACACGGAAGTCGATCTCCTTGGGCTCGCCTTTGCCATCGGCCGGCACGTGGTAGCTGTCGTCCTCCGCGTTGCGGCCGGTTGGATCGATGAACAGGCCCTCCTGTCCTACGATCACCTTGACGTACCGCTCCAGTTCGGCGGAGTTGGGGGCCTTCGCCAGTACCCGTAGGGTGGCGCTGTCCTCGGGCCGGTTCGGATCGAGCTTGCCGGCCGAGTCCTCGGTGAGCGTGAGCGTGCAGGTGCCGGGACCGGTGCGCTCGAGGTCTACGCGCGCGAGGGCCCGCGAGCCCTCGCGCCAGGCGGTCTCGAACTCCCACGGCGCGCCGCCCGCGGGGTCGACCCACACGCCCACCTCGGCGGTGGAGTGCGAGCCGGCGGCGAACTCCACCATGTCGGGCTTGGCGTCGAGCACGGGATTGACCAGGGGGATGGAGACGTTCTCGGAGAGGACCGTCGCGCCGACCTCTGCCGTCACCTGCACCGTGCACGTGGGCGGCGGGTCCTTCGGGTGGTTGGGATCGGGTTGCGAGGCTTCGACGTTGACAGCTCGTCCCTCGCCCCAGTCGACGGCGGCGGAGAGGTCGAGCCATTCGCTGCCCGAGCCGAAGTCGATGGAGTTGCGAACCAGCGCGAGGTTGACGTTGGGATCGGCGGCGACGCCCGGGGGCACGTTCACGTTGGCCACGAGCGTTACGTGGTCCGCGCCGCCCACGACGAGCTGTTGCTTGTCGGCAGGCTCGAAGACGACGTTCAGCTTGAGCTCGCCTCCCTCACCCGCGAGCGCCACGGTGGTCTGCGAACTGCCGCCGGCAGCGGTCGCCTGCACCAGCAGGGTAGCGCCGGCCGCGACGTCGCGGGTCTGCCACACCAGCGCCGAGAGCGGACTCGGCCCGGACGCAGGCTCCACGGCGGCGCCCGCGGGCGCCGTCACGGCGATGTTGGCGGCGGCAGGCTCTGTGCGGCCGTCAGGCATCACCTGGTACACCTGCACGGTGAAGGGTTGCGACTGAGTGCTGCTGAGGGTGAGACTGCCGGCGCTGACGTTCAGGATGTAGCCGATGGGCTGGTTGGGGTCCTGCTTCCCGTCGGGCTTGGACGGCGTCTTTGCCGCCGCGCTGAGGATGGCGATGACCGCGGCCGCGACCGCGAGCGCGCCGCCGGTGGCGGTCTTCCAGGGCGCGGCGTCTGAGTCGCCGGCGGTCGACGCCTCGGTGGTCGCTGTGGTGGTGCTTGTGTTGGTAGTCGCCGTGCCGCCGATCGAGGTGCTGGTGTCCGATGCCCCGCCGCCCCAGTCGAACGTCATCGAGTTGTAGATGGCCTCGGCCTCAGCCCAGAGCGCCTCGACCTGGCCGGTGGAGACTCCAACGATCGGACCCGCGGGAGAGCTCCCCGAGCCTTGCATGAAGATCCTCACACTGTGGTCGTCGCCGAGATCGACCCAGTAGATGGTCTCTTTGGATGCTGCGGTAGCCGCGTCGCCCACCGAGTTCGTCTTGACCAGGAAGGTCGTGTAGTAGGCCGGTTTGCCGGCGATCTGGGTGGTGCCGGAGTCCTCACCGGACCAGGTTCTCTCCCAGAACTGGCCGTCGCCGTCCTCGGGCCGCCTGTTTATCGGGTCGTTGGGCTCGGCTGCCCTGAACTCGTCCAAGCTCGCGAAGGCGTGGGTGGTCTCCTCTACTGCCACCACCCCCGCGTAGCGGACGCCGTCTTCGCCTACATAGTCGCGCCGCGCGGACAGGATGTATTGGCTGCCGGTCGAATCATCCCAGATCTCCCAGCCGGCGGGATTCGCGTTCCAGGTAACGCGTACCTGTGTCTCCGCGAGGGCGAGCGGAGGCATCAGGGCGAGGCCGAGCAGCGCGAGCAAGAACGCGAGGGCGGCGATCAGCGCCCGCAGATTATGGGGCGTAGCCTTCACCGGGCGCGGCGCGAGGGCGGAAGATCGCGTTCTCATCGTGGGTTCCTGAAC
>MELN01000041.1:6171-6373 GCA_001768675.1 Actinobacteria bacterium RBG_16_64_13 | reverse complement strand
GCGGCACGATCACCAACGCGGACGTCCCGTCATCCATACCCGCGACGAGCGTGTATGCGGCGAAGCCGAGTTGCGCCACCGCGGTGACGGCAGCGAAGAGACCCGCGGCCTTGCGGATGCCTCCGCCTTTCGACCCGGTCACGAGCGACAGAACCGATGTTGCTCCGCCCAGCACCAGCCGCGGGATCGCCTGATAGAGCGC
>MELN01000041.1:5371-5947 GCA_001768675.1 Actinobacteria bacterium RBG_16_64_13 | reverse complement strand
GGATGCTGCGGCGGCCGCGTGTCCGGGCCAACCGACGGCGCCACGGGCTCCGGGTTCGGGCTCGGACCCGGTGGACGTCTGCTGCCGAGGGGTTCCGCCCGCCGAGCAGAAGCCCTGCTCTGCCTCGAGCGGTGAGCCGCACTTGGTGCAGTAGGAGTCATGGCCGTTGCTCGTGACGCCTCCCGGGTTGCAGCAAGATCACAGGAGCAACATTCTACTATTTGCGCCGGGTGACGCTCGACGAGTCCGCCCTGCCGAGCCAACGTCTGGTTCGAGACTGACCTCGCGCGCTCCCGCGCCGCCCGTCCAACGGCACAAGATCTTGTCCCGGAGGTTCTCCTGCGGATCTCTCTCATCCGCCGTCCCAACGTCTTGACTATTATTAACTTAGTAGTATGATGTAGTTATGAATTAAACCCCTGCCTGGTCGCAGGGCCCGAAGGGGTCTGTAACAACTACCAGGGCTTGCCGCGCAACCGGCAGCCATCGGTCCCGGAAGATCGGAGGCGGAACTGAATGATATCTACGCCAGTAACACCAGAATTTGACGAGGATACGCCGGAGGTCGTGTCGACA
>MELN01000041.1:5221-5306 GCA_001768675.1 Actinobacteria bacterium RBG_16_64_13 | reverse complement strand
GCCGCTCTACGGCTATCAGATCGCCAAGGAGCTCGAGGGCTTCGGCAGCGGACTGCCGGTGAAACAAGGCACGCTCTACCCAGTG
>MELN01000041.1:5036-5200 GCA_001768675.1 Actinobacteria bacterium RBG_16_64_13 | reverse complement strand
GGGCTGCTCTCGAGCGAGGTGGAGCCTTCGGTATCGGGCCCGCCTCGCCGCTACTACCAGGTGACCCAGGAAGGCCGGCGGGCTATCGGCCTCTGGCAGGGGTCGTGGATCAAGACTCGTGAATTCGTCGACGCCGTTTTGGAGGGGCATCGTGGCACGTGACA
>MELN01000041.1:0-4900 GCA_001768675.1 Actinobacteria bacterium RBG_16_64_13 | reverse complement strand
ACCGCCACCTACGAGGCACGCTTCGCGGCCGCGGTCGAGGGCTATGGAAGCCCGGAGGAAGTGGCGGCGGCCTACCTGGGAGCGGCGCCGGCGCACGAGGTCGCGGCGGCCATCGAGAGCGCGCTGGTGGGCGGCGCAACGCCGGCGGCGGAGATGGTGTCGCATCCGTGTCAGAAATGCGGTCAGAAAGTCCATCCGGGCGCCATGTTCTGCACCGGTTGCGGGACTTCCGTCGAGGCAGCGCCCGCGGCTGATACGACGGCCGTGCGCGAGGCTCCGGTGGCGCCTGAGGCACCGCTGGCGCCCCTGCCGCCCACCCCGCCGTACGGGCAGCCTCCGCAGTACGCGCCACCTTACGGCGCGTACCCGGCTGGTGTGCAGGCCGGCATGGCGGCCGCTGCGGCAGGGGTCGTAGCCCCGGACAGCTTCTGGCGGCAGGTCTTCGGCGTGTTCGCCGACCCGGCAGTCTACAAGGCTTTGGTCTATATGATCCTGTCGTTGGGAACGGGGATCGCCTACTTCACCATCGTGGTTACTGGGCTCTCCACGGCCGGCGGGATGCTGGTGCTCATAATAGGCATCCCGCTGCTGGTGCTGGTCCTCGGGCTGGTGCGCGCGATGGCGCTGTTCGAGGGACGGCTGGTGGAGTGGCTTCTGGGAGCGCGTATGCCGCGCAGGATGCGGGCGGTGCCCCCGGATACGAACGTGTTGGAGCGGATCATGTTCTGGGTGAAGGACGGCCGCACGTGGGCGTCGATGGCCTACATGATCATCATGCTCCCGCTGGGTATCGCGTATTTCACCATATCGGTGACGTTCATCGCGACCTCGCTGGGGCTGATCACCGCGCCGGCATGGGGATGGTTCGGAGACCACACCTTCATCTATGAAGGCGTCGCCTACGATTGGTGGTTCCCGGTTTGGGGTATACCGCTGGCCTTCATAGCGGGTGTGCTCTTGTTGATCGGTACGATGCACCTGATTCGCTGGATCGGACGCGGACACGCCGCCTTCGCGAAGGCCATGCTGGTGCGGTTGGGGAAGTAGAGAGACCGGCCCGCGCGAGGCCTCGACTTACATAGGCCCCTCCCATTGCCGACCGGGCCGTCCACCCTCGATGAGGGACTGGGCGGCCCGGTCGGGGCCTCTACTGGACCTCTAGGAGGGGCAGGAGCTCGCCTGGCGACAATGCCGAGACGGGGCCACCCGAGAAGTGCGCCAGGTTGCGCGTGACAACGTATTCGGCGCCGGCAGCAGCTGCCGCCACCATCTGCAATAGGTCGCGGATGAGTTCGCGGCACCGGCCGGTCTCGCAGGCGGCGAGCACGGCCACCGAGTCGGCGTAGAAAGGCCGCACGTGCCTGCTACAATGTAGTACCAAAGTTGTACGGACAAAGCAGGCGCGCATGGCTAGACTTGACGCCAGATTGGAACTCCGACTCGACAAACAGACCTACGAGCGGCTGGAGCGGCATGCCGCGAAGGGGAACCTCAGCGTGGCCGAACTCGTGCGGCAGGTGATCGCACACGAGTTGGCAGGTGACGATCGGTCCTGGCGTATACAGGTTCTCGAACAGGGGTTAAGTCTGGATGTTCCCATCCCTCCCGATCCGGGCGACCTGGTGCGAGAACTCGACGCGGGCTTCGAGACGCCCCTCCCCGCCGCTGCACGTGGCGGCGGCGACTGACTGCCCGCGCGTGTACGTCGACACGACCATCTTCATGTACGCGATGGGCGGCGAAAGTCGCTACCGAGATTCGTGCGCCCGCATCCTGCGGGCAGGCGCTGCCGACAGGGCTGTGCTCGTTACCAGTGCCGAGACTCTGCAGGAGGTCTTGCATCGCTTCCGTAGCATCGGCCGGGACAAGGACATCCGGGCCGCCTTCAACGCTATCTCCGCCTCTGTCCAGCACGTGCTTCCGGTCACGGCCGAGGATGTCGAAGAGGCCAGGCGGCTTGGTGAACGGACCGTGAGAGGTTCCCGGTCGGCGAGGCGTTCCGAAGCTTCCGCGCGTGATCTCGTCCACGCCGCGGTCGCTCGCCGCCAGGGTCTCCGTGAGATCCTCACTGTGGACGCCGGCTTCGCCGCGATACCGGGGGTCAAGGTGGTCGATCCCCTGGAGTGGACGGACACGCTCTAAAGCTCTTGCCTGCCTCTTTGGGCTTGCGGTACTTGACACGTATTCCGTGCTATACTGCAGACAAGCATTCGACAGGTATATTCTTCAGGCGCAGCGCCGAGCCTTCCAATCTCCTCGCCCAGTCTCCAGTCTCTCCCTCTCGTATGTCGATGTGTAACTCCGTTCATGGAGGCTGCTGTGAATTCAGCAAAACTGTATGTGGGCAATCTCAGCTATGAGACATCCGAGGCGAGCATTAGGACTCTCTTCGAAGCACATGGCGAGGTGGCCTCGGTCAACCTCATCACCGATCGCGACTCCGGACGCCCCAAGGGCTTCGGTTTCGTGGAGATGGGCTCGGCCGAAGAAGCTCAGAAGGCCAAAGGCGCCCTCGACGGCACCCAGCTTGATGGCCGCGCTCTCAAAGTCGACGTTGCCAAGGAACAAGTTCCGCGTGCGCCCCGTTCGGGCGGCGGCTTTGGCGGCGGCGGCTACGGTGGTGGCGGTCGCAGCGGCGGCGGCTACGGTGGCGGCGGTGGAAACCGCTGGTAGGAATCGCTCTGCGATCCAACTAGCCACGCTTCAAGCGTAGCGACCAGACGCCGGCCCCCGGGCCGGCGTCTTTTTTTCGCCCGCGGCCCGCGTGAGCGGCCGCCGGCGCAGGGCGGGCGCGGGCGGCCCATGCCGAACACTGCGCGCTCGTCTCGTGCCCAGGACCGCCGGCGCCGACCGCCTCTAGACCGCCGCGGTCCCCTCGATCTCGATCATAAGTCCCGGCATGGCCAGTTGGCTTATCCCCAGAAGCGTGCTTGCCGGCTTGCAGCCGGCCGCCTTGAGCCGCACCCCCACTTTGGGGACTGCCTCGAGGAAGGCGGGGATGTCGGTGACGTAGTAGTTGAGCCGCACCAGGTTACCCAGGGTCAGGCTCGCCTGGCTCAGCACCCGTTCGAGATTGTCGAGGGCGCGATTGAACTGCGCCTCCATGTCTCCGGCGTGGAGTGGGTTGCCGTCGGCGTCGATCGATACGCAACCGGCGCAGAAAAACATCTTCTGGGCTCCCGTGACCTCGATGCCCCACGTGAAGTCGAACTCGTCCTGCCAGGTCCACGGGTTTATCTGTCTCCGCTCCAAGCTGGGCTCCTTTCCACAAGATCTTGTCCGTTGATTGTGCCGGGGTTTCGAGCGATCCGCAACCGGCGGACCGATTACTTGGACTCCTCCTACAAAGATAGCGCACGCCACGCCACCGGTCGGTGCTCCGGGTCTCCGGACTGGACATCTGCCCGGCCAGGATGTAGGCTTCGCGGTTCAACCGTTCCGTAGCTTGGGCGTCCGGGGTTTGTGGGGTGCGATGGCCAAAGTGCCGACGACGGGGGTGGGAGGGATCACCTCTCCGCTTGAACCAGCGATCCCGCGTGGGCGGCCCGACCGAGCGGCGCGCGCGTCGATCTCCGCCTCGGCGCCGAACGGCCCCGTCGCCGGACCTTCACGGTTCGCGAAGCCCAAACCATTTCTGCCGAACGCCATCAACCCTGAGCGTTGCGCCAACATCCTCGGCACTCTGCAGGAGATCAGCACCGCCAGCGCCGACGTGGATGGCTGTTGCCAACTGCTCGAGTGCATCTCGGACGAGATCGAGGCCGAACAGGCCGTCTTGATCCTGTGCAACCCGCTGACGAGGGAGTTGGAGTTCGTCGTCCACAACCAGGATCCCGCAGTGCCAAAACGCTACGCCGACTACTATTGCGATCTCGACCCGACGCGATTGCCCGACTACATCAAGGGCAACGGCCCCACGCTGGCACCCGCCACCGTTCCCGCGGTGTCCGACCTCATGGACGTGGTCGACTACGGCTCCTTGGTCTGCACCGAGTTCTACAACGATTTCTTCAAGAGTGCCGGGATCCACTACGACCTCGTGGCGTTCTTGTCGGCCACCCCGCTGGCACGCGGGGCGCTGTGTTTCCACCGGGCTCGTCAGCGGGATCCCTTCTCCGCCGAAGAAGTGGGCATCTTGCAGATGATCGCGCCCTTCGTGGGCAACCATCTGGAGAAGATGGTCTCCGCGAGCGTTCTCTCCGTGCTGCAGATGGCCGAGGAAAAGGGAGTCATCGTCTGCGACACGCACGGGCGGGTGCTCTACTGCAACGACATCGCCCGGGTACTGTGCTCGTCTCTTGGGCAGCAAGTCGGGACCCCGGATCCTGAGGAGGACGGTGCGTTCGTCGGCTTCACGCTGAGCAACCCTGACACGCTCGCCGACAGTTGCAGCGTGGGGGTGAGCTCGCGCGAGGTGACCCTCGATCAGGGTGGCCAAGGCCGGCTCATCACACTCGAGCCTCGCGACGGATTCGGGCCGAGATGGACGGGACCGCTCAAAGAGCGCTTTGCGCTCAGCGACCGGGAGATCGAGGTGCTCGTCAGGGTCATGGCGGGTGGGACCAACAGGGACATCTCCCAGGCCTTGTTCATCGCGGAATGCACCGTCAAGAAGCACATGCAGAGCATCGCGGCCAAGGTGGGGGCGCGGACGCGCACGTCCATAGCGCACGCGGTGCGGCAGGAGCTGGGCCTCACCCTCTGACCTGCGGGGCCCCGGCGGGGGCGCAGAATCATACTTTCGGATACTTGTTCGTGACCTGCCGTTCTGGTGACATGCAAGGGTATGAAAGTCTCTCCACATGTCGCCCTCGCGCTGCTGAACGGGAACGTCGTGACCGTCGACGCGGAGTTCTCGACCCGCAGAGCGGTGGGCATCAGGGGCAACCGGATCGTAGCG
>MELN01000040.1:127759-128503 GCA_001768675.1 Actinobacteria bacterium RBG_16_64_13 | reverse complement strand
TCCTTGTCGGCCGGAAGCTGGTCCAGCTGCTGGGCGGCTTGGTCGTAGGGAAGAAAGAGGTCGGTCTGCCCGATCTCCCCTTCGTATGGCGTGTGGGTGTTGACGAAAAGGAAGTCCTTGCTCTCGAGCATGGCGGCAAGCTCGTCGGGGGTGATGTCGACGTAGCTCGCCGCACCATCGCTGGTCATGACCACTATCCCCACTCCGTTGGGGCCAGGGGAGCCGGCCAGAACGCCAGATGTACTTCTGTTGGTCGTCTCGCTGGCGTCGCCGGGTGATCCCGCGGCGACCCTCGTCGTTGTCGAGCCGACGCTATCGTCTGAGGAGCAGCCTGCGAGAAGGGGGAAAGCAAAGAGCAGAACGAAGGCCGCAAAGCCGAGCAGTCGCGGGGCGACTTTTCGGCGGGTGCGGCGGTCTATCAGATGCGGCAGGGATATCATGCTGACAAGTCCTCCAGTGTTCGCTGCGCGTTCTTGGGCGAATCGTAGGCGGCGTCCCAGCGGCCGTCCTGTCTTGCGGCTTCGACCTCGGCCAAGCCGGACGGTTGCATCCTTCCGGTGGCTGTCAACCGGGCGACTCTCTCGATGTTGCTCTGCGACCACACACTTCTTGGCCGCCGGGGTGTGAATCTCTGCAGGTAATACGTACTGTCGAAGGCCTTTCGTTGTCCATCGATCCACCCATGACAGAGTGCCGTCTGAAGTGCTTCCTCGTAGGTAACGGAGGCAATGCCCGACGCCTTCT
>MELN01000040.1:125397-127695 GCA_001768675.1 Actinobacteria bacterium RBG_16_64_13 | reverse complement strand
CGCGGCCGATTCAAAGAGCAAGATCGGCAACTCTTTGCTTGGTGGCATGTGCCCTACTCGTTCGCCAGGTAGTACGCGCTCCACTTGGCGTCGACCTGGGCCTGGATCTGGGCGATCTGTTCGTCCGTGAGCAGCTTGAAGCGCGACTGGGTCTTGAGGTAATCGGCTACCGGAACCAGTTGGCGTTTCTCCAGCAGCTTCTCCGAGGCCCCGGTCAGTCTGAAGGCGCCGCGCTCCACCTCGTACAGGTCGTAGTACCCCGTTTCCACGGCCAGCCGGCCGATCTTGATGGAATAGCGAGGGTCGAAACCCCACCCTGGCGGACAAGGGGTGTGGATGTGGATGTACTTGGTGCCATGGAGTACGAGGGCCCTCTTGATCTTGTCGAAGAGGTCGAGCGGGTAGGCTGCTGAGGCCGTGGCCACGTAGTCGATGCCGTGCGCGGCCATGATGGCCGGGACGTCCTTCTTCTGTTGTAGCTTGCCCTTGAAGGGGGTGTTGGCGGTGATGGCCCACTGCGGCGTGGTGCCCGACCGCTGCACGCCCGTGTTCATGTAGCCCTCGTTGTCGTAACACATGAAGAGAAAGTCGTCCCCGCGCTCGGCCGCCCCGGAGAGCGCCTGGATGCCGATGTCGGCCGTACCGCCGTCGCCGGCCCAGCCGACCACCTTGATATGTTCCTTACCCTGGGCCTTGAGCGCCTCCAGCACCCCGGTGGCAGCCGCGGCCGTGGAGGCGAAGGTCACGTTCAGGCAGGGCAGCTTGGTGGAGGCGACAGGGAAGAGCCCCTGCAGCACCGTCAGGCAACTAGGGGGCACGACCAGGATGGTATCGGGTCCCAGGGCCTTGAGCCCGATGCGATAGGCAACGTTGAGACCGCAGCCCGTGCATGCTCGGTTGCCCGGGTGGACGAGTTCTTCCTTGGGAAGCGTGAGGATGGTGGTCTTGGTGGTCATCGCGGGCGCAGCCTCCTACCTACAGCTTGATCCCGATCCAGACAGGATCGTCTTCGAGCGTGCCGTTGATAGCGGCTCGCAGAGTGGCGGTCAGGTCGGGGGTTCTGATGTCTCGGCCTCCGATACCGGCGATCATGCCTCTGACGAAGGGCCCCGCGCTTTCGCAGGCACCGTCGCTCCGCAGGTGCTCGTATAGGGCGGCTTTGACATCGGAGCAGAGCGCGCCTTCATAACCGTAGGAGAGCGCCTTCTCGATGACAAACACCCCACGGGTATGCCGCAGGGCCTCGACCAGGGCCTCATCGGGGAACGGTCGGTAGAGCCTGACCCCGAGCACGCCGAGCTTGAGCCCTTCGCCCCGCAGCATCTCCACTACGTCCCGCAACTGGTAGGTGAGCGAGCCGAGGCCGACCACGATATACTCGGCGTCGTCGCAGCGGTAGGGCTCCAAAAGCGCGTCTCCGCCCCGCCCGAAGACCCGTTCGAATCGGTCCTCGACCTGCTGGGCGACGACCAGTGCGCCTCTCAGGTCTTCCTGCAGCAGACAGCGGATCTCCATGTACCCATGGGCCATCTCGCCGGCGACGTCCATGCGCACGTCGGGCAGCGTGACGGTATTGAGGTTGGCCGGATTGTCCGGGTCGAGGGCGTAGGCGGGCTTGAACGGCTTGAGGAAGCGGGGGACCTTCTCCTCCTCCGGCACCACGAAGGGCATGTAGGTGTGCGACAGCAGGTAGCCGTCGTAACAGAGCATGACCGGGATGCTGGTAGCCTCGGCCAGGGCGAAGGCCTTGAGGACGCCGTCGATGATCTGTTGGTGGTCGCAGGCATACATCTGGATCCAGCCCGTATCCCGCTGCGAGATGGAATCCTGGTGGTCGTTCCAGATGCACCAGGGAGCCCCCACAGCCCGGTTCACCACGCACATGACGATAGGCAGCCGCGCACCCGCCGCCCAGTGGATCTGCTCGTGCATGTAGAGCAACCCGTTGGCGCTGGTGGCGGTGAACGCCCGCGCGCCGGTCGAGCTCGCGGCGATGCAGGCCGCGAGCGCCGAGTGCTCGCTTTCCACCGGGACGTACTGCGCCTTCATCTCGCCGGCCTCGATGAACTCCGCGAGCTTCTCGGTCAGGGGGGTCTGCGGGGTGATGGGATAGGCCGCGATCACCTGGGCTCCGGCCAGCCTGACCCCCATGGCCGCCGCGACGTTGCCGTTCTCGATTATGTGCATGGTCTCGGTCCCTCGTCTGAGCAGGCCGCCGGGCCCTCGCCGTCCTCGGGCCGGCCGGCGCCGTCCCCGGCAGCTTCATCCACCATGGTGATGGCCTTGGTGGGGCACTCC
>MELN01000040.1:115805-125259 GCA_001768675.1 Actinobacteria bacterium RBG_16_64_13 | reverse complement strand
CCGGACGCTGGACTCGCCAGGAACCCGTGCGGCCGCCGTCGCCCGGACCGGATAGGCTGTGCGAAGTCTTGTACTTGTATCTCCTGGTGCCCATCAGGAGCCTCCACCGCCGGGCTCCGCGCCGCCACGCATCGTGGTCTTCTCGTAGGCCAGCCTGGCCGCCTGCGCATTGGCCTGTGGTCTCTTGGTCGTGAATTCGGCCTCGATCTCCGCGAGCACCAGCTCGAACGGGACGACATCGAGCGCCCGGCACAGGCACCCGATGATGCCCGAGTTCACCACGCCTTGGGGCAGCCCCGCCTCGGCCGCCAAGGCAGTGACGTCGGCGACGGCCAGCCGCATGCCGTCGAAATCATAGGCCGCGAGGGGTCTGGGCGTGTTCAGGACGATGAGCCCCCCGTCTTTGAGC
The DNA here is from genome assembly GCA_001768675.1 of Actinobacteria bacterium RBG_16_64_13. GTDB lineage: Bacteria > Actinomycetota > Thermoleophilia > RBG-16-64-13 > RBG-16-64-13 > RBG-16-64-13. Next base: position 124,850 of record MELN01000040.1, on the reverse strand, counting down.
CCCTTGGTCACGTCGGCCTCGGTCAGCAGGAGATGGTCGAGGACGACCACGACGTCGGGGGTCTCGATCGGGGAGATGTCGTAGATCTTCTCTTTGGCTATCTTGAGCGAGGTGAAGACCGGGGCGCCGCGACGCTCGGTGCCGAAGGTCGGGGCCATGACCACCCCGGTGTATCCGGCCTGGAACGCCGCCGTGGCGAATATCTTCGCGGCGGTGATGGCGCCCTGTCCGCCCCTGCCGTGCCATCGTATCTCGATCATTCGTTTCTTCTCGCTGTGTCGTAGTCGTGCGTGCGAGGTATTCTAACGTGCCTGCGGCATTCGCGGGGCTTTCCGGCACACGAGAGGTTGCGGAGTGGGCATGTACGTCGAAGTGAAGAAGGATGACGGAGTCGCGTTGCTGACCATCAACCGGCCCGAAGCGCTCAACGCTATGAACGTGGCCATGCTCGAAGAGCTCTGCGCGGCTCTTGAGCGGATCGAGAGCGACGACGAGGTGCGGGTGCTCGTGGTTACCGGCGCGGGCAGGGCGTTCGTGGCCGGGGCGGATATCGATCACATGAGCCGGTTTTCTCCACAGCAGGCGAAAGAATGGTCCAAGTTCGGTCAAAGAACCGTCGGCAAGCTGGAGAGCATGAGGAAGCCCGTGATCGCGGCCGTAAACGGCTACGCTCTCGGCGGAGGCACCGAATTGGCCATGGCCTGCGACATCAGGGTGGCCTCGGACCGGGCGGTGTTCGGACAGCCCGAGGTTAAATTGGGCATGATCGCCGGATTTGGCGGGACGCAGAGACTGCCCAGGTTGGTCGGCCCAGGCATGGCCAAAGAGATGCTGTTCACCGGGGATCACTACGACGCCGAAGCGGCGTGCAAGATGGGCTTGGTCAACAAAGTCGTCCCGGCGGACGAACTGTTGGACTACTGTCTGGGCATGGCCAGGAGGATCGCCGGCAGGGGGACTCAAGCAGTGAGACTCAGCAAGGAGGCTGTTAACCACGGCCAGGATTTGGATCTAGAGAACGCTCTTGGTCTGGAATCAGAGCTATATGGTCTAGCGTTCGCCACCGACGAACCGCGCGAGGGTTGCAGTGCCTTTCTAGAGAAACGGGAGCCAAAGTGGACTTCAAGCTAACAGAAGATCAGCAGCTGATCAGGGACACGGTCAAGGATTTCGCCCAAAACGAGATAGCGCCCAAAGCGGCGGAGATCGACAGGACCGGCGCTTTCCCCGTGGACATCCTCAAGAAGATGGCCGAGCTTGGCCTGATGGGGCTGCCGATAGCCGAAACATACGGGGGATCCGGGGCCGACTACACCAGTTACTGCCTGGCGTTGGAGGAGATCACTCGGGCCTGCGGCTCAACGGGCTTGACCTACGAGGCGCACATCTCCCTTGGCTGTATGCCCATCTACTACTTTGGAACCGAGGAGCAGAAGCGGGAGTATCTTCCCCTTCTCTGCAGGGGCGAGAGCATGGGCTCCTTCGGCCTCACCGAGCCGGAAGCCGGCTCCGATGCCGGCGGTACCAAGACCACGGCCACATTGGACGGCGGCGAGTGGGTCATCAACGGCTCGAAGTGCTTCATCACCAACGCAAGCTTCGCCAAGTTCGTGACCATCACGGCGGTGACCGACAAGGGCCAAGGCACTCGTGGTATCAGCGCCATCATCGTGCCCACGGGGACGCCGGGCTTCACCATCCGGGCGGGGTACGAGAAGTTGGGACTCCACGGTTCCAACACGACGGAGCTGTTCTTCGACAACGTGCGAGTGCCCGAGAAGAACCTCGTCGGTGTGCGTGGAGAAGGCTTCAAGCAGTTCCTGGTGGTGCTCGACGGCGGCCGGATCGCTATCGGCGCCATGGGAGTGGGGATCGCCCAGGCCTGCCTGGACGCCTCTTTGAAGTACGCCAAGGAGCGCGTCCAGTTCGGCCAGCCCATCGGGAAGTTTCAGGCCATCCAGTTCAAGCTGGCCGACATCGCCATGAACACAGAACTGGCCAGACTCATGTACCTGAAGGCCGCCTGGCTGAAGGACACCGGGCAGCCATACTCCAAAGAGGCGAACTACGCGAAGCTCTTCGGGTCCGAGATTGCCACCAAGGCGGCGCTGGAGGCCATCCAGATCCATGGTGGATACGGGTACATCAACGAATTCCCCGTGGGACGCTATCTCCGGGACGCCAAGCTGCTGGAGATCGGCGAAGGTACTTCCGAAGTGATCAGACTTGTGATCGCGAGGAGCCTGGGCCTGTAGGGGGCAAAGAGTGCGCGAGCGAGTGACCCCCGGGTCGCTCTGTGTTTGACGAGTACCACAATGTGGTAGTATTCACCCTAGTATGAGGCGTCGTTGCCCTGGCGGAATGACAAAGGGGACCTACCGATAGATAGCACCGAATTCACTCAGATCCGCCATCGCCTGAGCAAGACCCAGGCTGAGATGGCCAGTTTGCTGGGTGTCTCTTCCAAAGGGGTCCAGAGCTTCGAACAGGGGTGGAGAAGCATCCCTCTGCACGTCGAGCGTCAGGCGCTGTTCTTGCTGTACCTGAAGCAACGTCCTCTCGATGGGACCCCGGCTTGTTGGGAGCGGAGGGGTTGTGGATCGGAAACGAGAGCAAGATGCATCGCGTGGGAGGTCCACGCCGGCGACCTTTGTTGGTTCATCGGCGGCACTATGTGCCAGGGCGTGGCCCAAGGGAGTTGGAAGAAGAAGATGCAGCTCTGTCGGCAATGTGAGGTCTTCCGTTCTCTGGTTCCAACATCGATGTGAGTAGACGGGCGGCTGCGGTCCGCCCAAAGTCATTTAGGAGGTCACAGGCAGTGTCAAAGCCAAAGTCACACAAGAAGACCACCGGACATCCGGCCAACGGCCAACGGCGCCAAAGCCCGGATGAATGGCGTGAGACAAAACGCGCTCGTTTCGAGAAGTCTGGGCGTTTCCCCTTGCTCAAGGTCGCGGCCGCGGGGTTGCTCGTGGCTATTGTCGCGGTCGCCGTAGCCCTTGTCTTTCAGTACCGGGAATCGTCAGCCCAGGTGGGCGGTGACAAGGTCGCCGAAACCGTGACGTATGCGAAGGACCCAGTGGAGATGGTCTATCTCGGGGAGCTCAAGCCCTCTGGCCAGGCGGTCTCATTCTCGCTAGCGCAGGTCAAGACGGCCTCTCTGGCGGCGTTCACCTACACTAGGTCTACGCCCCTGTCCGCGGACTTCCAGGCAGTCATGGGCGGCAACGTTCTTCCCCTCATCTCATACGTTGCGCCCAGCGGCCGGCTGGTGGTCGCCACCTCGTTCTGCGAACCGTGCCGTTCGTACTCCTTCCACATCGAAGGTAATGAACTTGTCTGCAACACCTGCTTCACGCGATGGAGTCTCGACACGCTGGAGGGAGTCTCTGGTGGGTGCCAGACGTTTCCGCCCGAGGAACTCGTCGCCACGGTGTCGGGCGACAACGTGACGGTGGCGCTGGGTCCGCTCGAAGCTTGGCAACCCAGGGTCTCGAACTAGCGATTGGTCTGGAACTAGCGATTTCGAACCAGCCGATTGGCTCTCCATGACGTAATCCTTGCCAACCTGCGGCGGCGGCCCACAAGGAGCGCGCTGCTGGTGATGGTCATCGCCATCGTGGTCGCCGTGGTCACCGCGCTCTCGGTCGTCACTCGCAGCGCCGAACAGGATCTCGCGGACAAAGTCGATGCCTATGGGGCGAACATCTCGGTGGTGCCCAGGAGCGATGAGCTGCCGCTCACGTACGGCGGCATTCACCTCGGACAACTCACCTACGGCACGCAGACTCTGCGCATGGAAGACTTGGACAAGATCCGGGCGATCCCCGACAACAAGAACCTCAATCGCGTGGCTCCGAAGCTCTTGGTGGCGGCCGAGGTTGGAGGTGTACGGTTCATGGCCGTGGGGGTGCAGTGGGGCGAAGAGCTCGGCTTGAAGACATGGTGGCGTCTCCAAGGCAGCCGGCCCGATGGGCCGTACGACGTGCTCGTGGGAACCCGGGCGGCTGAGAAGCTCGGACTAGCGGTTGGTGACACCGTCGAGATGAACGGGTCGGCCTTTCTGGTCAAGGCTCTCTTGGAGTCGACCGGGACCCAAGAGGACGATCTGCTCTATATGAATCTCTCGACTGCCCAGCGTCTGTGGACACGCGAGGGTGAGCTGAGCTTCATCGAGATCTCCGCCTTCTGCAGTTCCTGCCCGATCGAGCAGATCAGTGGGGAGATATCGGCAGAGCTTCCCCATGCCAGGGTGTCGGCTCTCAGGAAGGCCATGGAATCGCGCGAACTCCTGATCGGCCAAGTCAGGCTCTTCAGTGTTGTGCTGTCGGCGTTCATGATCGCTATGGGTCTCCTAGTGGTGCTGACCACTACCCTCTCCGCGGTGCGCGAGCGAAAACGCGAGATCGGAGTCTTTAGAGCGTTGGGATACCGGCGCCAGCACGTGCTGAAGATCGTGCTGCTTGAGAACTTGGCGCTAGCGGCATTGGCGGCTGTCATAGGCAGCGGCTTGGCTGCTGCTTTTTCCCGGCCTCTTGTCCGGCTGGTCGTCCATTCGGAGCAACTGGCGCCTCTGGGCATAGCCCAGCTCCTGGCGCTACTGGGATCGTCCTTCGGCGTGGTGCTCGTTGCCAGCCTTTACCCGGCCATTCAGGCCGCTCGTCTCAGTCCTCTCCTGGCTATGCGGCGCGTGTAGGGGGAGGCTATGCGACTTCGTTACCTAGCGTGGGCGAATCTGCGACGCCATCCGGGGCGGGCCGCATTGAACGTCATCGCTCTGGCGGCCGCCGTCTCCTGCTTCGTGCTGGTCCTTTCGCTGGTGCTCTCCCTTCGCTCTGGTGTCGACGAGAAGTTGAGCCAATACGGCTCGAGCCTCCTGGTGACTCCAAACAGTCCCCAGCTTTCTCTGAGCTACGGCGGCATCAGTCTGGGAAGCGCGGGCAGCGGCGAGGTGCCCATGATGGACGAGTCGGCGCTCGACAAGATCCGGAGCGTCCCCTCGTCGACCGCTCTGACGGCGGTCATACCCGTTCTGCTGCAGTCCGTGGAGATCCAGGGCACACGCTTTCTGGCCGTCGGCACCGATGTCGCCGAAAGCGCTTCGATGAAACCCTGGTGGAAGGTCGAGGGCAAGTTGCCCGAGAATTCCAACCAGGTCTTGCTGGGCCTGAACGTCCGCAACGAGTTGCGCGCAGAGCCAGGCCAGACGATCACCGTGAATGGGAAGCCTTTCGAGGTCGCGGGCGTTCTGTGGGAAAGTGGCGACGATGAAGACAACCTAGTCGTCATGGACCGAGGAGCGCTGGCCGATCTCACCGGCCAAGGCACGAACATCAACCTAGTAGAAGTCACAGCGGTCTCTACCTCATACATCGACGGGCTGGCAGCGGAGATCGAAGTGGCGCTTCCGGCTGCCTCGGTGGCTACTGTCAAGAAAAGCATCGAGTTCACCAATCAAGCGAACACCGCACTGGCCGATCTCGGCGTTGCCCTGACCTCGCTCATCGTCCTCATTTCGGGGCTTGTAGTGTTCATCACCATGCTCGCCGCGGTCAAGGAAAGGCGCCGCGAGATAGGGGTCATGCGGGCAGCCGGTTACAAGCACCGGCACATACGGTCGGTGTTTCTCACCGAGACTGTGCTCGTGAGCTTGATCGGGGCAGTGATCGGTGGGTGCGTGAGTCTAGCCGCCTGGCTGCTCGGAGGCCGCTTCGCGTTTGGGCATGACTCAGGCGCCCAGCTGAATCCGCTGGTCGTGGTCCTGGGGATCGGCCTGTCTTTTGCGATCGGCGCCCTGGCAACTCTCTATCCCGCCTGGCGTGCCGCCAACCTGGATCCCGTCGAAGCCCTCAAGCAAGTCTGAATCGCACAAGGAGAACTTGCATGTCAATCACAACCCCAGTCCTCGCGGCCAGCGACCTCAGCAAGCATTATGGAAACGCGGCAGTCAGAGTGGCCGCCGTCGAGGGTGTGAGTTTGACCGTGGAACGGGGCGAGTTCGTGGCCATCATGGGTCCTTCGGGTTCAGGGAAGTCCACGCTCCTCTCCATCCTAGGTGCGATGAACCCGCCGACCGGCGGCCGCGTTCTTATCGACGAGATAGACGTGTATCAGTTGAGACAGGACCGGCAGGCGGACCTGCGGCGGGAGTACCTCGGGTTCGTCTTTCAGCAGCTGGAGCTGATCCCCTATTTGACGGCTCTGGAGAACGTGATGCTGCCTCTGGCGATCCTCAAGGAAGACGGCAAGCGCGACCGCGCTCTCGCGGCTTTGGAGAGGGTGGGCCTCGACGAAGCCAAGGCCAATCGTCTTCCTAGTGCGCTTTCCGGAGGCGAGCAGGGCCGGGTGGCCATAGCCCGGGCGGTGGTGAACGACCCTCCGATCATCCTCGCGGACGAGCCCACCGGCAGCCTCGACACCGCCACCGGAGATCAGGTGCTCTCACTGCTCCGTCAGCTCGCGGGCCATGGACACGCGGTCATCATGGTGACCCACAATCCGGAGTCGTTGCGGACCGTGGACCGGGTGGTCATGCTCAGGGACGGCCGGCTGGCGAGCGACTCGCGCGTCACGGCCGGCACGGATCAGCTGTTGGCTCCCCACGGGTTCTGCAGCGGGTAGTCCCGGCAGATCTTCTGCCTGTTCTTGTCGGTGGGGACCACCAGTCTACCGTCGACCTCATCCAGTGGGAACCACCACTTCTGTGCGTGCTCGGTGGGATCGACGTAGCCGTTGGCGATGACCCGTTGCCGCTGCTCGTCTACCCGGCTGTGCAGCCATGCAAGGTCGCCGTCCCACTCGGCGAAGTCGCGCGGCTCTTGGCCGGGGATGTGCCACGGACAGACCTTGGTGCAGCGCCCGCAGACGCAGCCTTCCTTGTTGAGCACGTCAAAGTCCGAGCACGACTTGCTGTTCAGCTTCCAGGTGTAGTAGCCGTTGTACAGGGTCTTTGGCCCGCGGGTAATGGCGCGGGGCGGGCACTGCTCGGCGCAGATAGTGCACTTGCCGCAGTAGTCCTGGAGCCCGAAGTCGATATAGCCGTCGGTCTCGAGCTCCATGTTGGTGAGCACGCATGCGGCTTTGAAGTTGCATCCCAGGAACGGGTTGAGGATGATGCCCATCCGTGAGACCTCCCCCAGGCCCGCGTCGAGCACGATCTGCGGCATGATAGTCATGTAGCGGTTCATGTTGGAAGCCTGGGCCTCCAAGCCCAGCCGGCGAATGTAGTTGGCCATGGTCTCGGTCTGCATGGCCAGGCGCTGGTAGGTCTGGAAGCTGGCTCCGTCCACTATCTCTTCCCACCCGTTGGAGGCTGAGATGGTGGGATCGTGCTTGCGACAAAGGAAGACGACTGCGTACTTGAAAGGCGCCTCTATCTCGCGGCCTTTCATGTTGTGGGTGTAGACGGCGGACTGGCTGAGGAGGCCGATGCCCATCATGTCGGCGCCGAGGAAGTAGCCCAATGCCTTGAGGTGCCGGCTCAGCACCCGGGCGTCTTCGGGAATGGGCGCCTTCTCCGTGGCTACGGGGTTGAGCTTCCTCATGATGGTGTTGATGTGGTTCTGCATGTCCACCAGAGACGCTCCGAGGGGGTAGCGCACAGTCATTCGTATGAATTCTCGCTGGATCTCTTCCCCGTATCCACCGAGCAGCGACTTGCCAAACGGACTCTCCCGTTCATCGCGGCGCTCCACAGGCCCGACGATCTTGTTTGTGGGCTTGTCCAGCCTCTTGAGAAGGTGTGTCGGCCACGGCCCGAGGGGGTCGTCGTTGTAGAGGATGTCGTGATGCTTGAGTCGCTCCATGATCGGGCAGTGGTCTTTCTCGCGAGGGACTTCGCGAAGCCGCCTCGGTCCGGCGCCGAAGACGCTCGCGTTCTCCATTCTACAGGGGCTATGATGAGGCAGGTGCAAGCGTTCCCAAAGGAGGCAGGAGATGGGTTACTTCAGCATACTGGCGGCTATACCCGGGTTCTTTCTCAGCTCGTTGTTCTTCATGCTTCTCTGGGGCCCGATCTCCAGTAGGCTCGACCTCCCCGACATCGGCTACACGACATCCATGCTGATAACCATCACGTTGTGGATCGCCGTGGCGCCCCTGGTGACTGCGCGCCAGAAGAAGAAGGGCTAGCGCAGCTCACGGCGAGCTGCGGGCCGCTGGAGGTTTGATGGGCAGCGTCGCGGGCAGCAGAGCCTCTCTCCTTTTCGATTTCTCCCACAGCCGCCAGGCAGTTCTCTCCGTAGCCCAACCTGCGCTGGGCGCGTTTCTCGCCTTGGGCGGCTTTCCGTCCCTGCGGATCATAGGCCTCGGACTGGTGGCCTCCACGGCCGGGATGCTGTGCGTCTACGCATCCAACGACCTGCTGGACCTGCGGGTCGACCGCGAAGCGGTGCGACTACCTGGCTCACCGAAGATCGCGGGCGGATACGATATCGACGTGGTCTCAGTGCGCCACCCGGTTGCTCTGGGCGTTCTCTCCCTGCGCCTCGCCATCGCCTGGGTCGTCGGCCTCGCTCTGGTCGCGCTTGGCTTCGCCTACTGGCTCCGGCCCGGTTGCGCGGTCATCTTCGCCGGCTGTGTCTGCCTGGAAGCCGCGTACTGCGCTCTCAAGCGGAAGACGTGGCTGAAGACCATCCCTGCCGGAGCCATGGTAGGCCTGGGGGCGCTGGCCGGGTGGTACGCGGTGCGGAACTTCGATCTCTACGCGGTCGCCTTCTTCTTTCTTCTCGCGTTCTGGGAGATATTCGGCCGGAATCTGACCAACGATCTCGCGGACATGTCGCACGATGTTCCGCTCGGCATCAAGACGTTGGCGACCGTCCACGGCCCGAAATGGTCGGCTTGGGCCAGTTTCGGCGGTATGGTCGCCATCCTTCCTTTGGCCGCTCTGCAACAGGGCAGCCTCATCCTAAGGCTGCTTCTGGTCGCGGCTGCCGGCTGGACGATGGCTCTTCCCGGCCTGGGCCTCGTCCGTTCGCCTCTGGAGGTGATTTCCCAGCGCGTCTTCAACCGGGCAAGCCTCTTCCCACCGGTCGCCTTCGTCGC
>MELN01000040.1:115461-115782 GCA_001768675.1 Actinobacteria bacterium RBG_16_64_13 | reverse complement strand
GGCTCCTATGACAGGGCGCAGAAGACCGCGTTGGCCCAGGGGATCGTCGCGGGGGCGGCAGATCCGCACTCCCACCGACCCCTCCTACCTGCGCGACCTCTTCAACAACAGCGCCCGCTACTACGAGTCGGTCAACATGGTGACCAGCGCCGGGCAGGTGGTTCTATGGCGCAGAGAGGTGATCGAGGCCGCTCGTCTGCAGCCGGCAGACCGGGTGCTGGACGCGTTCTGCGGCCCGGGGGGCCTGGCCGAACGGGCCCTGCCGCACTTGGGGAGTGAGGGCCGGCTGGTGCTCGCCGATCTCAGTCCGGTCATGCTTCA
>MELN01000040.1:107977-115417 GCA_001768675.1 Actinobacteria bacterium RBG_16_64_13 | reverse complement strand
ACCGTCGTCCTCCGGTCGAGTACATCGCGGGCGACCTGATCCGCGACGACCTCGGGCTGCGGGACTTCGACGTAGTCCTCCTGGGTTGGGGGCTGCGCTACGTGGAGGACATCGGCGCGGTCCTTGCCCGCATGCGCTCCTTCCTGCGCCCGGGGGGCCGCCTGGTGATCCTGGAGTTCACGCGCCCGCGGCCTCTGAGTTGGGCCACGCCCGCTCACTACTACTTCCATCACGTCCTGCCGAAGGTGGGCTCCTGGCTTGCGCGTGACAGGGAGCTGCACGAGTATCTGAGCGTATCGGCCGCCGAGTTCCTGAGCGCCTCCGAACTCTCGCGCGCCGTGGAGGCGGCAGGCTTCCGAGCCGCCTATTGCCACAGCCACCTTGACGGGCTTGTCACTATCCTGGCGGCGACGGCGGCGCCGACGACAACAGCGACGACAACAGCGACGGCAACGACAACAGCGACGGCGACGGCGACGGCGCAGACCACGCTTGGCCCGGCGAGGGGCACCGAATAGCGACGTCCGGCCGTCGATCTGCGGGTCCCGTCACGACATCGCGTTATGATGTAGGCCGTCGATGCCCACCTGGAGCAAGGGGACAAGGATGGCTGAGAGTTTCAGCGGAAAAGTAGCATTGGTCACTGGCGCGGCCTCCGGCATCGGCAGGGCGGGCGCCCAGCTTTTCGCGAGAGAAGGGGCGAGAGTGATCGTAACGACCGGTTCCAACATCGCCGGCGGCGAGGAAACCGTCGAATCGATAAAGGACGCCGGTGGAGAAGCTGTCTTCGTCAAGTGTGACGTCTCGAAGGAAGCTGACGTCCAAGCTATGGTGGAGAAGTGTGTCAGCCTCTACGGCCGGTTGGACTACGCCTTCAACAACGCGGGTATCGGGCCGGACGGCAAGCGCGTGCCGGTGGTGAACATCGTGGACTGCTCGGAAGACATCTGGGATCGCACTCTCGACATCAATCTGAAAGGCGTCTTCCTCTGCCTAAAACACGAGATGAGGCAGATGATCAAGCAGGGACACGGCGCTATCGTCAACACCTCTTCCGTGGGAGCGGTCAGGCCGCTGCCCGGATTCTGCGCCTATAATGCCAGCAAGGCCGGTTTGAACGCCCTCACCAGGACCGCTGCACAGGAAGGCGCCGCGCACGATGTCCGCGTCAACACCATCATGCCGGGACCCACGCAGAACACCTTGCTCTTTGAATACCTCACCGGCACGCAGCCAAGCGCCCGGGACGACATGGAGCGCGCGGTCCCCCTCCATCGTCTCGCCTATCCGGAGGACATGGCGGAGGCGGTCGTCTGGCTCTGTTCCGACGTCGCGTCCTTCATCACCGGCCAGTGCCTTTCCATCGATGGTGGTCTCACCGCGCACTAGCCGAGAGGAGGCGATCATGGCCGACAACGACAGCAACAAGGACGTGGTGAAGCGCTTCTACGACGACGTGTTCATCGGCCACGATATGAGCCGGCTGGACAGCTATATGCGCGACGACTACATCCAGCACAACGCGGACTGCCCCCAGGGCAAAGCCGGCTTCGTCTGGTTCTTCGACGTGATCTTCAGGGCCGTGCCTGACTTCAAGTACACGCTCAAGAGAATGATCGCCGAGGGCGATATCGTCATGGCCTACAGCGCGACCACCGGGACGCACACCGGCGGCGCTTGGCTGGGCAAGGAAGCCACCGGCAACGGGCTGAGTTTCGACGTCGTGGATATCTTCCGGGTGCAGGACGGCAAGATCGCCGAGCATTGGGATGTTGCCGATACGTTCTCCTTGTTCTCTCAACTCGGCATCGCCGGGCGACTTCTGAAGGAACAAGCGGAGGGACGCACCTCGTGACAGTATCCAAGTATGAGAGGTTTACCGTGCGAAGACCACTGCGGGACGCCGGTCATCCCGAGGTGAAGGGCCGCCAGTCGCCTCCCATGACGTTTATGAGCAGCAATCAGGTCGGCGAAGCCGACGTGTATGTCGAACTGGGTTGGGTCTACGGCATCCCGCAGAACGATCCGCAAATGGCAGAGCGGGTGCTCGACTACGATCAGATACTGCTGCACATCGGCATGGATCCCGCTACGCCCCAAGTCCTCGGCGGCACTGTCGAGCTCTGGCTCGGCGGACAGCTGATCGTATTCAACACCACGACGGCGGTCTTCATCCCCAAAGGCACACCCTTCGGCCCGCTCTCGTACAAGGAGTTCCGCCACCCACACCTCCAACTCTCCATGGTGCTCGGGAGCGGCGACCCCTATGCCGCATCGGGCCGCTGGGCCGGTGGCGAAGCTTCGAACGCGGTTCCCAAGAAGACGCAGAACTTCGACTTCGAGCAGTACGTGGTCCGCAGCCCCATGCGAGAGGCGGGGCCCGACTACGTAGAAGGCCGGCAGAATCCAACCATGACATACCTCAGCCGCACCCAGGTCGGCATGGTCGACTGCTACCTTGAGTTCGGATGGATATGGGACTGTCCCGCCCCGCCGATCCCGAAGATGCGGCACGACGACTTCGACGAGGTGGTATGGCACCTAGGCAGCGACCCTGAGCGCCCGGAGGATCTCGGTGCGACTCTGCAGTTCGGCATAGGGGATGAGTTGCTCGAGTTCGACACCACCCACTGCGCCTACATTCCCAAGGGCCTGGATCACGGCCCACTGGCGTGGAAAGAGGTACGCAGGCCGATGATCGAAATGGCGCTTATGCTGGGCGCCGGCACTCTGGACGAAGGCTGGGCGAACAGCTTCTTCGACCTGCCCGACGGCGCCCGCCGGGGCCCCAAGTAGAGAGCCCGCACCATCCAACGCTGCCCCACCCGCCACGCGGAAAGGACGCGAGCATGACCGAATCGAAACACGGCAAGTACATAGTCAGCGAGCGAAAGCTCGACTCCCGCGATGCGGCGTTGCCGCTTGGAATAGATCCGGCCTCGGTCTCCGACACGAAATCCCACTTGAAGCTGCTGAGCTTGGACGACTACGTGCTGAAAGGCTCCTTCTACACCGAAGCCGTGTGGATGTGGCCCGGCGGGCCGGAGGTCTACCCGGAGACGGCCGAGCCCAACTCCCACGCCCATGACTACGATGAGACCCTGGGGTTCTTTGGCACCGATCTCAAGAATCCCTACGATCTGGGCGGCGAGATCGAGTTCTGGTTGGAGGACGAGAAGTTCATCCTTATCCGCAGCTGCCTGATCTTCGTCCCCAAAGGCATGTACCACTGCCCGCTGGTCATCCACAAGGTCGACCTCCCGATCTTCCACTTTGGGGCCGGCCCGGGCGGAGCCTACACACAGGAGCTCACCGACAAGTGAAGAGCGCCGGCAACTCGGGCGACTCCGCGGACGGCACGCCTTGACGACCCCCTACGCGGGCCGCCCGGCTATCTCCCGGAGCCGCTCTTCGATGAATCTCTCGGCTTCCAATAGGTCCGTCTCGTTGGGCCTGTCCCGGATGTCGCCATGGTACGTACGGGGGGTGGGGTCGTTGAGGAACTTGCCGGGGCAGCAGAACCGCCCGATGCACTCGAATCCCAGATGCTCGATCTCCAGTTCAAGGAGCTGAAGGCTGGGTTCCGCTTCTTTCGGACCGAATTCGTATCCGCTGTAGGTGACAAAGACGACCGCGCTCGGGGAGTCCGGACCCAGGACGATTCTCTTGTGACGTTCGATGAGGCTCGCGTCATTCCACGGTGGGGGGCTCTCGGGCAACGGATCGGTGATGTAGGGAATGGTCTCGTCTCGCATCCGCAGCGCGTACCTGGGATCTGTCCCCAGCCTCAGTCTGCGAAGCACGTTCAGGGTCTCGTTGTACGGAAGATGGGACCTGATCCCCGAACCTACACAGACGAAGTCGTAGGCATTGATCTCGAACTTCGGATTCAGGATATCGTCAGCGCGCTTTCGGATCTTGACGCTATCGCAGACCCATCCGTTCTTCTCGAAGGTGGCCCCGAACCTCTCGGCCACCTTCTCCGTGTTGCCTGTGTAGGACGAGTAGACGATCAAGCAATTCCTGGCCATGTCTTTCTCAGATCGAGCGGTCGTGACCGTCTGAGGCGGGGGTAACCGTGACCGTATAAGTCGCCATCAGACGTCTTAGGATCCTCTGAGATACTCCTTCGGTGATGAACTGGTCTACCCCCATGAGCCGGGCGATGTCCTCCCCCCATGCGTGCAGGAGGAGACTCCAGGCAATATCTCCCGACTCAGCGTCACTCCTGATGCTCCCTTGGCGCTTGCCCTCTTCCACCTGTTGCACGAGATAGCGGAAATCCTCCTGCTGCCTCGCGATGATCACTTTGGTGAGACTGGTTTCCCGCTTAGAGGCGATCAATTGGAAGAACGGGCGGACGAACGTGTTGTATTCCGAGGAGGCCCAGGATGAGTGAGTCTCGCCCATCGCGAGGAGACGCCGCGGCACGTCTGGCCCGGATGCCTGTAGGATCCAGGCCGAAGACCGCTCGCCCATGGAAGCAAGGGCGGCCTCCAGTACCGCTTCTCGGTTGGGAAAATGCTGATAGAGGGCGCCCCTTGCGATTCCGACCGCCGCAGCTATCCGGGAGACGGTGGTTCCGTGAACGCCATACTTCGCCAGCAATTGAACCGTTGCCTCGACGATCTCACGTTGCCGCTCGGCCTTGGTCTTTCGTATGAGCTTCTTATTGAGCTTTGGTCGAGAACTCTCCGGCATCAAGTCATTCCCTCACCCATAGTAGGTGCCGCGGGCGATTGACAACGCCCCGGGCCGGTGCTAGGTTGTTGAACGTACGTTCAGGATAGCTCATCTTGCGCGGAGGGGCAATGCCGGCCAGGCGCTCTCGGCGAATTCTACAAGCATCGAGCCGAAAAGGAAGTGAGCAATGAGTTCTATTCCAAAGACCTGCAAGGCAGCCGTTCTGGAGGAATATGGCAAGCCTCTGCAGATCTGCGAAGTCGCCATTCCCGAGGTCGAACCTCGGGGGATCCTGGTCAAGGTGGAGATGGCCGGCATCTGCGGGACGGATGTTCATCAGCGCAAAGGCGATCTGACCATCAAGAGTCCGCTCCCCAATATCCAGGGGCATGAGACCATCGGCCGGATCGTCAAGCTGGGTGACGGCCGTGTTCGCGACGCCGCAGGCGAAGAGGTCGGGGTCGGCGACCGTATCATGTGGGCCCACGCGGACTGTGGCGAATGCTACTGGTGTCAGATCGCCCGCGACCCGGTCTTGTGCGCAAGACGGTCCGGTTACGGCTGGGCTCCGCCGACCGCCCTCCGAGGCGGCTTCGCGGAATACGAGATGGTCAGTCCGCTCACCAACGTGGTCAAAGTCCCCGAGGAGCTCACCGAAGAGGAAGCGGTGGGGGTGGGCTGCGCCTTCCGGTCGGTGGTGGCCGGGTACGAGCGGTTTGGCAAACTGGGCCTCATGGAAGACGTGGTCATTCAGGGCTCCGGGCCCATCGGGCTGTACTCCACCGTGGTAGCCCGGGAAAGCGGGGCCCGGAAGGTCATCGTAGTGGGCGCTCCGCAGAACCGGCTGGAGCTGGCCAAACGCTGGGGCGCGGACCACATCATCAACATCGAGGAGCACAAGACGGCGGAGGAGCGGAAAGAGCTCATTCTCGGTCTCACCCAGGGCAGGGGCCCGCGGAACGCGGTCGAGGCCTCCGGTGTGCCGGCGGCGTTCGGCGAAGGCCTGGAGCTGATCCAGAAGGGTGGGAAATACCTGATCTTGGGGCAGAGTTCGGCCGGACTCACCACCATCATGCCCAGCCTCATCACCTCCAAAGCGCTCACCATCGTCGGGAGCGTCTCGGCACACGTCGTGCACTTCTACACAGCGTTGCAGTTCATCAAGGCCAACCGGGCGAAATATCCGTTTGCCGAGCTGGTGAGCGGCAAGTACCAACTCGAACAGATCAACGAGGCGCTGGCGAATATGGAGTCCGGCAAGGAGATCAAACCGGTCATCGACAACCGCGCGCGGTAGCGGCCGTGGCCCAGAGGAGAGAGAGATGTCGTTCAAGCCTTTCCTGCGACCAAACAAAGTCCTCGCTGCCCTGGAGCGGGGCGAGACCCCCTTGGGGATGCAGATGTACACACACGATCCGGACCTGGTCGAGATAGTCGGCTATACCGGTTTCGACTTCGTCATGCTCGACATGGAGCACAACCGCACCAATCCGGAGACCATGGTAGGCCTGATCCGGGCAGCTGAAGTATCCGGTCTCACGCCGCTGGTCAGGGTCGGAGCAAACGATGCCTTCCTCATCCGCTCGGCGGTCGAGTCGGGAGCCCAGGGGGTCGTCGTACCGCACGTGAAGACCGTCGAGGAAGCGAGGGCCGGGATGGCGGCCAGCCACTACCCTCCCGAAGGAAGATGCGGCATCTGCCCCGCCATCCGTGCCAACGGCTATGCGCACAACAACTGGGAGGAATACATGGCGGCTGCGAACCGCCAGGTCATGTTCATACCCTTGCTGGAGGATGTCGAGGCGATCGACAATGCCGAAGAGATCATCGGACTGCTGAAGCCGGGCCGGGATGCGGTCGGCGTGGGAGGGGCCGACATCGCCAATGCCCTCCTCAAAGAGCCCGGAGAGCGGGTGCAATGGGCGCATCCCTACCTGAGAGAAGCCCAGGCGAAAGTCAAGGCTCTTTGCGAAGACAAAGGCATCCCCATCATGGGCATGGCGTTTCCCACGTCGGACCTGGCTGGCGTGGAAGTGGCGAAAGCCAACGGGACGAAGATCGTGATCTTCTATCCCGACAGCCACATCTTCTATGAAGCGTGCCGCAAGATCATGAAGGACGTCAGGGGCGAAGCCGCGAGCTGAAGGCGCCAGGCCACGAACCGAAAGCGCAGGGCCGAATGAAGCTCTACATGTTCGACGGTGGGCGCGCTCACTTGCCCGACCTAAGCCACCTCACTCCCGACCGCAACTTCGGCAAACCGGTGACGATACCGATCCTGATGTTCCTGATCGATCACCCGAAGGGACTAGTGGTCGTCGACACCGGCGTCGACACCGACAGCGTGCGGGATCCCCTCCTGGAAGTGAACCCGGGACAGCGGATAGACAGGCAGATGACGGGGCTGGGCTACGAGCCGGCCGAGGTGAGATATGTGCTCCTTACCCACCTCCATCAT
Organism: Actinobacteria bacterium RBG_16_64_13; assembly: GCA_001768675.1. GTDB lineage: Bacteria > Actinomycetota > Thermoleophilia > RBG-16-64-13 > RBG-16-64-13 > RBG-16-64-13. Next base: position 108,276 of record MELN01000040.1, on the reverse strand, counting down.
GACCACATGGGGTGCGCGACGCTCTTCCCGAATGCTACTTTCATCGTCAGGCGGTCGGAGCTCAGGTCTGCCTGGTGGCCGGACGCTTACGAGGGGGGCTATAACTTCGATAGCCTCATGCTGTCGCGTGGCCTCACGTACCTGCAGCCTGCCGACAACGAGGTGTTCGACGTCTTCGAAGACGGCTCGGTGGTCTGCGTCGACACCAGAGGCCACACCGAGGGCCACCAGTCTGTGCTGGTGCAGCTGCCCGAGTCTGGGAGAATCGTGCTCACCGGTGACGCAGTCCAGGTCGCACA
>MELN01000040.1:104969-107788 GCA_001768675.1 Actinobacteria bacterium RBG_16_64_13 | reverse complement strand
TTGCGGGCTGGCGCTCGCGCACGAGTGAGACCAGGGCGCCGATCACGGCGATCCCTGTCCCGACGAGCATCGCTTCCCTATATCCGGTCGCGAAGGCTTCGGCATTACCGAGACTGGCTCTCGTGCCCAAGAGGATCACACGACCTCCTTCCGGGCCCAGGCTTGAGGCTGCGATCGCCCCCAGGATAGCTATCGATACCCCCATGCCGCAGAAGCGGGAGGCGGTAAAGAGCCCGGACGCGACCCCCAGCTTGGAACGATCGACCGAGCCCATGATGGCCGAGAAGTTGGGTGTGCTGAAGATGGCCAGGCCGAGGCCCAGCGTGCCGAGCGCCCCAACGACCTGCGAGACCGGGGCGGATAAGGAGAGCAAAGCCAACTGGCCCGTTCCGGCTGCCATCACCAGCATGCCCGCCGCGGAGAGACCTCGCGACCCCAGATGGTCTGACAGCCGACCCGCCAGGGGAGTGATGATGGTCATCACCGCGGGTTGGATGAGCAGAATGAGCCCGGTGGACTGCGCCGACCGGCCCTGCACCACTTCGAGAAAGACTGCTGTGAAGATGGTGACGCCGTACGAAGAGGCCATGAAGAGCAGGGAGGCCGTGTTCGCCGCCGCGAACACCCGGCTGCGCTTGAACAGGCCGAGATCGAGGATGGGGTCGCGCGTCCGGCCCTCAATGAAGACGAAGACCACGGCGAGAACCACGGCCGAGACCAGCGGGCCGATGGTCCGCCAACTGTCCCACCCCCAGAGCGGGGAGAAGATCAAGGGCACGAAAAGGGCGGCAAGAACCATGCCCAGCAGGCCGGCCCCTCGGATGTCTATGCGGCTGCGGTCGGCTACATGGCCGGCGGAGTCGGCTGTCGTGGCCGCCGCCAGCCGCGCCGCGGCCCGGTCGCGGCGTTCGGCGCCGAGCAGGTCCCATCCTGCGAGAACCGTTAGGGCAGCGACCGGAACCTTGATGTAGAAGATCCAGGGCCAGTTCATGTGTGCCACGATCAGGCCACCCAGCGGTGGGCCAACCGTCTGGCCGAGAGTGGAGCCCATCATGTTGAGTCCGAGTGCGCGGCCCCGCTCTGAGGAGGGAAAGGCGGCAGCGACGATGGCCGCGGAGGTCGTGATGATCAGTGCGCCTCCGATTGCCTGAAACACCCGCGCTCCGATCATGAAGGTGCCATTCCACGAAAGCGCCACCGCCACCGAGAACGCGCCAAAGAGGAGGTTGCCGAGCCAGTAGGCGAAGAAGAGCCCATGTCTCTCGCCCCAGCGCCCGATGGGGATGAGGAGGATGGTGACGACGATGAGGTACGACGCCTGCACCCAGAGGGCTTCGCTGAAGGTCAACTGCAGGTCGGAAGATATGACGGGGAGCGCAACGGACAAGATGCTTGAGTCGAGCGTGGCCAGGAAGACGCCGATCGACGCGATCACGAGCAGGCGCCATCGTCGCTGACTGAGCTCGGATGTCTGTTGGATCTCCAGCGCCCGCAGTCCGGCTTTGCTCAAAGGGTGCGCTGATCGCCGACCGACGGGTGGCCGGTAGGCTGAGCGTCATCCGGCTGAGCGGCGACCTGCTGGGTGGAAGCCTCATCCGCCGCGATCCTCGCCGGGCACTTCTGCTTCGAGGGGTCCAAACGCAGCGTGACGAAGAAGGCCACCACCGCGATTCCGCACGCGATAAAGAACGGTACCTGGTAACCGACGAAATTGAGGATGAACCCGGTCACGACGGGCACCGCGATGGCCGTGGCGTGGGCGATGGTCAGTCCCATGGCCAGGCTGGCAGAGAGATCCCGCGGAGCGCAGATCTTGCGCAGATACGTCGAGCCACCGATGAACGCCGTCGGTGCGATCACCACATAGACACAGTAGAACACGGCGGCCATGATCACGCTGTTGGCAAGCGCATATCCCGCGAGAGCCCCGATGAACGCTATGTTGATGATCGAGAGGATCCTGCGCTCGCCATAGCGATCCACCGCTCTGCCGAGCCAGGGACTCGTGAAGATGCCGGCGAAGGTGACGGCCAAGAGGACCAGGACCACATCCTTTACCTCCAGACCGAACCGGTTGACCAGAACCCATGTCCCGAACGAGAAGAAGATCTGCTGCCTGGCCCCGTCCAGCAAGCAGACCCAGTAGTACAGGCGGTAGTGACGGCTCCACACTATGGGCTCCCGTTTGGGGGCCACCCTACGGAGCTGCCCCTCGTGTAGGTGCGGGAAACGGACGACCGCCAGGGCGGCTATGAAGGCCACGGCGCCGAGGATGATGAAGGTCGGCCGGTAGGAGAGCCAGTGGAGCTTGAATATGAGGAAGACCATCACCAGGCCGGCCAGGGTTCCCCCCTGTTGCACCGCTCCCAGCCGGCCCAGGACGGAGCCGCTCCTGGCCGCGGTCGTCAGGCTCATGCCCAAGGAAGTCTGGGTCTGGAGCACCGTGTGCATCCCGAAGCTGGTGACGAGGACCCAGGGAATGACGGTCCAGAAGTCGCCTGCGAGCGAGTAGAGCGCGTAGCCGATGGCCAGGACCACGAGCGCGCCAGCGGTCAGTCTCTGCAACGAGACCCGGTAGAACGCGGCGGTCAGGAAGATGAGGACGAAGCCGCCGATCTCCCGTATGGCCATGATGTACCCGAACTGCGGCCCGGAGAGGTGGAGCACGTCGTTGAAGTAGTTAGTGACGATGCCCCCGTGCGCATTCATAGCGAAGCCGAAGGCTGCCCCCATGACGCCGAGCATGATGAAGCCGCGGCCGGCTGGTGTTCGCCACATCTCGCGCAAGCGTGGTCCTTTCGAGTTGCATGGTTGAGGGG
>MELN01000040.1:102662-104939 GCA_001768675.1 Actinobacteria bacterium RBG_16_64_13 | reverse complement strand
CCGGTCCTGGCATTGTATCCCACGGCGGTGACCTCCTTCGGAGACTGTTGACAAGGCACGGCGGGGTGCGTAATGTGCTCAGCAGAAGAGCACTGAACTGTGTTCCGTATACTGAACTGGGTCTCGCGGCGTCTGCCACTAAGTATCGGCGGGTGAAAACCGGTGTTCGCACCTGCTTGACAGGCAACGACAGACCACACTAAGATGGGCGAAATGGACTCCATACTGAACTCGATACCGTCTAGTGAACAACCCCCCGACGACGAGGGCGCCAAAGACACGTACCTGCAGCTGGTGCCTGCCGTCGATCAATCGGTTCGCCTGCTCTTCGCTTTGGCCAACATCGTCGGTGGCGAAGCCTCGCTCACTCAGCTCACCAAAGAAGTTGGCATCAGCAAGAGCAAGGGGCTCGCCATTCTGAACACTCTGCGCAGCTCCGGGCTCGTTGCGCGCGACGATCGTACGAAGAACTACCAGTTGGGACCGAACGTCCTCTTGCTCAGCCGAGCGCTGATCAACAACACCGACTTGGCCCGCTCGGCGACCCCTTATCTGGACGAGGTGGCCGCGGCGACCGGGTGCAGCACTCACTTGGCTGTCGTGTCCGGTCAGACGGTCTTCGTCGTCGCGCGTCGACATGCGCCGGGGGGTACCTATATGGCCATCGACATTGGGCATCGCTACCCCCTGACCTGGGGTGCTCACGGAAGGGCGTATCTGGCCAGTCTTCCTCCCGAGGAGTTTGAGAGGAGACTCACACAGAGTTCCATCCTCCAAGCCGGCGAGACGGACCGAGATGGCGTCGACCGCGAGACCTTGCGGGAGCAAGTCGAGGAGGCCCGGCGCTTAGGCTACGGGAGGAGCCTGGGGACGACCTGGTCGGGGCTGAACGCGGTGAGCGCGGCGCTGTTGGCCGAGACTCCGGACATGTCTGGAGACCGGCGCGCGGCCGGTTTCTTAGTGGCGGTCGGCTCGTTCTCGCCTGAGCAGGCGCACGAGTTCGGCCTTCTGGTCGTGGATGCCGCTTCGCGGATGAGCCAGAATCTTGGCCCACTGCTTCGCGCCGTCAACCTGCACTTCCCTCTGTCGCGACCGCTGTTGAGCTAAGCACGTCTTTGTGCGCGGCACCGACCAGGAGAGAAAGGATGTCATGACGAACGCAAGCCCCCTTGATGCCCGGCCCGACGCCACTCAGCTGTTCGTCAACAACTTTCGGAACACCCGGTACGAGGATCTGCCCTCGGAGGTAGTGCGGGTAACCAAGGACCAGGTTCTGGATTTCTTCGGAGTGGCTTTGGGCGGGTCGCCCGAGGCCGGCGTGGGCGAGATGAGGGATATGGTGCTGGAGTGGGGCGGTGCGCCGCAGAGTTCCATTCTGCGGTGGGGAGACAGGGTCCCCGCGCCGAACGCCGCTCAAGTGAACGCGACCATGGCCCACTCGCTCGACTTCGATGACGTCCACGAGGACGCCATCATGCATCCAGGGGTTGTCGCCATCCCCACGGCCCTCGCCATGGCTGAGTACGTGGGCGGCGTGAGCGGCCGCGAGTTCATCACTTCTGTCGCTTTGGGCACCGACTTTATCTGTCGCCTGGGCCTGGCCACCAGACCGGGAGAGAACATCCACGCGTTTGGGTGGCACTTGACCACGCTTTTTGGGTACATGACCGCGGCCGTGGTGGCGGCCCGCCTGTTGGGATTGGCCGAGGATGGGCTGACCGACTCCATCGGGATCGGCTATCACCAGTCGTCGGGGAACGGCCAGTGCGTGAAGGACGGCGCGCTGACCAAGAGGATGGGCCCGGGCATGGCCGTTCGCGGAGGGATCGCCTCCGCTCTCATGGCCAAGCGCGGGATCACCGGAGCAAGGAATTGCCTTGAGGGTCTGGCCGGGATGTACCAGGTCTATCACGGGGGATCGTACTCCAGGGAGATTCTCGTGGGCGACCTCGGCACGCGCTTCGAAGGCGTCAACGTATCGATCAAGCCTTACCCATGCTGCCGGGGGGTGCATCCTTTCATCGACGCCGCCCTCGGGTTGGTCGCCAAACACGACATCCGTCCCCTGGACGTGCAGAACATCCTCATCAACTGCGGGCAAGGCACCTACTTTCTCCTCGCCACGCCGCTGGAAGCGAAAGCGCGACCGAGGAATTTCGTGGACTCCCAGTTCAGCATCATCTGGGGCGTCGCGACCGCGATAGCCCGTCGTCGGGCCGCTTTGGACGACTTCACCGAGGAAGCCATCAAGAGCCCCGATATCCTCGATTTGACGGC
>MELN01000040.1:100310-102580 GCA_001768675.1 Actinobacteria bacterium RBG_16_64_13 | reverse complement strand
GGCGGTTCGGTCCTGACCGAACAGGTCGATCTGCCCACCGGCACGCCCTCCCGCCCACTCTCGTTCGCCGATATCGAACGCAAGTTCGAGGGTTGCCTCGCGCATGCCGGACAACCGATTCCCGCCGCCAACGCATGCCGCCTAGTGGAGACGATCGCCCGGCTCGAGGAGATGGAAGACGTTCAGGACCTGATAGGGCTCGTGACACAGGCGCCCGCACAAACGCGACGCTGAAGAAAGGGGGAGGGCGATGCTGTTAGAGGACCGAGTGGCCATCGTCACCGGTGGAGCCAAGGGGATGGGACGGGCCATCTCGGTGCGCTTTGCCCAGGAAGGCGCCAAGGTGACCATCGCCGATGTCGATATGCCCGGAGCCGAGGAGACCCTGAGTCTGGTTCAAGCCGCCGGCGGGCAAGGGCTGGTCGCCAAGTGCGATGTCACCAATAGTGGCGACGTGAGGGAGATGGTCGCTGCCACGGTCTCGGCGTTCGGCAAGGTCGACATCCTGGTGAACAACGCCGGCGCGGTCGTCGGCGCGCAAGGTAGGCCGACCAACCTGGAGGTTCTCGCCGAGGACGCTTGGGACCGCGTGGTCGACCTGAACCTCAAAGGCGTCTTTCTCTGCAGCAAGGAGGCGGTGCCTCACATGAAAGCCAACGGGTACGGCAAGATCGTCAACCTGTCGTCACTGGGTGCCATCAGCCCTCCGTCGCCGCATCCGCACTACCACGCGGCGAAGGCCGGGGTGCTTGGTCTGACCTACGACATGGCTGCCGAACTCGGACCGCACAACATCTACGTCAACGCCATCATGCCGGGACCCATCCGGACGCCGTTCTTCGACGAGATCGTGGCGACGAAGACGCCTGAGGAGACCGCGGCTTTCTTCGCCATGATCGGCGGTATGGCCCCCCTGGGCCGCATGGGTGAGCCGGAAGACATCGCGAAGGCCGTGCTCTTCCTCGCGTCGGACATGTCCTCGTACGTCACAGGCGCCGTCCTACCGGTTACCGGTGGCCTGCCGCTTCCCCGTCAGAACTGACGAGCAGCGAGAGGACGAGGTTGAAGACCACGATCACCAGAGGCACGAAAAATGGCGGATGAGATGATGACCGAGCAGGCGTGGAGCGGTATGACCTGCAAGATCCTGCGGGTAGACCTGTCCAGCGGGAAGGTCGCCGTCGAGGAGCGGGACGAGCGCTACTATCGTAAGTGGCTGGGCGGGTCGGGGATAATCGCCGACATCCTGCTCAAGGAGCTCCCGGCGGGTGTTGACGCCCTCGGCCCTGAGAACAAGCTGGTGTTCGCCCTCAGTCCCATCACCGGCACACCCGTGTACGCCACGGGGCGCAACGGCGTGGGCGGGAAGTCACCCCTGAGCGGCGGCATCGCCCTCTGCCAGGTCGGCGAGAGTTGGGGCGCCGAGCTCAAGAAGGCCGGCTACGACGTTGTTGTCGTCGAGGGCAGCGCGAAGAAGCCGGTCTACATCCACATCAACGACGGTGAGGTCACCATCCGTGACGCCGGCGCGCTGTGGGGGCTTCTGACGAAAGAGACTCAGGCAGCGATCCGCGAGGAGCTTGGCGACGAGAGGGTCCGCGTCGCGATGATCGGGCCCGGAGGAGAGAACCTCGTGCCCTACGCCTGCATCATGAACGGGGCTTACGACGCCGCCGGCCGCGGGGGCCTGGGCGCAGTCATGGGATCGAAGAAGCTCAAGGCCATCGCCGTACGGGGGAGCGGCCGGCCCCGAGTGTTCGATCGGGAGGGCGTGAAGGCCATCAACAACTTCCTGAGCCAGAAGCACTGGAAGGAGTTCTGGCTGCAGCGGGTCCTCGTAGATTACGGCACCGGCGGGCCGGAGATGGAGGGTATGGAAGCGATCGGCCACCTGCCTGTCCATAACTGGAGGGGGGCCCCATTCCCGGGGATCACGAATCTCCACGGTGGCACGCTCAAGGAGAGGATGGGCCTCAGCCAGGAGGGTTGCTTCGGCTGTCCGCTCCGCTGCAAGAAGCGCCTGAAGTCCGACGCCCCCTACTTCGTCGATCCCGAATACGGAGGCCCCGAGTACGAGGCGATGTGCGGGCTGGGCTCCAACTGCGAAGTGGACGACCCGGAGGCCATGGCCAAGGCCAACGAGCTGTGCAACGCCTATTCCCTGGACGCCATCTCCTGCGGCACCACCATCTCGTTCGCGATGGAGTGCTTCGAGAAGGGCCTACTGACCCTCGAAGATACTGGTGGTCTGGAGTTGAGTTTCGGCAGCG
>MELN01000040.1:98837-100238 GCA_001768675.1 Actinobacteria bacterium RBG_16_64_13 | reverse complement strand
GGAAGGCTCGGCGCGCGCCGCGGTGAAGATCGGCCGCGGGGCGGAGAAGCTCTCTGTCGAGGTCAAGGGCGTCCATCCGGGCATGCACGAGCCCCGCCGCCTCCCTGCCTTCGCTCTCGGCTTCATGGTCAATCCCAACGGAGCGGACCACTGCGCCAACGTGCACGACGACCTGTTCGCCTCGGAGCACGGCATGAAGGACTTCGCCAGCCTGGGCTTCTACGACACGGTACCGTTCGAGGACATCGGCCCGCGCAAGGTGGCCCTGTTCAAGGTGGGGCACATCCGGGAGTTCCTCAACGACTGCCTCCTTACCTGCCACCTCGCGTACGTCGGGCTCACCTTCGACACGCACGCCGACATTCTCAGCAAAGTCACCGGATGGGACGTCGGAGTGGCGGAGCTGCTCCGCAGCGCCGAGCGCATCCTCACCGCGGCCCGGTTGTTCAACATCAACCAGGGTCTCGGGGCGGATGACGACAGGCTGCCCCCTCGCTACTTCGAAGACAAGACCGAAGGCCCCTTCGTTGCCGCGCTCGATAGGGACAAGATGGAACGGGCCAAGAAGTACTACTACACCCTCATGGGCTGGGACGAGAACGGCGTACCCCTGCCCGAGAAGGTGGAGGAGTTGTACATATGGGATTGACAGAGCCTTCGGCCGATGCTAGGTTGTTGAACGCGCGTTCAGGATGGCTCATTCTGGACGGAGTGACAGATGTAGGCGCGCTCGGCGTGTCTCTGGAGGGACGGCCTTGATCAAGGTCCAGCAGCAACGCGTCGATGAAGATGCGTTCATGGAGAAGCGCAAGGAGGTCCTCGCCATCTGGCCCACGGGCAAGGATGTGGACCTCGACGAGGCCGTGGAGTACCAGCGGGCCCTGCCCGACAGCAAGCGGTTCCACAAGGTGCTGCAGAAGGCACACGACGAAGGTCGCATCATGTTGTTCCCGCGTCAGGGCACTCCCCTCGTCGACGACGAGATCGCGCTCATCCGCTCCTTGAACGAACTGGGCATCTACCTCATCCCGTTCACCACCGACAGCTACACCCGCAACCTGCAACTGGACAAAGTCGAGAGGGGCCTGCAGGAGAGCATCAGGACCGGCAAGCCTGCCCTCAACGGCTATCCGATCATCAACCACGGGGTCAAGACGAACCGCAGGGTGGTGGAGGAGACCGAGGGGGCACTCGATCCTCGCTCCTCCCGTGTCGGCCAGGCGCTCGTGGCCGAGATCGCCTTCGCTTCGGGCATGACCGCCATGCCCAACAGCTTCTTCGGCTGGATCGCGGGCTACGACAAGAAGGCGACCGTAGAGGAGTGCATCGAGACGGCGCAGTACTCGGGCCGGCTCATCGGCTACTACGCCGACCATGGCGTCATCATCACCACCGACTGCC
>MELN01000040.1:83869-98815 GCA_001768675.1 Actinobacteria bacterium RBG_16_64_13 | reverse complement strand
CCCATGAGCGTCAATATGGCCACGCAGATCATCGAGGCGTTGATCTCGGCCGAGCAGGGCGTGAAGAGCGTCTTTCCCCAGGTGAACATGCAGGGCTGCCTGCACCAGGACCTGGCCGACATGAGGGTGCTGCCCAAGCTTCTGCGGCAATACCTGGACAAGTTCGGGTACACCGACGTGATGATCCCCGGGGTGTTCGGGAGTCAGTCGCCCCTCTTCCCCTTCCCGCAGGACTTGGGGAGCGCATTCGGCTACATCGGCTACACGGCGATGACCGCCACACTTGGGCGGCTTGACGTCTGTTCGGTCAAGACCGTGGACGAGGCGGCGGGCGTGCCCAGCGTGGATTCGCACCGCCAGAGCTACCTGGCCGCTCAATGGATCTTCGGGGTGCTGCGCGACCAGGAGTTCGAGGTCGACAACGAAGCCATCCGCCAGGAAGAGCAGGTGTGCACCGCGGAAGTCACCGCCATCCTGGACAAGGTGATCGAGTTGGGAGCGGGCGACATAGCCGTCGGCACCGTGAAGGCGGTGGAGGCGGGCGTGCTCGACTCGCCGATGTCCATCAACATCCACGCCCAGGACAAGGTGCTCGGCATCCGCGACAAGACGGGCGCCTGCCGGTATCTCGAGTTCGGCAATCTGCCCATCCCCGAGGATATCAAGGACTTCCACCGGCAGAAGGTGGCCGAGCGGGAACAGGCTGAGGGACGCAAGTTGGACTACTACGTAGCAATCGACGACTTCTGGGCGATCAGCAAGGGCAGGCTCAAGGGTCTCCCCGCCTAGGGCGGGCAGATCCCCTTGTGTGGTGTCGCGAAAGACAGGCAGGCGAAAGGGGGTACTCAGGAGCGGGGTACAGGCGTGGCGCCAAATGAAGCTTAGGAAAGACAAGCAAGCTACGCGAGGCATTCTTTAAGGGGAGTGAGATGAGTAAGAAGAGATTCGCCCTTGGTCTACTGGTCCTAGTACTCGTGCTGGGGATGGTATCGCTGCTGGCTGCGTGTGGCAGCGACGAAGAGACCACGACGACCGCGGGTCAGGCTACGACCACGACCGCCGGGCAGACCACCACGACGGCCGCGCAGGACACGACGACCGTCGCCGGGCCACCGGAAACACTCAAGATCGGCGCCATCCTGTCGCTGACTGACTGGTACTCGGTCGTCGATGCCGCCGACAAGGTAGACCTCGAATACGTCGCCAAGATGATCAACGACGACGGCGGCATCAAAGTCCAGGGCAAGAGCTACATGATCGAGCTGGTCATCGAGGACGGCAAGAGCAGCCTCGATGGGAACAGCGCTGCCGCGACCAAGCTCGTTCTGGATGACAAGCTCCAGTTCGTGATCGGCCCGGGAGCGTTCTTCAACCTGGCTACCACCCCGATCTTCGAGCAGAACAAAGTCCTGCACGTGGCCAACTACAACGGCCTCAACCCTGCCGAGATGAACAAGGACACGCCGTACGCGTTCCTGGGTCTGGACCCGATCACCCAGCAGTCGGCCGCTCTGAAGGCCCTCAAGCAGTACTATCCCGATGTCAAGAACATAGTGATGGCGACAGAGGATGCGACCTATCCGGCCTTCGAGGCGGGGTTCAAGGACCTCGTGACCCGGACCGGCCTGACTCTCGCAGGCGACCCGGTGCTATTCGCCACCAACGCTGAGGACTACAACCCCGTCGCGTCAAAGATCAAGGCCCTCAACCCGGACGCCGTGTGGATGCCCATCGGCATCCCCCCGTCGTTCTACGGCATCGTCAAAGGTCTGCGCACGCTGGGCTATGAAGGGCCTATCGCCTTCCCGGTCGACGCTCCAACGACGGTCGCCGCTCTTGGCGATTCAGCGACCGGCCTCGTCGGCATCCTGAGCAAGTCACTCGACGACCCGAACCTCGCGGCGCCGATGAAGAGGCTGATAGAGATGGGGGACCCCAAGCGGCAGATATTCGGCTTGGCGCCGAACGCCCTGTATCTGTTGAAGTATGCCATCGAGGCGGCCGATAGCCTGGATCCGACCGAAGTAGCGAAGAAGTGGGAGACGCTGACCAGCATCCCGACGCTCTACGGTGACGGATTCCCGAGCGGCAACGCGTTGTTCGGTCTGACGAATCATGCTTGGGCCAATCCGATCCCGGTGTGCCTCATCAATAACGGCCAGATCGAGTACAAGCCCTGGATCCTTCCAGATGTGACCCCGTAGTGGAGCACAGCTAGCTGACACGGCAGCACAAGCCGGCTGGTGCGGGCAGCGCCCACGGGGCGCCCGACCAGCTCCGCACCAGCCGGCTCGCCTGCTGCCGAAAAAAACGATAGGAGCCTGACAAACAAGGTGATTGGTTAGAAGCGTGGAGACTGCAGTTCAGACAGTGATCAACGTCGTCCTGCTCGGGGTGGTCTACATCCTCATGGGCATGGGATTCGCGTTCATCCTCAACTTGCTCGGGATCTTCAACCTGGCCCATGGCGCCATCTTCATGTCCGCTTCGTACGGCTGCTATCTGCTGGTGGTCAGGCTTGGTTTGCCCGGATTCGTCGCCTTCCCGTTGACCGTCCTGGTCGCCGCTGCGTTCGGAGTAGTCGTGGAGAGGTTTCTCTTCAGGCCCATGAAGGCCGACTTCAACCGCACGATGATGGTCTGCATCGCTCTCTCCACCGTCCTCGTGACGACTTTCAACCGCTTCCTGGGCACTAAGGTGCTCGCTATTCCTCCCTTCATCGAAGGGACGACCGGCATCGGTCCCTACAAAGTCCAGACCGACAGGATCCTGGCCTTCTGTATTGGTGTTGTGATCCTCGTGGCGATCATCCTGTTCGTCGATCGCTCCCGTTGGGGAGCCCAGATGCAGGCCGTCACCCAGAACAGAGAAGGCGCCGCCTTGCAGGGAGTACGCTTCAGCCGGGTGGCCGCTATCGCCTGCGCCGTAGGTTTCGGGCTCGCCGCCATCGCCGGCGTGTTCATGGGGTCGTTGTACAACCTAACACCCTTCATGGGCGACATCACGCTCATCAAGGTGCTGATGCTCGTGATCCTGGCAGGAGTAGGCAGCTTCAACGGCATCTTCTACGTAGGAGGCCTGCTGGGCGTGCTGTACGGGGCTCTGCCGGTAGTCCTCAATGGAGCAGTCGTCGATGCCGCGGCATCGATTATGGTCCTTGCCCTACTAGTCATCAGACCTCAGGGGTTCTTCGGCCATGAGTGAGGTAAAGGCAGTCCTTGCGCCAGGCGGAGACCCGGCGGATAGAGGGGAGGCTTCGAGGGCGAAGCCACGGCGCTGGAGCGGGATCGGGGCCGTGGGTGTGGTAATGATCGTGCTCGCGCTGCTTCCGCTGGCGATATCCGGCTCGTACTACATGCACGTCCTGATCCTCGCATTTGTCTATGTTGTCGTTTCGAGTGGCTTCAGAACGATATCGATATCGGGGCAGTTCAACATCGCTCAAGGTGCGTTCATGGGCGTCGGCGCCTATGCTGCCGCTATCCCCGCGGTCTGGCTGCATTGGTCGCCATGGGTGACCATCCCCCTGGGGGCTGTGGCCGCGACCGTTGTCGGCAGCATCATCGCTTATCCCTTCGCCCGCCTGCGGACCGTGTACTACGCCATGGGGACGCTCTTTCTGGGCTACGTCATCATGAATCTCATCACAGCGGGCGGAAAGACGACCGGCATGAGCACCGGGCTAGGCGGAGTGCAGCCCTTGTTCAGCAACCGGACACACTACTACTACCTGGCTTTCGGCCTGATGGTCGTCAGCATGGCCTGCATGTACCGGTTCGAGTTCAGCCGGATAGGCGTCAGGATGAAGGCCGTGGCCCAATCCCATCAAGTAGCGGCGAGCGTCGGTATCGGAGAAAGGCGCAATCGCATCCTGGCAGTTGCGTTCGGTAGCTTCTTCACGGGCCTGTTGGGTGCCTTCTACTGTCACTACCAGGGAGTGGCCTCACCGAGCAGCTATGGCCTGGGGGCGACGCTGTTGATCATCATGTACGTGCTCGTCGGTGGCCTGAACAGCTTCTGGGGCCCCTCGGTGGGGGTGCTGATCCTGCTGGTCATTCCGGAGTTCTACTTTCGCGACCTGAAGGGCGACCTGCCCTATGTCACGGCCGCCATTCTGCTCATCATCGCGTTCACGTTACCCGACGGCATCGTCGGATTGGTGAACCTGGTCAAGAATCGGATCGTGAAGCGGTTGGGCAGAGGCGGGCTTCCTCAGCAGCCTGAAGGGGAGGTGAGGGCCGATGCTCCTGGAGATTAAGGGACTCACGAAGAGATTCGGTGGACTGAAGGCCGTCGGCGACTTCGACATCCATGTCGACGAAGGCGAGATCGTAGGCCTCATCGGTCCGAACGGTGCCGGCAAATCGACCGTCTTCAACCTCATCACCGGCGTTCTCCCCGTTACGAGCGGCACGAACATGTTTCGCGACCGCGACATCACACGCAGCCAGCCCGATCAGGTGGCCGCTCTGGGCATCGGTCGCACGTTCCAGCTCAACCCGCTGTTCCCCGAATTCACCGTCCTTCAGAACGTCACCTCGTCGTTCCAGCTTCACCCGTGCTCGAGCCTGTTCGACATCTTCTTCGGCACGCCGAAGTACCGGCGCAACGAGAGATTCATACGGGAGAAGGCGCACGAGATACTAAGTCTGGTCGGTCTATCCAAAGAGGCAAACGATCTGGCAAGGAACCTCGCTCACGGGCACCAGAAGATGCTCGGAGTGGCACGGGCGCTGGCGACGAAGCCCACACTTCTGTTGCTGGACGAGCCCCTGGCCGGCATGAACCCCTCGGAGATCCAGTACAGCCTCGATGCTATTCGAGGCATGCGCGACAATGGGATCACCGTGCTCATCGTGGAGCACAACATGCAGATCCTGAGCCTCTGCGATCGTGTGGTCGTCATCAGTTTCGGCGAGAAGATCTGCGAAGGGTTGCCCAGCGAAGTGAGGGCCAATTCAGAAGTCATCTCCGCGTACTTTGGAGCTGACTATGTTTGCTGAGATACAGAACATATCCGTCTACTACAACAAGTCCATGGCGGTCAAGGACGTCACCGTCAACGTCCCCGAGGCCGGAGTGGTCAGCATCATCGGGGCCAACGGCGCCGGCAAGAGCACCATTCTGAAGTCGCTCCTAGGTCTCGTGCCTATCCGAGGCGGCGACATAGTCTTTGATGGCGAGAGCATCAGCGGGCTGGAGACCGCGGCAAGGGTCAAGAAAGGCATCGCCCTCGTGCCCGAAGGCCGGCAGCTTTTCCCCTATCTGCCCGTCGTCACCAACCTCAAGCTGGGGGCGACTCTGCGCAGGGACAAAGCCGGTATCGCCGAGTCTCTGGAATATGTCTTCCAGCTGTTTCCACGCCTGAAGGAGCGGCTGAAGCAGAACGCGGGGACTCTGAGCGGCGGCGAGCAACAGATGCTCGCCATCGGAAGAGGGCTGATGGCAGCTCCTCGCCTGCTCTGTCTGGACGAACCCTCGGTAGGTCTCGCGCCCATAGTGGTCGAGCAGGTCGGTGAAGTGATCAAGGACATCAACAAGCGAGGCATCAGCGTTCTTCTGGTGGAGCAGAACGCGCACCTAGCGCTGGGCGTCTGCCAAACCGGCTACGTGCTGGAGGTCGGGCAAGTGGTGTTCTCGGGCGACGCCGAGGCCATCAGATGCAGCGAGATCGTCAGGAAGGCCTACCTGGGTGGGTAGCAGGCTGCTGAATAGTGACGCTTCGTCGCCGGGAAGCGATGGGCATGGGCGAGAGAAGGACGCAGGGAGCGTGAACAGCAGCGCTATTTGCGCGACTGAGAACGCACTATCGCGCCGCCCAGTGCCTTCCGGTGGCCGGGGCTTCGCTTTTCAGCAGCCTCCCAGGCGGGTCACTCATCTCACTGGGCGAGTAGGGGGCCGGTAGTGGCAGAGATGCAGTACAGGAGAATGGGTCGATCAGGCCTCAAACTGTCTGTCATCAGCCTTGGCACCTTGTGGTTTGGCTCCAAAGTCGATGAAGCGACCGCCATCGGCATGGTCGACCGGGCGTTGGCCGCTGGCATCAACTGCATCGACACGGCGGACATCTACGGCAAGGAGCGCTGGGATACCCCACAAAGGGGGCCGTCCGAAGAGATCGTGGGAAGGGCTCTTAAGGGTCGGCGGCAGTCGGTCGTGCTGGCGACCAAGGTGGCCGCGCTCACCGGGCCGGGCGCCAACGACAGAGGCCTCAATCGCAAGCACATCGTGGAGGGAGTCCATGAGAGCCTGCGGCGTCTGCAAACGGACTACATCGATCTCTACTACCTGCACGAGCCCGACTACACGACCCCGCTCGAGGAGTCGCTGGAGACCATGAACGATCTGGTCGGGCAGGGCAAGATCCTCTACATAGGCTTGTCCAACTACTACGCCTGGCAGGTCTGCAAGGCGCTCTGGATCGCCGACAAGAAGAACCTGGCCGGTGTCGACTGCATCCAGATGGTGTACAACCTCGCCGCCCGTGACGCCGAACTGGAGATGACCAGGCTATGCGAGGCCGAGGGAGTCGGCATCAACGTCTGGGGCGCGCTCGCCGGCGGGATGCTCTCCGGGAAGTTCCTGGCGTACGACCCCACCAGGCCGCCGCCGCCAGGAGTGAAGCCCTACCCGTCCACCTGGGAGCCAAGGTACTTCCAGGCCGTGACCCGTCTCAGAGAGATCGCAGGCCCGCGAAGCCTCTCGCAATTCTCCCTGGCCTGGATGTTGACCAACCCCCAGGTGAGTTCGATCGTCTGCGGGGTCTCCTCAGTGAAGCAGCTGGAGGAGAACCTTGGATCTCTTGATCTCGAGATCAGCGCGGACGATTCGAAGGCCTGCGACGAGGTGTGGCAGGAGCTCAGACCCACTCCCACCATGTTCTATGCCAGGGGCTATGGCATAGAGTTCAAGTAGCGCGTGGCAGCACACTTCGCCGGCGCCGGCGACGAAAAGGAGTAGGCAACATCATGTTGATAGTCACCGCCAGAGTAAGGCTGCAAACCGGAAAGAGCCAGGAGTTCCTCGAGGCGGTCCGGGTGATGAAACCCCAGGTCATGAATGACCCTGGGGCGATCGAGTACAGTCTGCATCGCTCCGCGGACGAGCCCGACATGTTCCTTTTCTACGAGCGATACGAGACCAATGAGGCCTTCGACTACCATCTCTCCACTGCCCACTTCAAGGTGCTTGCCGGGCAGATAGACCCCCTGATGGCGGTGCCCGGGGAGATCGGCATGTGGGTCGAGGAGCTGTTGTAGATCGGCCGGCTCACTGGTAGGACGACGCTGGGCAACCCCCGGGAAGGAGATGCAGAATGACTCAGCCCACCCTTATCCCCTTCAACCCCGTGATACCGTTTCACGGCGACGTCAAGAGCTTCGCGATGCTTGGACCGCTTCAGGGGCCCATGGAGTACGACGGCTGGCGCGAGGAGTCCCAGTCGTGGAAGAACGGCGCGTATCTTGGGGCGGCGATAACGTGGGGGCCGGCCTATACGGTGAAGGGCCCCGACGCCGAGCGCTTCTTCAGCGAGAACTTCGTCAACGACTTCGCCACAATGCCCGTGGGCGGGTTCCGCCACGGGATCATGTGTGACCCGCAGGGCCGGATCATGATGGACGGCGTCGTGATGCGCGTCGCCCAGGATGAGTTCTACACCTGCTGGCTCTCTCCCTATATCGACTACGCGCTCTCCAAGGGTTCCTACGACGCGGTGGGCGAGGACCTCATGGGCCAGAGGTTCCTCTTCCAAGTGGCGGGGCCCAAGTCTCTGGAGATCTTGGAGCGGGCCGCGGGCGCGGATCTGCACGACATCAACTTCGGCCGACACCGCATGGCGAGGATCGGCAACGCCGATGTGCGGATCTTTCGTTTGGGCATGGCCGGATCGCTCGCCTACGAAGTCCACGGCGACGTCGGCGACGGCCAGGACGTGTTCAACGCCATCTGGGAGGCGGGCCGGGGCCTGGGTATGCAGAAGTTGGGCCAAGTCGCCTACATGCTCAACCACACCGAGGACGGCTTCCCCCAGGCCTACTACCACTTCCCCTACCCCTGGTACGAGGACGCCGGCTTTGCCGCCTACCTCGACGCTCGCCCGGGCGCCGGGTGGATGCAGTACCAGCCGCGGCTGCTGGGCAGCATGGGCGGCGACATCAAGGCGCGGTATGTGACTCCGTTCGACACCGGCTGGGAGAATCGCATCAAGTGGGACCATGACTTCGTCGGCAAGCAGGCTCTGCAGGAGATGGCCAAGGCGCCGCGACGCACCGTGGCCACCCTGGAGTGGAACACCGAGGACGTGGCCGATGTCTACGCCTCGCAGTTCCGCGACGAGGAGCCCTACGAGCCTATCTCCGACCGGCCCAACGACATCCGCTACGACCCCGGCACCCTGGACCAGGCGACCGGTCAGATCCGCGCCTTCACCTACCACCAGGACAAAGTGATGAAGGACGGACGGGAGGTCGGCTTCTCCTCGGGCCGTGCCGTCAGCCAGACCTACCGGCGCATGATCTCGCTCGGCTTCATCGAGCGGGACCTCGCCAAGATCGGCACCGAGGTCGTCGTGCTCTGGGGCAGCCCCGGGTCGCGGCAGAAGGAGATCCGTGCCACCGTGGCTCGATTCCCCTACCTGCAGGTGGAGCGCAACGACAAGGTCGACGTGGAGAAGATACCCCGCCTGGTCTGAAGGCAACGTTCTTGGTCACAAGAAGGCATAAGAGAGCACCATGGATCTAGGACTAGCAGGAAGAGTAGCGATCATCACCGGCGCCGGCAGCCAGAGAGGCTTCGGCCGGGGAATCGCCCTGACCCTAGCCAGAGAGGGCTGTGACATCGTCGTCTGCGACAAGGATCTGGCGGGCGCGGAACTCACTACTGCGTCGGTCAGGGAGCAAGGCTGTAGGGCGCTTGCGTTGGAAGTGGACGTGACGGACCGTGATCAAGTCAGGACCGTGGTCGAGCAGATTCTGGACCGGTTTCACAACATAGACATCCTGGTCAACAATGCCGGGGTCGGCACGAGGCCCGTGCCCTTTGTCGAGTCCACTGAAGCCGACTGGGACCTTGGGCTTGACGTCAATCTCAGAGGGACCATGCACTGCACGCAAGCGGTCCTCCCCCACATGCTCGAGCGCCAACAGGGCAAGATAATCACGATGGCCTCCGTCGCGGGGGTCATCAGCGTGCCCAAGGGAGCTGTCTACGGCGCGGCCAAGGCCGGAATCATCAACCTGAGCGGGGCAATCGCGTTGGAAGTCGCCGACTCAGGCATCAACGTCAACTGCATCGCGCCGGGGCTCGGGAATACCAACTTCCTGGCTGCGGCAGGCGGCTTCTCTGACGAGTACATCGCGCACGCCGCGGAATGGGACGCGGCCGGCAGGACCATTACCCCTGAGGATATCGGGAATCTGGTCGCTTTCTTGGTGTCGGATGTGTCGAGACACATCGTCGGACAATGCATCCGGATTTCAGGCATGACCTAGGTGAAAGAAGCGAAGGCAGGTTGATGCGCTACGAACATGAGCGCGCGTCCGAGCACAGCGTCGCTCTGCGGAACTGCGGCCGCATCGACCCTCGGGACTTGAACGCGTACATCGCGGAGTGCCACGGCTATTCTGGCCTTGAGCGCGCCCTCGGGCTGGGGCGCGAGGGCGTCATCGCAAAGTTGCGCTCATCCGGACTGCAAGGGAGGGGAGGCGCCGGCTACCTGGCGGCCGCGAAGTGGCAGATCTGTCACGACGCCGAGGGAGAAGAAAAGTACGCGGTCTGCAACGCCGTCGATGCCGACCCACGGGCACGGACGGCGCGGCTCCTGTTGGGCGGCGACCCTTACTCCGTCCTGGAGGGACTGCTGATCGGGGCCTACGCTGTCGGGGCCGCGCACTGCTTCGTGTGCATCAACACCGAGTACACCGGGGAGCTCACCGTGCTCCAGGAGGCGCTCGAGGCGCTGAGAGAGCGCGGCCTGTTGGGGAGCGGCATTCTTGAGTCAGAGTTCTCTTGCGACATCGCGATCAAGGAGATCGCCGGTTCACTGGTCGCGGGGGAGGAGACGGCCCTGCTTCAGGCCTTGGAGGGGAAGCAGCTCCTGCCTTATCGGCGGTCGGTGTATCCCGCGGTGCGTGGTCTCTATGGCAAGCCGACACTGGTCAACAGTGCCGAGACCCTGGCGAACGTTTCCGCCATCTTTCAGGAGCACCCGGCGGTGACCGGCCCGGGCGGCCTAGCGGGCGGCGGATGCGGAACCAAGGTGGTCACAGTCTTCGGCGGGGTGAGCGGCAGTTGCACCTTGGAAGTGCCGCTTGGCACAACGATTGCCGCCGTGACCGAGGCGGCGGAGGGCGTGCCTCTGAGCGACCTGGACCTCAAAGCTGTGCAGTTCGGCGGGCCAACCGGGGTGTTCCTCGCGGGGTCCGGCCTTCAAACGCCCATCACCTACGAGGCGCTGCAAGAAGCCGGCGCGGCCATGGGCTCGGCGAGCGTCGAGATGTTCGGCGGGGATCGCTGCGCCGTGGAAATGGCCCGGGACGTCATGTTGTATCTCGAGCGGCAGTCCTGCGGGAAATGCGTGTCGTGCCGGGAGGTCACCTACCAGCTGGCGGACATGCTGAGCGACATCGCGGAGTCCAAGGGCGAGGCCAAAGACATGGAGATGATCGGGGAGCTCTGCGAGTTCATGAGGAGCAACAGCATCTGCGGTCTCGGCAAGAGCGCCGCCGCCCCGGTCCTCAGCAGCATCGAGCTGTTCGCCGGCGATTACGATGCGCACATCAAAGACAAGCGATGCCCATCTACAAGCACATGACCAAGCAGTCGCCGATCAGGCTCACCATCGACGGCCGGGAAGTCGAGACGCGCGCCGGCGCCAGCGTGCTCGAGGCGGCGCTCGAGAACGCGATCTACGTGCCGCATCTGTGCGACCATCCGGATCTTCCCCCGGCCGGGGTGTGCGGATTGTGTGTGATCGAGATCGAGGGAGTCGGCGGCCTGCCCACCTCGTGTGTGACTCCGGTCAGTGAGGGCATGGTCGTACGGACACAGTCGGAGCCGATCTCCCGGGGCCGCCGTCTGGCGATGGAGCTTCTGCTGGCCGGGCACCCCGTCGATTGCGGCACTTGTCAGAAGTACTTGAACTGTGAGCTCCAGTCTCTCAAGCAGTACCTGGGGGTCGAGGAGTCGAGTGTGCGCCGGCGGGCCAAGCTGCTGCCTGTGGACAGCAGCAATCCGCTCTTCATCCATGACCCCAACAAGTGCGTTCTCTGCGGGCGCTGCGTGCGGGCGTGTTGGGAGCTGCGCGGTGTCGGGGTCCTCTACTATAAGAAGCGGGGCAGGGAGTTCTACACCTATACGGACGACGCCGGACCGCTGGCCGAAACGGGCTGCCGCTTCTGTGGCGCCTGCGCCGAGGTGTGTCCCACGGGCGCGATCCAGGACAAACAAGAGTTGGTCGCAGACAAGAACCGCAAGGCGGCCTTGGTGCCGTGCAGAGGCGCCTGCCCGGCGGAGATAGACGTTCCCCGGTACGTGCGCTTCATCAAAGACGGCGACTACCCGGCGGCTCTCGAGGTGATCCGGGAGAAGGTGCCTTTCCCCAAGGTCCTCGGCTACGTCTGCGATCATCCCTGCGAGGCGGAGTGCCGGAGGGGTGAGATCAACCAGCCGATCTCGATCAGGGAACTGAAGCGCTTCGCGGCCGAGCATGATGACGGCCTGTGGAAGCAGAACGTGAGTCCCGATCCGCCCACGGACAAACGGGTGGCAGTCGTCGGCTCCGGCCCGGCCGGGCTGACGGCAGCGTACTACCTTAGGCTGCAAGGTCACGAGGTGACCGTGTTCGAGTCGCTCCCCGAAGCGGGGGGCATGCTGCGCTACGGGATCCCGGGGTATCGACTGCCGCGGGAGGTGCTCGAGGGCGAGATCAGGGATATCGAGGACATGGGTGTGGTGATCGACACCGGCACCCGGGTCGAATCGATCGACGAGCTTCTGGAACAGGGCTACGACGCCGTTCTGGTGGCCGTCGGCGCCCACACGGGCCAGAAGCTCGTCATTCCGGGGGCAAGCAGCGAGGGCGCGTTGATAAGCACGGAGTTCCTGAGAGACGTCAATCTCGGGAATGACGCGGCTGTGGGCAAGAAGGTAGTAGTCCTGGGTGGTGGCAACGTCGCCTTCGATTGCGCTCGGGTGGCGCGCCGCCTCGGCGCGGCAGAGGTGCACATGGCCTGCCTCGAATGTAGAGAGAACATGCCGGCCAGTGCCGACGAGATCGAGCAGGGCGAGGACGAAGGTATCGTCATACGACCGTCGCACACCTCCACTCGGATCCTCGACCGTGCCGGGAGAGTCGCGGGCGTGGAGTTCCTCGATGTTGCATCATTCTGCTTCGACGAGGAGAACGTCCCGCAGATCGAAGTCATCGACGGATCGCGGCACGCGGTGGAAGCCGACACGGTTATCTTCGCCATGGGCCAGCATCCGGACGTACCCGAGGGATTCGGTGTCGAGGTCACCGACCGCAGCCTCATCGGCGCCGACCCGGTCACCCTCTCCACCAACCGGGAGGGAGTGTTCGCAGCCGGAGATGCGGTCTCGGGCACTGCCTCGGTGATCAAAGCCATTGCCTCCGGGAGAAAGGCCGCGGTCGCTCTCGACCGTTTTCTGGGCGGCAGCGGCAGGATCGACAAGAAACTGGCCCCTCAGGTTGAGCCCATGCCCTGTCTGGGGCCTGGGAAGGGCTTCGCGGCCTTGAGCCGAGTGGCGGGTTCTTGCGCCCTACCCGAGGATCGTGTGGGCAACTTCTGCACCGTTGCGATGGGCCTGGAAGAGGGCGCGGCCGCTGACGAGTCGACGCGGTGTCTACAATGCGATCTGAGACTGAAGATCAAGACAGTGGAATTCTGGGGGAGCTACTGATCTGCCGTGGCAGGGGAAACTTGAGGAGAAAGGGATGACAGTGGGCTCGATTCCTTCAACAGTTGATGTGGTCGTAGTCGGTTCCGGCGCCACGGGTCTGGCCGCGGCCGTCACACTGGCCGAGGGCGGGGCTAAGGTCGCGGTCTTTGAGAAGCAGCGGTCACTCGGGGGCACATCGAACTTCTTCCAGGGCACGTTCGCGGTCGAAAGCGAGATGCAGCGCGAGCGCTTCATCACTTTCAGCCGGGACGAAGCCTTTCGGGGCGTCATGGAGTACAGCCACTGGCTGGCGAACCCCCGCCTCGTACGGGCTATCGTCAACGAGTCCGGCGCCACCATCAGTTGGCTGCAGGAGCAGGGCGTGGTGTTCACCGACGCGACCATCAACATGCCCGACTCCCCTCGCACCTATCACGTCATCAAGGGCAGAGGGGAAGCGGTGGTGAAAGCCCTTGTCACCCAGGCGAAGAGCCAGGGCGCGGAGGTCTTCTCCGGGAAGCCGGTCACCGCGCTACTCAAGCAAGGCGCCAAGGTCCGCGGCGTCGTTGTGGACGACGACGGCGAAGAAGTGGAAGTGGCCGCCAAAGCGGTGGTGATCGCGACCGGTGGTTTTGCCAACAACAAGGAGTGGATCAAGAAGTACTCCGGATTCGATCTGGGAGCGAATCTGATCGTGGTTGGCAACATGGGTAAGGCCGGAGACGGCATCCGCATGGCCTGGGAAGCAGGCGCGGCCGAAGAGGGGGTCAGCACCCTAGAGCTGTTCCGGGTGGCTCCGGTCGGCCCGGAATTCGCCATGGGCTGCGAGCTCGAGCTTGCCACGGCGCAGCCCGATCTATGGGTGACCGCCCGAGGCGAGCGGTTCTGCGACGAGAGCATCGGCTTCTGGGACACTCAGGTTGGCAACGCCAACGCCAAATACGGCAAGAATGCTGATACGTTCAGCCTTTTCGACGACTCCGTGATCGAGCGTGTGGCGGATCGTGGCCTCGACAACAATGTGGGCATGGATGCCTTGCCGGGCCGCAAACTGGTGAACCTGCGCAAGGAGATCCAGGCCGCGCTCGAAAACGGAAGCAGGGACGTGTTCGCGGCCGACTCCATCGAGGAATTGGCTGGGAAGATGGAGGCCGATCCGGCGGTGCTTGAAACGACCGTGGACGAGTACAACGAAGCGTGCGCCAACGCCTACGACGCGCTCTTCGCCAAAGACCGCAAGTACCTCCGTCCGCTTGTCGGTCCCCGCTACTACGCCGTCAGGGCCCACACGGTGTTCCTGGGGACCATGGGGGGCATCAAGGTCAACGGGAACCTGGAAGTCCTCGACAAGAAGGACGAGGTCATACCCGGGCTGTATGCGGGCGGCTTCGATGCCGGCGGCATGTACGGTGACAGCTACCCCATAAAGGGTTCCTCGGGTCTGGCTTCGGCGTTTGCGTTGAATTCCGGCCGCATAGCCGGGAAGAGCGCGCTCAAGTATTTGGGGCGCTGGGAGGCGCTATGAACCTGGAAGGCAAGGTGGCGATCGTCACCGGAGGCGGAACCGGCATCGGCAGGGCGATAGCGCGGCGGTTTGTCTCCGATGGAGCGCGCGTCTGCATAATCGGGCGGCGGCCGGAACTGCTCGAAGAAGCGGCGGGGTCGCTTCCCACGGAGCGGGTGAAGACCTGCGCGGCCGACGTGTCCGACTGGGCCGGGGTGGGGCGGATCGTTCAGACGGCCCTTGAGTTCGGCTGTGGTCTGCACGTCCTCGTGAACAACGCCGGGATGGAGCAGCCACTGGCCGGCGTCGTCGATCTGGACCCGGGGGTGTGGGACCGCGTGATCGAGGTCAATCTCAGCGGGCCGTTCTTGCTCATGAAGGCGGTCATCCCCCATATGATTGAGGCGGGGGGAGGTTCCATCGTGAACATCTCGTCGCTGGCCGGGATCGTGAATCCCCCGCTGATGCCTGCCTACTGCGCGTCAAAGGGCGGCTTGATAAGCCTGTCTAAGCAGGTCGCGGTCGACTACGGCGCATACAGC
>MELN01000040.1:72620-83709 GCA_001768675.1 Actinobacteria bacterium RBG_16_64_13 | reverse complement strand
ACTCTGCAGCTATCTGGCGAGCGACGACGCGAGCTTCCTTACGGGGGCGGTCATCCCGGTCGACGGCGGAGCCTCCGTCGTCGACGTGTCAGGCGCGGCCATCAACCAGCTGGCTGCGCAGCACAATGTCGGCGGGAGTGGAAAGGCATGAGTGCAACCCCGGTAGGCGACTCGGACATGCAGGCCGACGTCATCGTGATGGGAAGCGGCGCAGCCGGTCTTGCCGCCGCCATAGCTGCGCGGGAAGCGGGAGCGCGGGTCACCCTGCTCGAGAAGCGGAGGTCCCTGGGTGGTACCTCCAACTTCATTCGGGGAGTGTTCGCCGCCGAGAGCGAGATGCAGAAGCAGCAGTATATCGCCTACTCGTGCGACGAAGCGTTCCGCAACTTCATGGAGTACAACCACTGGCTCGGGAACGCCCGTTTGGTGAGGGCGCTGATAGACCGTTCGGCGGAGACCATCTCGTGGCTTCAGGCCCGCGGCGTCGAGTTCACCGAGGTCACGATCAACATGCCGGACGCCCCTCGGACCTACCACGTGCTCAAGGGCATCGGACGAGCGCTCGTGCGGGCTCTCGCTCGGGCGGCGCGGGAGCAGGGGGTCGACATCAAGACGAGCGCCGCGGTCGTGGACGCGCTCCGAGGAGCGGACGGCCGGCTCCGGGGCGTCCGCGCCAAGATCGCCGGCCGGCCGGTGGATATCGAGTGCCGCGCGCTGGTCATCGCGGCTGGGGGTTACGCGAACAACCGTGAGTGGATCAGCAAGTACACCGGCTTCGAACTGGGAGAGAACCTCTTCCCGGTAGGCAACGCCGGCAAGATGGGCGATGGCATTCGGCTTGCCTGGGGGATGGGAGCCGGGGCCGAGGGGATGGGGGTGCTCCATCTCATCCGCATCGCGCCCTACGGACGCGAATTCCCGCTGATGAACGTCGTGGAGGCCGCCTGTATACAACCTGCGCTCTGGGTCGATCCGGAGGGCAGGCGGTTCTGCGACGAGGGCATCGCCTTTTACGACACCTCGACCGGCAACGCCAACACCCGTTTCAAGCGGGGCTACACGTGGTGCCTCTTCGACGACAGCATCAAGCGTCACTATATACAGAAGGGTGTAGACAGGGGCATGACCCAACGGCTACTCCCCGGTCACAGACTCCGCGACTTGGACGAGGTCTTGGAGCGTCTCCTTGCCCTGCAATCGCCGAACCTGGTTGCCGCGGACTCGGTGGAAGAGCTGGCCGCGAAGATGCAAGTGGAAGCGACGGTTCTCTCGGCGACCGTGGCAGAGTACAACGAAGCCTGCGCGAAAGGCCGCGATCCCGTGTTCGCCAAGGATCCGCTGCTGCTGCGGCCTCTGCTCGGTCCTCGCTACTACGCCGCCCGGGCGCGGACGGCCTTCCTGGGCACCCTCGGCGGGATACGGATCAGTGCGAAGACCGAGGCTGTTGACGAATTCGACCGCCCAGTGCCGGGCCTCTATGCGGCCGGGAACGATGTCGGCGGTCTGCATGCGGAGAGCTACAGCATGAGAGACACATCGGGGATCGCCTCGGCGTTCGCCCTCATCTCCGGTCGTCTCGCGGGCGAGAACGCGGCCGCCTACGCCGCGGCGCGGCAGGGAGGGGAGGGATAGGGTGGCGGTGACGGTCAGACTGGTCGGCGACCTGCGCAAGTTCGCGGGATCGGACACCATAGAATTAGAAGGCGGCGGATGTACCCTTGGCGCGGCCTTCGACGAGCTGGCACGACGTCATCCGCGTCTGGGCGGCGAGCTGTTTGACGAGCGGGGCAGGTTACACTACGCGCTGGTCATGCTGATAGATGGCCGGCCGGCCGCCTGGCCGGAGGACAGAGAGAAGCTGATCGAGGACGGCGGCGACGTCCTGTTGACGCGGTTTCATAGCGGCGGCTAGCTTGACAAAGTTTCGGATACCGGCAAAAATGGGGACGGTAGAATACAGAACACTGTTCCGTATACGGAACATCAGAAGTACGTAGAGTGAGCAGCTCCGGGCGTAGCGACGAAGGGAAGAGAACATGACATCTGAGACCCTGACACGCGAATCGGGGACCATCGACAAGGTCGCCGCTGAAGAGATCCGCTCCGTGGTCGTCATGACCGACCGACTCCGCAAACTCAAGAAGGAATGGGAGGACGCGGAACCTCAGGTGTACGTGGACGACACGCTGCTGTTCACGCAGTCGTGGAAGGAGACGGAGGCGCTGCCTCTCGATCTGAGGTGGGCAAAAGCCTTCGCCAAGAGGATGGAGGAGTGCCCCATCCAGATCCGCGACGGTGAGCTCATTGTCGGCTCGCTGACCAAGTTCATTCGGGGTAACAACGTGACCGTGGCTATGAAGCCGCGCGAGATACTCGCGATGTGTGAAAGCGGCCGCTTCGACCGCAAGCTCAGCGACATCTCGTCGACCGCTATCGATCCCGAGGACCTCCGCAAGCTCAAAGAGGACTCGGAGTACTGGGTCGAGCACATGAACCCGGTCAACTACGTCAATGAGGCCCTGCGCGAGGAGCTCGGCGACAGCCACTTCGATCTCATGTTCGACAGAGGCATGATCTTTGAAGGGCGTGCGGTGCGCGAGAACCCCGACCGCGGCCTCTTCCAAGGGTGGGGCGCCTTCGGCGGCGGCGTGGGCCAGCCCAGCGCCGATGTCATCAACAGGGGTCTCAACTTCGTCATCGCTAGGGCTCAGGCCGAGATGGAGAAGATGGACGCCTCGGGCGCCAAGTTGCCCGGCTCGGCGTCTGCCGCACTGCGCAAGTACTACCTGCTCAAGTCCATCATCGTCGAGTGCCAGGCCGTCATCACCTTCGCGAAGCGGCATGCGGCTCTCGCCCGCGAGCTCGCCGCTAAGGAGACCGACCCCACCCGCAAGACCGAACTGGAGAAGATCGCTGAGGCATGCGATCGAGTGCCCGCGGAGCCCCCCCGTGACTACTGGGAAGCCGTGCAGTCCCTGCGGTTCCTTCACGTCGCGTTCTGGAAGGAGAGCTCCGACCGGCCCGAAGTGCCCGTGGGAAGGGTCGACCAGATCCTCAACCCGTACTACCAGCAGGATCTCGAGGAGGGTGCGCTCACCCGGCAACAGGCGGCGGAACTGCTCGGGGCGTTCTGGCTGAAGATCCGCGAGACCGAGAACCTGGTCACGATCAAACGGGAGCATCGCGCCGCCCCCGGCACGTTGCTGCCTAACGTCACTCTTTGCGGCCGTGATGAGAACGACCGCGACCTCACCAACGAGATCTCTTGGATGGTGCTCGAGGTCATGCGGCAGATCAAACTGTCCGAACCGGCCGTGTACATCCGCTATCACGAGAACATGGACGAGAAGTTCGTCCTTCATGCCCTGGAGTGCAACCGGGACTTCGGCGGCGGGAACCCCGCGTTTTTGAACGACGGGCTCGGCACTGAGCGGTACCTGGTCCGCGGCGTACCGAAGTACGACGCCGTCAACTGGAACGCGAGCGGTTGCCTAGGCTACCACCTGGACTGCGGCGAGCACATGGCCGGCTCGTTCAACCTCAACCAGGCCAAGGTCCTCGACGTGACGCTGCACGACGGGTTCGATACCCGCACAGGCAAGCAACTTGGTCCGCATACCGGCGACGTGAGCAGATTCACCACGATCGAGCAGTTCTACGAGGCCTGGGAGAAGCAAGAAGACTACTTCGCCGACGCTCTTCGCAAGCACTACTTCATCTGGTGGAGCAGCGAGATTGCCAACAGCCCCATGAGCGGGTTGCGGGCCGCCATGCACTATGAGGACTGCATACCGGCCGGTCTTACCTCTCGGGAGGGCGGTGCGCGGTACAAAGTGTGCTCCGCTTCGTGGGTGGGGGACAAGGGCATCACCGACGTCGGCGACTGCCTAGCTGCGATCAAGTATCTCGTGCTCGACCAGAAGAAGGTCAGCATGGCCGAGCTTCTGAAGGCCATGGACGCCAACTGGGAAGGGTATGAAGATCTGCGAAAGATGTGTCTGAACGCTCCCAAATACGGCAACGACGACGACTACGTGGACGACATCTACAATCATGTCTCCAAGCGCAGCCAGGAGATCCTGCAGAGCCGGCCCGACCCCTTCACCGGCGAGAAGCCGCTTCTCTTCAAGGGTGCCGCCGCCGGCCACGTGACTCACGGCAAGGCTGTGGGGGCCCTTCCCAACGGCCGTTTCGCGGGTACGCCCCTGTACGATGGCGGTATCTCGGCCATGCCCGGTGCCGACACGCACGGGCCCACGGCTCTGATCAACTCGGCGACCAAATGGTCGCATGCTTACGAGCTAGCGGGCGTCGCTCTCAACATGAAGTTCTCCAAGGCCGTGCTCAACACGCCTGAGAAGCTGAAGAAGATGGCCGCCCTCGTCAAGACTTTCAACAAGCGCGGTGGCTGGCACGTCCAGTTCAACATCCACAGCGCCCAAGAACTGATGGAAGCCCGCAAGGAACCTGCGGCCCACAAGGACCTGCTCGTGCGCGTGGGCGGCTACAGCGCCTACTTCGTCGACCTGCCGCCTGAGCTGCAGGAAGAGATCGTGGAGCGGACCATGCATGAAGTGGGTTGAGCCAAGGTCTCCCTGTGCCGGGAGTGGCGTCGGCGACGGCGCCACTCCCAGTTCCCCTGTGATTCGAGCGAGGAGCGAGCGGCAGTGACAAGTACCAAGGGGACGGTGTTCAACATCCAGCGGTACAGCATCGACGACGGTCCGGGTATCCGGACCACTGTCTTCTTCAAAGGCTGCCCGCTGAGCTGTGTGTGGTGCTCCAATCCGGAGTCTCAGAACCTGGCGCCGGAGCTGATGCACCGGGACTCTCTCTGCAAGCGGTGTTTCCGTTGCGTGGAGGCGTGCCCCGCCGGAGCTATCACGGTGGGCTCCGATGGCATCGTGATCGATCGGGATCTCTGTGACGCATGCGGAGAATGTGTGAGCACCTGCACCCACGACGCCATGCGGATCACCGGCAAAGAGATGTCGGTGGACGAGGTCTTCGATGTGGTCAGGCGCGACGCCGACTACTACCGCGATTCCGGTGGAGGGGTCACCCTCTCCGGTGGTGAGGTCCTGTTTCAGCCGGAGTTCGCCCTGGCGCTGCTCAAGCGCTTTCGTGAGGCGGGCTTTGACACCTGTGTCGACTCATCGGGGCAGGGAGACACCGAGGGGTTGAGGCGGCTCATCCCCTACGTCGATCTGTTCTACTTCGACATCAAGCACCTTGACCCTAAGGTGCACCGGGCCGAGACCGGGCGCACGAACGAGAACATCTTGCGTAACTTCGCCGAGGTCGCGGTTAGCGGTGTTCCGCTGGCGGTGCGGGTGCCCGTGGTGCCCGGTTTCAACGACTCGGTGGACGCCATCGCCGACATCGCGGAGCTGGTCGCGGTTCACGCCCCGAGAGCGACCGTACACCTCCTGCCCTATCACCGTTACGGGCAGCAGAAGTACGCCATGCTCGGCTTGGACTACGAGTTGGCAGCCGCCGAGACGCCATCGGAGGAGTTTCTCAAGGCCGCTCGGGCGATCATGGAATCGCGCGGGCTTGCCTGCGAGATCGCGGTATAGGGCCGGTTGTGAAGCTGGAATCGAAACCGAGAGAGGGAGTGATGGAGCGTCAGGCCTGCATCATCACGGGGACCGTCGGCGTCGACGCTCACGTCATAGGGACGAAGATCATTTCACGGGCCCTCGGTGAGGCCGGGTTCAAGGTCATCGCGCTGGGCGCTCAGACACCCGTGGAGGAGTTCATCATGGCGGCTCAGGAGACTGCCGCCGACGCCATGATGATCAGTTCGCTATACGGCATGGCTGAGCTGGATCTCGAGGGTTTTCGAGACAAGTGCACCGAGGCCGGTCTGGAGGATATCCTGCTCTACGTGGGGGGCATCCTGGGTGTCTCTCGTCGCGATTTTGCCGAGGACGAAGTCAAGTTCAAGCGGCTGGGGTTCGATAGGGTCTACCCGCCCGAAACCGACATCAGGGCGGCTATTGAAGACCTGAGGGGCGACCTCAGCCGGAAGCTGGCCGAGCGCCCCTAGTGTCCGGCTCGCGGGCCGAACCGGTAGGTCGATCCTCGTGAGAAGCACTCGTCTTTTCGTAGACTTCGGCAGCACCTTCACCAAACTGGTGGCCTTCGATCTCGAGGGCGAGGAACTCCTTGCCCGGGTACAGGTGCCGTCTACCGTCGACCATGACATCACCATCGGTCTCGAGCAGGCCTTCGCGCTTCTTTCGGAGACCGTACCCATCGAAGAGAGCGAGCGGCGGCAGACGGTCGCCTGCAGCAGCGCGGCCGGCGGCCTAAGGGTCGTCTGCGTGGGACTCGTGCCCGAGTACACCACTGAGGCCGGCCGGAGGGCCGCCCTGGGAGCCGGGGCCAAGATCGTGGGCTCGTACTCGTTCGAGCTCTCCAAAGCCGAACTGCGGGAGATCGAGGACATCGCCCCCGATATCGTACTGCTCACCGGCGGCACCGACGGTGGCAATAGGAAGGTGATCACCCACAACGCCGCTCTGCTCGCTCGGTGTGGCTCCGGAGTGTCCAACGTCATCGTAGCCGGGAACAAGTCGGCGTATGACGACGTCGCCGTGCTGCTCGTCGGTTCGGGGAAGAACGTCATCTATACGGGCAATGTCATGCCCGAGATCGGCGTGCTCGAGGTAGAGGCGGCCAACGCGAAGATCCGAGACCTGTTCATCGCCCGCATCACCGAAGCGAAGGGCATCGGCCGGGCGAGGAGCATGATCGCCGACGTCATCATGCCGACGCCGGCTGCCGTGCTCGAGGCGGCGAAGCTCCTTGCCGACGGCACCCACGGGCAACCGGGCCTCGGCGAGCTTCTACTGGTAGATGTGGGGGGCGCCACCACCGACGTCTACTCCGTGGCCAAAGGAACGCCGACCCTCCAGTCAGTGCGTTGTCTTGGTCTGCCCGAACCCTATGCCAAGCGCACCGTCGAGGGTGATCTGGGCTTGTTCCACAACCTGGATACCCTGAAGGCCATCGCCGGAGTGGAGGACCTGCCGGATAGTTTCGAGGAGGCCGTGGCCGCCATGTGCCGAGAGAACAGCGTGCCCCGAGGGGAGGAGCAGACAGCGTGTCATCTGCTCCTTTCCAAGGTCGCCGTGCGCTCCGCGGTCAATCGCCACGTGGGATCGCTGAAATCCATAGTCACACCGAACGGAGAGGTCGTGGTGCAACGGGGCAAGGACCTGACCCGGGTCCACTGGGTCGTCGGTGCCGGGGGGCCCATCTCCTTCTCCGTCGACCCCGCCGAGGTGCTGGAGGGTGCCCTGTTCGAGGACGACCTTCCCACGCTGCTCAAACCCAGGGCTCCGGAGATGCTGTTGGACTCGGAGAATGTCCTGTTCGCCCTGGGGCTGCTCGCCCAGAGCGAGCCGGCCGTAGCGCTCAGGTTGATGCAGAGATACGTCGTGCCCCTCTGTGCCCGCGCTTGCCAGACCGTCGGAGGACGCAAATGACCAAGGACAAAGGACCGGAGGAACATGACTGCATCGGAGAGCAGCTATGAGCGGATCCAAGTACGCTAAGTACATCGTCACCGAGGATCTGATGCCCGCTCCGCCTGCCGCGTGGGTCGAGGCGATGGACGACCAGGCGAAGGAGGGCAAGGTCGTCGATAGGACCATGCTGCTCGGTATCATGGATTCCATCGTACCCGGTTGCTCGCTTTTCGCCGGGTGCGAGATCTTGTGGGGCCTCCCCGGAGGCAAGCCTGTCGAGATCGAGATACCCCATACCCATGATTTCGACGAGGTGGTCGGGTTCGCGGGCACCAACCGGAACTATCCCCGGGAGCTGGGGGGCGAGATCGAGTTCCTCATGGGGGGAGAGAGGCACACTCTCACCAAGACCTGCCTCATCTTCGTTCCCAAAGGGGTGAGTCACTGCCCCATCGCACTCAAGCGCATCGACACCCCGATCTTCATGTTCGAGGCGGCGAACGATCCGGACTATGTGAAGGTACTGTAGCTGCTGGTTCTAGTTCCAGACGGAGGACAGGCTGATGGCATTGACATACGAGGAGCTCGCGCGGTACATCGATGCGTACTTCGCGGAGTTCAACGCCTACGGACAGGACCCCGGAAACATCCATCGCATGGACGAGTACTTCTCCAAGGACTTCGTCTTCAACCCCTATATCGCCCATGTGGGCAAGGTGGCAGGCCGCGACAACTGGTACAAGGTGCTGCTCTCCCATCCTTCGGGCATCGAGAAACTGACCCCCGAGGACCTTGTCATCGACGAGCGGCGCCAGGCCTTCGTCGCTCAGATCAAGACCGACCTCATCGACCGTGACACCCAGCAAGTGCTGCTGACCAAGCGTTATCTCGCGCGCTATCCCCTCGTGGAAGAAGACGGCAAGATGAAGATCCAGCGCCTCGACTTCTTCTGGGAGATCTTGCCGGCTGGGGCGCTGGAGATCGACGACGTCTTCGAAAGGGACTGGAAGAAACAACGTGGCAGGCCGTGAAAGCGAGGAAGGCTGGATGAAGCTCACGCACGACGACATAGTGAAGTGGATGAACGGCTACTTCGCGACGTACAACGAGTACGCACAGGACGCGGCGACCGTCCACCGGATGGACGAGTACTTCGCTCCAGACCTGAACTTCGTTCCATACATGTATGTGTTTGGCGGCCCGGGGAATCCGATAACGGGCAGAGAGGACTTCTATCGTCTCCTGACCGGCCATCCGACCGACTACGAGCGGTTCGAGGTGCTGGACGTCTTCGTCGACGAGAAGCGCATGGTTGCCGTGGCCTTCCTGATCGCGACCATCCACGACGCCAAGACCGACGAGGTGCTGGTGAGAAAGCACTACTTGCCGCTCTACGAGCTCTTTCTTGACGACAAAGACAGGCTCAAGATAAAGACTGTCCGGTTCTTCTGGGAGGCTTCGCAGCCGGAGGTCGACGCGCACTACGCCATCCCAAAGGACTTCGGAGGAACTAAGTGAGAAACGGCTCCGTATACGAGAAGCTTCTCGAACCCGGTCGCATCGGACCGGTCACCACGCGCAACCGCATCATCAAGACAGGGGCAGGCATGCTCATGTGGCACGAGGACGACGTCCACATGCGCCCGGAAATGCTGGCCTTCTACGAGCGCATGGCGAGAGGAGGCACCGGTCTCATAGTCGTGGAGTCTCCGACCATCGACTATCCCGCCGGCTGCCGCTGGCGGAACCGCTACCGTATCGACGACGACCGGTACATCGAGGGCCTCAAGGAACTTGTGGAAGTCATCCACAAGCACGGATGCCCCACCTTCCTGCAGATGAACCACGACGGCCCTTGGCAGTCCCATCTCGCCTTCGAGCCGGACCCCACATACGACGGGCCGCCCCTCGGCGCCTCGCCGGTGTCGGTGGCTTGCGAGACCGACTTCCACAACGAGGTACCCAAGGAGCTCACCATCCCGGAGATCGAGGGCTTGGTGGACAAGTTCGCTGCGGCGGCCGAACGGGCGAAGAAAGCCGGCTTCGACGGCGTCGACGTCAACGCGGCGAGCAGCCACCTGCTGCACAACTTCCTTTCCCCCTTCTGGAACCGCAGAGAGGATATCTACGGCGGATCGAGCGAGAACCGCTCCCGGTTCGCCTGTCAGGTGATCGGGGAGGTCAAGAGGCGCTGCGGCAGCGACTTCGCCTGCACCGTCATCATCAACGGGCTCGAGGTCGGCCAGGTCCTCGGCTTCGCCGACAGCATGATGCTCACGCCCCAGATCGCCCGCGAGAACGCCAAGTGGCTCGAGAAGGCCGGGGCCGACGCCATCATGGTGCGCAGCCACTGGCTCGGCTATCACGTTCCCGCTTATCTCACCGACCTGCTCTTCTATCCCGATCCGCCCATCCCGCTGGAGAAGTTTCCCAAGGAGTACTACGCCAAGCAGCAGGGGGCGGGGGCGAACACTCTCTTGGCCGCCGGAATCAAGAAGGAAGTCTCCATCCCCGTCACCGTGGTGGGGAGACTCGACGCCGACTTTGGTGAGAAGCTGCTGAGAGCGGGCATGGCCGACTTCATCGGCATGACCAGGCGCCTTCACGCCGATCCTGACTACGTGAACAAGCTACGGGCCGGCCGTTTGGACGACATCGTGCCCTGCACCGGCTGCGACAACTGCCTCGGCACCAAGCGTTGCCGGATCAATGCCCTCTTGGGCACCCCTTACACCGACATCGAGAAGGCCGTCAAGAGGAAGAAGGTCCTGGTCATCGGCGCCGGTCCCGGCGGCATGGAAGCCGCCCGGGTCTCGGCGATCCGTGGCCATGACGTGACCCTCTACGAGAAGGCCCCCAAGCTCGGCGGACTTCTGCCCATCGCGGCCATCGTCAAAGGTCGCCACCCGGAGGACGTGCCCCTGATCGTCGAGTACCTCAAAGGGCAGCTCAAGAAGCTCGGCGTCAAGACGGTGCTGGGCAAAGTGGCGGACCTCTCGACTGTCGATCAGATCAAGCCCGACGTGGTCTTCCTGGCCACGGGCGCCAGCGCGGCTGTTCCGGCCATCGAGGGGATCGACCGGCCGAATGTGGTGAGCGGCGCCGCTCTGCACAGGCAGCTCAAGCTCGCCACTCGCTTTGTCCCGCCTTACGCCTTGCGGTGGCTCACCAAGTTCTACATGCCGCTCGGCAAGAACGTCGTGGTGATAGGCGGCGCTCTCCAGGGCTGCGAGCTGGCCGAGTTCTTGGTCAAGCGGGGCAGGAGGGTGACCATAGTCGAGAAGGCCGATATGCTTGGCGACGGGATGATCGACGCCGTCCTCGGGAACCTCATGACCTGGTTTATCAAGAAGGGCGTGGTCATGATCCCCGGGGTGAAGGAGTATGTGGAGATCACCGAAAAGGGCTTGACGATCGTGACCAAGGAAGGGGTGCGGACGACCTTGCAGGCGGACACGTTCGTCTCCGCGCTGCCTCTTACCTCCAACGCCGATCTTCTGCCCCGGCTGAAGGAGAAGGTGGCCGAGGTCTACGCCATCGGTGACTGTAACCAGCCCGGTCTTATTGCCGACGCCATCGGCGCCGGTCTGCGGACGGCAAGGGAAGTATAG
>MELN01000040.1:65920-72560 GCA_001768675.1 Actinobacteria bacterium RBG_16_64_13 | reverse complement strand
TCACCAACGGGAGGGTCCACGAAGAGGAGCTGTCCGAAGCCACTGCCCGGCGATTCGTAGGTGGCTACGGCATCGGCGCGCGCATCATCATGGAGCGGACAAAGCCCGGCGTCGATCCTCTGGGTCCGGACAACATCTTCGGTATTGGCACGGGCCCCCTGACTCTTTCCGGTGTCTATTCCACCTGCCGTTTCGCCACCATGGGCAAGTCGCCCCTGACTGGGTTCTGGGGCGACGCGAACTGTGGCGGTGATTTCGCCAACGCTCTCAAGGCGTCCGGCTACGATGTGGTCTTCTTTGAAGGCAAAGCCGAGCACCCGGTCTACCTGCTGCTCGACCACGGCAAGGCGGAGATCAAGGATGCCCGCCATCTGTGGG
The DNA here is from genome assembly GCA_001768675.1 of Actinobacteria bacterium RBG_16_64_13. Classification (GTDB taxonomy): domain Bacteria; phylum Actinomycetota; class Thermoleophilia; order RBG-16-64-13; family RBG-16-64-13; genus RBG-16-64-13. The sequence goes on along the minus strand of MELN01000040.1, from coordinate 72,182 downwards.
GCAAGGACACGGCCGTCACCGAAGAGCTCATCAGGGAAGAGAACGCCAATAAGAACCTCAAAGTGGCGGTCATCGGCCCGGCGGGTGAGCGTCTTTCCAGGATCGCGGCGGTGATCAACGACCGGGGCAGGGCAGCGGCCAGGTCCGGCCTGGGAGCGGTCATGGGGTCCAAGAACCTCAAAGCCGTCGCCTGCGTCGGCTCGATGCGGCCGGAGATCCTTGACAAGGCCCGAGTGCAATCTCTCATGAAGGAGATGCTCAGGGTGACGAAAGAGAATCCCTCGGGCATGTTCTTTGGGCTCAGCCACGGTGGGACCCCTGGCGCCATGACCATGCACATGCACGACCACGACGTACCCATCAAGAACTGGGGCGGCAACAATGTCGAGGACTTCCCCGAGTCGAAATGGGACTCGGTGGCCTGGGCCGGCATGGAGAAGTATGTGACCAAGAAATACGCATGCACGGGTTGCCCGGTGGCGTGCGGTTCGCTACTCGATCTCGAACACGGCCGGTACGGGGTGCGCGACGCGCACAAGCCCGAATACGAGACCTTGGCCGCCTTCGGGCCCATGTGCCTCAACGACAATATGGAGTCGCTCATCTACGCCAACGAGCTTTGCAACCTGTACGGACTCGACACCATATCGGCCGGTGCCACCGTGGCCTTCGCCATCGAATGCTATGAGAACGGACTGATCTCAAAGCCAGATACCGATGGCCTGGAGCTCACGTGGGGCAACTGCGACGCCCACGTGGGGATCCTCGAGAAGATGTGTGCTCGCGAAGGCATCGGTGACATCCTGGCCGATGGAGCGAAATGGGCGGCCGGGAAGATCGGCAGGGGAGCGGAGGCATTCGCCATGCACGCGGGCGGGGAGATGCTCGCCATGCACGACCCCCGCTGTTTCCCGGGCTGGGGCGCGACCTATATCTCCGACTCGACTCCGGGCAGGCACACCCGGGGCGGGACCGCCTTCGCCGAACACGGTGGCGTGAACGAGAACGCCTATGCCGGGATGGGCATCCCCTTCAAAATGGACCCGTACAATACCACCGACAAGGGCAGATACCATGCTCTACTCGCCGGCTGGCAACACTGGGTGAACACCTCGGGCGCCTGCCTTTTCGGGGTGGACAGCATGCCCATGGATTTTGTGGGCTGCATGAGGGCCATCACCGGTTGGGACCTTGACTACGACGAGATTATCGAGACCGGCATGAGGATCACCACCCTGCTCCATGCCTTCAACCTCCGGGAGGGGTTCAAGCCCGCCGACTTCAGGCTCCCAGAAAGGGCGAGGGGCAATCCTCCGCTGGAAATAGGCAAGTTGAAGGACGTGACCATCGACTCGGAGGGACTCAAGACGCAGTTCTACAAAGCCATGGGCTTCGATGTCAAAACCGGGGCGATCGAGCAAGAGCGGATCGTCACCCTCGGCCTACAGGATGTGGTGTGATGTACCTCAAAGACAAAGTAGCGATCGTTACCGGCGGGGCCAAAGGCATGGGCAGAGGCATCGCCCTCAAATTCGCCGAAGAGGGAGCGAACGTCGTCGTTTGCGACCTGGACCTTGCCGGCGCCGAGAGCGTGGCGCGTGAGATCGAGGCCTTTGGCTGCAGGGGTCTCGCCTTCAGGACCGACATCACCAATAGTTCCGAGATTGGGCAGATGGTGGCCGGGACTCTCGAGCAGCTGGGGACCATCGACGTCCTCATCAACTGCGCCGGGGGCGTGGGGGGCACTCACGGTTCCGGCGCAACCGGGACGATGACCGAGCAGGAATGGGACAGGGTGCTCGCGATCAATCTGAAGGGCCCCTGGCTGGTGACCGAAGCCGTGCTGCCCACCATGAAGGAGAAACGGTACGGCAAGATAGTCTTCATCTCCTCCATGGGGGCAGTTTCTCCGGTCGTGTCGGTGCTCCACTACCATGCGGCGAAGGCAGGAGTGCTCGGGCTCGCTCTCAACCTCGCCTTCGAATTGGCGCCGCTCAACATCTGCGTGAACACCATCGTGCCGGGACCCATCGAGACTTCCTTCTGGGATGCGCTGATGCCTGCCGGCCCGGAGCGAGAGGCCTTCTTCACGGCGGTCTCGACACACGAGATTCCCCTGGGAAGGATGGGACAGCCCAAGGATATCGCCGGAGCCTGCCTCTTCCTCTCTTCGGAGCTCTCTGACTATGTCACCGGCCAAACCATCTGCGTGGCGGGAGGCCAACCCGTACTGTCTCAGCAAGCCACGTTCAACATCGAAGGCTATCTGAAAGATCGAGGTCTACTGTGAGCGCTCTCGACGGCAAAGTCGCTCTCGTTACCGGGGCTGCTGCGAAGAGGAGCATGGGCCGCGCCATAGCGGTGCAGTTGGCGAAGGACGGGGCCGACGTGGCCGTGGCCGACAAACTCGCGGCGCCCAAGAGCATCTGGCCCGGTGACGAGGGGTGGCAGGGCCTTGACGCAGTGGTGGACGAGATCGAAGCCCTCGGCAGGAAAGGTCTGGGAATCACGGCCGACGTGAGCGTGAGCGCCGACGTGGACGCCATGGTCGTCCAGACGCTGGAAAAGCTCGGGAAGATCGACATACTGGTCCACTGCGTGGGCGTCCGGGGGCCGGTTCCCGTGCCGGTCGTCGAGCTTGACGAAGCGACCTGGAGGATGCTTCTCGACATCAACCTTACCGGGACATTCCTCGTCGCCAAAGCAGTGGCCAAGACCATGATCCCTGAGGGCGAAGGTAAGAAGATCGTTCTCATCTCGTCGATGGCCGGGGTGAGCCCCTATCCCGGGGGCGCCGGCTACTGCGCCGCCAAGCACGGGGTGAATGGGCTGGTAAAGACCCTGGCGAGAGAGTTGGCGCCTTACAAGATCAACGTGAATGCGGTCAACCCCGGAGCTTTCGAGACCAATTTCCGAGACGAAAGCGTGGTCAAACAGGCGAAGGACCGGGGCATGAGCGTGGAGGAGTCGCTGAAGACCCCGCCGACGGGTCCCACCGGTAGCGCGGGTCCGCCGCCCATACCGTTGGGCCGGCTGGGCACTCCTCAGGACATCGCCGATCTCGTGTCGTTTCTCGTGTCCGACCGGGCCAAGTACATCACCGGAGAGGACATCAATCTGTCCGGGGGCGGCAGTTAACCCGGCGGCTGACGCCCCGGCCGAGCCGAGCTAGATAAGGAGGCATCTCATATGCCAGAAGAAGGGCCATATACGCTGCGGATCCTCCGCGTCGATCTCGGCACCGGCAAGGTCAGCGAAGAGCTGATCGACGGCGAGACCACCCGGCGGTACGTGGGGGGAACGGGCCTCGCCACCAAGTACCTCTGGGAAGAGGTGCCGGCGGGCGTGGAGTGGTCGGACCCCGAAAACAGGTTGACCTTCTTCACCGGGCCTTTGGCGGGGACCAGGGTGTCGGGCTCGGGCACCTTCTCGGTCACCACCCTGGGAGCGTGCACGAACATGTGCGGCACGTCCCAGGCCAATGGGTTCTTCGGCGCCTTCATGCGGACCCACGGGGTCGACGGCGTCATCGTCCAGGGAGCCGCCGAGAAGTGGACTCGCCTGCATATTCACGACGGCACGATCCAACTTCTCGGCGCCGAGCACCTGCTGGGCAAAGACACTTGGGAGACCGAGGACGCGGTCAAGGAGGAGATCGGACAGAGGTGCAGCGTCTTCAGCATCGGTCCCGCGGGGGAGAATCTCGTCCGCTTTTCGGCCATCGTCGGTGATCACGGTCATGTGGCGGCGCACAACGGAGTCGGCGCCGTCATGGGTGCGAAGAAGCTCAAGTGCATCTCGACAACGAAGGGAGATTCCAAGCCGCGCGTGGAGGACCCTGAGCGCCTGGTGGCCGTCGCGAAAGAGCTGGCCAAGGTGTCGAAAGAGGTCGACCCGGGCATGATGCTGTACGGGACCAACGCCGGCATTGCCCCGCTCTCCGCCATGGGAGCGGTGCCCATTCGGAACTACACCACCAACGTCTTCCCCGAGCACAACACGTTCGTCCCCGAGTATCTGCGCGCCCATTTCAAGTCCAAGCCCGCTGCCTGCTGGGCCTGCGTCATCGCCCACTGCCGCATGATGGAGGTGACCGAAGGGCCCTACACGGGCTTCTACGGGGAGGAGCCGGAGTACGAAGGCAATGCCGAGATGGGCCCGCTGATCGGGATGAACGAGCCCGGGTCCACCGTGATGCTCTGTAACCTCGTCGACCGGCTGGGGTTCGACATCAACGAATCGGGCTACATGATCGCCTGGCTCATGGAGTGCTACGAGAGGGGACTCCTCGCCAAGAGCGACCTCGACGGGGTGGAGATGCGTTGGGGCGACGCGGAAGCGGTCGCCACCATGCTGAGGAAGATCGCCATCCGCGACGGGTGCGGGGACTTCTTCGCCGACGGGGTGAAAAGAGCTGCCGAGAGGGTGGGGGGAGAGGCTCGCGACTGCGCCGTCTACACCCTGAAGGGGGCCTCGCCTCGCGGTCACGACCACCGGGGCCATTGGCTGGAATTCATCGATACGTGCCTTTCCAACACGGGGACGGTCGAGACAGGCGGCCACCTCTTCACGCCCCCCAACCTGGGTCTGGATCGGGTGCAAGATCGGTTCGATCCCATCGCCATGTCGACCATGAATGCCAAGCTCAACGGCGGGAGGAACCTCGAGGACTCCCTGGGCATATGCCGCCTCTGCACGCCGAATCTGGCGCTCACCCTGGAGTGCCTGAACGCGGTCACCGGCTGGGACTACACCGTCGAGGAGGCCCAGGAGATGGGCCTTCGCATTGTGAACCTGATGCGGATGTTCAACTTCCGGCACGGCCTCACAAAGGAGGTCGAGGCTCCGTCCGAAAGGTACGGTTCCACCCCCGTCGACGGGCCCGCGGCGGGCATCTCCATCCGGATCCACTGGGACGCGATACGGGATAACTACTACGAGCAGATGGGCTGGGACGTCGAAACGGGCAAACCGCTAGCCGAGACGCTGGAGAAGTACGGCTTGGAGCACCTTGCGAAGGAATCGAGCGTCTGACTTGCGGCGCTCGGCGTTAGCCGCCCGACATGAAGGGTATGACTGTTACCCGGTCGCCGTCGCGCAAGCGGTAGTCCGGCTTGACATAGACCCCGTTCACGATCACCGCTTCGGTGTCCGCGGGCAACTTGAGCGTACCGATGAGATCGCCGAGCGTCATGCCGTCCCGCAAGGGCACCTGGGCCGCGGGGTGGCTCTCCCTGGCGGGGAACGTCTCCACCGTGACGGTGCCTTCTCCGATGCCCATCGCCGTTGGTGCTCCTACTTCGCTCTCAGTGCGTCACGACCCAGCGCGCCTCTGGAGTTTACCGGATGGCGTGGCGACACTCCGGCTGTCAGCAAGACTCCGTTTCGAGGGGGGGTCAGGTCAGAATGGGTGTAGAAGAGAAGAAGATCATCTGCTGGCCCTCGCCGGGCTGCGTGGAGATGTGCGGGTTGACCGCGACGGTGGAGGACGGAAGACTCGTAGGGCTCAAGGGCACCAAGGACTATCCGACGCCGCACCGCGGCTGCGCCGACAGGATGCCTCACCACACCAAATGGCTCTACAGCTCGGAACAACTCCTCCATCCCCTGAAGAGAAAAGGGGAGCGAGGGGAGAACCAGTGGGAGCAGATCTCCTGGGACCAAGCCCTTGATGAGATCGCGACAAAGCTCGCCGACCTCAAAGCGAAGTACGGGGCGGAGACCCTCGCCTTCACGGAGGGGACCTACCGAGGCGACCACTATCCCGCGCGCAGCCGGTTCCTCCACCTCTTCGAGAACCCAGGCAACATCGGGTGTGCCGGCACCATCTGCTTCTGTAACACGGCGGCTCTCTCCTATGCGCTGATCGGTTGCGGGCAGGGACGTCCGCAGATGGAGGCTGCCAAGTGCGTCGTTCTGCACGCCTGCAACTTGCCGCACACGGTGCCGCTCGATTGGCGGGCCCTCAAGAAACGGCTCGAGGCGCGTGAGACCAAGCTGATCGTCATCGATCCGCGCAAGACCGAGGCCGGCCAGTACGCCGATCTGTGGGTCCAGGTGCGGCCCGGCACCGATACTGCCCTGCTCATGGCCTGGATCAACGTGATCATCGAACAGGGGCTCTACGACAAGGCCTTCGTCGAGCAGTGGACCTTCGGCTTCGACGAGCTGCGGGCGCGCGCGGCCGAATACACGCTGGAGAGTGTCGCCGAGGTCACCTGGGTTTCCCCGGAAGTCATCCGGGAGTCGGCCCGCATGTACG
>MELN01000040.1:63622-65860 GCA_001768675.1 Actinobacteria bacterium RBG_16_64_13 | reverse complement strand
CCATCCGAGTGGAGCAGGCGCGCGTCTGCCTCCGGGCGATCACGGGCAATCTGGCTGTGGGCGGGGGCGAGATAGCCGAGGGACCGGGTCCCATCGTCAACGGCAAGATGGGCATCAGGGACTCCATGCTCGGCCTTCCCGAGAAGGTCAGTCCCGAGCAACGAAAAAAGCAGATCGGCTGGGACAGGTTCAAGCTTCTCGGGTGGCCGGGGTACGAGATCATGAACAAGAACCACATGGAGACTTACGGCATCCCCTACCCTATAACGGCGCACAACTTCCTCTCCGTCCAGCCCCTCATATGGAAGGCGATCGTGGACGAAGACCCCTATCCGGTCAAGGCGCTCATCACGTGGGGGAGCAACGTCCTTCTGAACGGTGGCGACGTCAAGACCATCTACAAGGCGCTCAAGAGCCCCAACCTCGACCTGCACGTGGTCCTCGAGCATGTCATGACCCCGACGGCGCTTCTTGCCGACTACGTCATGCCTATTGCCAGCAAGCTGGAGAAGCCCTGCTGTCACACTCACGAGGACTTCGCGCCTTGGATCGCCTGTGGGGAGGCAGCGGTGGAACCGCTGGGAGAGCGCCATAGCGACTACCACTTCTGGAAAGGCCTGGCCGAGCGTCTGGGCTTCGGTGAATACTTCCCTTGGGAGACCGAGGAGCAGCTGGCCGACTACCGACTGGCGCCTCTTGGTCTCACCTTCAAGGAGGTGGCGACGAAGAAGTACTTCGTCCGCACCGACGAGCCGTGGACCTACGACAAGATCAACCCCCGCACCGGCAAGGTCACGGGCTTCGGCACTCCGTCGAACAAGGTGGAGCTCCGCTCCCAGGTGCTGGAAAAGCTCGGTTACGACCCCCTGCCCTACTACGAAGAGCCTCCGGAGAGCCCGATCAGCACCCCGGAGATAGCCGCGGAATACCCATTCGTGCTCATCACCGGAGGCAATTTCCGGCCGATGTTTCACTCCGAGAACAGGCATTTCGGCATGGGCACGCGCGAGCAGCACCCCGATCCCCTCGTCGAACTCCACCCCGACACGGCCCGGCAGTTCGGCATCGAAGAGCGCGACTGGGTCTACATCGAGACCCGCAGGGGTGTCATACGGCAGAGGGCCCGGCTTACCGAGGAGATCGACCCGAGAGTCGTCAATGTCCAGAGTCACTGGTGGTTCCCGGAGCAGCCTGCCCGGGAGCCTTGGCTCCACGGCCTGTGGGAGTCGAACGCAAACGTGCTGACCATGGCCGACGATCCTGATACCTTCGACCCGGTGACGGGTGGCTGGCCGCTACACGCCCTGCTCTGCAAGATCTACAAGGAGAAACTCACATGAGCAACGAGGACCGCGACCCGATGTTCGACGGCTGGGACAAGCTGGACTGGAAAGAACGCCGCGAACGCCGCTTCTCGCGTTGGCTCTCCGCTCCCGGCGTCCAGTTCGCGACCGAGTCAGCTAGACGGGACTTCCAAGAGCGCGCCCAGTTGCTCATCGACGCCATCACCCTGAAGAAGCCGGCCCGAGTGCCCACCACTACAACGGCCGGTTTCTACGTGGGGAAGTACAGTGGCCTCACCAAGAAAGAGGCCATGTACGATTACGAGAAGGCGGCCGCGGCTCTAACCAAGTACCACGAGGACTTCCGCCCCGACTTCCAGACTGCCTCGGTCGCCCCCGCAAGGGTCTTCGAGCTGCTCGGGCTACGGCTCGTCGACTGGCCGGGTCACGGGCTGGCGGATGACACCCCCTGGCAGTATCTCGAGGCCGAATACATGGGTGAGGATGAGTATGACGCCCTCATCACCGATCCGGAAGTCTATTTCCGGCGCAGCCTGCTGCCGCGCTTCGGGTCGGCCTTCGCCCCGCTTGCGAGTCTTCCGCCGTTCACAGACATGATGGAAGCCACGACCATGCTCTTCAGCATTCCGGCGTTCGCCGATCCGGCCGTGGTAGAGGGAGTGCAGAAGTTGGCCGAGGCCGCCCGCGAGGGCCTTGCCTATCTCATGACTATGGGAGCCGCGGGCGCGGACGCGGCCGGCCGGCTGGGCATCCCGTCCTCTTTCGGCGGTCTGGCCAAAGCCCCCTACGACATCCTGGCCGACACCCTGCGCGGCACCAAGGGCATAATGATCGACCGTTTTCGCCGGCCGGAGAAGATACTCGAAGCATGCGAGCGGCTGGTTCCCATCGTGATCGAGTGGTGCGTGCGGCAGGCCTCGCGGCCGGGCGGCCC
>MELN01000040.1:62865-63609 GCA_001768675.1 Actinobacteria bacterium RBG_16_64_13 | reverse complement strand
TCCTGCACAAGGGTGCCGACAGCTTCATGTCCGACGCAGACTTCCGTACCTTCTACTGGCCGACGCTCAAGGCCGTGATGAAGGGCGTAATCGAGCAAGGCGTCGTGCCGGCGATGTTCGCCGAAGGCGGTTACAACAAGAGGCTGAGTGTGATCGCCGATCCCGAACTGCCTGTCGGTAGCGTCTATTGGATGTTCGATCAAACTGACATGGCCGCGGCCAAGCGCGCTCTCGGTGGTCACTCCTGCATCGCCGGCAACGTCCCGACCGCGCTGCTTGCTCTCAGCACGGTCGGCGAGGTCGAGAAGTACGTGACCAACCTGCTGGATGAGTGCGCGACCGACGGCGGCGTCGTCTTGCAGAACGGCGCCGTACTGGACGACGCCAAACCTGAGAATCTGAAGGCTATGATCGAGACTGGGCGCAACTGGCGCGGTTGAGACGGGGCACAACCATGTACGCTTGCAGGTATCCGCACTTGTTCTCCCCCATTCGGCTGGGAGATACGGTCTTTCGAAACCGCCTTTTCGCGGCCCCTGTCGGCTACGAGTACTTGTCGTCCAGGAACTACCCGCTCGACGAGACGGTGGCGTTCTTCGAACGGAAGGCCATGGGTGGCCCGGCCACCGTGAACTACGGGTCGGCGGTACCCGATAGCAGACGAGGCTGCATCGGGCTCAGCAACCCTCACCTGGACGACCCGACTGCGCTTCCCGCGCTCTACCGGGTGGCGTCGGCCATCAA
>MELN01000040.1:61433-62844 GCA_001768675.1 Actinobacteria bacterium RBG_16_64_13 | reverse complement strand
CGCTGCGATCGAGCTTCAGCACTGTGGGGCCAACTCCTACATTTGTGCCGTCCGCGGCAACCAGATCTACGGGGCGGTCGACAGTGAGAACCCGCTCGGCCAGTTCGTACCCGCCATGCCCGAAGAGGTCATAGAGGAGACCATCGAGGCTTTCGGCAACGCAGCCGCCTTCGCCAAGCACTGTGGCTTCGGCATGGTGACGGTCCATGCCGGGCACGGGTGGTTGCTGAACCAGTTCCTTGACCCCAACGTGAACAACCGCAGGGACCAGTGGGGTGGAAGTCTCGAGAACCGCTGCCGCTTCGCGCTCGCTGTGGTCGAGCGCATCAAGCAGAGATGCGGTCGCGGCTTCCCGGTGGACATCCGCATCAGCGGCTCGACCTGCTACGAGACGGGCTACGGCATCGATGAGGGCGTCGCCATAGCGAAGCAGCTCGACGGCAAGGTCGACATGATCCACGTCTCGACCGGCAGCCACGAGGTGGCCGACGTGTTCACCATCACCCATCCGAGCATGTTTCTGCCCGATGGCGTCAACGTCAGCTTCGCCGCCGAGATCAAGAAGCACGTGAAGACGCCGGTGGCGACGGTCGGTGCCCTGGGCGACCCAGAACTGATGGAGGAGATCATCGCCTCGGGTAAGGCCGACGTGGTGCTGGCCGCCCGCGCCCTCATGGCCGATCCCGACTTCCCAAAGAAGGCTCGGGCGGGCAGGGCCGGCGAGATCAGGCCTTGCATACGCTGTTTCGAGTGCTTTGCCGGCATCACGAGGCATCGGCAGTATCGCTGCGCCGTCAACCCCGAGATCGGCTTCGAGCAAGACTCGCGACACGCGCTGCCGGCCTCGCCACCGAAGACGGTGCTGGTGGCCGGCGGAGGTGTGGCCGGCATGCAGGCGGCACTGACGGCTTCGGAGCGCGGGCATAGGGTGATCCTCTGCGAAAAGAGCGGCCGCCTTGGTGGCGCGCTCAGATGCGAGGAGAAGGTGCCGTTCAAGAGACTCCTCTCCGGCTATCTGGACTACCAGGCGCGGATGGTCGGCCGCGCGCCCATCGACGTTCGCCTGGGGACCGAGGTGACGCCGGAGCTGGCGACGGCGGCCGGGGTGGACGTGATCATCGCCGCGCTCGGCGCTCTGCCCGCGATCCCGAAGATCCCGGGGATAGACGGCCCCAACGTGCTCGGGGCAGAGGACGCCTACTCCCACCCGGAGAAGACAGGCACGGAGGGCGACAAGGTCCTGATCCTCGGTGGCGGTCTGGTAGGCATAGAGCTCGCCATCTACCTCTCGGCACTGGGGCGCCGCGTCACCATCATGGAGATGATGGAGACTTTGAGCGATGGGGGAAACCCGGTCCACGGCCTGGCCTTGATCAACGAGATCAACCGGTATGGCATACAAGTCTCGACC
>MELN01000040.1:51753-61400 GCA_001768675.1 Actinobacteria bacterium RBG_16_64_13 | reverse complement strand
GCCCTGGGCGAGTATGTGGGGAGCGCGTATACCCTGCCGCCCTGCCCGACCGTACAGGCGGCTGTGCTGCAATCGAACAGCTTCAGCAAGGTCATAAGGGCCGACGCCGAAGTCGGAAGCAAGAAGCTCTACGAGGCCGGCGTCGTCATCTACGCGACGGGAAGGCAGCCGCTTCAGACCGAAGCCGACGCGCTCTGCTTCTGCGCCCCGGAGTTCCACCAGATCGGCGACTGCTGGATCACCAGGAACGTGCAGCACGCGACGCGGATGGCGCACGCGGTGGCCCGTGACATCTAGCGGGGAGAGGAATCGGTGCCCAGGAGTGAGACACTCGGTCGGCGAGGCGCCGGCCGCGCCGCCGAGCGGGCCGGAGTATGGCGGCGACGGCCTTCAGCCGCTATAGTTTCTGAAGGATTGTGCGAACGCCGTCGAGGGGAGAATCCCCAGAAAGCGAGACGAGGCAGATGAAGATAGGAGTGACCGGAGCAAGTGGGCAGTTGGGTCACATCGTCGTGCAGCAGTTGCTTGCGAAGTGCCCGGCGACAGATCTCGTCGCCATTGTTCGCGACTCGGCGAAGGCCGCGGATCTCGCCAGCACGGGCGTCGAGATCAGGGTGGCGACGTATGACGACCGTGCCTCGCTCGATGCGGCGCTTGCTGGGTTAGACCGGCTGCTACTCATTTCGTCCAACGAGGTCGGCCGGCGCGTGCCACAGCACACGAACGTGATCGACGCGGCCAAGGCTGCCGGCGTCAAGCACTTCGTCTACACGAGCGCGCCCAAGGCCACGACATCCGCCCTCGTTCTCGCGCCGGAGCATAAGGCCACGGAAGAGTACTTGGCGTCATCCGGCTTGACCTACACCATTCTCCGCAACAATTGGTATACCGAGAACTACGCGCAGACCATCAACAAAGCTCGGGAAACGGGTGCGGTGGTCGCTGCCGCCGGCGCCGGGCGCGTGGCAAGTGCGACTCGCGCCGACTATGCAGAGGGAGCCGCCGCCGTGCTGGTGGGCGAAGGTCACGAGGGTAAGGTGTATGAGTTGGGCGGCGACCGCGCGTGGGACTTTCACGAGCTTGCCGCTGCCATCGCAGAGGTCACCGGTACTCCGTGTTCCTACCAGGCTGTAAAGCAGGCCGATGTTGTGGCCGCGATGACCAGAGCGGGCATGGACGAAGGGACAGCCGGGTTCTTTGCCGCGGTGGACGGCAACATCGCCGAGGGCGCGCTTTCTGAGACCTCCGGCGATCTGGCGAAGCTGATCGGCAGGCCCACCACTCCGCTCAAGGAATCTGTGAAGAAGCTCGTCGGCTAACGCCCGGGTGCTTCTTACGTGAAACGGAGGCATATATGGGCAGGGTACAGGACAAAGTAGCCATAGTGACGGGCGGCTCCACCGGCCTCGGCAAGGCCACGTGCATGCTTCTGGCCGCCGAGGGGGCCAGAACCGTCATCGCCGATATCCAGGATGAGCTGGGCGCAGGGGTGGCTGCGGAGATCGGCCAAAGTGGCGGCTTGGCCTATTACTATCACATGGACGTCACCGCGGAAGACCAGGTCAAAGAGGTCTGTGCCGACGTGTTCACCCGCCTTGGCAGCATCGACATCCTGGTCAACAACGCCGGCATAACCGGGGCGCCCAAGCCCACCCACGAGATCACCGTGGCCGAGTGGGACCAAGTTCTGGGTGTGGACGCCAAGGGAGTCTTCCTCTGCACGAAGCACGCCGTTCCGTATATGAAGCGGGGTGGCGGCGGCAGCATCGTCAACATCTCCTCCGTGTACGGCATCGTGGGAGGGATGGACGTCCCGCCTCCGTTCCTCTATCACGCGGCAAAGGGCGCGGTCCGTTTGATGACCAAGTCCGACGCGCTCTGCTACGCCAAAGACAAGATCAGGGTGAACTCGATCCATCCCGGCTGGCTGTGGACTCCCATGCTGGAGAACGTGGGCAAGGATTCGACCGAAGGACCGGAGGAATTCCACAAGCGGATACTGAGCCGCGTGCCCCTAGGTCACTACGGCGAGCCCAGCGACGTCGCCTATGGAGTGCTCTATCTGGCTTGCGAAGAATCCAAGTTCAGCACGGGCACCGAACTCGTCATCGACGGGGGGTACATCGCCCAGTAGCTCAGCGGATGCCCGAGTCGTAGTCGATGCGCACGTGGGTCAGCTGACCCGCCACCACGGTCACTTCTTGCGTGGAAGCTCTCGGAAGGGGATCCCCCTGCTCCGGTTCTAGGACGTACCGTCCCGGAACAAGGGCGATCCGGAACCGGCCGTTCTCGTCGGACGTGACCACTGCCACGATTCTGTCCTCAGCGACGCTTCTGATGCGTATGGAGGCGGAGTACGGCTTGGAGTCGGGCTCACCCGGCTTGCTCACCGGGCTGATGGGGCCGATCCAGACCTCGCCTTCGATGCCCGTGTCCGCGGCCAGGGACACCGCGGCGAAGATCAGCAGCTCGTTGTTGTTGGCATCGAGGAGAGTGAGACGGTCACCACTCATTTGGTAGTGGCGCACCTGCTGCAGCAGCTCGAAGTAGAGCCTCTCCGCCCGCATGGCCGGTTCGGGCCCGGCGATCTTGGTGGAGATGATGGCTCCGACGGAGAAGTCGCCGCCCGCGGTCGCGAAGTAGGGGCCGCCGTAGAGGTTGACCGCCGCCTTCCCGGACAGGTGGCCGTCTGTGAACACCGCGGTCATCAGGAAGTCGCGCGGGTCGAGCGAGCTGACCGACCAACCCTCGAGTCTCCACGCCGTGTCGTCCAACGGCAGGCTCCCCACGAGCACCCTCACTTCGAAGGTCTCCAAAGGAGGAACCGATTCCCAGGGCCGCAGGTACACGAGCTTGAGCGCGGCGTCGCCGGCCGCCACGGCCTTGAATGTGAACGTGTACGTACCTCCGGCGCCGATGAGCTGGCTGTCGGGTACGTAGGTGGGCTCCCCGATCTGTTCAAGAATGCCCGCGTCTTCTTCGCTGAGGGTCGCCATCCAACTGAAGCCGGTCGTCGAGTTGCCTTTGAGCACCACCTGGATCTCGTCGCCGACCTTGACGGTGATGGTCGTGCCGTTGTCCTCGGCATCCAGGTGCAGCGACTTGGGTTCCGTCGCCCGGATGAGGAGCGCCGCGGCCGCGATGCGGCTCACCGGCGCCTTCGGGGCGAGGTTGCCGGCGCTGTCGCCCTTGGTCAAGCCCTGGCTGGCGGCAAAGGCCAACTCAGCGCGCAGGCTCGCGCTGATAGATCCGGCGTCATCGAAATCCGCCAACGCGGCGGCGATGTCTTCCGGCTTCATGCTGCTCAGGTCGAAAGCGCCGTCTGCCGCTGCCTTGCGGGCGACCACGGCGATGGCCTGCTCGCGGGTCATGGTGGCCGCGGGGTCGAACAGACCTTCGTCCACGTCTTTCATCAGGCCGGCCGAGTGGGCGCCTTCTATGTACGGGTAGTAGTAGTGGCCGGGGGCGACGTCGGAGAAGGACTGACTAGCGGGGTTGGCGAGAGCGACGGCGAAGGCCGTGACGGCCATCTTCGCGAACTGGGCCCGAGTGATGCCTCGCCACGGCTGCCAGGTGCCATCCGGAAAGCCGCTCGAAACCTGGGCGATTTGGTCAGGTGAGATACCGTAGGCGTCGAGGGTGGAGGTCTCGATGTCGCTCCAGGAAGCGGCGCACGCCGCGGAGGCGAGGCCGAGGAATAGGGCAAGGGCGATGAATATCACCAGCGTCGCCTTCACGGCTGCTCTGCGGGACGACTTGCTCACGGCGCACCCCTCACTTTCTGTCCGTATACCCGGCCCCTCCGAGACGCAAGCCCGGGGCGGGCGGTTCCAGGGCGGCCGCCGGTCCGTCTCAGACGTTGTAGACTTCGCGTCCCAGGGTCTTGACCCAGTTCTGCGCCAGTACCTTTTCGGCCTGCTCCGTTTTGTCGACACCAAGGATGACTATCGCATTGTTGTCGATCCTGCCCAGGTGCGGATAAAGGTAATGGACGTTGATGCCGGCGGCCTTGAGCGGCTTGAGCACCGCGTTCATCCCGCCCGGATGGTCCGGTGCCTCTACGGCCAGCACCTCGGTCTCTTTGGGGCTGTGGCCGTTGCCCGTGAGGATGTTCTTTGCCTTCTCGGGATCGTCCACCACGAAGCGCACCGTGCTGATGTCGGATGTGTCGGCCACCGAGATCGCCCTGATGTTGACGCCTTCGCGTCCCAGGAGCTCACTGATGGTGGAAAGGCTCCCCGGCACGTTGTCCAGGCTCACGGACAGCTGCTTAATGACCATACGCTCTATCCTTCGCGTAGTTGTACCCCAGACCGAGCGCTTGCTTGTTGAGTTCTATGAGTTTCGCCTTGCCTTCGCCGAGGATCTCTTTGAGGTTCTCCAGCATGGTGTCGTAGGAGATCATGCTGCTTGCCCTGACGAGGGCGCCGAGCGTGATCATGTTGGCGACCTTGATGGTGCCCAGCTTCTCCGCTAGTTCGCTGGTGGGAATGGCGAGGATCTCGATGTCTCTCCGAGCCGATTCAGTATTCACCAGAGAGGAGTTGGCCAGGAGAAGTCCGCCGGCCGGGAGGATGCTCTGAAACCGGGCGAAAGACGGCTGGTTCATGGCAACTAAGTATTCCGGCTCCGACGCCACCGGAGAGGCGATCTCCTCGTCGGAGACGACGACCGTGCAGTTGGCGGTGCCGCCCCGCACTTCGACGCCATAGGCCGGGAGGTAGGTGACGTACTTGCCCTCGAGCATTGCCGCCGTGGCGAGAGTGGACCCCATGGAGAGGACGCCCTGCCCCCCGAACCCCGAGAAGATGGTGTTTACGAGCATGACGCCCCTTTGCCCGTCGCCGCGCCGCCCGGCGCCTCAGCGCGCGGCCTGTCGCCGCCCCGTACCTCTTTGACGACACCCAGCGGGAATTCCTTGCACATGACCTCGTCGATCCACTGGCAAGACTCGATGGATCCCATCTTCCAATTGGTGGGGCAAGGGGCAAGGATCTCCACTAGGGAGAAGCCGAGTCCGTCGAGCTGCCGCTGGAAGGCCTTGGCGATGGCCTTCTTCGTCTTCTTGACCGCCGCGGGCTTGTTGACGGCCACCCGTTCGAGATAGGTCGCGCCGTCGAGCTTGGAGAAGACCTCGCAGATCCTCACCGGGTGGCCGGCCAGAACGGGGTCGCGGCCCTCCGGGGTGGTTGTGGTCACTTGATCGAGGAGGGTGGTCGGTGCCATCTGGCCGCCGGTCATGCCGTACACCCCGTTGTTGACGAAGATCACGCTGATGTTCTCGCCCCTGTTGGCGGCGTGGAACCCCTCGGCGGTCCCGATCGCGGCCAAGTCGCCGTCACCTTGATAGGAGAAGACCAGACTTTGCGGCCGCGCCCTCTTGATGCCCGTAGCCACCGCGGCCCCGCGGCCGTGGGCAGATTCGAGCACGTCGATCTCGAAGTAGTTGTAGAGGAGCATGCCGCACCCGGCCGGTGCCACGCAGATGGCGCTCTCCTGCAGGTCCATCTCCTCGATCACTTCCATGAGAAGGCGGTTGACGATGCCGTGGCCGCAGCCGGGGCAGTAGTGGAAGTGCGCTTCTTTCAGAAGCTTGGGTCTCTTGTAGACGGTCTTCATCGCTTCCTTCTCCTGCCGCCTGCCTGGGCCTGGATGTAGTGCCGCGCAATGATCCGGGAAAGCTCGATAGGCATGGGGACGACGCCTCCCGGCCTCCCGTAAAAATGCACGTGCCCTCTTCCTTCCAGCGAAAGCTTGACGTCTTCGACCATCTGACCGGTGCTCATCTCGAAGACGAAGAAGTCGTTCACCGTCTTTGCCATATCCCGGAGCGCCTTGGCCGGGAAGGGCCAGAGCGTCACGGGCCTGATCATGCCGACCTTCAGGTTCTCCTGGCGCAGTCTCTTGATGGCGCCCTTGGCGATGCGCGCGCCGAAGCCGTACGCGATGACGATCATTTCGGCGTCGTCGGTGAGATATGTCTCGTAGCGGACCTCGTTCTGCTCCATGAGCCGGAACTTCCGGAAGAGCTTCCAGTTGTGCTCTTCTTGGAGCTTCGTATCGAAGATCAGCGAGTGGATCTTCCGAGCCGGCCGCTCCTTGGCCCCCGTGAGGGTGTAGTCCTTCTCGTAGTCCGGGGGGCGCTGCAGGTTGTCGAAGTCGACAGGCTCCATCATCTGCCCCAGCATGCCGTCGCCCAGGATGATGACAGGGTTGCGGTACTTGTCCGCGAGATCGAAGGCCAGGGGGACGATTTCGGTTAGTTCTTGCACCGATCCCGGCGCGAGGACGATGGTCTTGTAGTCACCATGGCCGCCGCCGCGCGTGGCCTGGAAGTAGTCCGACTGCGCCGGCGAGATGTTGCCCATACCGGGGCCGCCCCTGGCCATGTTGACGATGACAGCGGGGAGCTCGTCGGCCGCCAGGTACGAGATGCCTTCCTGCTTGAGGCTGATGCCGGGGCTGCTCGACGAAGTCATGGCCCTGGCCCCCGTCACAGATGCCCCAAGGACCATGTTGATGGCCGCGATCTCGCTCTCGGACTGGATGAAGACCCCGCCGGAGGTGGCCATCCGCCTGGCCATGTACTCGGTGAGTTCGTTCTGCGGCGTGATGGGATAGCCGAAATAACAGGTGCACCCGGACAGGACCGCAGCCTCCCCCAGTG
Organism: Actinobacteria bacterium RBG_16_64_13; assembly: GCA_001768675.1. Taxonomy (GTDB): domain Bacteria; phylum Actinomycetota; class Thermoleophilia; order RBG-16-64-13; family RBG-16-64-13; genus RBG-16-64-13. Next base: position 54,733 of record MELN01000040.1, on the reverse strand, counting down.
CGGCGTTGCCGCTCATCAGACGCTTCATCCTCTTTGCACCTCGATGGCGACTTCCGGGCACATGACGGCACAGGTGCCGCATCCGGTGCAGTCGTTGTCAGCATCCAGAGCAGCGACGAAATACCCCTTGAGGTTCAACTCGCCGGAGAGGGAGATGCACTTCTTCGGGCAGAACTCGATGCAGAACGTGCAGCCTTTGCAGCGCTCCTTGTCGATCTCGATGCGGCCCTTCACTGATGTCGCCAATAATATCTCCGCGATCGGCGCCGCGGTGTTCGACGCCGGGAGGTGACGCTGGGTGACGCCGGGTGACGCCGCCGGGCGATTGTTCCGTGGAGACGCAGGTTACGGCACGGAAGGGCCGTGTGCAACGTGGGGTTACGCGGTCTGCTCGTCGGCGTCTTCATGGTTAATCGGGCGCAGGTTGGGGTAAGCCACAACAACGGTTGCTGTTTGTGTCTCGCTCGGAGCTGTACATTGGGTGCCGCTCGGTGCGCTGGGAGAAGGAGACGACGCCGATGGATCTCGACAGACGAGAGTTTTTGATGGCGATGGGCCTCGCCGTAGTGACCCCGGCCCTGTTTGCGTCCGCGAAGAGATGGCGGTCTGTCGCGGGTGCTGCCGCGCCGATGGTGCGCCCCACTCCGGTCGCCGACGGTATACATCTCTGCGCGCGCTGCGGATCGCCGGAGCACGGAGCTCTCGATCCGCGCTGTCCGCAGGCGCGGGAGTCTCGGGCCGACCTGCAGGCCACCGCGCGCACCAGGGCGGCGGCTGGGGATGGTCGCGCGGTAGGCACTCCGGATGTCGCGGGTGCCACGTGGCAGGAGCAGGGCGCGTGAAGCTCACGCGCCGTCAGTTCCTCAAGGGCGCAGGCGCCGTCGCCGGGACGGCGGTTGTCGGGTCGGCGCTTGGGGTTGCGGCTGACAAGGTCCTCGCGGTGAAGACCGATTCGACGCGGTCACTCCCAGTCGACCGGGTGGTCCGCACCACGTGTTCTCCCAATTGCACAGGCTCCTGCGGCCAACTTGCTTTCGTGCGCGACGGCAACATCGTCAAGGTGCAACAGGCTGCAGACTACCCCGACCGGGAGTACAACCCCAGGGGATGCATGAAGGGGGTTTCCTACCACCTTCTGGTTCACGGACCCGACCGCATCAAGACTCCGCTCGTGCGCGAAGGGGAGCGAGGAGAGGGCAAGTTCCGCGAAGCCACCTGGGAGGAAGTCCTCGACCGCATCGCCTCCGAGTTCAAGCGCATCGGTGATACGTGGGGCTGGGATAGCATCCACGTGTTCGGCCAGGTCCCCGGTTCGGGCTACATCCAGAAAGGCGCCAACTACCGGGCTTGCGCGGCCCTGGGCATGACCCACGGCACGAGCTTCGACTTCAACGGCGACCTCCCCATGGGGATGCCCATCACTTTCGGCGTCCAGAACGCCGAGCACGAGGCGAAGGATTGGGCGAATAGCCGGTTTCTCATGCTGCTCGGCGCGAATCCCCTGGAGACGCGCATCCCCGACGCCCACTTCTTGATGGACGCAGTGGAGCGCGGTGCTCGCATGGTCGTGGTGGATCCCACCTACTCAGGCACGGCCGCCAAGGCCGACGCTTGGCTCCAAATCAAGCCTGGGACCGACGCGGCCCTCGGTTTGGCGCTGTGCCGGCAGGTGATCGAGGATCAGAAGGCCGACTGGGACTTCATGCGTACCTACACCGACGCGCCCCTACTGGTTCGCGCAGACAACGGCAAACGACTTCGCGCTGAGGACCTTGCTCCCGGCCAGGCCCGCGATCCGGGACCGGCGGCGGGGGTGGGCCTCGGTGGGTACGGCCGGAAGGCCCCGCCGGTGGGCACGGCTCCTGAGATCCCAGGAGCAGCGAAGCCCGCGTCCGACGCGCCGCCGCCTCCCGTCTTCGTCGCCTGGGACACGGTCCGGAACGAGCCGGTGTTGATTCGCACCGATCGTCTGGGAGTGCCCGAGGGAGTGGAAGCTGCGCTCGAGGGCGCGTTCGAGGTCACGTTGGTCGACGGGTCGCTGGTGGGAGTAGTCCCCGGGTTCGCTCTCGTCAGGGGCGGATTGGACGCGTGGACGCCGGACGTGGCCGAGCAGTTCACAGGCATCCCCGCCAACACTATCGTGCGGCTTGCCAAGGAGTACTCGGCGGAACGCCCGGCGGCGGTCATCATGGGCGGAGGGGCCAATCACTGGTATCACGGAGATCTCACCGGACGCGCCTTCGCCCTTCTTGCAGCGTTGACCGGCAACATCGGCAGGTCTGGGGGCGGGTTCTCCGTGTACGTTGGCCAGTACAAGGTCCGCGTGGACACGTCTCCTTGGTGGAACCTCGGCGACACGAAAGCGCGCGTGGTTCCCAGCGTCTATTTCGTGCGCGGCCGCACGGAGACCATGAACGAGAAAGTCCCCTATCCCGAGAACGGTTTCAAGGCGCTCTTCTGTACCTTCGCCAACATGTTTGTCCAGGCGATGGACGTCAATCGCCTGCACCAGACTCTGGACGGCTGTGAGCTCGTGGTGGTGATGGATCACCAGATGACCGACACCTGCAGATGGGCCGACGTCGTTCTGCCGGCTACGAGCTGGTACGAGAAATCTGATCTGACCGCGACGCCGCTCCACCCCTTCCTTCAGATACAGCAACCGGCTATCCCACCGGTGGGCGAGGCGAAGTCGGAGCTCTGGGTATGGCAGGAAGTAGTGAAGCGGATCGATCAGGCCCTCTTCGAAGAGCACTTCAACGTTACGGAGCAGGGGGCGATAGAAGCCATTCTGGCTAAGGGCGGATTCACCGAGGGCATCACCATGGAACAGCTTCAGGCTGGGCCTGTGCGGCTCAGAGTGCCCGACCCAGATGTGGCGTTCGTAAGCCAGGTAGAGGAGTTGATCCCGTTCCCGCCTCGTTCTCTCCCCGCCGCGCTGGAGGCGACGGCCGCCTTCATCCCCACGCGGCGCATCGAG
>MELN01000040.1:51429-51698 GCA_001768675.1 Actinobacteria bacterium RBG_16_64_13 | reverse complement strand
AGCCTCCTCACGACGATGAGGTGCATGACCCCGTCGCTTACCCGATTACGCTTCTCTCGCCACACTCTAAGTGGCGCATTCACTCGAGCTACGCCAACGTGGCCTGGCTCAACGAGATCACTGGGGGCCGGGCGCCCGTGCTCATCAATCCTGTCACCGCGGAGGAGTATGGGATCGAAAACGGAGATCTGGTCGAACTGACGAATATGCGGGGCGCGGTGCGGGCTTGGGCGCAAGTGACCGACGCGGCCCTGCCGGGGACCGCCACG
>MELN01000040.1:51256-51385 GCA_001768675.1 Actinobacteria bacterium RBG_16_64_13 | reverse complement strand
CAAGAGCGTCAACGAGCTCACTTCTTCCGAGGTCAACCCCATCCACGAGATCCACTTCGTGGCCAACATGTGGGCTCCTTCGACGGCCTGGAAGGACTGCCGCTGCCAGCTCGCGAAGGTCGAGGAGGA
>MELN01000040.1:42049-51205 GCA_001768675.1 Actinobacteria bacterium RBG_16_64_13 | reverse complement strand
GGTGATCGATGCCTGACAAGGTCTCGCCCATTGAGGCTCTATCGCCGGCGTCGCGCAGCTACGGGGAGATCGGCCCGGTCTCGGCGGAGCCGCGGTGGGCCATGGTCGTCGACCAGGAGCGTTGCGTCGGCTGCTGGTCGTGCTGCGTGATCTGCAAGTCGGAGAACGACGTTCCGCTTGGGATGTGGTGGAACCGTATCGACACGGTCGGTGACGCCCTTGACACCCCCTACCGGGAGCAAGGCGAGCTGGCCATGCATTGGCTGCCGCTCGCCTGCCAGCATTGCGAGAACCCAGCTTGCACCAGGGTCTGTCCGGTGGGGGCGACCTATTCGCGCGAGGATGGTCTGGTGATGCAGGATTCCGGCCGTTGTATCGGGTGTCGCTACTGCCTGGTGGCGTGCCCGTACGGCGTGCGGGTGTTCAATTGGGGTCGTCCCGAGCGGCCCACGGAATTCCACACCGGCATGGTCGAGCCCCGGCCTCTGGGGACCATGGAAAAATGCACCTTCTGCGTCCATCGGCTGCCGGACGGGCAGGTGCCGTCGTGCGTGTGGTCATGCCCGGGCCAGGCGCGCATCTTTGGTGACCTGAACGATCCCCAGAGCCGCGTGAGCCGTCTGGTGCGAGAACGCGGGGGCTACCAGCTCCTCGAGGAGCGGGGGACCGATCCGAGGGTCTTCTACCTCCCGCCCCGGCGCAAGCGAGGGTTGGAACCGTGAGCGCGGCTGTGGGGTCCGGCCCCAGCGTTGGACCGGTCGATTCCGCGGCGACAGGCGCGCCGGTGACCGTCGCTCCGGCGCAACGCACCGTCAACCGGCCGCTCGCTCTGTGGCTCGGGCTTCTCGGCCTCGGCCTCTTGATCGGCTTGGGGGCGTGGGCCTACCAGCTCTCGCAAGGGCTGGAAGTGACCAATATGCGCAACCCGATGATGTGGGGTCTCTACATCACTCTGTTCATGTACTTTGTGGGACTCTCGGCCGGCGGGCTGATCGTGGCCTCCGCCGGGCGGCTTTTCGGCGCCGGAGGGCTGAAACCCATCGTTCGTCTCGCCGTGCTGGAGGCGACGGTCGCGGTGCTGCTCGCCGCCATCTTTGTTCTGCCCGACATAGGGCGGCCGGATCGAGCGTGGCACCTCTTCCGTTATCCCAATTTCCACTCGCCGATGATGTGGGACATAACCATCATCGTCGTGTACTTGCTGATCTCGCTCACCTATACCTGGATCTACGCGCGCGCCGACTTGGCGAGGCGGGGCAGTTGGCTCGCCTTGGGCACGAAGGCCTCCGAGGCCGCCCAGAAGCGTGACGAGCGCCTGAAGTTGGTGCTTGCCGGGGTGGGCCTGCCGGCCGCCATCTTGCTTCATTCCATCACGGCGTGGATCTTTGGCCTGCAGATCTCGCGCGGCTTCTGGTACACGGCTCTCATGGCACCATTGTTCATCGCCTCCGCCCTCGTTTCGGGCACTGGTCTGATGATCATCTTGGCGTTGATCGCACGACGCACCCGCCGGGTCGCGTTCCGTGACACCCTCATCGCGTACATGGGCAAGCTGTTGGCGATCTTTGTGGCCGTCGAGGCGTTCCTGGTCTTTTCGGAGATGCTGACCGCCGCTTATCCGGGGGCCGGCTTTGAAGGCGATCCGGTCGCGCGCCTGCTTACGGGAAGGTATGCGGGGTTCTTCTGGTTCGAGGTCGGGGCGGGCCTGATCATCCCCTTCGCGCTGCTGGTCGTGCCGCGGCTCCGCAGGAATCTGCGCTGGGTGGCGGTTGCATCCGTGCTCGCGATGGTCGGCATCTTCGTGCATCGGCTGAACATCGTGATCAACGGACTTTCGTTCGCGACTGTGCCCTATCCCCCGGGAGTACCGGTCGGGACCGTCCAGCCCGTCGGGACCGACTCCTTCGCCTTGAGCTTGTTCTACTATCCGAGTTGGGTGGAATGGCTGGTCGCTCTCGGGGTGCTGTGTTTCGGGGCGATAGTATTCACCGTGGCGGCGTGGAGATTGCCGCTACGCGAGGCTGTGCACGGGTAGTCATGTCGGCCCGCGCTGGGCGGGTGTCGGCACCATCAGGGGTCGACGCCGTTCCCGGCGCGTCGCGCATTCAGGCCACGCCTGCTGTATCTTATGTTTGGCCGTTCGGAAGAGGCAAGCGGCGCTTGTGTGCCTGGGGCGTTGGGCGTACCATTGGTCAAAATCGGCGAGGGGAGGCATCATACCGATCCACATTTTCCCGGATACGCTTCACGATCTCGGACTCACGCCTGAAGCGGCACGCGCGATGGCCGATGAAATCGGCCGGGTCAGTCACGACGGCGTTTCGGCGGGCGAATTATGGAGCTGGGTGTCTCGTGGCGTCTTGTCCGCCGACGTACCTTTTGCCGTGCACAGGTACCTGTATGGGCTGATCTTCAAGGACTGGGATCTCTCCCAGGGCCCGCCACCCGCCTGGACTCCCACCGACAGTGAGACCTCCGAATCCAATATCGCCGCGTTCTCCAAGCGTGCAGGGCTTGCCTCGGTGCATCAGCTTCATCGCTGGTCCGCGGACAACCGCGAGGCCTTCTGGGGAGAGATCGTCGAATCCCTGGGCATCAGGTTCAAAGAGAACCCGACGGCCGTGGTCGACCTCAGCTTGGGCGTCGAGTCGCCGCGCTGGCTCCCGGGAGCCCGGCTGAACATCGCCGAGAGTTGCTTCCAGGCGCCCGGCGACGCCCCCGCGATCGTGCATCAAGCCGAAGGCGGCCAGATCGAGATCACCACCTATCGCGAACTCGACCGGCTGTCGAACCGCTTCGCTCGGGGCCTGGTGGCATCGGGTCTATCTCGCGCCTCCAGTGTGGCTATCGTGATGCCCATGACGGTGGAGGCGGTGGCGGCTTATCTGGGCGTTGTCAAGGCCGGTTACGCCGTCTCGTCCATCGCGGACAGCTTCGCCCCCGACGAGATAGCTACGCGTCTGCGCATCTCGGCCGCGGGTGCGGCCGTGACCCAGGACGTAATGATGCGAGCCGGTAAGACCTTGCCGATGTACCAGAAGGTGGTGGACGCTGGAGTTGCCCGGGCGATCGTCGTGCCTTCGGAAACAGCGGGCGGGGTGACGTTGAGGGAACAGGATGTGACGTGGGATGACTTCCTCGCCGACGACGACACCTTCGATCCCGTGGCGTGCGGCCCGGATGACTTGACAAGCATCATGTTCTCGTCGGGCACGACCGGCGACCCGAAGGCGATCCCCTGGACGCACACGACGCCACTGAAGTGCGCCATGGACGGCCATCTCCACCAGGACATCAAGGCCGGCGAGGTCGTCGCGTGGCCGACGAGCATAGGGTGGATGATGGGGTCTTGGCTCATCTATGCGAGCCTGCTCAATCGCGCGACCATGGCGCTTTTCTACGGGGCCCCGGTCACACGGGAATTCTGCGAGTTCGTACAGAACGCCCGCGTCGCTATGCTCGGAGTCATCCCGAGCATGGTCAAGGCGTGGCAGAACGCGGATGTGATGCGCGGGCTCGACTGGTCGTCCATCAAGCTTTTCAGTTCCACGGGCGAGTGCTCCAACGCGGACGACTACCTCTACCTCATGTCGCTCGCGGGTTACCGCCCCATCATCGAATATTGCGGGGGAACGGAGATCGGCGGCGGCTATGTGTCGGGCACCGTGGTCCGTCCGGCCTCACCCGCGACCTTCTCCAGCCCGTCGTTCGGCCTGGACTTCTACCTCTTGGACGAGCGGGGCGAGCCGGCCCGGAGCGGCGAGGTCTTTGTCGTGCCGCCTTCGATAGGTCTTTCCAACACCCTGCTCAACAAGGACCACCACCAGGTGTACTACGAGGGGACACCCCCTGGACCCAAAGGCGAGAGCTTGCGCAGGCACGGTGACGAGATCGAGGAACTGCCTGGGGGCTACTACCGGGGGCACGGGCGCGCCGACGACACGATGAACCTTGGCGGCATCAAGGTGAGCTCGACTGAGATCGAGCGCACGCTGGCTACCGTGCACGGTGTGATCGAAACGGCAGCGGTGGCGGTCGATCCGCCTGGGGGTGGGCCGAGCCAGTTGGTGGTCTACGTGGTGCCCACCACGCAGGTAGACGTGGACGTGGAGTCCCTGAAGAAGGAGATGCAGCGCGCCATCGCGGCGAAGCTCAACCCGCTGTTCAAGATCCAGGACGTGGTTCTAGCGAGCGTGCTGCCGCGGACGGCCTCCAACAAGGTGATGCGGCGCGTGCTCAGGGACGAGTACGGGAAGTTGGGGAGTGCCGGGTAACCGAGGAAGCGAGGGGTCATGGGCGGCTTTGTGGTGGTCGGCGTAGACGGGTCAGAGCACGGGGAAGCGGCCTTGCGTTTCGCGGCGGAGGAAGCCGCCTTGCGGAAAGCGGAACTGCGGGTGGTGTGCGCCTGGGATGTTCCCACAAGCGTCTCGATGAGTGTCGCGTTGACGGCCGAGCTGTTACGCAGCTTTGGCGATGAAGCCGATGGGATCGTCCAGGCGGCGGTCGCTCGAGCGAAGGAACTGCAGCCTTCGGTCACCCTGGTCCCTCGAGTCGTCGAAGGGCATGCCGGCAGTGTCCTGCTGGACGAGGCTCAGGGGGCGGCCCTGGTGGTCGTGGGGAGCCGGGGCCGAGGAGATCTCGCGGGCATCCTGCTTGGATCGGTCAGTCACCAGGTCCTTCACCACTCTCCCTGTCCCGTGACCGTAGTTCGGGGGTAGCGGCGGTTGGAGGGCTATCGGAGTTGCCCGCCTCATCTTGCTCGGCGAGCTGTTTGATCTTGCATAGCGAATGGTTCCACACGACGTCGTGGACGAATTTCGGGAACATCCGGTGGACGAGCGACCAGCCAAGCCTTCTCAGCCAGCCCTTTCCTTTGGGGAAGTCGAAAGCTACGTAGATCGTCAGCACGTTCAGATCCGGCTTCACCTGGTCGATGTCGAAGGCCAGGATGCCTCCGCGGCCTAGTCCGTCGCGGACGCGGTAGAGCAGGTAGCGTCCCTCGACGAGTCTCTCCAGGACGACGCTGAACGACGGCCCCCAGGGGACGACCTCGTAGTGTATGACAGTGCCAACTTGGTTGGCCACGCCGGCGGTACGCTGGATGTGAACGAGGCGAGGAGTCAAGTACTGTCTGTCGGGATCGCCAAAAGCCCCGACTTGGCGAAGGATGGCGTCGTTGCCGGCCTGGATCCGGATGGAGTACATCCGCTCCATGTGCGGCGCCCGGGCTGGAGGTTCCAGCCCCTGGACCAAGAAGAGCTCGCGGCGCTTCCGCCCCACATCCTCTAGGGGTACGCCGGTGGAGTAGCGGCCGACGCCCGTCCAGTCCAGCCCGAACACCAGTTCCGCTGCCCGGTTTCTGAAGGTGATGAGGAGGCCGCCGACCAGGATCAGCCACAGCGTGGCAGGGCGCAGCATGGCGGTCAGTATGTGGCGGTATGTGTCGTCCCCGCTGGCGATGAGCCAGAGCACATGGGCGAGCCGGCGTTTGTCGAGCGGCTTGTTCTTCCGCTCTGTCAGCAATGCCTGGTAGAGCACTCTGCTGAGCGCCGGGTGTGCGAACACACCGCGGCTGAGGAAGAAGATCACGCGGCCGTAGCGATTGTCGGCATGGAATCTCCTCACGACCGGCCCGTACCAGCGCGCCAGGCTGGCCCGGTCGACCCCATGTTCGAGGATGCAGTCTGCCAGTGCCGACGCGGTCATATAGGCGGAGTAGAGGCCGTCCTTGTAGAGCCGGGACACGGCCATGTCGCCGGCCAGCGCGACCCTGAGGCCGAAGGGATTGGCGGCTGCCCCGACGGTCAGGTTGGGATGGCAGGAACAGCCGACCCGAAGTTCGGCATTGCGCGGCAGTAGGCGCCGGACGTGGGGAAGCTCGACGAACCGCTGGACGATCTGCGAGAACCGGGCGGGCTCGGCGCGGTCGATGCTCTTGCCGATGAGGACCGTGGTGATCCACCCCTCCTTGGGCATAAGCGACGCCATCTCGACGCTCAGTTCCTTGGAGCCGTACTGGGCGATGTGCATGTCTCCCTCCAACGCGCGGAGTACGTCCTCGCTGGACTGCATCTCCGCGATGACCGCCTTGCGCACCTTGGGGGGCCGAAGTCCTGGGACCATCTCTCGGAGTGCGGCGAAGAGGGGGTCAGTGCTCAGGTCCATACCCGGTAAGCGATTCACACCTCCGGCAAAGACGGCGAAGTCGGCCTCGATGGTCTCGTCGGGGAGGTCCCCGCCGGTCTCGACGACCGTCCGGTAACCGACCACCGGCCTGCCGCTGGCGGAGTAGTGCACTCCGTCCGCCTCTCCGGTGATCACCTCTGCGCCTTCATCGGTCGCGGTGCGGAGCAGGAAGGTGTCGAAGTTCGTGAATCGTTCCGCGCGCTGCCTGGGCCGCGATCCGCGAAACACAGAGAGCATCTCCCGTCCCTCGGGCACGGGCAACTGGATGCTCTTCCAGTCTCCATGCACGATGACCTCTGTGGCCCGGCTTTCGATCACGTCTTCGGGCACTGCGATGTGGTTCTCCCTAAGGACGTCGGCCAGCCTGGGGGAGATGCCACCGGCACAGTAGTTGCAGCCTTCCCACGCACAGAACGCCACGGGACTGTAGAAACACACCTCGGTCTTTTTCTCAAGAATGATCACTCGTATGGATCGGCCGAGCTCCCTGGCTCTTCTGAGCAACCGGATGGCGAAGAACGATCCGGTCGGACCGCCGCCCACCACTACCACGGTGGCGGGGTCCGGGAGGGCGATCAGGCCTGCGCGCGCCGCCCGCGGCGCCGTGGCTGCGTTCGCCCGGGAACTCGTGGTTCCCTGGCCGAGTGCCATCACCGCTGTGGGTTTGTCAGTCGTTTGGCCTTCCTTCGGTCGGCGCTGCGGGAGTGTTCCCCGTACAATAAGCCAGCAGGCATACTTAGAGCAAGCCCGGAGGGGACCGGACCGGAGGCGGCGACAGATGGAATGGACCGTGGATGTTGAGCGCGCTTTCGCCTGGCTACAGGAGTTCCTGGCCCGGATCGTCACGCCCGCCGAGGCCCAAGGGCGGGCGACATGATAGTGGTGACGGGAGCCGCCGGGCTCGTGGGCAACGTGCTGCTACGGAGCCTCGCGGCCGAGGGTGCGACGGGGCTGCGCGCGGTGGTGCGGCCGGGGGGGCGCAAGACCTCCCTCGCCGGCCTCAACGTCGAGATCATCGAAGCCGACGTGCGCGACCGCGACGCTTTGGCGGCCGCCTTTCGGGGAGCCGACGTCGTGTACCACACGGCCGGCATGGTCTCCATCGCTCGGGGTGGGTCGGAGCGGCTGCGCCAAGCCAACGTGGAAGGCACCCGCAGCGTTCTGGCCGCCAGCCGGGAGGCCGGGGTAGGGCGGCTGGTCTATACAAGCTCGGTGCACGCCTTTGTCGAAGCGCCCTGGGGAACCTGCCTCGACGAGACAGGCGCCCTCGATCCGACCAGCCTGCGCGGCGCCTACGCCAGGGCGAAGGCGGAGGCGACCCTCCTTGTGTTGGACGCGGCTCGAGAGGGACTCGATGCCGTCGTCGTCTTCCCGTCGGGCATAATCGGGCCCTACGATTTCCGTCCCTCTCATACGGGCGCCCTGGTGCTCGCGTGTGCGCACCGCCGGCTGGGAGCCTACGTCCACGGCGCCTACAACTTTGTTGATGTGCGGGACGTCGCTCAGGGGATGATGGCCGCGGCCGCGAAGGGCCGCCGGGGCGAGGGCTACATACTGGCGGGCCACGAAGTCACCGTGCGCGATCTGCTTCGCGGCATCGAGGCTGCGACAGGAGTTCCGGCTCCGCGCCTGCGGCTGCCGATCCGCCTCATCCGGGCGGTGAGTTTCGCCATTCCCGCTTACTACCGGATCACGCGCCAGCAGCCTCTCTTCACCTCCTACTCGTTGGACGTGATCTGCTCCAACTGTTCCATGAGCCCCGCGAAAGCGGAACGCGAGCTCGGTTTCACGCGCCGCCCCTTCAAGGAGACTCTCGAGGACACCGTAGGCTGGTTCGTCCAGCAGGGAATGATCTAGGGGAGGGCGATGGAACGACCGACCAGGACCTTGCTGGCCTGGAGCAGCGGCAAAGACAGCGCCTTCGCGCTCCACGTGCTACGCGGCGATGCGCGGTTGGAGGTGGTGGGGCTCCTCACCACCCTGAACAGCTCGGTGGATCGCGTCTCGATGCACGCCGTTCGCATCTCGGTCTTGCGTGCGCAGGCCCGCGCCTGTGGGCTGCCTCTTCGCCCTGTGCCGCTCCCCGACCCCTGTTCCGACGAGGACTACCAGGCGGCCATGAGCGAGGCCATACGGAGGGCGCTCGAAGACGGGGTGGAGGCGATCGCCTTTGGGGATCTCTTTCTGGCCGGCGTCAGGGCCTATCGAGAGGCCCAATTGGCGGGAACGGGACTCACCGCGCTGTTTCCCCTGTGGGGCAGACCGACCTCCCTGCTCGCGGGCGAGATGATCGACGCCGGACTTGAGGCCCTCGTCACCTGCGTGGATACCGAGCAACTGGACGCGTCGTTCGTCGGACGGTCCTTTGACCGCGAGCTCCTTGCCGCGCTGCCACCCACCGTCGACCCGTGCGCCGAGAACGGCGAGTTCCACAGCCTCGCGATCGCCGGCCCCATGTTCGCCCACCGGCTCGACGTAGAGGTGGGAGGGGTGGTCGATCACGGCAGATTCGTCTTCGCCGATGTGCATCTGCGTGAAGAGTAGCGTCCGCTTCCCCCGCGCCGGCGGGCACGATGTGTGCCCGGCCGGACATAGTGGGTAGAAGGGGAACACTCGAGCGGGCGACAGAAGGTAGGTGCGCGCCATATGAGGCAGGCGGAGTCCGGATACCCCGGTCGGAGCGACGGCCGGCTTCGGCGTGTGCTGCATGCCTTGTTCTCCGCGATCATCCCAGGAAGCGGCCAGCTCGCCGCCGGCGCGCGCGAGCGCGGGTTCATCATGCTGGCGATCGTGGTCGTGCTGGTGATCGCAACCGGGATCGTCTTTCTGCAAGGCGTGGATCAAGTCTTGGCGTGGGCTATCGAACCCTCCGTTCTCCTTGGGTTGCTCGTAGCCAACGGCGTGCTCTTGGTCTTTCGCCTCTACGCGGTCATGGACGCCTACCGCAGCCGCCGGGCCGAGCCCCTGCCC
>MELN01000040.1:39091-42011 GCA_001768675.1 Actinobacteria bacterium RBG_16_64_13 | reverse complement strand
CGCCGGCGAGCCAGATGGTCTCGTCCGCCGCTCTGCCGGGCGGACGGTGACCGTCTTTGCCTTGCTCTGCCTGGTCCTCATTCTCACGCTGGCGCCGCACGCCGTCGCCGGGTACTACACGTATCTCTCGCGCGACCTGCTGACCACTGTCTTTGTGAGCGACGACGACACTACCAGCACCACCGTTCAGTCCATTTCGACGACGGGGCAGACATCCACCACGCGAGGAGGTTCGACGACCACCGAGATCGGGTCCACGACCACGCAGGCTCCACCCGCTACCATTCCGCAGATCGCGGGCGCCGAAGACCGGCGGATCACCATCTTGTTCGTGGGTTCCGACGCCGGGTACGGGCGGACCGGCTCGCGGGCCGACACCATCATGATCGCCACCTTCGACCTGCAGACCGGCAGGATCGCCCTGTTCGGCATCCCCCGGAACACCGGCGATGCGCCTCTCAGCGACGAGGCAGCCAAGGCCCTCCACCAGGAGGTCTACGCCGACCTCATCAGTTCGCTCTATTGGGAAGCGCGGGAGCATCCGGAACTGGCCCCTGAGGGCAGGGATTCGGGGGCCGTGGTGCTGCGCGATTCGGTGAGCATGATGCTTGGCATCCCTATCGACTACTACGCGGTGGTCGACATGGGCGGCTTCGTCGACATAGTCGACGCCCTGGGCGGGGTCACGGTCAACGTGGAGGAGCGGCTCTGGGTCAGGCTCTCGCCTCCCACCCCGGATGAAGAATGGAAGGTGTACGACATCAAGCCCGGCGAACAACATCTCAACGGGCTCGAGGCTTTGGCGTTTGCCCGCTCGCGGACGGGGAGCAGCGACTACGTGCGCATGGGCCGGCAGAGGTGCGTGATCGCGGCCCTGCTGGACCAAACGGGGACGGGGGAGATGGCCTGGCGTTTCGCAGACATCGCGGGGTTCATCAAGGCGAGCGTCCGGACCGACATCACTATCGACACGCTGCAGGAATTGATCAAGATCCGGTCCATGCTCAAATCCGACGAGATGATCACCGTCGGCTTCACCCCTCCGGACTACACCGACGGCCTGAACGAGATGGGCTACAACATCCTGGACCTGGACCTGGTCCAAGGCATGGTGCGCAAGATCATCGAACACCCGGAAGAGGTGCTGGCCGAGGAGGGGGTCGACTCGACGGTGGACTCTTCCGATTGCTGGAAGACGGAGTAGTTCAGCGGGGCTTCATCCACTGTGCCGCGACAAAGGCCCCCGTGTCCAGCTCTTGAGCTTGCCTTGCCCGCTCGATCTCCAAGGCTCGCTCGGGCGGATCGTCTTTGAGGAAATGGACACAAGACTTTGCGATCCCTTTCTCCTGCCGGAGCGCCAGCAGGTCTTCCGAGGACCTGAAGAAGGCGGCCTCTAAGACGTGGCTCTGTCCGCGCTCTGTCTTGGCTCTGCGGCGGGTGGCCCACGGACTGAGACTGTTGAGCGTGCCCACCACTACGAGGCCACCGGGTTTGGTGACGCGGAAGAGCTCGTCCACGGCTTTGCGGGCGTCGGCGATGAATTCGATGGCCGTCACCGACACCGCTTTGTCGAAGGTGCGGTCCGCGAAAGGGAGGGCCAGCATGTCTCCCTGCACTGCATCGAACGGATAGCCGGCCGTCTTCTCGGTCGCAAGGGCCAGCATCGGCTCCGAGATGTCGAGTCCGGTGACCCGGGCCCCGGCCGCGAGGCAGTCCAGCGTGAATACGCCCGTGCCGCAGCCCGCGTCGAGGATGTCCTCGCCCCATCCGGGGTCCAACATCTCGAGGATGAGGCGGCCTTCGGTCTCCCTGACCAGCCTGCCGAGGGGAGTGGCGAACCATTGCTCATAACGCTCCGGCCAGTCGTCGAAGAGGGCTTTGCCGGTCATGTGTCTTCCTTCTTGCTCACGTCCGCCAGCGTCCGCCGGAAGGCCTCTTCTGTGGAGACGATGGGACGGTAGCCAAAGTCTTGTGCGGCTCGTTCGTGCCGGTAGGTGTGATTCACACATGTCTGGATCACCGCGAACCGGTTGAAGTTGGAGCGCGGCGCCACCAGTTCGGCCACGCAGGCCAGGCCGTAGGCTGCAGGATAGGGGATGCGCCGCCGGGGGAGCGGCAGGTCGAGGGCCTGCAGATACGGGTCCATGAAGTCGAAGAAGTTGTCGGCGGGGTAGTGGTCGCCGATGAAGTAGGGCCGGCCGGACACGTTCGAGTCCGGGAAGAGATGGGCGGCCGCGCACAGGTGGGCGTGGGCGACGTTCTCGGAATAGGCGTGGCTGAAGCGGGCCCTGCCGCTGCCCAGCCGGAACCTGTTGCCCTTTCGGGCTATGGCCAGGATGTTGCCCAAGTGGTAGCGGTCCCGGGGGCCGTACATGCCCACCGGCCGCAGAGCGCACGTGGCGAGATCGGGCCCGTTGGCCCCGAGCACCAGCTGCTCGGCCTCTATCTTGGTGCGGGAGTAGGGGTCGCGGGGCAGTCGCCGGGGATAAGGGAGCGACTCGTCGCCATCCACGACGGGACGGCGGCCGTCGACCACCACGTCGATGGTGCTCGTGTAGACGAGTCTTTGGATGCCGAGTTCCCGGCACGCCTCGACCACGAGGCGGTTGCCGTCGACGTTGACTTCTTCGTACACATGGCGCGGTGTGTTGACGTTCCAGACGGCGGCCGCGGTCTGGAAGACGACCTCGACTCCCGCGCAGGCGGCCATCACGTCCTCTCGGGAGCGGATATCGCCGAGTCGAGCCTCGCAGAGAGGTTCCGGCGCCGGCTGCAGATCGAGGATGCGTACCTCCTTGCCGGCCGCTACCAGTTGCCTGACGATCTCGAAGCCGAGCATGCCGGAGCCGCCGATCACCAGGCAGCGCTCGAAGTCGCGGGTTCCGGCGGCCGGCGCCCGGGCGGCCGGCGCCCGGGCGCC
>MELN01000040.1:30776-39077 GCA_001768675.1 Actinobacteria bacterium RBG_16_64_13 | reverse complement strand
GTGGCGCAGTCTCGGCGTCTGGTGCCGGCGCCTCGTTCACGCGTCGGCGCTCACGGCCGGTCGGGGCTGTTGCCGAACCTTGGGCCGCACCTCGATGGCGCCCCGAGGGCAGACCGACACGCACTGTCGGCAGCGGTCGCAGAGCGAGGGCCAGAAGGGTGTGACCCGCCATCTCGTGGGGTCGAAGGGATCCTCCTCGAGGGCGCCGATGGTCTGGTGCAGCAGGAACACCGCCGGTTCGCAGGTGCGCAGGCAACGGCCACAGGCGCGCGGATCTACGCCGACGCCGTCGCCGCAAAGCTCGTAGTCGACGGTTATGCGGGTGCGCCTCACGGTCTCTCAGTACTTGCCGGCGAGCGCCGGATGACGGTCGCGAGGCACAAGGAAGAGGGCTCCGGTGGAGCAGGCGTGGCGGCACACCCCGCAGCCGTAGCAGCGATCGGCGTCGATCACCGGCCGTCCGAGCGCTGCCTCCATACGAAGGGCTCCGAATGAGCACATGGCGACGCAGGCTCCGCAGCCGTGGCACGCGGTTTCGTTCAGGCCGAGCAGGTACTCGGCCTTGTAGATCGACTTGATCCCGAAGTCCACCCGTGGGCGTATCCCCGCGCACTCCGGGGTCTCGCACGAGCACAGGTTGTTGATGTAGGGGAAGGGACCGAACCAGATCGTCCCGATATATCCCTTGGCGTTGTGCTCGCGGAAGCGCGCGACTGCCTCGTCGCGGGTCAGGTGATACTTCTCTTTCTCGGGCACGAAACGCGGTAACTTGTCGATGATCTCGGACATTACTCCGAAGTTGATGCAGCAGGCCTCTTTGACTCCACGGCTCATGTAACGGCACATGCAGTTCTTTTCGATGATCGGCTCGGCCGCGCAGTGCATCAGGATCGCCTCGGCGTCCTCCAGGGGGACCACCTGGCCGATGTGGCCGTCGGGCCGAAAGGGGTTGACCGGTGGCTTCTGGCTGTGGAGCATGCGCTCGGCCAGCATCTTCACCACACGCCCGATGATGGGCATGCGGAACGTGTAGTCCATACCGACGGGGCTGAAGCCGCCCACCTTGCGGACCGCCATCTGCTCGAAACTGGCGTATTGCTCGAGCAGGAACTCCCGGAGGTTGTACTTCTCGACGATCTCCTCGGAGTAATGAGTGGCGTTGAGGTACCATTTGCCTCCGGCGCCGTGCTCCATGCAGTAATCACACATGACTGCTGATGATGACGGATGATCCCGGTCTATGGCAAGCCCAAGGAGGCGGCGACAGCTCACGAAGGAGCTGGTCTCTCCCCCTGAATCTGATAGTGTGCATAATCACGCAGATGCATCATGGACCAGAACGTCACGAACTTCGCCAAGGCAAACGAGCTTCCTATGAGGTTCGTGCCCTGGTCCTTCATCATTCCGGGTATCATTCTCGTGGTTCTGTCGCTGGTCCTGCTGGTGATCCCCAGCAAGAAGAAGGCCGCGTGATCGGCGACCGCCGCTAGTCCGAAGCCTGTGGAGGGGCCGCTCTAGGGCGGCCCCTTCTTCTTGGCGCAGAACGCCCCATCGACGTGAACTCGAAAGGGAGGTCGCAGGTGAGGGGCAAGAAGGAGATTCGCTACATAGTCTGCCGGCTCAAGGACCCGGATGATCTCGACAGCGAGAGGGAGACGCTGGGCTGGCACCCCTTCATCGAACTGGCGAAGAGCCAGGCCGACCGGACAGGTCCGGGCACCTTCGTCGACGCGGAAGGGGGAACCTTGTACTTCGACGGCCCCTCCGGACGACACACGCGCTGGCAAGTGGAATGGACCAACCGTAACCTCTACCAGGGCAAGAACAAGAGGGTCCGGCTGCCCTAGAGCCTGTCGGGCGGCGCCATGCGGTAGACGAACGGGCCCATCTGCTCCAGGATCCCGATGACGCCTTCTATCATGCGCTCCTGTGCCCCGGCTTTGTCGAGTTTGCCTACCCGCACCGGCTCGTAACCGGCGTCGCGGATGAGTCGTTCGACGACTTCGCGAGCCTCGTCATCTCCGCACCAGAGGTTGCTTGGCGCGGTGCGCGCCTGCCCGATCTGCCCGTACATCTTCGCGAAGTTGATGTTGAACGACTTCGCCGTTGGGCCCTGGGTCTTCGCTTTGACGTATTCCGCGTTCGACTGGAAGCCGGCGGGCGGCTCCACGCCGAACCGGTTGGTGGCGTCGATCACGAGTTTGCCCTCGAGCCCGCGGACCTTCTCGAGAGCCTCCGCGACCACGCCCCCCGGTACCGCCACCAGCACCGCATCCGAGCCGGTGGCGTCTCCGCCCTCTCGCCCCAGCCGGGTCACCTGATGACCGGCCTTCTCCCACAGGTCGGCAAGCCCCCCGCCCACGTTGCCTCTACCTATCGTTGTGAGTCTCATTCTCGCAGTCCTCCTTCCTACTCTGTGGCGCCGCGATAGAAGCGAGTATCAACTCCAGCATCTCATCGGAGCGCGCCCGGTTCCACTCATGGGTGACGCCCATGAGCTGGGCTATGTCTTCGGTCCATGCCCGGCTGACCACCATCCAGGCCACCTGTTGTGGGTCGACATGCTCGAGGATGGCGCCCTCCCGTTGTCCTTCTCTGACCAGTTGGGATATGTCCTCCACGATGAGGAGGTGCCTGTGGCCGAGAGTCTCGCGCAGGCCCTCTTCGGGGGGCGCGGCGATGAACTCGAAGAGGGCGATCACCGACTTGTCGTTCTCCGAAGCCGCCAATTCCGAGTGACGGTGTCCGATCTCGCGCAAGCGCTCGATGGGGGTGCCTTCGCTGACAAGACGATGGAGGGCGGTGCGCTTCTGGATGAGGACGTCCAGAGCCGACAACAAGATCTCTTTCCTGTTGGCAAAATGAGCGTAGAGCGCGGGAGTGGTGACGCCGACCTCGCCGGCAATGCGGGAAAGAGTGGTTCCCGTCACTCCGTATTCGGCCACGAGGCTGAGCGTCGCCTCGATGATCTGCTCTCGTCTCTTCGCGCCCCGAAGATGCGGCGTGCCCGCCATATCGACCCAGCCTGCCTTTCTCGCCGCCACCGCGGTCACCATGCCACCATAGCAGATGCGAGAGTGCCCAAAGGCCGGGCCCAGGCCGCTTAAGGCTTGACACCTTAATGAGCGATAATTAGGGTGTGGACATCCACGGAAGACGCTAGAGACCACAAGACAGACACGCAGGAGGACGGAATGATCGTAGTCGAAGGCAGCATGGTCCACCCCACGGTGATGGAGCCCAAAGACGACATCATCGTCAAGAAAGCCCCGGTGAGCGGGCGGCGGGTCCTCAGCGCCGCGGAGACCGATGGCTGGGCGGCTTCTCTGACGACGTTCGGCATCGGGGGCCGGCTGAACTGGCACACACACGATTCCGAGCAGATCCTCTTCGTTACCGACGGCCGGGGTATCGTGGCCACCAAGGAAAAGGAATACGTCGTGACTCCGGGCTGCATCGTGTACATCCGCGCCGGCGAGAACCACTGGCACGGCGGCACCGAGGAATCGGCGATGACCCATCTCAACATCCAAAAGGCCGGCATCCATCTGGCTGAATAGGGCTAAGGAGAACGATATGAAAGCCGCCGTCTGCTACGAATTCGGCAGTCCGCTCGTTATCGAAGACATCAAGCTCAGGCCGCCGCACGACGACGAGGTCAGGGTCAAAGTCGCCGCAACCGCGATCTGTCACAGCGACCTCCACGACCTGCACGGCGACTTCGGCGGCGGGCTACCGTTCGTGGGTGGCCACGAGACCGCCGGGCGGGTGGAAGAGGTCGGCGGCCGGGTGACGTCCGTCAGCCCCGGCGACCCGGTGATAGTCAGTCTCTTGGAGGCCTGCGGTACGTGCTTCCACTGCATCACAGGCCAGCCGTACTTCTGCGAGACCAAGGTGACGTACGACGTCAAAGGGACGCTGACGAACCAGAAGGGTGAGGAGGTCATCCAGAAGGCGCGGGTAGGCGGCTTCGCCGAGTACGTGTTGGTCCACGAGTCGCAGTTGGTGAAGATCGCGGAAGACTTCCCCATGGACCTTGCTTCCTTGCTCGCGTGCGGAGTCACGACGGGGTTCGGGGCAGTGGTCAATCGGGCCAAAGTCCCGCCGCTCAGCAGTGTCGTGGTGATCGGTACGGGCGGGGTCGGGCTCAACTCGGTCCAGGGAGCGGTCACCTGCGGAGCCAACCCGATCATCGCCGTGGATATCCTCGCTTCCAAGCTGGCCCGCGCCCGCGAGTTTGGCGCCACCCATGCCGTCAACTCGAAGGCGGTCGACGCCGTCGCCGCCGTCAAGGAGCTGACCGGCGGCAAGGGAGCGGACTACGTCTTTGTGACTGTGGGGAGTTCGGCCGCTCTTCAACAGGCCTTCGGAATGCTGGCCAGGCGAGGATGGGCGGTCATGGTCGGCCTGCCTCCGATAACGGATCCCCTGCTCTCGCTTCCGGCAGCGGAGTTCGCGCTCACCGAGAAGACCGTCACGGGGGGCTTCATGGGCTCCGTCCGCCTGCAGGTGGACATCCCCGGCCTCATCGCGCTCTACAAAGCAGGCCGGTACAAGCTGGACGAGCTCATCGCCGGCCGTTACCCCTTCGAGCGCATCAACGAGGCGATGGCGTCGTCGGCGGCCGGGGAGGCTCTGCGGAACGTGATCGTCTTCGAATAGCCCACTTCTGGGTCTCGATGACCCACAGAATGACGGTGCTGAACGCAAAAGCGATGAGGATGTCCCGGAGACCCAGAGCTTGCGCCCCGAACACGTTCTGCAGGAACGGCACGTAGACGAGGGCGAACTGGAGAAGGAAGGTGGCACCCACCGCGCCCAGGAGCAGACGGTTGGAGAAGAAGCCCGCGCCGAAGACCGACTCCCGGTCCTGACGGATGGCCATCACGTGGAACATCTGGGAGAGGGTGAGGACCGTGAAGACCATCGTCTGCCAGCCGTCGTCGCCGGCGCGCCAGTAGGCCCAGCCGGTCAGCAGGGCGACGATGCCCATGAGCGGTCCGGCCCAGGCGATGTGGCTCCCCAGCCCGCGCGCGAAGATGCTCTCGCTTGGGGGATGGGGCCGGCGCTGCATGATGGCCGGCTCCGGCGGTTCGAAGCCCAGCGCCAGTCCTGGCAATCCGTCGGTGACGAGGTTCATCCAGAGGATCTGCAATGGCAGCAATGGTAGAGGCATGCCCAGGAAGGGAGCGAGGAGCATGACCGTCAACTCGCCGACGTTTGTGGCCATGAGGTACTTGATGAACTTACGGATGTTGTCGTAGATCGCCCGGCCTTCCTTGACCGCGGCGACTATGGTGGCGAAGTTGTCGTCCAACAGCACCATGTCGGCGGCTTCTTTGGCCACGTCGGTGCCGGTGATCCCCATGGCCACCCCGATGCTCGCCCTCTGCAGGGCGGGGGCGTCGTTCACTCCGTCGCCCGTCATGGCTACTATCTGCCCCTGGTCCTGCAGGGCCTGGACTATGGTGAGCTTCTGTTCGGGGGCGACTCGGGCATAGACGGACACGTTGTCGACCGCCAAGCGTAGCTCCTCGGCGGTCAGCCGCGCCAGATCGAGGCCGGTCAGGATGCGAAAGTCCGGAGCTTTCGCTTCCTCCGGCGTGACGATGCCCACTTGAACGGCGATGTTGGCGGCAGTGAGGGGTTGGTCTCCGGTGATCATTATGGGACGGATCCCCGCCGACCGAGCGGTGAGAACCGCCTCGCGGGCCTCGGGCCGGGCCGGGTCGATCATGCCCACGAGCCCGACCAGCGCAAGGTCTCGCTCCAACTCGAGGGAAGCGGTCGATCCGGCGCCGAGGCGGCTGTTCACGTCGCTGCCTGTGAGCGCTCGAAAGCCCACAGCCAGTACACGCATCCCCCGTCCTGCCAGCGTGTTGTTGGCGGACTCGATGCGGCTCCGGACTCCATCGTCCAAGGGCAGCACTTGCTCTCCATCCCATACCTTGCTCGCTATAGGGAGGAGAGACTCCGGCGCTCCCTTGGTGAACGAGATGTGCTCCGCTCCCAGCCGGCTGAGGTAGCGTGTCAATCCTTCCAGACCGAACACGGGCTCCGCAGGGGCGCTGTGAACCGTGGTCATCCTCTTGCGCTCGGAGTCGAAGGGGATCTCGGCCACGCGCGGGAAAGACCTCTCCAGTACCGGCTTGGGAAGACCCAACTGCGCCCCGGCTATGACCAGCGCGCCCTCGGTGGGATCGCCCAAGGCTCGCAACTCTTCCCCCTTGCCGCCCGGTTCGGCCGCCCTGAAGCTCTTGAGGACTGAGTCGTTGCAGAGTGCTCCGCCCACCACCAGCAGGGTCACGGCGGGCCTGGTCTGCAGGACTTCAGCCACTTGGCAGGCGTCGTCGACGGCCGGGCAAGCGGGCCGACCTCGCTCCATCTCCTCTTGCAGATCGACTTCACGGCCGGCCACGTCGAGCATGGCGACGGTCATGCGGTTCTCGGTGAGGGTCCCCGTCTTGTCGGTGCAGATCACGGTGACCGACCCCAAGGTCTCCACCGCGGGCAGCTTGCGGATGAGGGCTCTCCGGCGCAACATCCGCTGCGCTCCCAGTGAGAGCGCCACGGTCACGACAGCCGGCAACCCCTCGGGCACGGCGGCGACGGCCATGCTCACCGCTGTGAGGAACATGATACGGGCGCCTTCCCCCCGGATCAGGCCCTGGGCGAGGATGATGACCACCAGCACAAGGGCGATCACCGCCAGCCAGCGCCCCAGTTGAGCCAGCCTTCTCTGGAGGGGAGTGGGCTCCCGGTGGACCGTCTGGATCATCTCCGCGATCCTTCCGAGCTCGGTTCCCATCCCGGTGGCGACCACCACGGCTTCTCCCCGCCCGTAGGCTATGGCGGTGCCCATGAACACCATGTTGAGCCGATCGCCGAGGGGCACCCCGGTCTGCGGCAGGGGATCGACGGTCTTCTCCGCCGGTTCGGACTCCCCGGTGAGCGCCGACTCCTGGGTGCGAAGGCTGGCCGATAGGACTACACGGCAGTCGGCGGGGACGAGACTGCCGGCCTCGAGGAGCACAAGGTCACCCGTCACCAGGTCTTCCGCCGGCACCTCGCGCACCTCGCCATCTCGCCGAACCTTGACGATAGGCGCAGCCAGCTGGCGAAGCGCGCTCATGGTCTTCTCCGCCCGGTATTCCTGACGAAAACCTAGAACCCCGTTCAGAATCACGATGGCCGCGATCACGGCCGCGTCTTCGTAGTCGCCAAGAACGGCGGAGACGACCGCGGCGACCACGAGGATGACGATGAGGACCGACGCGAACTGCTCGGCGAGTATCCGCCCTGCGCTCTTGACGCCGGCCTCGGCCAGTCTGTTCGGCCCGTGCTCGCGCAGCCGGCGGGAGGCCTCCTCTTGGCTCAGGCCATGTATGTCACTTCCCACCGCCTCGAGGGACCGAGCGATTGTGAGGCGATACCACTCGCTCTGCGTCACCTGAACCACCTCTCTGACCTGGGCCGAGCGGGGGCACGCTCTGTGCTGCCTCCGCTCTCCCGCGTGCCCTGGGTACCAGCGGGTGCGATGGTATCATCCGGAACGGATGAGCCCAGGACCCGTACCGGAGGTACCACGCGATGGAATTCCGTGAAGCCATCATGCGCCGCTACGCTACCAAGCGCTTTGACGGGCGGCAGATCCCGCAAGACAAGATCGAGGAGTTGCTCGAGATCGTCAGATGGGCTCCCTCGGGTCTCAACATCCAGCCGTGGAGGATCAAGGTCGTCTCCAACGCAGGTCTCAAGGAGGAACTCTCCGCCGCGGCTTGGGACGAGCCTCAGATCAAGAGCTGCTCCCATCTGCTCGTCTTCTGCGCCGACACCGACTACGCGGGGCTCGTCGCCAAGTTGCTGCCCGCGATGAAGGAAGCGGGCGTGCCGGAGAAGGTCTGCGAGATAGTGAAAGGCATCGCCGAAGAGATGGGCCACATGCCTCCCGCGAGCTGGCTGACCTACGCTAAATGCCAGGTGCATCTCGCCGTGAGCTACGCGATCCTGGGAGCGAAGGACCTGGGCTTCGACTCCTGTCCCATGACTCACTTCGAGCCCGACGAGTTCGCCCGCATCTTGGAAATCCCGGCCAATCTCGTCCCGACGCTACTCTGTCCGGTGGGATACGCCGCCGACCAGGCGCCGCCCAAATGGCGATACCCGAAAGAGGACCTTCTGTTGCCGTGAGCTGTGCGGGCCGGCGATGCCCCATCGCGGCGTGGCGCGGCGGGTGGTGCGTTCGGCCGGTTGACTACATCCCGGAGAGCGCTTTCACCAGGTCGTCTGTGGTGGTGACCC
>MELN01000040.1:23136-30724 GCA_001768675.1 Actinobacteria bacterium RBG_16_64_13 | reverse complement strand
CAGGGACGTTGGGATTGGTGGCGTCGGCCACGAGGATGGGCCAGTAGTCGAGGAAGAAGCCGTCCCTCAGGGTCGATTCCACGCAGGCGTTGCACGCGAGGCCTGAGTAGATGCAGTACTTGATGTTGTAGGTCTTGAGCACGTGATCGAGCTGCGTCCCGGCGAAGGCGCTGTAGCGGTGCTTGCGGACGACAGTATCGCTCGGCTCGGGCCGCAACTCGTCGACTATCTCTTCGTCCCAGGTGCCTTCGGTGATGAACTTGCCCCAGTATTCGGGGTTGCGCTGCATCATCACCAGGCCGAGTTCCTTGTGCCAGTTGGGCGAGTCAGGGCCCCCCGAATTGGAGTAGTCCTTGTTGTAGCTCATCTTGATGTAGATGACCTTGATTCCGGCGGTCCGGCAGGCGGGGATGAGCTTCTGGTGTCTCTCGACGACCGAGGCGTTGAACGACGGGTCCCATCCGAAGATGTCGACCAACCCTCCTTTGCTGACGAACGCGTTCTGCATGTCTACCACGATCAGGGCGGTCCGGGAGAGGTCGATCTCCAGCGGCTCTGGCTTGGCGGGAATGGCGTACATGCGTTGCCTCTTTCGGATGTGGGGCGTACGTTACACCGAGCGGGGGGCGCGGCCGCTCAGAAAAGCCCGTTGTCATTGATCGGCGGGAAGAGTTCTAGGGGGATGTCTTGTATCACGTCCCAGTGCTCGACGACCTTGTCGTCCTCGACCCTGAAGATATCCACTATGTGGCGCCCCGGCGTTCCGGGGATCACCACCGAGTGCACGTGGAGAGCGACGAGGTTGCCTTCTGCGATAGCCATCTTGACCTCGTTGCGGGCCTCGGGGTAGCGGTCGCGGCGGAACTGCACGAAGCGGAGGAGGGCCTCCGGGCCGTCGAGGACTCTCGGGTTGTGCTGGATGTAGGTTTCGCCCAGGAACTCCTTGGCCTTCTCGACGTTCTTCTCGTTGAGGGCGGCTGCGTAGAAGGCCAGCACGATATCGCGGGGCGATCGCTTGGCGTCTGTCATGTGGTCACACTCCCTTTCTGTCCTTGTCCTTCTGCCCCAGCGACCCTCCACGCGCCCGGATCAGTCCGTCAAGGAAGCCGGAATGCAGCGAGCTCTTGGGATCGCCGGCCCAGCGGCAGAGCAGCTCGAACATGGGGCGCGTGACCGTGAAGGCCAGCATCCACGGCTCGAGGTACTTGCGTAGCGCGTGATCGGTGGCCCCGATAAGGGCCTGAGGCGCCTCGAGGTTATCGAACAGGGTGGTGAGTTGCATACAGCCCGAGCCGAACGGGGCCAGCACGGGCGGGATCTCGTCCGGGCGGCTGTAGTAGGTGGCCCCCACGCAAAGAACGGCGAGTTGATCGGCGTTCACGTAGAAGGTGACCGTGCGCAGGTGGTCGTACTGGTCGGCGCGCAGGGGACCGATCAGGAGATGGTCATTGGCCGGCGCGTAACTCTTCGCGGCGTCGAGCCACAGCTCCATGAGCTCATGGTCGGCTCTCAGGCCCTCGGCGTCGCAGAGGAACTCCACCATTTCTTCGCGGCATAGCGTGCCGACCCCGAACAGGTGGCCGCCTCCGCAGCCCGGATTATCGCGGGTCAGATGGAGAGTCTTTCCCTGGTGCCACTTCTTGAACGAGGCGAAGACGCATTGGTGGTTCCCGGGAACGGCCAAGGGCTTGAAGGGGGCGGCATCGGGCGCGTCGTAGAAGCCGATCAGCGGCTCCGTGATCGACAGCTTGTCTAGGATGACTGAAGGATCGGGCTGCATGTTCATCGCGATCTCGGCGTCGAGTCTCCGGTCCAGGCATTGCTCAGCACGGAGAGGACCTGGGACGCGTCGAAGACCGGCTTGCCATTGTAGGTGATCGCCCCGTCCGAAAGCGCCACCTGCGCGCACGCCTCCAGGTCGTTTCCAGGGACACCCACGTCCTTCAGGGTGGCCGGCAGACCCAAGCCGGTACTGAGGCGGGCCACAGCGTCGGCCGCGGCCAGCCCGGCCTGCTCGACCTCCATGTCCCTCGTGTCCACGCCGAGAGCCTCCGCGATGGCGGCCTGCTCCGCCGCCACGTGGCTGTTGTTGAAGCGCATGACGTAGGGCATGGCCACCGCCTTAGCCAGGCCGTGATGCACGCCGTGGCGGGCCCCCACGGTGTGCGCGATGGCGTGGGCCAACCCCGCCTGGGCGTTGCTGAAGGCCGCTCCCGCGAGCGTAGCGGCCACGAGCATGTGGCCCCGGGCGCTAAGGTCGCCGCCGTTCTTGACCGCGAGCGGGAGCCACTCTCCGATCAAACGGATGGCGTGTAGACCGAGCGCGTCGGTGATGGGTTCGCGTTGCGACGACGTGATCGCCTCCACGGCATGGGATAGGGCGTCCATGCCGGTGGCTGCTGTGAGGCCGGGCGGCAGCCCCGCGGTCAGTACCGGGTCGAGGATCGCCACGTCGGGGATGATGTGATGGTCGCCCAAGACCAGTTTCTGTCTCTTGTCGCTGTCTTTGATCACAGCGATGTGGGTGACCTCAGAGCCGGTCCCCGCGGTGGTGGGCAGGCACACGTGCGCTGCTACCTTGCGGGTGAGCGTCCGGAAGCCCTGATAGTCCTCCAGCTGCCCGCCTTCCTTGAGCAGGATGGCGATGCCCTTGGCCGTGTCGATGACGCTGCCCCCTCCGACGCTCACCACCCCGGTGGCGCCCAGATCCCGAGCGAACGCGTAGCCGCGATTCACGACGTGCAAGCCGGAGTCTGAGGGCACGTCAGAGTAGACCCCGACGCACATCGTGCCCAGGGTCTTCTCGATCTTCTTGACCAGGTCGGTGTTGTCGTAGAGGGACTGGTCGGTGACGATCACTGCTTTGTCGCAGCCCAGGTTCCTCAGCTCTACCGCCACATCGGCGGCCGAGTTCACCCCGTAGACGATGCGGGTGGGGGCGAAGAACAGGAACGACAGGTCCTCAGCGTCGTGGGCCATGGCGGTCCTAGGTCCTCCGAGCGCTCACGCCGGCACTTCTCGCATCCCCGCTGTCGATATGCATCTGCTGGCTTCGCATGTCTGTGATGGTATCACCGGTATGCAAGCTATAGACTGAGGAACATGGTGGAGGGCCCAGACAAGCGGCGGCGTGATCGCGCCTATCAATCGGTGTTCATGAAGTCCTACAAGCGTTTGAAGAAGCGCGGGGCGGACGACGAAGACGCGGGCGCAGTCGCCCGGGAGGTGGCCGACAGGTCCACCGGGCGGATGAAAGCCCCGGTCTTTCACACCGATGAGGAGTTCGCGGCGCTGGTGGGCAAAGTATGCGCGAAGCTCGCCGAAGGACAGAGCTACTACGAACTGATCGGTGAACTGCCTTTCTTGGCCACCGGACGCACCGACCGCGTGGTCGCCGTCGCCCTGCGCACCCGACCGCCGGTGGAGCCGCGCACGGCTCGGCTGGCCAAAAGGGCCACCGCGCTGGAGAGAATGTCCGGAGGCGTGGCCGTCCTGCTCATGTCGCTCGCTTTGGGCATGCTCGGCCTGTGGTACGCCATCGGAGTGGGTGTTGTGGTCTGCGTCGCGACCGAGGTGTACATCCAGGCGTGGATGCCCCGGTCTCTTCGCCTCTCGACCGCCAACTACCGGGTGCCGGCTGTTGTCTTCGCGGCGGCCACCGTGGCCCTGGTCTTCCAGGCCTACCGCTGGTATCAGGGGGTCTTGGACCACATGTACCTATACGGATTCGTGGCGGCTGTGGCGGTCGTGCTCGTTGGCTTCATCATCCCCGGACTAACGCTGGCGCAGCTGGTATCCAGGCGGGAGCGGAGATGGAGAAGAGACTTGGAGCAGGCGCTTCTTGACAAGCGGCAGCGGGGCGCCGGCGAAAGATGACCGGGATGATCGTTAGAGAGACTCAGGCCAAAGCGATCCTCTCGGTCTCGAAGATCTATGACTACGCCCTCAATCCCTACACCGGCTGCGAGCACGCCTGTTCCTATTGCTACGCCCGCTTCATGAAGCGGTTCACGGGACACAGGGAACCCTGGGGGGAATTCGTCGATGCAAAGATGAACGCTCCCGAGTTGCTGGCTGTTGAGATAGGCAAGAAGAAGCGCGGGACCGTCTGGGTGAGCGGGGTGTGCGACCCCTACCAGCCTCTTGAGGCAAGGTGCGAGCTCACGCGAAAGTGTCTGGAGATCCTGGTCCACGCCGGTTGGCCGGTGCGGGTCCAGACGCGTTCACCCCTCGTTGTCAGGGACATGGACATTCTTAGAGAAGCGCAAGATCTTGAAGTCGGCCTGAGCGTCACCACGGCCGATGACGGAGTCCGGGAACTGTTCGAGCCTCGGGCCCCGGCTATCGGCGAACGCCTGCGGGCGCTGGCCCAGCTGCACGCCGCCGGGATCAGGACTTTCGTCATGATCGCGCCCATGCTGCCGGGGGCCGCGGATCTGCCGGAGCTCCTGGCCGGCAACGTCGACTATCTGCTGATCGACCGGATGAACTACGGCTATGGCGCCTGGGTGTACCGCCAGTACGGGCTCGAAGACGAGCGCTCCGACGGGTTCTTCCAACAGACCGCCCAAGAGCTCGTCTTTGCCTGCGCGGAGCTCAACATCCCCTGCCGGGTGGTGTTCTAGACCTTGTCGGGGACTGCTTCCCAGGCGTTCTAGAAGCCCAAGCCTGAGCTGACGGACAGTGCCGGGTTCAGCGAGCGAGGTCGCTCAGAAGCCCCCGATTGTCCCGCGGTCCGCTGGTCCCACCGGAGCGCGAGAACCTCCAGCCTTCCAGTTCCTCGAATTTCGCGTACCGCCGCGCGAAGGCGATTGAGTTGCGCCGCGAAGAGAAGTTGGCTATGACTCCATAGAACGGACTGCGGCCCTGGATCAAGCCTGTGATCATGCGCCAGAAGATGTTGCGTAGCGAATAGTAGGTGCCGTTACAGGTGATCATCTCCGCGATGATCTCGCTGAGCGACATCGTCTGGTGTCGGGCCACCGGATAGGTGAGCGTATAGTACTGCCAGTCGGAGGGGAACGAGTCCATCGCGATGCGGTGCTGACCCTTCATCTGGTCCCACAGGCGGGTACCTGGA
The DNA here is from genome assembly GCA_001768675.1 of Actinobacteria bacterium RBG_16_64_13. GTDB lineage: Bacteria > Actinomycetota > Thermoleophilia > RBG-16-64-13 > RBG-16-64-13 > RBG-16-64-13. Next base: position 25,644 of record MELN01000040.1, on the reverse strand, counting down.
AGCGGCGTGTAGAACAGCACGTTCATGTTGTCCACGCCGTACCAGTCGGCAGCGGCCGCGATCCTGTCGCCGATACCCGGCGTGTCTACGTCCAAGCCGATCATGAACGATCCCACGACCATGATCCCGTGGGCCTGGATGCGGCGCACCGAGGCCCTCAAGTCGCGGTCTTTGAGCACGTTGAACTTCTTGTTGATCTCCGCCAACCCCTCGGAGGTGGGGGATTCGAACCCGACGAAGCAGCCTATGCACCCCGACCGCTTGGCGAGCGTCATCAGCTCTTCGTCATCGCCGAAGTTGACAGTGACTTGCCCGATCCATCTCTTGCCCGTGTTGGCGTCCGCAAGAGCGCGGAACAGCTCTTTCGCCCGGCGGATCTGAGCGGCGCCCGTGCCGACGAAGTTATCGTCGACTATGAGCACACGGTTCTCGGGGATGGAGCGGAACTCCTTCACGATGTCGGCGGCAGGACGCTGCCGGTACTTGGAGCCGTTGAAGATCGGCACGCTGCAGAAGTTGCAGTTCAGTTGGCATCCGCGCGTGGTCTGGATGGCCCCGAAGGCATAGTCGGGGGGAAGTAGGTCGTGTCTCGCGGGGCGGATCTCGTCTATCTCGGCCAATCCGCCGTCGTAGCGACGCTGGAGGCGGCCCGCCAGGACGTCGGTCAGGACTTGCTCCCATACTCCCTCAGCCTCGCGTGTGACCACGGAGTCCACGCGGCTGGAGGCCTCGTCGACGCACATGGTGGCGTGGATGCCACCCATAACTACCGGGATGCCGCGGCTGCGAAAGTAAGCCGCGAGCTCGTAGGCCCGATTGGCCTGCGAGGTGAAAGCGGTCATGCCCACGAGATCGGGGCGTTCGAATTCGTCGTAGTCGGGGATGCCCAGCGTCTCATCGATGAGTTGCACCGACCACTCCGGAGGAGTGAGTCCGGCGACCGCCATGATGCTCAAGGGCTTCCAAGCCCTGAACCGGTTCCACCTGCTGCCGCTCGCCTTGGCCATGCTGGCCAGGACATTTGAGGGGTTGATCAACAGGAGATGCGGGCTCTTTTCGCTCACCTGTCTCCTATTCGCTGGGGGGACAAGAACTGATGAAGATGATCAATATACTCACCTTAGCTTACCACGCGAGGCCAACGCGGTCGGCGTTTTGGGGGCAGAAGACATGGGTAAGACTACCATTGAACTAACCTATTATGCCCAGCAGGTTGCCACGGCAATCCCACGGGAGAGGAGCCCCGATGAGGATCGCTGAAAACAGGTTCCGCGCCAGCGGGACCGGGGTACAGAAGGAGAGACATGAGCAGAAGAACGATCTGGGGACTCGCCTGCCTCGCCGCCGCGGTAGTCATCCTCGTGGTGATATCCGTGTTGTGGGGGATGGGTGTCTGGGGGCCGGGCTACTGGCACGGAGACGCCGGATGCCTGCGCGACAGGGATGAGGCAGCTTGGGGATACTCGGACGAAGTCTGGGGCTCCGAGTCGATGGAGCAGCATTTCTTGGCGCAGATGATCCCCCACCATGAAGGCGCTGTGGCCATGGCCCAACTTGCTCTCACCCGGGCTCAGCACCCCGAACTGAAGCGACTGGCCCAGACGATCATCCAAGATCAGACCAGGGAGATAGAGCAGATGAGGAGCTGGTACCGGGCATGGTACGGCGGTGAGGTGCCGGTGGGCGACGCCGGCAGCTGGGATTCTGGGACCGGCGGCGGCATGATGGGCGGCGGCATGATGGGCGGCGGCATGATGGGCGGCGGTATGATGAGCGGCTACACCGATCTGCGTGCTCTGGAGGCGGCGACCTCGTTCGACAAGGAGTTTATCGAGCAGATGGTCCCGCACCATCAGATGGCGGTTATGATGGCACACATGGCGCTGGCTCGGGCCGATCGGTCCGAAGTGCAACAACTGGCCCGGTCCATCGTCACTACGCAGACGCAGGAGATCCGGCAGATGCGCGAGTGGTATCGCGCCTGGTACCAGTAAACGCTAACAACGAAGGGGGTCCCTCGATGATGTGGGGCGGAGGATTCGGAATGGGCGCGGAAATGGTGATCTGGGCCGTGATCTGGCTGGCCATGCTGGCGTTTATCGTGGCCGGGATAGTCCTTCTGGTGCGCGGCGCCGGCCACAGAGACAACAGTCAGGCGGGAACGACCCAAGGGCCGCCACCCGGCGACACGCAGGGCAGGACCCCTCTTCGGATCCTCGAGGAGCGTTACGCCGGCGGCGAGATCGACAGGGAGGAATTCCTGAAGCGGAAGGCCGACCTGCAGTCGTAGCCGCCGCGTCCCCGCATGGCTGTGCCCCTAGATGAGCGGCAGGAAGCTGCCGAAACCCCAGGTGTCGTCGCGGTCGGTCTCGCCGTCCCACCCGCCGAAGAGGATCAACTGCTGGGTGATGGGATCGTAGACCATGGAGAACATGTCGCGCGGCTGAGGTGAGCCGCCTTCGGGTTCGAGCGCGGTCCAGGCATGGGCGGCAGGATCGTACGCCCAGG
>MELN01000040.1:22470-23112 GCA_001768675.1 Actinobacteria bacterium RBG_16_64_13 | reverse complement strand
TCCCACCCGCCAAACAGGATCATCCGGCCCGCGCCGGGGTCGTAGACCATTTTGTGGCCCGAACGCGCCGGGGGCAGGTCACCAGCAGGGCTGAGCTCGGTCCAGGTATTGGCTAGAGGATCGTACGCCCAGGTGTCGTCGAACCTGTTGTCGCCGTCATAGCCTCCGAACAGGATCATCTTGCCGGTGATGGGATCGTAGACCATGGAGTGATTGTCGCGGGCGGGGGGCACGTCGCCGCTGGGGCTGAGGTCGTACCACGCGTTGGTGGTCGGGTCGTAACCCCAGGTGTCGTTGTATTCGCTGTTGTCGTCATAACCACCGAACAAGATGATGGACCCGGTGCCCGGGTCGAAGGCCATGGCTGTCGCATCGCGGGCCGCGGGGGTATCTCCGCCCGGGCTGACGTCGGTCCAGGTGTTGGTCGCCGGATCGTAGGACCACGTGTCGCTGTAGTAGTTGTCGGAGCCGTCGATGCCGCCGAAGAGGATCACCTTCGCGCCGATCTCGTCGTAGACCATGGAGTGATAGGCTCGACCTGCCGGCACGTCTCCGCTGGGACTGAGCTCGGTCCAGGCATTGGTGAGGGGATCGTAGGCCCACGTGTCGGCGAAGTCCTCATCGAAGTCCCAGCCACCGAAG
>MELN01000040.1:22109-22436 GCA_001768675.1 Actinobacteria bacterium RBG_16_64_13 | reverse complement strand
GTGGCTCTCGCGGGCGGGCGGTAGGTCACCGGCGGGGCTGAGTTCAGCCCAGGTGCTGGCGAAAAGCGGCGCGGAGGTTGTGGTGGTCGAGACCACGGTCGTAGTGGTCCGGGCGGAGGTGCTGGTGGTGACTCGGGCGGTTGTCGTGGTGCGCTTGGTGCTGGCTGTGGTCCCATCGTCGCCGCCGTCGCGGATGAAGCCGAAGTAGGCTCCCAGCACGCCACCGGCCAATATCAAGATCACGAGTGGGATGACCCAATAGAGCCAGGAGCGACGGCTCGTCGGTCGCGGCCCCTGTCCGTAGCCGCCGGGGTACGCACCGGGGTA
>MELN01000040.1:21803-22097 GCA_001768675.1 Actinobacteria bacterium RBG_16_64_13 | reverse complement strand
ACGAGCCGGGCTGTCCGTACTGCGCGGGCTGCTGGTATGGCGCAGGCTGGGCCGCTGGGGGCCGGACCGCTGTCGGCTGGTAGGGTCCGGGTTGTCCCGGGCCTCCCGGTTGCCCGGCGCCGCCTGAAGCTTGCGCGGCTGCCGGCAGACCAGCGAAGAGCGCCGGGAACTCCGACGCGGGCTGCCAGCTGCCGAGGGCCTGATTCCACACAAGGTCTCCGGGCGCGACGGCGCCGGACTGGGCAAGCGAGTACAGCTCCCCCCAAGTGACGGGACCGGTCTGCTGGCCGGCGC
>MELN01000040.1:21679-21766 GCA_001768675.1 Actinobacteria bacterium RBG_16_64_13 | reverse complement strand
GTGGTCATGGAGTCCGCGCTCATCGCCGTCGCCTCCCACGTCGCTCAAAGGGCACTTTAGACAAGTATATGACGGAGTGGGCGCGTA
>MELN01000040.1:21314-21629 GCA_001768675.1 Actinobacteria bacterium RBG_16_64_13 | reverse complement strand
GGTCCAGGAGACAAAACCCCTCGGACCCGCCACTATCACCGCATGCGCAAACGCATCGCCTCACTCATCCGCAAAGAGTTCATCCAGATGCACCGGGACCGGCGCACGCTGTTCATGATGATCGCGATCCCGGTCATCTGGATCGTCGTGTTCGGCTACGCGGCCACTTTCGACGTGCGCGAGATCAAGACCATCGTGGCTGTGCCAGATGGCTCTGCACAGGCGGCGCTGGTCGCTGCGGCGCTTGACTCCTCCCCGGCTTTTCACGTCGTGGAGAGCGGACCTCTCTCCGACGAACAGTTGAGCGCGGCCATC
>MELN01000040.1:20137-21228 GCA_001768675.1 Actinobacteria bacterium RBG_16_64_13 | reverse complement strand
CCGCTCAAGCGGCCGCGCGACAGATCCAGGTGCTCGTCCAGAGCCTGGCCCAGCAGACCGGCTCTGCCACGTTCGTCAAGATGGACATCCTCTACAACCCCGACCTGCGTTCGGTCAACTACATGATCCCGGGGTTGGTGGGGGTGGTGATGGTGTTCATCGCCACCATCATCACCGCGGTGGCGGTGGTTCGCGAGCGTGAGCGCGGCACGCTCGAGCAGCTGTTGGTGACTCCGGTGAGCCCCATGGAGCTCATGCTCGGCAAGATCGTCCCCTACATGGTGATCGCGTTCGCCGACTTCGTTCTGGTGATGCTCTGCGGCATCTACATCTTCCACGTGCCCTTCGCGGGGAATCCCGCGCTGCTCCTAGTGCTGTCGCTTGCCTTCCTCTTCGTCTGCCTGGGCATGGGGTTGCTTGTCTCCACCGTCTCGCAGACCCAGCAACAGGCCATGCAGATGGCCGTCTTCACCCTGCTCCCGCAAATACTGCTGTCGGGCTTCATCTTCCCCTTGGCGGCGATCCCCTGGCCGGTGCGATGGGTGGCGTATCTGGCGCCGCTCACCTATTTCCTGCCCATTGCTCGGGGCATCTTCGTGCGCGGGGAGGGAATAGCCGACGTGTGGGTCTACGTGATCGTTCTGCTGGCGTACGCCACCGTCATCGTCAGTCTGGCCGCTTGGCGGTTCCGAAGGAAGCTGGCGTGAGCGGCCCGGCCGACGGCGCCGCTCCCCTCATCGCGCTGGACGAAGTGACGGTCCGTTTCGGCCGGACTGTGGCCCTGGACGGCGCCAGTCTGGCCGTAGCCCCGGGCGACACCGTCGCGGTCGTGGGTCCGGACGGAGCTGGGAAATCGACCTTGCTTCGAGTGATGGCGGGCTTGAACCGCCCCAGCGCGGGCAGCGTCGAACCCAAGCGCTCGCGTGTGGGAGTGGGCTACGCTGGCGCGACCTTCGATCTGTATTCGGATCTCACTGTTCTCGAGAATCTCTCGTTCTTTGGGCGCGTCAGGGGCATGGACGAGGAGAGACTCCGGGAGCGCACCCGCGCGATGCTCTCTCTCACCGGGCTCAAAGATGCAGGGGACCGGC
>MELN01000040.1:17671-20131 GCA_001768675.1 Actinobacteria bacterium RBG_16_64_13 | reverse complement strand
GCCGCCTGTCCGGAGGGATGAAGAAGGGTCTTGCTCTTGGATGCGCTCTCGTGCACGAGCCTGCGTTGCTGCTCCTGGACGAGCCCACGGTCGGGGTCGACCCGGTGTCGAGGCAGAAGCTTTGGGACATCATCACCGAAGCGACTGAGGCCGGGACGGCGTTGGTGTTCACGAGCAGCTACCTGGAAGAGGCGGGCCGCGCCACTCGCCTGGCGGCCATGGCAGATGGGACGCTGGTGGAGACCACTGTCGACCAAGTCATGGCTGACAGTGGCGGATGGTCCGCATGGGTCCTCTTCATCGCTTCTCGGACGGAGATCCAGGCCCGGCTCGCGGCGGGCGCGAGCGACCCTCATGTCTATCTGCGACCCGAAGGTCTGACGGCCCTGGCCCCCGATGAGGAGGAAGCGCGCCGCCTGTTGGCCGCGGCCGCGGGAGAGGACCTTTCGCGGAGAGATCTCACGCCAAGCGCGCTCACGTTCGAGGACGCCTTCGTCCTTCTGGAGGGCCGGGAGCGCGCCGGCTCGGCGGTTTCCTCGAAGCCGGCGATGGTGCAGTCGAGATCATGAGCGCGTCTGCAGGCAAGACGTCGCGTTTCACCTCGGTCATCTTCGATTTCGACTACACCCTTGCCGACTCATCGCCGGGAGTCATCGAGTGCGCGAATCATGCCCTCAAGGAGATGGACCTGCCCCCAGGAGGCGCCGAGGCGATTCGGGAGACTATCGGGCTGTCGCTGGCCGCTACCTACCAAAGGCTGACGAGCGGGTGCTACGGAGACCGATCGGACGAATTCAAGCGGCTCTTCCTCGAGCGGGCCGATCAAGTCATGCTCGAAGGTATTCGCCTCTTCGACTCCGCGCGGCCGGTGGTCGCAGCACTCCGGGCGGAAGGGATCGGCCTCGGCATCGTCTCCACGAAGTACCGCTCTAGGATCGAGCAGGCGCTGCAACGCGACGGGCTTGGAGACGTCTTCGCGGTCGTCGTCGGCGCCGAGGATGTCGGCGAGCACAAGCCCGATCCGGCCGGTCTGAATGCCGCGATGGGCAAGTTGGGGGCGACGCCGGCCGAGGTTCTCTATGTCGGGGACAGCGCCGTCGATGCGGAAGCGGCCCAGCGAGCCGGAGTGCCTTTCGCCGCCGTGCTGACAGGGGTCACGCCGCGGGAGGCCTTCGAGGCCTACCGGCCCTTCGCGGTCATTGAAGACCTGGGCTCGTTAGCCGCGATCGTATTAGAGGGCGACTGTGGGGAGGAGACCGGCGCGTGACTCATGACGCTTCACTCCCGGCCATCGAGACCCGTGGTCTCACCAAAGTCCTGGGGCGCCGTACCGTGGTCGACGCTCTCGACTTGACCGTGCGCCGTAGCGAGGTCTACGGCTTTCTAGGGCCGAACGGCGCCGGCAAGACCACGACGCTCCGCATGCTCTTGGGACTGCTGGCCCCCGACGACGGTTCGGCCTCGGTTCTGGGGTTCGACTGTCAGCGGCAAGGTACCGAGTTGAGGCGGCTGGTGGGCTACGTGTCGCAGCTCCGCTCTCTCTACCAGGACCTCACCGTCGGGGAGAACCTGATCTTCTTCGGCCGGATGTATGGGCTGGGCTCGGAGAGATTGGCGGAACGGGTGGCGTCGGAGACCGCCCGTTTCCAGCTCGGCGCCAGCCGGGACCACTTGCTGGGATCGCTACCCACCGGCGTGCAGCGGCGGTGCTCGCTGGCGATCGCCCTGCTGCATGAGCCAAAGCTCCTGATCCTCGACGAACCCACCAGCGGCATGGACACCACCAGCCGCCGGGAGTTCTGGGCCTTTCTCGGCGGACTGGTCGCGGCCGACACTACCGTGCTCCTTACCACCCATCATCTGGAAGAGGTGCAGGTCTGCGACCGGCTCTGTCTCATGCTGGGCGGCCGTCTTCACTTCGAGGGTACGTCTCGCGCGATGGTGGAAGCGTTCCCGGGGCCGGTGCTGCTGGTGTCGGCCGAGGAGGTCAAGAGCGCCCACAAGATCTTGAAGAAAGAATTCGGGGCGTCTTTGCTCGGCAACCGGGTCAGGGTCCACCGTCCGGGCGTGGATCCGGAGCAAGTGCAGCGTCTCTTGGAGGCCGGCGGCATCGTGGGGGCCCGGGTGGAGAGCGTGCCGCCCACCCTGGAGGATGCGTTCATACGGGCGGCGGGCATCCCGGAGGCCGGCGATGGAGGCTGACCGCACGCTCCGGCGGTAGCATTCTCGTCGGCGCCCTGGATGTCGACGAGAACGTCCAGCTCGACCCGCGCGAGCGCCGCTCGGATCCCCCTCTCGTCCGAATCGGCCGCGTTGGTGGCCAGCGCGACGAGCCACCCCGCCGCTCGGAGCTCCTCGAGGGTTTCGCGGGCGTGAGCCACCGCCTCCACCCGCGGCCACGATGCCATCGGTCCGGAGAACTCGGCGAAGTCGATCTGGATATGGTCGGTCCTTCGTGCG
>MELN01000040.1:13288-17583 GCA_001768675.1 Actinobacteria bacterium RBG_16_64_13 | reverse complement strand
GGGCGGCTATCCTGACCGGTGCACAGAACAGTCGACAAGGGCCGCTGGCCAAGCCCACCATCCATAGGAGCAAGAAGATGAGGTTCAGAACCAAGACCGTCGCACTAGTGGTATTGCTCGCGCTGACCGCGTTCGCGCTCGGTGCTTGCGGAGACGGGTCCGACGACGAGACGACCACCACCTCCGGCGGAACGACCGTTTCGTCCCTCCCTCTGTCAACCACCACCTCCCAAGAGCACCTTGGCGCGGGTGCGACGTTCAAGGCCGTCGGCGACGTGGTCAAGGTCGAGCAGGGCGAGCTTTCGGTCTCCAAGATCACGGTTACCGACAACATCACGTCCGACGCGGCCAACGCCCTTCTTTACACAGGCGAGGCCGGTGAAGGCAAGAACGTCTCCAAAGCAGCCGCTTCGGGTAACGAGTTCCTACTGATCACCTTCATGTTCAAGAAGGCTGCCTACTATGACTTCGAAGGGGGCGTGGATCCCACGGACATCATCCTGAAGAACGCCACGGGGATCGAGTATGAGTTGGTCGAGACCGCCGGCAACGGCGGCCTGTTCGATTCGAAGCCCGGCAAGGTCAAGCCCGACGTTGAAGCCTTCGTTACCGCCGCATATGAGGTCCCCGAGGGGGAAACCGGCCTCGTCCTCGTCTACCACCGGGCGTATGAGGACGGGTTCAGTGTGAACCTCAGGTAGCGCGGCCCGGACCGCGCGGCCGATCGCTCGCCAAGGCCTGCCCGTTACCGACAGCGGCAACGCGGAGGGGCAGTTGATGTCGGGAGCGTTACCCGTTTCCGCTCGAAGCTTGACGGTGCTCGTCTGCAGGGTTTAAGATGTATTACGATACATCGTGATACATCGTCCAGGAGGATCCCATGAAACCCCACCAATCAGGATGCGGACCAGATCTTGACCAAGAGTCCGGCCCGGGCTGCGGCCCGAGGTTCAGGCCGGGAGTCGGACCCGAGCGCTTCATGCGGCACGAGCACAGGAATATGCGCGGTCACGGCTCCATGCCGGGACATGGCCATATGCACGGTCCTGGAGCGCGCTATTTCGAGAGGGGCGGCATCAAGTTCGCCGTCCTCGAGCATCTCAAGGACAAGCCCCGGCACGGTTACGACATCATCCGCGACATGGAGGAGCGGTCGGGCGGGTTCTACAGCCCTAGCCCGGGAGCGATCTACCCCACTCTGCAGGCCCTGGAAGATCAGGACCTGGTGACGTCGGCGGTCGAAGAGGGCAAGAAGGTCTACACCATCACCGAGGCCGGCCTCGCGTTCCTCGAAGAGAACAAGGAGCGTGCCACCGGTCATCGGGAACGGTGGGAAGCCCACTGGGGGCCGGGTGCGAAAGGCGAGAGCTGGGGCGCCGTCGGTGCCGCCATCAGAGAAACGATGGGAGAGGTCAAACGCGCGGTGCGCGGGAGCGAAGGCGACCCCGGCAAATTGAAAGAGATCGGCGAGGTACTCGAGGAAGCCGCCGAGAGGATCCGGGCCATCATCAAGAGGTAGCGCACGCGGACTCAGCCGGGCCCGGAACCTCGTTTTGGCTGACCGAAATCGGGTATGCTCCTAGCGCACGCGGCGCCCGCGGTGGGCGCGGCCCGGTACAGAGGATGAGGACTAGCCATGACGGCTGACGAAGAAGGCAGTATCCAGGAATCCGCTGCCGGCGGCGGAGCGGCCGGCAACAACCCTGGACGGACGGGGGGCCGCTCAACGGCGAGCGACACCGGCCGCTCAGGCGGCGCCTCACCGAGCGGCTCCAAGCGCGGCAGCGTAGCGCCGCGACGACGCGGCGCCGGGACGGCCGGCCCCGGCCGGCCCGCGACTGATCCGCGGGGCGACAACCAAGGCCGGCCCACCGGTCGGCACGTGGGGCACTTCGTTGCCTACATCGTCGTCGCCCTTCTCGCTCTGTATCTGTTCAACCAGTTCGTGCTGGGCCCCGCGACGTCGCCGTCGACGCAACTGGAGTACAGCGAGTTCAAGGCGAGAGTGTCCGCACACGAGATACTCACCGCCGTGATCGGGGACACCCAGATCACCGGGACGATGGTCAACCCGGATACGCAGGCCACAGAGCTGCTCGACTTCAAGACCAACTATCGCTCTGGCGAAGACGACAAGTTGATCTCCGAGTTACAGGCGGCCGGGGTGACGTACTCCCTCAGCAGCCCCTCCAGCTCTATCGCGAGCGTCCTCATCAGCCTTCTGCCCTTCCTCCTGATCGGCGTCGTCTGGTACGTCATCTATCGAAGGATGGCCGGGGCGACCGGACGGGGAGCGGGGGGCATTTTCGGAGTGGGCAAGAGCAAAGCCACGCAGGTGACGGCGGAGCAGGTGGGAGTCACGTTCAAGGATGTCGGCGGCGCGGACGAAGCCATCGCCGAGTTGCGCGAGATCATCCAGTTCTTGAAGACCCCGGAACAGTTCGCTCGGCTTGGCGGACGCATACCGAAGGGCGTTCTCCTGGTGGGGCCACCAGGTACGGGCAAGACTTTGCTCGCGAAGGCCACCGCCGGTGAGGCCGAGGTCACCTTCTTCGAGAGCAGCGGTTCGGAGTTTGTGGAGATGTTCGTCGGAGTGGGCGCGGCTCGGGTGCGTGATCTGTTCGAGCAGGCCCGCAAGGCGGCGCCGGCCATAGTGTTCATCGACGAGATCGATGCCATCGGGCAAAGCCGGGGGATGGGGCTCACCGTCAGCGGTGGCAACGACGAACGCGAGCAGACGCTGAACCAACTCCTGGCCGAGATCGACGGCTTCAACACCGACATGACACGGCCGGTGATCATCATGGCGGCCACAAACCGGCCCGAGGTGCTCGACCAGGCGTTGCTACGTGCCGGACGCTTCGACCGGCAGGTGGAAGTGGGCAACCCGGACCTGATCGGACGGGTGCAGATCCTCAAGATCCACAGCAAGGGCATCAAGCTGGTCCACGACTTCGATCTTGAGAGGGCCGCGCGCATCACTCCCGGGTTCAGCGGCGCCGACCTGGCGAACGCCATGAACGAAGCCGCTCTTCTCGCGGCTCGCCGTCACGCGGCCTCTGTGGCGATGAAGGACTTCGAGATGGCCATGGAGCGAGTCATCGCCGGGCTGGAGAAGAAGACCCGCGTGATGAACGAGAACGAGCGCAAAACGGTCGCGTACCATGAATCCGGGCACGCGTTGATGTCGGAATTGCTCCCGCATGCCGATCCGGTGGCCAAGATCAGCATCATCCCCCATGCCCGCGGCGCCCTCGGTTACACGCTGCAGATGCCGACGGAGGACCGCTACATCCTCACCAGGGACGAGCTGGTCGATCGCATCGCCGTCATGCTGGGTGGACGGGCTGCGGAGAAGATAGTGCTGGGCACCATCAGCACGGGAGCCAGCGATGACATCCAGAAGGCCACCGAGTTGGCGCGCCGGATGGTCATGGAGTTCGGCATGAGCGAGAAGCTGGGGTCCGTGCGGTACGCGGGCCAACAGATGCGTTACCTGGGCGGCATGGTGCAGGATAGCGGCCAGCTCAGCCCCCACACCCAAGAGGTGATCGACCTCGAGGTGAAGAACCTCGTGACCGAACAGTTCGAGAGGGCCCAAGCGATACTCAGCGAGCACCGAAAGGCTCTCGAGACCCTGGCAGGGGAATTGCTGGAGCAGGAGACGGTAGAGGGAAGCGCGGTGCAGGCGGCGCTGGACTCGGAGGGGACATCGTGACCGGAACCACCGGCGCGCGCACTGTCTTGGGGGTCGTCGGTGCCGGCAACATGGGGTCCGCGCTGGTAAAGGGCTGGGCCCGCTCGCCCGAATCGAAGCTCGATCTGGTGGTGTGGGACGAGGTCGAGGCACCGCTCCAGCGCCTGCTGGGGATAGGCGCGGTGACGGTGGTCCGTTCCCTGGACGAATTGGTAGAGAAGGCCGAGGTCGTTCTGGTCGTGGTCAAGCCCAAGGATGCCGGGGGGCTGCTCGGCGCACTAGCCGGCCGTCTCCGCCAGGGGCAGACGGTGGTCTCGGCGATGGCTGGGGTGACGCTCGCCTCTATTCGGCAGATCCTTGGCCCTGGTCCCGGCCTGTTCCGAGTCATGCCTAACCTGGGTGTGGAACTCGGGGTCGGCGCGGTGGCGCTGGCCGCGGAACCTGGTGTGCCCGCGGAAGAGACCCTGGCGGCCCTGCGGCTTTTCGAGCCGCTCGGGTTGGCGCGGGTGGTTCCCGAGGAGATGCTCGACGCGGTGACCGCGGTGTCGGGATCGGGCCCGGCGTTTCTGGCCCTGGCGATCGAGAGTCTGGAGGACGG
>MELN01000040.1:9144-13160 GCA_001768675.1 Actinobacteria bacterium RBG_16_64_13 | reverse complement strand
GTCGGGAGAGCTCGACGAGGCCGGTGTCGCCGATCTCGAAGAGCGAGGGGTCCGCTCGGCGTTTCAGCAGGCAGTGGAGGCTGCCGTCAACAGGAGTCGTGAACTCCGCTAGGTTCGAACAGTATCGTTGCTTGGGTACCGCTTTTTGTAGTCATTCAAGAATGGAATGAGGAGGGTCACATGCTTGTCCGCGATCGTATGTCCAAGAACCCGATCACGACGAAGTTGGGTGCCTCCGTGCCCGACGCGCTGAAAGTGATGCAGGGGAGCAAGGTCCGCCAACTGCCCGTGCTGGACGATAAGCACGAACTGGTCGGCATCGTTTCCCTGGTCGACCTGTTCAGGGCTTCGCCCTCGCCGGCGACTTCGCTCAGCGTCTGGGAGATCAACTATCTCTTGGAAGAGATCACCATCGACAAGGTCATGACTCAAGACGTGATCACGGTGACCGAGGACGCCGCGGTCGAAGAGGCCGGGCGGATCATGGCCGAGAACAAGATCAGCGGCCTGCCTGTCATGCGTGGCCGCGAACTGGTGGGAATAATCACCGAATCGGATCTCTTCAATGTCTTGCTCGAGCTCTTTGGCGCTCACGCTTCCGGACTGCGGGTTGCCGCGCGGATCCATCGGGAAAAGGGCGGGCTGGCTAAGATCGCGGGCGCCGTGTCGGCTCTAGGCGCCCAGTTTGTCTCCTTCGGTATCGCGAGCGACAGCGAGACCATCATCTTCAAGGTGCAGGACGCGAAGCGCGATGACGTGCTCAAGGCAGTCGAGCCGTACGTGCTCGAGGTCCTCGACATTCGCGAGACCTAAGCCCCGCACGTGAGCGCGCCGCCGCGGCTCCCGAAACGGTTGGGCGCGGCGGCTTCACCTACCAGTACGGCCGCCAACAAGGCATAGGGCTGGAAGCGAAGCTTTGCAGTACCCTGCAGTGCTTCGCGCAGAGCCCTATGCCTTGTTGGCCCCTAGGCTTTCTCGATCCGCACCGCGCTGACTTTGAATTCGGCCGTCTTGGATGTAGGGTCGAAGGCGGAGTTGGTCAGTTCGTTGGCCGCGGTCTCCCGGTAGTGGAAGGTCATGAACAGGATCCCCGGGGGCACGCGGTCGGTGAGCCTTGCCCGTGTCGTCACAGAGCCGCGCCGCGAGCTGACCCGCATGCGCTCGCCCTCCGAAACGCCTATCGCTGAGGCGTCGCTGGGATTTATCTCTGTCTGCTCGTAGGGCGCGAGATACTCCAGGGTGGGCGACTGCCGCGTGGAGACGTTGTATTGGTAGAGCATCCGCCCGGTGGTCAGCAGCATGGGGTACTCGTCGCTCAGCAGTTCGGCCGGAGGTTCGTATTCGATGCCCATGAGCCGCCCGCGGCCTCGCGGGAATACGTCCTCATGGAGGTACGGCGTGCCGGGGTGGTCAAGATCGGGGCACGGCCATTGCAGCCCGCAGGCTTCCACACGATCGTAGGTCATGCCGGCATAATTCGGGGTCAAAGTCCGGACCTCCTCGAAGATGTCGGCCGGCGAATCGTACTCCATCGGGTACCCCATCCGGGCGGAGAGGTCGGCGATGATCTCCCAGTCTGCCCTTGCCTCGCCGGGGGGTTCCACGGCCTTGCGCACCCGCTGGACGCGCCGTTCGGTGTTCGTGAAGGTGCCGTCCTTCTCTGCGTAGCAAGCTGCCGGCAGCACGACGTCGGCGTACTTGGCCGTCTCACTCAGGAAGATGTCCTGGACCACCAGGAACTCGAGCTTGTCGATGGCCTTACGCACGTGGTTGGCATCGGCGTCGGTGAGCACAGGATCTTCGCCCATGATGTACATGGCCTTGAGCTCCCCGGCGAGAATGGCGTCGAACATCTCTGGGATGCGCAGTCCCGGCTCAAGGTTCAGAGGGGCATGCCACGCCTGCTGGAAGACCGCCGCGTTCTCGGGCTTGGCAACCGAACGGTAGTCGGAGAAGAAGTTCGGCAGGGCGCCCATGTCGCATGCGCCCTGCACATTGTTCTGGCCGCGCAGCGGATTGACCCCCGCATGGGACACGCCGACGTGGCCGGTGATCATGGCCAGGTTGGCCAGGTTCATGACGTTGGCCGTGCCTGTGGTGTGTTCGGTTATCCCCAAGGTATAGAAGATGCCCGCCCGGGCGGTGTTGGCGTAGAGCTCGGCCGCGGTCCAGATCTTGTCCTCGGGGACACCCGTGATCTTGCTGACCACGTCGGGAGTGTAGTTCTTCACGACCTCCCACAGCTCGTCGTACCCCTCACACCGTTTCGCGATGAACTCCCGGTCGGCCCAGCCCTCGTTGAGGATGATGTGCATCATGCCGTTGACAAGGGCCGCGTCGGTGCCGGGCGTCAGCTGTAGCCACAGCGCGGCGTGATCTACCAGCTCGATGTGACGTGGGTCGGCCACGATCAGACGCGCGCCTCGTCGCGCCGCGCGCTTCATCATGCCGCCGATGATGGGGTGCGCTTCGGTGGTGTTCGACCCGATGATGAAGAGGGCGTCGTAGAACTCGACCTCGCTGAGGGAGTTCGTCATCGCTGCGCTTCCGAACGATGTGGCCAGACCGGCCACAGTGGGAGCGTGTCAGGTTCGTGCGCAGTGGTCAAGGTTGTTGGTGCGCATCACCACCCTTACGAACTTCTGCATGAGCCAGTTGTCTTCGTTAGTGCAGCGGGCCGAGCTCAGCGCTCCGAAGGCTCTCACGCCTTCCCTGTCTCGGATCTCTGCAAGTCGGTTCGCAACCAGGCTCAAGGCTTCGTCCCAGGTCGCCTCTCTCAGTACCCCGTTCTCACGCACAAGCGGCGTGGTGAGCCGGTCTGGGCTGTGGATCATGTCGGTGTGGAAGCGACCCTTGACGCATAGCGCGGTGCCGTTGACCGGAGCATCCGGCGACGTTGTCACGCCCACGACCCTTCCGTCCTTGACGTTGAGATCGAAGTTGCATCCGGTGCCGCACAGCGGACAGGTCGTGCGGACCCTTGTGATCTCCCACTCGTGGACGCCCTTGAGCTGGGCGTTGACCAGGGCGCCGGTCGGGCAAACATCTAGACACTGGCCACATGAGACGCAGCCGGAGTCCCGGTGGGTCTGCCCTTCAAGCGCCGGGTAACCGTCTTCGTCCACTTTGTAGACACCGTAACGCTCGACCTCGTCGCATACGCGCACGCAGGCATGACACTGGATGCACCGCTTGCGGTCGAGTTGCAGGATCGGCCAGCTGTCCAACAGGTCGAACTGACCGGTCTCGCCTTTGAACTCCCTGCTGCCGGCTCCGTAGCGGATCGCCAGCCTCTGCAGGTCGCATCGGGACGCTTCGTGGCAGGTGCACTGCATACAGCGGGCGGCTTCTCTTCTGGCGGAGTCTTCGCTGAAGCCCAGCTCGACCTCGTGGAAGTTGTGGCGTGTGTCGGGGGGAAGTACAGGCATGGGGTTGCGCTTCTCGTCGGACAACGGCTTTGCTCCGATATCGAAGAACGTAGGACGGTGCCGCTCGAGGCTGGAACCAGGGCCCGTGCAGGCCTCCGCTGGGTCCCTCCCGGAAACGTAGGCATCGATGGCGACCGCAGCCCGGCGGCCCGCGGCTATGGCCTCGACCACCGTCCGCGGCCCAGTTGCGCAATCGCCGCCGGCGAAGACGCCCTCAATGCTGGTAGTGAGAGTAGTGGGGTCGGCCATCACGGTGCCCCACTCCGTCATCGTGCAGGCCTCCGGCACGCTGGCGGCATCGATCTCTTGGCCCACGGCCAGGATTATCGTGTCGGCGGCGATGGTGAATTCGGAGCCAGGTATCGGTTCAGGCCTCCGTCTGCCGCTCTTGTCGGGTTCGCCGAGCTCCATCTTCTGGCAGACCACACCCGTCATCCGGCCTTTTTCGCGGATGACCGAGACCGGAGCGGTAAGGAGAAGCAGATTCGCGCCCTCGTCCTCCGCTTCGGCCACCTCGTCAGCGGTAGCCGGCATCTCCTCGCGGGTGCGGCGGTAGACGACTGTCACCTCGGTGGCTCCGAGACGCAC
>MELN01000040.1:0-9124 GCA_001768675.1 Actinobacteria bacterium RBG_16_64_13 | reverse complement strand
CGGCAGTGAAGCCTCCGCCCACGACCAGCGTCTTGCCCAGTGGTTCGACCCAGAGTGCGGCGTTGCCCAGGCGGAGGAAGTCCACGGCCGTGTAGATACCCTGTCCCTCAGCCGCTCCAGGGATGCCCCCGGTTGAACCGCATTGGGCGCCGATGGCCAGATAGGTGGCGTCGTAGCCGTCGTCCTGCAAGGTCGCGAAGGTGAGATCCTCGCCAAAGCGGGCGCTGGGGCTGAGCTTGACGCCCAGCCTGAGGATGTCGTTCACGTCGTCGTCGATGACCTGGCGCGGAAGGCGATAGGGAGGGATTCCCGTGCGCATCATGCCCCCGGGGTCGGCATCGGCTTCGAAGATCGTCACTTGGTGGCCGGCCAGAGCTAGGTAGTAGGCGGCCGTAAGGCCCGAAGGCCCGCTGCCGATTATGGCGATCCTCTTGCCCGTCGGCGGCCCCACTTCTTCCAAGACCGGCTCTTCCTCCCCGCCGGTGCGGTCGGCCGCAAATCGTTTCAATTGGCAGATGGCGACCGGCTCCCCATCGACCTGGGTGCGGCGGCACGCTTCTTCGCAGGGACGGGGACAGACTCGGCCGATGATCCGGGGAAGGGGAAGGCGCCGTTTGACGATCCGAACCGCCTCAGCATCATCTCCCTGGGCGATCGCTGCCAGGTAGGCGGGAATGTCGATCGCCGCCGGGCAGGCGTAGTGGCAAGGCGGTTCGCAATACGCGTTGTGATTCGAGAGCAGCTCGTTCAGCCTCGTCCGGCGCGCCTCCTCGATCGTGGGGTTCAGGGTGAAGATCTCCAGGCCCTCACCGACAGGGGTCTCGCACGCTTGGACCGTTTCTCCCCCCGCGATCTGTACCAGGCAGAGGCCGCATCGTCCGCTAGGCGTGAGCCGGGGATCGTGGCATAGGGTGGGAATATCGATGTTGTGGGACTTGGCGGCCTCGAGCACGGTCATGTGGGCGTCGACCTGCAGCTGACGCCCATCGACGACGATCGAGACGGGCTTGGCTTCTTGAGTGATGATCACTTGGCGGGGCTGGTCTGTCACCTTGTCTCTCTCCTGCTCTCCAAGAGGCGCTGGCAAATGCGCACGCCCTCCATGGCGTCGTTGGTCCAATGGTCTGCGCCCACGTATCGGGCCACGTGCCCGTCTATTGTGGCACCTCCGATCACAATGATGGGCATTTCCTCCAGTTCCTCCTCGTGGGCGCGAATGAGGGCCACGGTCTCACGCATCGAATTGAACGCCGTGGTCACTAGTCCCGATAGTCCCATTATGTCGGGTTTGATCTGGCGGGCCGTCTCCAGGAACCTCTCTGGCGGAACGTCTACGCCTAGGTCGTTCACCGCGAAGCCGAAGGTCTTGAAGGTGAGAGAGGCCAGATTCTTGCCCACGTCGTGTATGTCGCCCGCGGCCGTGCCCAAAAGCACCAGGCCCGAAGCGCCGCCCTCGAGCTCTTCCTCCCAGGCGGGTTGCGCCAACTCCATCACCCCGCGGAAGATCTCCCCGGCCATGATCAGTCCCGACAGGAAGACGTCCTGCCGCTCATAACGCTCTCCAACAAGGCGCAGGCCGGCTTGAGTGGCGTGAACGATCTCGACTCCGCTTTCGCCCCTGGTGAGTGCTTCTTCCACCAAGCGCAAGGACGACGCGTAGTCCAACGCCGCGACGGCGGCGATCAGAGCGTCCACGGCGGATCCTCTTCCTCGGGTCGTGAGATACCGATCTGCGTGGTCAGCCGGAACTGATCGGCCCTGCAGAGAAACCTTCCGCAACTTACGGGCCGCCCTTGGAAGTCAAGGAACAGATGCTCCAAACAAAACGCTGGGGAGCCTTCGGGCACTTTCAGATGGCCGGCGGCTTCAGCGTCGAGACTCACGGCTTGAATGGTCAATCTGCCGCTGGGAACGGCCCCTCCGCGCCCGGCGAGCAGCAGTCCGTCCAGGGAAGTGATCTGCAGTTGCGATTCGACCAGAGGACGATGCTCATCGTAGACCACGTATTCCACCTGGTAGATGAGGGGGGTGCCTCGGCGCTGGATCAGCCGGCGCATGTAGACAAGAGGATCACCTGGTTGGCGCTGGAGCGCCGGGGAGGTGCAACCGTCTTCCGTCACTATCCGGGCTTCCAGGAGCAGTACGTCGACCGTATCGTCGTCCGTCCACATGTCGGTGATCTCCTGCAGGCGGAAGACCGCTTCGCCGAGATTGGGGGCGCGGACGAAGGTCCCCTTTCCCCGGGTGGTCGTGACCAAACCCCGAAACCGAAGGACGTTCACGGCCCGGCGGATGGTGACCGGGCTGACGCCGAACCGCTTGCGGAGTTGCGGTTCGGTGGGCAGCTGATCGCCGGGTTGGTACACTCCCGTGCCGATCTGGTCGCCGATCGCATTGGCTATGTGCACGTATGCGGGCTCATGGGAGTCCCGCGGGAATGGCCCGGAACCGTCTGCTTGGGTCGCTTGCCCGGCCGATTCGACCATGTCCGGCTTTCGGTTGACCGTCTCCGCCACCTGCGTTCGATCTCCTTCGTGGGGGCTCTTGCACATTTAACTATATAAATATAGGATATGCTCCGGGCTTAGGGAAGAGCCCGTTCGACAAGAGGCAGTGAACCCTTACGGAACGGAGCGAGCGAAACTATGAAGAGTGACATCGAGATCGCGCGCGAAGCCCACATGATACCCGTCACCGAGATTGCGGCGGGGCTGGGTCTAGATCACGATGATCTAGATGCGTTCGGCCGGTATAAGGCCAAGATCCACCTGGACGTCCTCGACCGCCTGAGAGACCGCCCGGACGGCAAGTTGGTTCTGTGCACAGCGATCACTCCCACGCCGGCCGGAGAGGGCAAGACGACCACCAACGTGGGTCTCTCCATGGGCCTCAGCAAAATGGGCAAGAAAGCGGTGTGTACTCTCCGCGAGCCTTCCCTGGGGCCGTGTTTCGGGATAAAGGGGGGAGCTGCCGGGGGCGGGTACGCGCAAGTGATCCCGATGGAAGACATCAACCTGCACTTCACTGGCGATCTCCACGCCATCAGCACGGCTCACAACCTCTGCGCGGCTGTGCTCGACAACCACCTTTTCCAGGGCAACGAACTGGGAGTCGATCCCGCCAACGTGTCCTGGCCGCGCGTCGTCGACCTGAACGACAGAGCCCTGCGGCAGATCACCATCGGCCAGGGCGGAGAAGGGGTCGAGCGACGCACTCGCTACGACATCACGGTAGCTTCCGAAGTCATGGCCATTCTGTGCCTGGCCACCGACATCGACGATCTCAAGGCCCGCTTGGAGCGCATCGTCCTCGGCCCCACTCTTTCGGGGGGCAGTGTGACCGCAAAAGACATCAAGGTCTCGGGATCGATGGCCGTTCTACTCAAGGACGCGCTCATGCCCAACCTCGTGCAGACTCTGGAGAACACTCCGGCCATCATCCACGGGGGGCCGTTCGCGAACATCGCCCACGGCTGCAACTCCGTGCAAGCCACCAGGATGGCTCTCAAGCTGGGGGAATACTGCATCACGGAGGCGGGCTTCGGCGCCGACCTAGGGGCGGAGAAGTTCTTCGACATCAAGTGTCGCTACGCCGGGCTGGTGCCGGACTGCGTGGTGCTCGTGGCCACGATCCGGGCTCTCAAGATGCACGGCGGCGTGCCTTTCGCCGAGCTCAAGAAGGAGAACCTGCCCGCTCTTTCCGCCGGCCTGGAGAATCTGGAGAAGCATCTGGAGAACATGCAACTGTTCGGTCCCCCGGTGGTCGTGGCCATCAACCGTTTCCCCGACGACACCGACGCTGAAGTGGCCCTGCTGCGCGAGCGAGTGGGAGCGATGGGGGCGAACGTCGTGTTGTCCGACGTGTGGGCCTTGGGTGGCGAAGGCGGGATCGAACTGGCGGAGGAAGTGGTCCGGCTGTGCGAGGGCAAGCCAAAGCCGCCCTTCCGCTTTCTCTATGACCTCGAGAGTCCCCTCACCGCGAAGATCGAGGCTGTTGCCACGCGCATCTACGGGGCAGACGGAGTGGACTACACCGAGCCGGCCAAGGCGGCGATCGAGCGCTTCACCGAACGCGGTTATGGCCGCCTGCCGGTGTGCATGGCCAAGACCCAGGCTTCCCTGACCGATGACAAGACCAAGGTGGGCCGGCCGCGCGATTGGCGTCTGACGGTGCGGGAGGTCCGCCTCTCGGCCGGCGCTGGGATGATAGTGCCGGTCTGCGGCCAGATGATGACCATGCCCGGACTGCCCAAGCATCCGGCTGCCGAGCAGATCGACCTCGTGGACGGCCACATCGAGGGGCTGTTCTAGTGGGTGATGAGCTTGTGGCCGGCTCTACGTATCTGGACGGCAGCATTGCCACCTATCTGGACAAGCTGGCCGGCGCCGAGCCCGAGCCCGGAGGGGGTAGCGTAGCGGCGCTCGTGGGCGCCCTAGGGGCCGGTCTCGTGACGATGGTCACGAGTCTCACCCTGGGTAAAGAGAAGTTCGCCGCGGTGCAGGGCGACATGACCGAGATCCAAGAGGTCGCGGAACGGTTGCGCGGCGAGCTCGGAGAGTTCGTTTCTTTGGACGCCCAGGTCTACCGGGCCGTCGCTACCGCCATGAAGCTTCCCAAAGAGACCGAAGAACAGAAGGCCGAGCGTACCCGCGTTTTGCAGGCAGCCCTGAAAGAGGCCGCCACCGTGCCACTTCGGGTCGCGGAGGCCGCCACGCAAGTCGCCCGCCTGGCGCTTCCGGCAGCGGAGAAGGGTAACCCCAACGCGGTGTCCGACGCGGGGGTCGCCGTGTTGCTGGCCGACGCGGCGGCGCAATCGGCGGCGCTCAACGTGAAGATCAACCTGGCGTGGATCGACGATGGCAGCTTCGCGCGCGAGACGTGGGGCCGGGTTGAGCTTCTTCTTTCCGAGACGGCGCGTCTTCGCGACACGGTCCTAGCTCTTACCTACAGTAAGCTCTAGCGGGCCCGGTAGGCGCATCCAAGCCAGCAGAAAGGCAGGCACAGTTGGCAGCCAAGATCATCGATGGAAAAGCGATCGCCGCGGAACTCCGTGAAGAGCTGACCCGCGAACTGACGGAACTGAAAGCGGCCGGTGCCCGGCCCGGTATCGCCACCTTGATGGTGGGCGATGATTTCGGCGCCGGGATGTACCGGGGGGCCGTCGAGAAATTCTGTGCCGAGATGGGTCTCGGCTACCGGAACGAGACGCTTCCGGCCGACACGAGCGAAGAGACCGTGGTTGCCGCGGTCCGAAGTCTCAACGACGACCCGGCTGTCTCCGGCATCCTGCCTTTGAGGCCCTTCCCGCCCCAGGTATCCGACTCAGCCGTTATCAACTCCATCGACTACGGCAAGGACGTCGACTGCTTCCATCCCTTCAACATGGGCCGTTTGACCCTTGGTGAGCCCGGCTTTCCCCCGGCTACTCCTGCGGCCTGCGTGGAACTTCTGGAGCGCTACCTGCGCGCTGAAGGCCGAGACGTGATCGATGCTCTGGAGGGTGCGGAGGTCTGCGTCGTGGGTCACTCCAACACCGTGGGTAAGCCGCTGGCGCTGCTGCTGCTCAATCGCAATGCCACCACCACGGTGAGTCACGTGTTCACGTCGAACCGGGGGAACTTGGCCAAGCACACCAGTGTGGCCGATTACCTGGTCGTAGCAGCGGGTGTCCCGCACCTGATCGGTGCCGACCTGGTGAAGCCGGGGGCAGTGGTGCTGGACGTGGGCATCAACCGGGTAGTGACGTGCCCCGAGTGCGACGCGATCAACCGGAGTAAGAAGAACCCGTGCCGCGCCTGCGGCGCGGACCTAGTCGAGGCGGCGGCCAAGACCGTGGGAGATGTCGATTTCGCGGCCGTCTCAGGCGTTGCCGCCGCCGTCACTCCCGTGCCCGGCGGAGTTGGGGCGGTCACCAACATGATGTTGGCGCGGAATACGCTGCGGGCGGCTCGTCTGCAGTTGGACAAGAAGTAGCCATTCCCGGGGCAGTGGAGGTATTGCGTTGATCATCGCCACGAAGAAGCCTATCGAGGAGATCGTGAAGTCCCTCGAGGGCGAGACGAAGGTATTCATCGTCGGCTGCGGCGAATGCGCCACAGTCACCCAGACCGGCGGCGAGAAAGAGCTTGCCGAAATGGTCGCCCATCTAGAGGCCGCGGGCAAGAAAGTGGTGGGCACGGACATGGTGGCGGCTAACTGCCAGGAGCTCGACCTCAAACGTGTCCTACGCAAGCACAAAGAGGCGGCCGACGAGACCCAGGCCTTCCTTGTGCTCTCCTGCGGCGCCGGGACGCAATCCGTGCGGGCGGCCACAGACAAGCATGTGCTGCCAGGCACCGATACTCTGTTCCTGGGTAACGTTCAGCGCTCCATGGACTTTGTCGAGAAGTGCTCTATGTGTGGTTTCTGCGTTCTGGACGACTATGGCGCCATCTGCCCGGTGACCAGGTGTGCCAAGGGTCTTCTCAACGGCCCCTGTGGCGGCATGAGCCACGGCAACTGCGAGGTCGACCCGGAGATGGACTGTGCCTGGGTGCTCATCCACGAGCAGCTCAAGAAGGAGGGTCGCGAAGACAAGCGCACTCGGACCCATGCTCCCAAAGACTGGAACGCCATCGCCCATCCCGGCAAGCTGGTAGAGCGCCGGCAACTGGGGGACGAGAAGATCCTCAAGGCCGCCAAAAAGCCGGAGGGTGAATAGCCATGGGTGCTTACCGCGACGCGTGCAACAGCGGCAGGTTCGTCGTCTCCGGCGAGATCGGCCCGCCCAAGGGCACCAACGTGGAGTCGATGCTCCATCACATCGACCTGTTGAAGAACATGGTCGACGGCCTGAACGTCACCGACAACCAGAGCTCGGTCATGCGCCTGGGCTCGTTGGCGGTCTCCGGCGAGATCGTGCGTAGGGGCGGGGACCCTGTGTTCCAGACCACCTGCCGGGACCGGAACCGGCTGGGCCTTCAATCCGACCTTCTGTCGGCGGCCTTCCTGGGGATTACCAACGTACTTTGCCTCACGGGTGACCACCCGTCGGTAGGCGATCACAAGCAGGCCAAGGGCGTCTTCGACTTCGACTCGGTCCATCTCATCCAGTGCTGCCACAAGATGAACGAAGGCTTTGACTGGGCGGGGAACGAGCTCGACGGTGGTACCGACTTCTTCGTGGGCGCGGTCGTCACTCCGGAGGCCGATCCGCTGGAGCCTCAGCTGTACAAGTTCGCGCGGAAGGTCGAGGCCGGCACCGACTTCTTCCAGACCCAAGCCGTCTACGACATGGACAACTTCCAGCGGTTCATGGAGAAGACTCGGGAGATCACCGCGGGAACCAACACGAAGATGATGGCCGGGCTCGTAGTCCTGGCCGGTGTCGGCATGGCCAAGTACATGAACCGGGCGGTCCCGGGCATCTTTGTGCCCGACGCCCTGCTCGAGGAGTTGGGAAGCGTGCCCAAAGAGGAGCAGCTCCGCAAGGGCATGGAGATCGCCGCTCGGCACATCCGTTTCTTGAAGGAGAACAAGATCTGCGACGGCGTGCACGTCATGGCTATCGGCAAGGAAGAGATCGTGCCCGAGATCCTCGAGATGGCCGGACTTACCACGTCATGAGCGCTGTCCCGCTTCAGATCGTCGTTCTGGGCGGTGGCCCTGGTGGCTACGTAGCCGCTTTGAGGGCGGCGCGACACGGGGCGGTGGTGACCCTCGTGGAGAAGGACCTCCTCGGCGGTACTTGTCTTAATCGCGGGTGCATACCCACCAAGGCCCTCCTGGCGAGCGCGGACGCCCTGGCTCGGGCGCGAGCGGGCGAAGAGTACGGGTTCGAGGTGATGGGCGACGTGCGCCCGGACCTAGCCCGCATGATGGAGCGCAAGGACCGAGTGATAACTCAGATCCGAGGCAACGTGGAGGTCCTGCTCAAGAAGGCCGGAGTCAAGGTCTTGCGGGGCGCGGGGCACCTGGCCGCGAGCGACGCGGCTCCGGGCTCCGGAACGCCGAGCCGCCGCGTGATCGTGGACACGGGCGCGGAAAGCGTCATCATCGACGCGGACAAGGTAATCATCGCGACCGGCTCGGAACCAGCGTTCTTGCCGACGTTCGATTTCACGCATCCGGCAATCCTGACCTCTACTTCAGCGTTAGAGTTGCGGCGCATCCCCAAGTCGATGCTCATCGTGGGCGCGGGAGTGATCGGTTGCGAATTCGCCTCGTTCTTCGCGGAGCTGGGCACCCAGATCACCATGGTCGAGATGATGCCGCAGATGCTGCCCCTCGAAGACAAGCGCCTGGCCAAGCAGTTCCAGGGTGTCTACCGCAAGCGGGGCATCCAGGTGCTGCTCAAGACAAAGGTGGAGAGCATACTCACCTATGCTGACGACCACGTTGTGGCCCAACTCTCCGACGGGTCGGAGTTGTCGGCAGAGAAGGTCCTCGTGTCCGTGGGTCGCAGGCCGAACAGCGCCGGCATCGGGCTGGAGTCGGCGGGTGTCGAGACCGACGGCCGCGGCTACATCCTTGTGAACGAATACCTGGAGACCACGGCTCCCGACATCTATGCGATCGGAGACGTGAATGGCGGCCAGATGCTGGCGCACGTGGCGTCGTACGAAGCCTTCGTGGCTGTCGACAACTGCCTGGGCGGCCGGCGGATGCGCGACCTCCGTTCGACTCCCTCTTGTACCTACTCTTCCCCCGAAGTCGCCAGCGTTGGGCTGAACGAGGAGCAGGCTCTCGAGAACGGGTTCCAGCCTGTCACGGGCACCTATCGTTTCGCGGCCCTGGGCAAAGCCCTGGCGATGGGCGAAGACACGGGCTACGTCCAGATCGTGGCCGACAAAGAGACCGACCTTGTGCTGGGGGCCAACATGATGGGCTCCCACGTGACCGACGTGGTTCATGAAATAGCGCTGGCCGTGCAGAACGGGCTTACCGTGAGTCAGCTGGGCGATTGCATCCACGGACATCCCACCATAGCCGAGGCCGTCATGGAAGCAGCCCACGATGTGCACGGCGAGTCGGTGCATATATCGAGATAGAAGGCGCCAGGGGAAAGGGAGACAAACATGCATGCACTAGTCCAAGCCATGGTCGACATGAAGGAGAAGGAAGCTCTCCAGATGGTGGAGGAGCT
>MELN01000039.1:75324-79064 GCA_001768675.1 Actinobacteria bacterium RBG_16_64_13 | reverse complement strand
GTCGGCCGCGGCCACCAGCTTGGTGACGTAGGGGCAGGTCATGGGATGGATGCTGAGTGCCTCGCGGCGGGCAGGGGCATTGGCCTCCCGCAAATGGTTCCCCAGCCACCGTGGTGAATAGCCGCGACGGACCACGAGGTCTGGTGGCAGGAGGTTGCAGGTGTAGTAGCAGTTCGGCATGCGGATCCCAGACAGGGTATGGCCCAGAGGCTCCGATTACAAGGCCGGTCATCGCTCGTGTGCCGACTCCGTATGCTATAAATGCCAGGATGTCAATGCTGTCTGGAGGCGACGGACGATGAACAAAGTGTTCCCGAGCGCCGAGGCCGCCATCTTCGATATAGAGGATGGGGCGTCGATATTGAGCGGGGGATTTGGCCTTTGCGGAAACCCGGAGAACCTGATCAGGGCGCTCCACGAGAAGGGCGTCAAGGACCTCACGATCATCAGCAACAACTGCGGCACCGACCTGTACGGTCTGGGCGTTCTGCTCCAGTCCGGACAGGTGCGCAAGATGGTCTCCAGCTATGTGGGCGAGAACAAGAACTTCGAGCGCCAGTTTCTGAGCGGTGAGCTCGAGGTGGAACTCGTTCCGCAGGGCACTCTGGCCGAACGCATACGTTGCGGTGGCGCCGGGATCCCCGCGTTCTATACTCCCACGGCGGTCGGCACGATGCTGGGCGAGGGCAAGGAAGTCCGCGTCTTCGACGGGCGCGAGTATCTGATGGAGAGAGGGATACGAGCCGACTTCGCAATCGTCAACGCCTGGAAAGGCGACCGTCTGGGCAACCTCGTCTTCCGGAAGACGGCTCGCAACTTCAACCCTCTGTGCGCGGCGGCCGGCAAGATCACCATAGCCGAGGTGGAGAACCTGGTAGAAGTGGGCGAGCTCGAACCGGACCTCATCCATACCCCCGGCATCTATGTCAATCGCATAGTGCAAGGTGAACGCTACGAGAAGTGGATAGAAAAGCGCACAACCCGGCCGAAGCCGAAGGCCTAGCAGGGCGCGGGCATCCGGCCGAATCTCATTCCTTCAGGAGGCAACGATGGCACTTACTCGGGAACAACAGGCGCAGAGGGTCGCGGCTGAATTCAAGGACGGCTACTACATCAACCTTGGGATCGGGATGCCCACTCTCGTGAGCAACTTCCTTCCGGAGGGTCTCGACATCTACATCCATTCCGAGAACGGCATCTTGGGCGCGGGTCCCTATCCCTACGAGGGCGAGGAGGATCCGGATCTCATCAACGCCGGCAAGGAGACCGTCACCGAACTGCCCGGCACGAGCTATTTTTCCAACGCCGACTCGTTCGCGATGGTCCGTGGCGGCCACTTGGACGCGACCGTCCTGGGGGCCATGGAGGTCTCCGAGTATGGCGACCTGGCGAACTGGATGATCCCCGGGAAGATGATCAAGGGCATGGGCGGCGCGGGCGACATAGTCGTGGGCGCGAAGCACGTGATCATCATGATGGACCATTGCACCAAGGACGGGACGCCCAAGATCCTCAAGGAGTGCAGCCTGCCTCTCACCGGCAAGCGCTGCGTCAACCTGATCGTTTCCGATCTCGCCGTGATCGAAGTGAAGCCGGACGGCCTCTTGCTTCGCGAGGTGGCCCCGGGTATGACCGCGGAAGACGTGCAGAAGGTCACGGAGCCGCGACTGAAGGTCAGCAGCGAGCTGAAGACCATCGAGGTCTAGCGCGGCAAAAAGGTAAGAAGGAGTGCAAGGGGCGCTTTGCACTCAGTAAACACAATGCTATTCAGACCGGGTCTAGGGTTGAGGAGAGTTCCTCCGTCCGCGCCGCGCGCACGCCGGCGGCGAACCGTCATTCTGAGGAGGTGTTGTCGGCATCTCCTCGTGATCGTGCTGGTGGCGGCTTGGGTGGGGGCGGTAGTCTATCCCGACCCGCGGCCGTTCTTCATTTCGATGGAACGACTTAAGAACCCGCCCGTCGATTCCCAGGCGGCG
Organism: Actinobacteria bacterium RBG_16_64_13; assembly: GCA_001768675.1. GTDB lineage: Bacteria > Actinomycetota > Thermoleophilia > RBG-16-64-13 > RBG-16-64-13 > RBG-16-64-13. Next base: position 77,088 of record MELN01000039.1, on the reverse strand, counting down.
GCTCAGTTGGCCGGCGACCTGCCCAACGACCACAAGTCGGTTGAGGATTTCGTCGCGTCGTATGTTCCCTACCGAACGGCTTGGACGGTGTACCGCCTGCCCTGGTACTTTCCGACTGTCGCCGAGGTGCTGGCCAACCGGGCAGGCGATTGCCAGGCTCAGGCCATCCTGACGGCGAGTATCTTCGAGGCCAAGGGCATGCCCTACACGCTGCGCTACTCCTTTGACCACGTCTGGGTGGACTACCCCGGCAAGGAAGCGACTGCCCTGGAGGATCCCGCCACGTCGTTCGTGGCCGACGACGGCAAGGGCTGGCTGGCGAGCCTGCCGGACAAGGTCCCCCTCTGGTCGATCCTCAAGGTGCGGGTGGCCTACCACTGGACGCCCATGCCGCTCTTGCAGAAGATCCTGCTTCTGCTCGGCGTGGCTGTGATCGTGGGATACGGGGAACGGCGCTTCTTCGTCAGGCTGACACGGGCTCTGTGGCCCGGCGCTGCATCCGGGACAGCCGCTGGGCGATGGCCTCGCGGTGCGTGGCCACGAAGTCGTTAGCCGGCCAGCACCTCCCGGAAGACACGGGCAAAATTGCCATGGCAGACCTTTTCCGTCCGCGCGGACGGTAAGCCCGCCTTGACTAACAACTCCGCGATGCGAGGATAGTCGGCCACTCCGGTCAGTCCGTCCGGCAGGACGTCCACTCCGTCAAGGTCGCCGCCCAGGCCGACGGCGTCCTCTCCGCCGACGTTGATAGCATGGAGCACGTGGTTCACGACGAGATCCAGAGGTGGCCTGGGGATGTGCGCGGTGGCCGCGGCGCTTCTCTTCCCGGCCTCTTCGACAGTCGCGGTACCGGCGGCGACCGAACGGAAGAACTTCTCGCTGATGTCACGGTCGCTCTCGAAGAAATACCTGGAGAGGAAGCCCGGTGCGAGCGTGATGCCGACGACGCCGCCGCGCTCGGCGATGATGCGGATCATGTCGTCTGTGAGGTTGCGCGGACTGGGGCAAAGCGACCGGCAGTTGCTGTGACTGGCGATGAGCGGCCGGGTGGCTACCCGGCAGATGCCCCAGAAGGCTTGGTCGGAGGCGTGGGACACGTCCACCAGAACGCGCTGGTCCTCGCATGCCTCGACCAAACTGACACCCTCGCGCGTGAGTGGGCCCCCCTCACCGAAGACCGACCCGATGAACGGGTTGTCGGCCCACGCCAGCGTCAGGAGCCGCACGCCTTCGCGGTAGAACAGGGCAAGGTTGTCCACGTCTCCGAGAAGGGGGTCGGCTCCCTCCAGGCTGGCTACGACGGCGATCTTTGACTTGCCGGCGGCCGCGCTCCCACCCCCGCACGCTCCGGCGACCTCAGCCCCTGTTCGGGCGAGGAACATATCGTCGGAGTATTCCTCACACAGCCGCCGAACCGCGTATACCTTGTCCAGGCCGGTCTCGAGCTCGTTCCCCTTGTATTTCTGGCTCCACACCCAACTGGCAAAGACCTGGGCGCACACACCGCCGGTCTTGAGGCCGGGAAGGGTGACGTGCAGGCCGCCGTGGCCGGTGGTGGCGCTCGTGGCTTCACCGCCGCCTGTGAAGTCGGCCTTGTCCTCCCAGATCTTGCCGATGGTGTCGCAGTGGGCGTCGAAGAAGCGCACGTCAGGCACAGGGAGTATCTACGTGTCTTTCGGCCCGAGTGACTCGAGCTTCTTCTCGAGTTCGGCGATGCGGGCGCGGAGCTCGGCGACCTCGGCCGCGTCCGCGGCGGCCGCGCGC
>MELN01000039.1:75097-75286 GCA_001768675.1 Actinobacteria bacterium RBG_16_64_13 | reverse complement strand
CCGGTGCGGCCCCGCTTAGATCGGCCGGGCGCGGTGAGCCGGCCTCCACCGATTCCATGGAGATCAGCGGCTCGTAGTTGTTCTCCCGCACCAGCAGGCTGAGGATATCCCAGCGGCTATAGAGGCCCGTGATGTTGATGATCCCCCGGGCCATCTCGTTGACCTTGAGATCGATATCGGCGTAGACGA
>MELN01000039.1:74403-75004 GCA_001768675.1 Actinobacteria bacterium RBG_16_64_13 | reverse complement strand
GGTAGAAATCCTTGGGCCGTTTCTCGGGCGGGATGTATTCGGCTGCCAGCACGCACCAGCAGGCGCCGGCCGAGGCCATCGCCGTGGTCATGGCCGGCGTCACCCAGGGCAGCTCTTCGGCTCCGCCCAGGTAGCCGGGCCACATGGAGCAGTTCACCTTGGTGCCCTGGACTATGTAGTTCTGCAAAAGCATCGGCTGGTTGTGCTCGCCGCAGATGAGCGCGCTAATCTTGCCGAAGTCCATCTCGGGTATGAGCAAGTTCCTGCCCCCGTTGCCTCTGGTGTGGATGAGCAGCTCCTGGACGGTGATGTTGATCTTGCGGTGAACGCCCAAGATCTCTCCGCGATTATTGATATATAGGGCGGAGTTGTGCTGTCTGCCCCCGTATTTGGCGACGCGCTCGTTGATGCCCATGACCACGTTGGCGTTGGCCTGGCGGGCGGCGCGGCAGAGAATGTCGGTCTCCTCGCTGGGTACCTCGATGCCGTGCCGGAGGTACTCGGCCCAGATACTGGTGAACTCGGGCCCCTTGGTCAGTTCCAGGGCAAAGTGGCAGTAGCCTGGGAGGTGGAGCTCGGGGAAGACGATGAGCGTGGCCCC
>MELN01000039.1:59719-74386 GCA_001768675.1 Actinobacteria bacterium RBG_16_64_13 | reverse complement strand
TGATCTGCTTGACGGCGTTGTCGAGGGTCGCGCGGGAGTCGTAATAGACGGGCTTGTCGCGGTACTCGGGGGAGACCTGAACGGCCGCGGCTGTGAACTTGGGATACTCCTTAGGCACGGGATTTCTCCTTGTCCGGCTCCTTCGGAGCTGGTGCTCGTTTGGTACGCCCGAGTCTACCTGATAAACTCGAACGCATGGAGCGCGGAACAGGATTCCAGGCCCGCGAAAGCGCCGCCCGCCTTGTTGGTGCGGATGACTCCGCGCGCCACGCTCTCGTTCTCGACCTCCTCCTGCTGCTCCTCCCCCGTTAGGGGGAAGTATTCGCGAAGCCGGCGTCATCCGGCACGTCAGCAACCGATGATTTCGTAGAAGAGCCAGGAGGCAGAGAGACATGTCCACGAGCAACGCATCCGCACATGGCAACGGTTGTGACCCGCCCGGGCACGGCACCGGAGGGCGGGATACCGCGGGGCGCCGCAACATCGGGGTCCCGGTCGTCTTCTTCGACACCACTCTGCGCGACGGCGAGCAGTCGCCGGGCAGTAGCCTGAACGCCCCGGAGAAGCTTGAGATCGCCCACCAGCTGGTGCGCCTGGGGGTCGACGTGATCGAGGCGGGCTTCCCAGCCAGCAGCCCGGGCGATTTCGCCGCTGTGCACGCCATCGCCCGCGAGGTCAAAGGCGCCGTCATCTGCGGTCTGGCCCGCTGCACCGAGAGCGACATCCGCACGTGCTGGGACGCCATCAAAGACGCAGAGCGTCCGCGCATCCACACCTTCGTGTCGACCTCCGACATCCATCTGGAGCACCAGATGCGGGTGAGCCGCGCTGAGGTGCTCAGGCTGACCCGGGAGATGGTGACATTCTGTGTGTCGCTGTGCCCTGGCGACGTCGAGTTCTCGGCGATGGACGCCACGCGTTCCGATCTCGGCTTCTTGTCCGAAGTGCTGGCGATCGCCGTTGAAGCCGGGGCCACTACCATCAACGTACCCGACACGGTGGGATACGCTACCCCAACGGAGTATGCGAGCCTTATGGACCAGCTCTACGACAGGGTGCTCGGTCTCGACAGGGTGGTGCTCAGCGCCCATTGTCACAATGACTTGGGATTGGCTGTGGGCAACTCTCTGGCCGCAGTGGAGCGGGGCGCGACGCAGGTGGAAGTGGCGATCAACGGTCTGGGCGAGCGGGCCGGCAACGCCGCGCTCGAAGAGATCGCCATGGCTCTGGTCACGAGGAAGGACATCTTGCAGCGGCCCTGCAATATCGTGACCACCGAGATCGCCCGCGCGAGCCGCATGGTCTCGAATTTCACCGGCCATCTCATCCAGGCCAACAAGGCCATCGTGGGCAAGAATGCCTTCGCCCACGAGTCGGGGATCCATCAGGACGGCGTGCTCAAGGAGCGCACCACCTACGAGATCATGCGCGCCCGCGACATCGGGCTGGCCGACTCCGACATCGTCCTGGGCAAACACTCCGGCCGGCATGCCCTGCGCTCGCATCTGGCCGAAGTGGGCATCCACCTGGACGGCAAGGAGCTGGACGAGGTCTTCCGCCGCTTCAAAGAGACCGCCGACCGGAAGAAGACGGTCACCACCGCCGATCTCGAAGCCTTGGTGGGCGAGGAGATGCGCGAGCGTGGGGATGTCTATTCGCTGGAGCACGTGTACGTATCGGCGGGCACCGACATCATCTCCTCGAGCCAGGTGAGCGTGAGCAAGCAAGGCCAAGAGAAGGCCGGCAAAGCCTTCTCCGGTGGCTCGGTAGAGTCCATATTCCTGGCCATCGACGACGCCGTGGGCGTCAAGGGCAAGCTGATGGACTATCAAGTGCGCTCCATAACCTCGGGCAAGGATTCGCTGGGCGAGGTGCGCGTGGTGGTGGAAGTCGACGGCAAGCGCTTCGCCGGCCAGGCCGTCTCGATCGACGTGCTCGAAGCCTCGGCCAAAGCCTACGTGAGGGCGCTCAACAACGTGGCCATGAAGCGGGAGGCGGGGGGCGCCCGCGGGGACCGAGTGTATCTGTAGGAGGCACCAGCGGGATGAGGCGTAGATGAGCGGCGGCAACGAAGGCGGCCGCGCCGGCGGAGTGGCCCGTCACGGCGACGGCTCGGGCCCGTTCGCGGCTTGGGCCGAGGTCGATCTGCCGGGGGGTCTCTCCCGGATAGCGGGCCTGCCGGCTCTGGCCCGGACCACCGAGCGCGACTTGGGGCGCCTTCCCTACGCCATCCGGGTGCTTCTGGAGAACGCACTACGCCACTGCGGGCGGGGTTTCGTGAAAGAGGGGGATGTCCTGGCCCTCCTCGATTGGGATGCCGCGGCCGCCGAGCGCTCGGAGCTGGCCTTCATGCCCGGCCGGGTGCTTCTTCAGGACTTCACGGGAGTGCCCTGTGTGGTCGACCTTGCGGCGCTGCGCTCGGCCGTCGCCCGCGCAGGCGGCGACCCAGCCGTGGTCAATCCCCGCGTACCCGTGGACCTGGTCGTCGACCACTCGGTGCAGGTGGACTACGCCGGCGTGCCCGACGCCTGTCTTCGCAACATGCAACTGGAGATGCAGCGGAACCGCGAGCGCTACGGGTTGCTGCGCTGGGCTCAAGGAGAGTTCGGCAACCTGCGGGTCATTCCGCCGGGCGTGGGCATCTGCCATCAGGTCAACCTGGAGTATCTTGCCGACGTGGTGCGGCGCGACGGCGGGGCGGGACCCGCCGGGGCGGGAGCGGCGGATCTTCCCTGGGTCTACCCCGACACGGTGATCGGCACCGATTCGCACACCACCATGATCAACGGCCTGGGCGTGCTCGGCTGGGGAGTCGGCGGCATCGAGGCCGAGGCGGTCATGCTCGGCCGCCCCTATTTCATGCTGGTGCCGCAGGTGGTGGGTGTCCGCCTCGCCGGGAAGCTGACCCGCGAGGCTACCGCCACCGATCTGGTGCTGACCGTCACCGAGTTGCTGCGCGCGGTCGGGGTGGTCGATCGCTTTGTCGAGTACTTCGGCCCGGGCGCTGAAGGCCTGCCGCCGGCCGACCGCGCGACCGTGGCCAACATGAGCCCCGAGTACGGAGCTACCTGTGGATTCTTCGCGGTGGACGGCGAGACGGTCGCCTACCTCAGGCAGACCGGGCGTTCGGCCGAGCTTTGCGACCGGGTGGAGGCCTACTGCGAAGCTCAGGGCCTGTTCAGGTATCCGGGGTCCCCGGAGCCCGAGTACTCCCGGGTGGTCGAACTGGATCTGGGAGAGGTGCGGCCCAGCCTAGCCGGTCCCCGGCGGCCCCAGGACCGGGTGCCGCTCGAAGACATGGCCAGGAGATTCCACCAGGATCTGCCGGGCTTGTCCAAGGGGAGGGAAGAGGTATCCAAGTCAAGGGTTGAACTTGACGGCGGCCGCGAATCTCTGCGGGATGGCGACGTCGTGATCGCCTCCATCACCAGTTGCACCAACACCTCGAATGCCGGCTTGATGCTGGCGGCGGGGCTCTTGGCGCGGAGGGCGGTGGAGCTTGGACTAACACCGAAGCCCTGGGTGCGGACCAGTCTGGCCCCGGGGTCGCGCGCGGTCACCGGTTATCTCGCCGCGGCAGGCTTGCTCGAGCCGCTGGAAGCCCTCGGGTTCGCGGTGGTGGGCTACGGGTGCGCCACCTGCATCGGCAACAGCGGGCCGCTTCCCGCCGAACTCGAGCGGGCGGTGGCCGACGATGACCTTGTGGTCGCCGCCGTGCTGAGCGGTAACCGTAACTTCGAGGCGCGCATCCACCCCTCGGTCCGGGCCAACTACCTGGCTTCGCCGCCCCTGGTGGTCGCCTATGCCCTAGCGGGGACCGTGGATATGGACCTCACGTCTGGGCCCCTGGGCACACGCTCGGACGGTCGTCCGGTCTATCTTCGCGACCTTTGGCCGTCGCCCGACGAAGTGGCGGCCCAGGCGGCCGTGGCGCTCCGGCCCGCCTCGTTCAGGGGCGACTACGAGGCAGCGCTGAAAGGGACCGAGGAGTGGCAGACGTTGGACGTGCCGCGCGGTGCCCTGTATTCGTGGCAGAAGAACTCCACCTACGTGCGGGAGCCGCCTTTCTTCAGGGGGATCGGGCCGGAGCCGGTGTCTCCGGCCGACATCCGGGCCGCCAACGTGCTCGCCATCTTCGGCGATTCGGTGACCACCGACCACATCTCTCCGGCCGGCGCCATCGCGCCGACCAGTCCGGCGGGGAAGTACCTGGCAGCGCAGGGGGTGGCTCCGGTGGACTTCAACACCTACGGCGCCAGACGGGGCAACCATGAGGTACTGCTGCGCGGGACGTTCGCCAATCCGCGACTCCGCAACCTTATGGCCGAAGGCCGGGAGGGAGGGTGGACGACGCATCATCCCAGCGGTGAGCTCGTCACCATCTACGACGCGGCGGTCCGTCATTCCGCGGTCTCGGCCCCGCTCGTCATCTTCGCCGGGAAGGAGTACGGCACCGGAAGCTCCCGCGACTGGGCGGCCAAGGGGACGGCTTTGCTGGGGGTGCGCGCGGTGCTCGCCGAGAGCTTCGAGCGGATCCATCGCGGCAATCTCGTGGGGATGGGAGTGCTGCCGTTGGAACTCGAGCCCGGCGTGACGGTGGAGAGCCTGGGGCTTGACGGCTCCGAGTTGGTGGACATACAGGGGATCAGCGCCGGGCTCGCACCCGGAGCGACGGTCCGGGTGCGCGTATGGCGCCCCTCGCTGAGACAGCGCTTGTCGATACGCGCCGCCGCCCCCGAAGGCGCGGTCTACGATGACACGGCGGGTGTGGAGAAGGCCGGCGCCGGCCCGGTCCCGGAAGGACGCACGTTCACGTGCCGCGCCCGGCTCGATTCGGCCGTGGACGTCGAGTACTTCGAGCACGGCGGCATCTTGCCCCGAGTGCTCAGGGAGGCCCTGTCGCGACCCCCGGCGTCGCCTCGCTAGAACACCAGCGGGTCGACGGTGAGCCGGTCGATGCACACGGCGCCACGCACCGAGTTGCCCACCACGATCTCGTCGGCTGCGCAGAGGTCATCCAGAGTCAGCGAGGCCTCTACCGCCCCCTTCCCCGCCAGGAACCTGGCCCGCCAGATGCCCGCAAGGAGGCCGTCTTCCAGCGGCGGCGTGACCCAGGAACCGTCGAAACGGGCGAACAGGTTGGTGATGGCGCCCTCGGTGACGCGGTCGAGCCGGTTGAGGAACAGGGCGTCGAAGCACCCGGCGTGCAGCGCGCGTCTTCGTTCGCGGTTGTAAAATCCGCGAACGCCTGTCTTATGCCTCAACAGCGGATTGTCCGGGTCGGTGCGGAAGGGCGACACCATGAGCGCCGCCGGAGCCTCGGCCTCCGGAGCGGGAACGTTGCGGGTGGACACGCTGAAGCAGCCGTCGATATCGAGGTCGATGTGCACGACAAGCGCGCCGGGACTGAGCCGGGCTTGGCCGATCAGCAGGTCCTGCAGCGGCTGCCGGTCGAAGGCAAACCCCAGCGCTTCCGCGGACGAGGCCATGCGGTCCAGATGGTCATCCAAGAAGACATACCTCGCCAGCACGGCGGCGTCGCTGAGGTCGAGTGAAGGACTCAGGCCCGCCAAGCCGCCCGGGATTTCGATGGTCGCGTCTCCTTCGCGGGCCTCCAGGAGTATCGTCTCGAACAGCCGGAGCCTGTCGGTCCCATGCACGGCTTCGTGCAAGCTGGCAGCCCGGTCAGGCCGCCAGGAGTCGCTCTTGGGAGGAGTGGCGAAGGCGGCTTTGGCCAGGGTCTCCTCGTATTCGGCGCCTGGCTCCGCGTCCCAGACCACTCCCGAGCCTGTCCCGAGTTGGCAATGCCCTCGCCGGTGGATGATGGTACGGATGGCGATGTTGCCGGTGAAGTCGCCACCCGGGCAGAACAGGCCCACCGTCCCGGTGTAGACGTCGCGGGGCTCGGTCTCCAACGCAGCGATGATCTCCATGGTGTGGTGCTTGGGCGCACCCGTGATAGACGCGCCCGGGAAGACGGCCGGCATGATCTCAGCTACGCCGGCGCCGGGGTGCATCTTGCCGGTGACGGTGCTGACCATCTGCCACACGGTGCGGTAGGGCTCCACCGCGTTGAGAGTCGGGACACGGACGCTTCCGGCGCGACAGACTCGGCCCAGGTCGTTACGCACCATGTCCACGATCATGAGGTTCTCGGCCCGCTCCTTCTCGGTCTCGGCGAGCTCGTAGGCCAGGGCCACATCTTCGGCGTGCGTCGTTCCGCGGGGCCTGGTGCCTTTCATGGGCCGGCTCTCGAGGCGGTCTCCGTCGCGCCGCAAGAACATCTCGGGGGACAGACTGATGATCTGCGCGTCGCCCAGGTCGAGATATGCGGCGTACGGCACGGCTTGGCGGATCACCAGGGCGAGGAAGTAGTCAAGGGGGTCGATGGGATCGGGTGTCGCTCCGGCCGTCGCTCCGGTGGGCGCCCCGCTCGGCGCCAATTCGTAGCGTGCTCGCACCGTGTAGTTGACCTGGTACGTGTCACCCGCCGCGATGAACTCCCTCACCCGCCCGATCGCGTCCACGTACTCTTCACGAGAGACGCTGAGTTCCGGCGTCACTCCGGCCAGGGCGTCCCGGACGCGCGAGACGTCGAACGCGTCGAGCTGCGCCCGCCACTCGTCGGCCGGTACCATCTCAACCGATTCTGGGGCATAGGCCGCCATCCAACCAAGGGGCAACGCATCGGGAGCAGGCGGGCGGACCTTCAATCCGAAGGCGACTCCGGCCTCATAAGCCAAGTACCCGGCGACGAACCGGCCTCGCCGCTGCTGGGCGTCCACCTCGGCCAGCAACGCCGGCACTTCCCCGGGAGTGGTCGCTACGGTTATGCGGCAGGGGTCGCTGAGCAGGACCGCCTCGTCGCCCCGACAGGAAGCCGTCGTCTTGTATCCGCGCGGCAGCCACGCGCCGCCACCCGCGAAGACGGCAGCTCCCGATCCTCGAGTCAGGTTCATGATCGGCGCGTCCGCGCCCTACGTGACATAGCCTGCGAAGCCCTCGATCATTATTTGCCCGGCGGGGACCGCAAGCGCTTCCATGATCTTCTGCATCGCCGCCACCATGGGCGGTGGTCCCACGATGTAGTAGGTGTACGACAGAGGGTCGGACAGTTCCGCGCTGAGGATATCGGCGGTGATGAACCCGCCGTGGCCTGTCCAGGTCTCGGTCGGGTTGGCTATCACCGGGATCACCCGGAGTCCCTGGATCTTTCCGACGTATTCGTCGAGTTCCTCTCTATAGACGATGCCGTCCTCCGTCATGGAGCCGTAGAAGAGGACGAGTTCTTGCCCTTCTATCCTGCCGGTTCCGCCCGTGTCGGCGAGATACCGCAGCATGCTGCGAATGGGGGTTATCCCGATGCCTCCGGTGAGGAAAGCGATCCTGGGCTCTGCGTATTTGAAGAGAAAGACTCCGAACGGGCCTTCCACTTCCACTTCCACTCCCGCCGGGAGCGCATCGAGAGCGTTCTTGAAGGGCGAGCCCGTGAGGCGGGTAGTCAGCTCGATGTGGCCCTCGGTGGGAGAGTCGCTGTGACTGAACTGGTGGGTCAGCGGCCCATCGGGCGAGGGGATGGTGATGAGAAAGAACTGCCCGGCCTGGAAGCTGTACTCCTGGGGGCGGGAGAAGCGAAAACTCGCGGTGCCGGTGCCGCGCGCCATCTTCTCGAGAAGAGTGCTGGTGAAGATCATCGGTGCCATGGGTGGTCAGCCTCCTGGGGGAGTCGACTGGTTCGCCTGCCCGCGGGATAGAATAGCAGCCTCATCCGACGGGAGGAGAGATGGAACCCACAGACGGAACGACCGCCGGCATCATGCTGGTGGCCCTCGATCTCGACGGCGTGGTATTGCGGGGCGGCATGGTCCTGCCCGGAGCGCCCGAGGCGCTGGCCGACGTCGTGCTGCGCGGCCTCGACCTCCGCTACGTCAGCAACAACTCCACCGCGCATCGCGAGACCGTCTCCGACCGGCTGGCCGGCATGGGCCTGCCCGCCGGAGCCGGCAGGGTGCTCACTTCGGGCTTCATCGCCGGTCGGTGGTTGAGGGAGCGGCTACCCGAAGGGACGCCCGTGATGGTCGTGGGAGAAGAAGGTCTCCTGCGCGAACTCCGGGAAGCCGGTCTGGCCGCATATCACGTTGGCGACGCGGTCCCTGGTGACGCACTCCCCGGAGGGCCGGTCCGCGGAGGGTGGGTCGCCGGCGGCGTGGCCCCGGCGGCCGTGGCCCCGGCGGCCGTGGTGGTCGGCATGGACAGGTCTTTCTCCTACGTTACTCTGGCCGCGGCGCAGGCCGCCATCATGGACGGGGCTCTGTTCGTGGCTACCAACCGTGACCCGACCTTCCCCACTCCCAACGGTCTCGTTCCCGGGGCAGGTTCCATCGTCGCGGCCGTGGAGACCGCCGCGGGGAGGGAACCGGTGCTCATGGGGAAGCCAGGCTGTGGCTTGGCCGAGGCCCTGGCAGCCCTCACGGGTGTGCCGGCCGCCCAGACCCTGTTAGTGGGGGACAAGCTCAGCACCGATATCACCATGGGCAGCGACGCCGGCATGGTCACGGCGCTGGTGCTTACCGGAGTCACCAGCGAAGCCGACCTGCGCCGGGCGGAAGTCGCCGCCCGGGCCGCTGGGGGGGTCACAGCGGGGCCCGCGAGAACGCCCGCGCTGCCCGACCACGTGCTGGCGGACCTCAGAGGCCTGCCCACGCTCCTGGATTCACTCGGCGCTTGACAACATCTGCCCAATACCCTAGCGTCCCTGATGCACGCGCTCGACGAGGCGAGCTTCAAAGACCTGGTGGATCAGGAAAGAGCCGCAAATGCGCGTGACGTCAGCGCCATGCTATCTGTGACCTTCGTGGACTACGCTGGGCTGCCCGACCATCCCGATCTCCAGAGAGCACGCCGCTATTTCCCACTTGGACCGGGCGCCGTCGGGGGGGTGCGAGATCAAGGGTGGTTTGGAAGCGGGTAAGAAGTTCATTAAGTCGGTGAAACTGGCGTCCCACGTGGCCAACGTCCTGGATGCGAAGACTCTGGTCATCCATCCCGCCAGCACTACCCACCAGCGACTGACTCCCGAGGAGCAGTTGAAGGCGGGAGTGACGCCGGGTCTCGTGCGGATCTCGGTGGGCATTGAGAACGTGGAGGACATCCTGGGCGACCTCGACCAGGCGTTGCGTGCTTCGCAGAACGCCGGATAAGGAGCGCAGCGTGGCGACCATATATGAAGACAACTCCCTTTCCATTGGCCGGACGCCTCTCGTTCGCCTGAACCGGGTGGTCGGCAAGACCACAGCCAAGGTCCTCGCGAAGATCGAAGGGCGCAACCCCTCGTACTCCGTGAAGTGCCGCATCGGAGCTTCCATGATCTGGGACGCCGAGCAGAAGGGGCTCATCAAGTCCGGCACCGAGGTCATCGAGCCCACCAGCGGCAACACCGGTATCGCTCTGGCCTATGTCTGCGCGGCCCGCGGTTACAAGTTGACCCTGACCATGCCCCTGACCATGAGCCTGGAGCGGCGCAAGGTGCTGGCCTTCTTCGGCGCGAACCTGCTGCTCACGCCCGGCTCTGAGGGCATGAAGGGAGCGGTGACCCGAGCCGAAGAACTGGCGGCGGGCGACCCCGAGCGCTACTTCCTGCCTCAGCAGTTCAACAACCCGGCCAACCCAGCCATCCACGAGACGACCACGGGTCCGGAGATCTGGGCCGACACCGACGGTCAGGCGGACGTGCTGGTGGCCGGCGTGGGAACGGGTGGGACCATCACCGGGGTCTCCCGCTTCTTCGAGCGGACCAAGGGGCAGGCGCTCTATTCGGTGGCGGTGGAGCCGGCGACCAGCCCGGTGATCAGTCAGAAGATGGCTGGGATGGACCTGAAGCCGGGGGCCCACAAGATCCAGGGCATCGGCGCCGGTTTCATTCCCGCCAACCTCGACCTATCCATCGTCGACCGCGTGGAGCCCGTGGAAAGCGAGGAGGCCATGGAGATGGCCCGGCGATTGGCCAAGGAGGAGGGCATCATGTGCGGCATCTCGAGCGGCGCCGCCACCGTGGCGGCCGCGCGGCTGGCCCAGCTGCCGGAGTTCGCCGGCAAGACCATCGTGGTGATCCTGCCCGACGCCGGCGAGCGGTACATGTCGACCGAGCTGTTCGAAGGGATAGACTGATCGGGCACGGCGCCACTGACGGCGTCGCCGACGGCGCCCAAGGAGAACGCATGGAGCAGCCAGACAGGTATTCGCGGCAGACCATCTTCCAGGGGATAGGACCCGAGGGGCAGCGCCGGCTTGGCGAGGGTTGCGCCGTGGTGGTGGGCTGCGGGGCCTTGGGCACCGTCGTGGCCAGTGCGCTGGCCCGTGCCGGCGTGGGTCACTTGCGCGTCATCGACCGCGACTTCATCGAGTACCACAATCTACAGCGCCAACTGCTCTACACCGAGAGCGACATCGAGGAGAACCTGCCCAAGGCCGTGGCGGCCGAACGGCACTTGCGGGCGGCCAACTCGGCCATAGAGGTCGAGGGAGTGGTCGCCGACTTCAGTCCCAGCAACGCGGAGCGACTGGTGGAGGGCGCCGACGTCATCGTTGACGGCCTCGACAACTTCGAGACCCGCTTTCTCGTGAACGACGTGGCCCGCAAGCTGGGCATCCCCTGGGTCTATGGGGGCGCCATCGGGTCCAGCGGCATGACCGCCACCTTCTTGCCGCGCGAGCGGCCCTGTTTCCGCTGCATGGTCAACCGGCCGCCCGCCGGTGGCACCCTGACCTGCGACACGGCCGGGGTGGTCAACTCCGCGCCCTGGGTCGTCGGATCCTTGGAAGCGGCTGAGGCTTTCAAGATCCTCCTGGGCACGGTGCCCGCGAGCCGCGAGCTGGTGGTGTTCGATCTCTGGCAACGGTCGTTCCAGTCCCTGCCGCTGGAGGGCGTGGTGGATGTGAAGTGTCCCGCCTGCGCCGGCAACTACGAATTCCTGGAGGGCACACCGCGCACGCGGATCACGAGCCTGTGCGGCCAGAACGCGGTCCAGATCTGGAACCTGGCCGCGGGACCGATGCGGCTTTCCGAGATACGTGAGCGTCTGAGCGCGCTCGGACCTGTGGAAGGGAGCGAGCAGATGATCCGCTTCCCGGTGGGAGAGCAGGAACTCGTGGTCTTCTACGACGGCCGGACTATTGTTCGGGGCACTCGAGACGAGGTGCTGGCGAAGGCGCTGTACGCCAAGTACGTGGGGATGTAGACCGAAGGCCGAGTGGGCGACCCCATGGTGGACCTGGATCTAACGACCCGAAAAGCTGAGCCGGCCGACGCCGCGGCGCTGTGCAGAATCCTGAACCCGATTATCGCGACCGGACTGTACACGGTGCTGGACGAGCCGTTCAGCATTGATGCAGAGCGGCGCTACATCGAGAGCTTTCCCGAGAGACGGGTTTTCCGGGTGGCAGTCTTGCCGGTCGCGGGCTCGGGGGAGGGACGGATCGTCGGGATGCAGAGCATCGAGCCCTTCGCTTCATACACAGCAGTGTTTGACCACGTCGGGGTGCTGGGCACCTATGTCGACCTTGCCGAGCGGAGGCGCGGTATCGGCATGCGGCTGGCGGAAGATGTGTTCACCGACGCGCGTGCCGCGGGGTACGAGAAGCTCTTTACCTACGTCCGCGCCGACAACCCCGGCGCGCTGGCTTTTCACTCAAGGCTGGGATTCCGGGTGGTCGGGGTCGCCGGCGCGCAGGCGAAGATCGGCGACCGTTACGTTGACGAGGTGATCGTCGAGAAGTCGCTCTAGCGCCGCGCGATGGCGGGCTCAACGCCGTCGGAGGTAACTCTCCAGCCCCTCGCGCAACGCCGTGGTCGTAAACTCCGGAAACCGCTCCGCGAGCAACTGCCTGTCAGCCTCGGTGACGACGCCTACCTGGCTTACGAAATCTACAGCGTCCGGGGTCAGCGGGCGACCGGGGAGATGCTGGGCGATCGCTCCCTGGACTTTGCCGATGCGCTTGGGGATGTGCAGGATCGGCCGGCGGCGCCCCATGGTCTCAAGCGCCAAGCGCAGGAATCCATTCAAGGTGACCGTGTCAGGGCCGCCCAGACCGAAGGTGGTGTCGCGGGCTTTGTCTGGATTACTCATGAGTAGGACGAAGAGGCGGCCGATGTCCTCGACAAATAGCGGATTCTGCAGCTCGTCACCTCGCCCGAAGATGGGTAGGAACGGAAGCTTGTCGGAGTAGTGAAGCAGGCGGTTCAGCGCCGCGTCGTCGCGGCCGTATGCCCAGCAACCACGCACGATGGTCCAGTCAAGCCCGCTGCCGCGGATCGCTTCTTCGGCCTGCCATTTGGCCCTGTTCCATGGCTCTTGCCCCCGCGTCGCCACGCTGATGCCGCTCATATAGAGGAATCGTGGGGAGCCATCCGGGTAGCGAGCCATGACCGGGCCCGCCGTCGGGCGACCGTAGACCTGGGCGACGGCCCCGAGCAGGTTCATGGTGCCGTTGCGGTCGACCTCCATGTAGGTGAGTCCGCGGGCCGGGTCCTCTACCGGGGCGCCATCGAACTGCGCGGCCTGGATGACCGCTCCGACACCGTCCACTGCACCGCCCAGGCTGGCCGGCTTGGTCACGTCGGCCTCGACGAAGGTCAGCCGGCCCTCAACCAAGGCGCGCCGCCCGATTTCATGAGCGCCAAGTTTGGCCGTCGCACGCTCAGCTGAACGCGTCATCGCCCGGACGCTGAATCCGGCATCGAGGAGATGCCGTGTGATGGCGCCGCCAACGAATCCAGTTGCTCCCGAGACCAGGATGGTCATGATTCCTCCTTGTGTCCGCGCCGGGTGGCGGCCGTGGGATGGCTTGTGGTGAAGTCTACGCGACCAGGCCGGCCCAGAGATCGCCGGTCTTCTTCAGCCGGGCTAAGGCGGTCTTGATGGTGAAACCGCGCCCGTCGGCCAGGGTCTCGAGCTCTTTCCACGACACCGGCATCGAGACGGTCGCCTCCGGGGTGGGCCGGGCGACGTAGGGCGGGACGATGGTGGCGCCGGGCGACATGCGCAAGGCATCCAGGTAGACCCGTCCACCCCGCTTGACCTTGCGGATAGCAGTGGTGAGCAGGTCGGGGTGGCGCGCCGCGAGCTGCTCGAAGAGCTCCACGAGCTGCGCGCGCGCTTCGTCGTAGTCGAGATGGCCATCCAGCCGGAAGGCCAGGTGCAGCCCGCGCTTGCCTGAGGTCTTCACCACGGGGTCCCAGCCGGCCGACAGCAGCTGTTCGCGCAAGAGGAACGCCACCTCTGCCGCCCGCTGGAACGGCGTCGTTGCGCCACCCCCGGTCCCGAGGGCGGCGGACGGGGCGGCTTCGGGGCCGGTGCCCGCGCCGGTCGCCTCGCCGGGCGAGTCGGGGGCGGTCTCCGGCGGGTCCACGTCGAGCACCATGAGGTCGGGATGGTATGGATCGTCGACTCGCGACATCCACGTATGAAAGGTGACCGTCCCCTGGTTCACCAGGTAGAGGAGGTCGGCCTCATCGTCGACCAAGGGGTAGTGGACGATCTTCTCGTGATCTTTGCGCTCCACGGGGAACGTCCGCAGCCAATGCGGGAAATACGAGGAGGCGTTCTTCTGGAAGAATGATCCGTCTTCCACCCCCTCGGGCCAGCGTTCCAAGGTGAGGGGCCGATTCCTGATATGGGGCATCAGGTAGGGAGCGACGCCCAGGTAGTAGTCCAGGACCTCGGCTTTCGTGTAGCCAGGATGGGGATAGTACACGCGGCTGAGGTGGGTCAGTTCCACCTCTTTGGCTCCCAAGCGGAAGGAAGCCGTGTCCGGGTCGCTCCGGGATTGGCGCGTCGCCACGGGTCTAACTCTTCCCGGCGGACGCGATCTGGTCGAGAGCGCGGCCCGTGGCTACCGAGTCGGGCATCTCGTCCACCACATGTGCGCCGGGCCGGGCTGCGGCGTCGCGGTGCTTGAGGAGCAGCCAGTTCTTCTCCCCGCGGCCTTTCATCTGGACCAGCGCCCAGCTGCCGCTGAGCTTCTGACCGTGAACGACGAACTTGAGCTCGCCGGCGGCGAGTGACGACTCGGCCAGTGCCACGAGTTCCTCAGGCGAAGCCGCAGGATCGTCCGGGCCGGCCGCCGCGGGCTGCGCGCCCCGGCTCCAATGACCACTGTGCTTGGCTTCTCGGATCCAGGCCAGATCGGGCTCCCACCAGCCGAAGTCCCACAGCATGACGGTGCCGCCCCCGTACTCCCCTTCAGGGATGGTCCCCTCGAATGCCGCGTATTCCAGCGGGTGGTCCTCCACCCTTACGGCAAGACGCTTGTCGGCCGGATCGAGCGAGGGTCCCTTGGGAACGGCCCAGGATTTGAGAACGCCCGCCAGTTCCAACCTGAAGTCGTAGTGAAGACTCGAAGCATCGTGTTTCTGCACGACGAACACCGGACGCGCCGGCAACTGGCCGCCCTCTTCGCCAGGCCCGCCCGCCGGCTCGGCCGAGCGGGTGAAGTCGCGCCGGCGATGGTACTCGGCAAGGGCCCCGGTGGCGGAGCCTGCGAAGTGGGGCGGTGTGTCGGCGGCGGGATCGGTCGTCTTGGGGTCTGGCTCTGTCATCACTTGTCCTTCGCGGGTCTGTCGGCCTCGGACACCGCCGTCTATCTTCCCAGACGCCGCCCGGGCTATGC
>MELN01000039.1:44741-59700 GCA_001768675.1 Actinobacteria bacterium RBG_16_64_13 | reverse complement strand
AGGCGCTGGCCGCAGAGGGGCCCGGTGCCGCGGGCGGTGCGCCGCTCACGCCCCGCGAGGCGGGCGCGCTATAGTGGACGGCGATCATGAGTTTCTGGGAAGCCAATCAGAAGCACTTCATCGACGCCGGCGTGTCGGTGCTGGTCTTGCTGGTCGCCTGGCTCAGCTACTGGCTGCTCCGCTGGGCCATCAACCGCTTCTCACGGCGCAACAACCTGGCCGAGGTCGACCCGGGCGCCGAGACTCGCTTTCGCATGATCGAGCGCCTCTCGGCGGTGGTGCTGTTCTTTGTGGCGGTCGGGCTGGTCTTCTGGATCATGGACGTCTCGGCGCTCAAACGCGTGGCGGTGGGCATCTTCGCCTCGGCGGGGGTGGTGGGCATAGCTCTGGGCTTCGCTGCCCAGACCACCATGGCCAACCTGGTGTCCGGTATCATCGTCGCCTTCGCCCAACCCATCCGACTTGGTGACAACGTCAATATCGAGAACGAGTACGGAGCCGTGGAGTCCATCGGCCTGTTCTATACCTATATCCGCACCTGGGACAACCGGCGCCTGGTCATTCCCAACAAGCTGCTCTCCGACCAGGCCATCCGCAACTACACGCTGGTCGACCCCAGGATGCCGGCGCTCGTGGTGTTACGGCTTGACTACGGCGCCGACGTGGACGCGGTCCGGGCTCTTCTCCTCAAGGAGGCGCTGGCACATCCGCTGTTCTTGGCCGACCCGGAGCCGTCGGTGCAGGTGATCGACACCGACGACCTGGGCGTTTCCGCGCGGCTCATGGCCTGGGCCTCCACCCAGGCCGATGCTTGGACCCTGGCGGCCGATGTGCGCGAGAACGTGGTGCAGAAGCTGGCGGCGTCCGTCGTGCCCGTGGGGGGGCGCTGGAGCAGGATCATGTCCGAGCCGCAGAAGCCCTGAATCGCCGGCTAGAGCCACTCCTCCGACAACACCTCGCCCTGAAGATCCACGACCACCGATTTCAGCGGGACCTTGCGGCCGGAGTCCGACACGGCCCTCGTGGCCAGGTTCACCAGACCCCTACAGCAGGGCACCTGCATGGTGAGCACGGTGAGGGTGTTGATTCTGCCTTCGTCTATCAAGGTCTTGAGCTTCTCGAGATAGATATCCTGCCCTTCATCCAATTTGGGACAGGCGATGGCCAGGGACTTGCCCTTGAGGTAGTCCTTGTGGAACCCTCCGACGGCATAGGCGGTACAGTCGGCGGCTAGAAGCACGTCGGCTCCCTGGAAGTAGGGCGCCTGGGGAGACACCAGGTGCAGTTGGATGGGCCACTGCCTCAACTCCGAAGCCACTGCGCCCACCGGGGCCCCTGTTACATCCTCCCGCGCTTCGTCGTTATGTCTGAGGTCCATCATCCTGGAACCTGGACATCCTTGGAACTCGCTCATTGTATCCGCTCCCTTCTCTTTCCTACGATTTCCTCGGCTCGTGTCACGAACCGGCTGTACTTGTCGCCGACGTCGATCCCGCTCGTCTTGTCCACTTCGGCGAACCTTCGGAACAGTTCGCCCACCTGGCTCGTGGTGAGATCCCTGTCCATCCAGGGATAGAGGATCTCGTCCTCCTTCTTGATGTGCTCGCCGAGCAGCGCGCGGTAGGCGGAGAGATGCTCGGCGATCGCGTCCTTGTCCCGGCTCTCTACCGCATCCGCCGCGCCCCGGGCGTGGGCGCGCGCCTTGTCGTGGTCGGTGAGCATGGCCTGGATGATGGCCTGTGTCTCGTCGAAGTACTTGAAGAGGATGTCCTCCTCCTTGGCGTGGTGGAACCGGTCGGCATAGGAGCGGATGAAGTCCACTCCGTCGAGGATGAGTTGCCGGTCCTCGGCCGCTTGGACGTCAATGCTCTCCAGGACTTCCGGGATGAGCGCGAGCCAACGCTTGATGAGAAGGTGCTCGTCCACAAGTTGCTGCATGGGCGGAGAGTAGCGAGGCGCGGCCTTGACCCGGCCGGCCGGCGCGGCGCCCGGACGGTCGGCCGATGCCGAGGCCGTCGCCTCTCCGGGCTCGGCGAGTTCCGGCGCGACCCGCTCAGTTGCCGTGGTGACTCCGTCCCCCGAGACAACCTTGGCGATCCGGCCCATGGCCGCCTGTTCGTCTTCCGCGGAGAGATGGTGGATCTCGATGATGTCCTTGAGTAGACAGGTCCCCACGCCGCAGGTGACGCACCCCACCTGGTAATCCGCCAGTATCTCCCCGACTTCAGGGAAGTGGTCGATCACCTCTTTCACCGGGCTGTTCAGATAAGTCGTCATCGCGCGTGGCCCACCTTTCCTCTAAGCTGTCTACACCGATGTTAGATCGCGTGGCGAGGGATTACCTTGACTTTAGTCAAGTCGGCAAAAAAGATTGACGAGCACGGCGAACCGCCGGTCGGCGGAACCCCCGGCCGGAAGATCTGGGGTCTAGACCGCAACGTCTTCTTCGCGGGGGTCTCGTCCTTCTTCATGGACGTGAGCTCCGAGATGGTCTATTCGCTGGTCCCCGTGTTCCTCTCCTCGGTGCTAGGGGTCAACAAGTCCCTCATCGGGGTTATAGAGGGGATCGCCGAGACCACGGCCAGCCTGCTGAAGATGTTCGCGGGTTGGCTCAGCGACAAACTGGGGCGGCGCAAACCCTTGATGCTTCTTGGCTACAGCATCTCCACGCTCAGCCGGCCCCTTCTGGCCCTTGCCGGAAGCTGGGGAGCGGTGCTGGGGTCCCGCTTCATCGACCGCTTCGGCAAAGGGATCCGGACCGCTCCGCGGGATGCGATCGTGGCCGACTCCTGCGACAAGAAAGAGTTGGGGCGGTCTTTCGGCTACCACCGGGCCATGGATCAGGCCGGAGCAGTGCTGGGGCCCGCGATCGCGTTCCTGGTTTTGACCCTGCGCCCAGGAGGCTACCGCACAGTGTTCTGGATCTCCCTGATCCCGGGGGCCCTGTGCGTCGCCGTCATCGCGCTCTTCATCCGCGACCGGAGGCGGCGCCCGGCCGACGGAGCGGCGTGCGCCGTAGCGGGGGAGGAGCAGGGCGGAGCTGCGAAGAGCCCCGCGGACGGGGCGGTGCCCTCCGGCACGGCACTGGCCGCCGCGGTCTCTGGCGATCCAGGCCTGGGCGGATGTCTGAGCAGACTTCGCAAAGTACGGGGCCCGTTGCTCGCCTACCTGTTGGTCACGGCCGTCTTTTCGCTGGGCAACTCCTCGGACGCCTTCCTCATCCTCAGGGCGCGCGACCTTCAGGTGGCCACGGTCATGATCCCCGTGCTCTACCTCATGTTCAACCTCATCTACTCGGCCTTGTCGATCCCTTCGGGACTGCTCGCCGACCGCATTGGCAGGCGCAGGGTGGCGTTGCTGGGTTTCGCCGTCTTTGCCGGCGCCTACGCCTGGATGGCGCTGGCTCGCTCCCAAGCCGCGGCTTGGGGGGTGTTCGCTGTGTATGGCGTATACATGGCCATCGCCGACGGGAACGGGCGGGCGTTCCTGGCAGAGTTCTCGTCGGGTAAGCGGCATGGGACCGCCTTCGGCGCTTACCACATGGTGGTGGGGCTCGCGGCGCTGCCGGCGAGCGTCATAGCCGGCGTGCTGTACGATCATGTATCGCCGGCCGCACCCTTCTGGCTGGGGGCCGCGGGAGCCGTGCTGGCCGGACTGCTGATGCTCGCGCTGGTCCCGGAGCCGCGCGGCCCGCGCGACCGCGCCTAGCCCAGCTGCTCGAGAATCCCCACTATCTCCCGGTGGTCGTGGATGACGAAGTCGGCCTCGGGCGGCTCCGCCTGGTCCGACACGCCCGCGCAGCGGATGGCCAGCATGCCTAGCGCCTGGGCTCCGGCGATGTCGGTGCGGGGCGTGTCGCCTACGTGCGCCGATTCGGCCGGTTCGGCATGCAGCCCGGCGAGGGTGCCGGCGAACATGCGCCGGTCGGGCTTGGGATAGCCGGTCTCGTCGGAAAAGGTGAGCACCGAGAAGTGTTTGAGCAGTCCGTCCTCCTCCATGAACTCGCGGAGCACTCGTCCTGGGGTAAGGCTGGTGTCGGAGATGAGGCCCAACTTATAGCCGGCGGCAGCCAAACGCGGGATCGTCTCGGCCACCCCGGGCACCAGAGGGAGGCTGCCGAGGCGGGCCGAGTTCTCGATCTCGAGGACGGTCTGACTGATGACCCCGTCGGCCAGGGCGGATTCGTCCAAGCCGAAGCGCTCGAGAAAGTACCGCGCCTCCTCGAAGGCCCCGAAGTGACTCCCGCCCGTCCAAGCAGCCATATACGCGTCCCACCCGGAGCGGTAGACCTTCTCCATGTCCTCATCGGAGGGGTGGACACCGGCCGAGGCCAGCATGTCCCGAAGGGCCTGCAGCCGGCGTGGCCAGACCGCCGACCATGATCCGCCGTCGGCTGAATACAGAGTGTTCCAGAAATCGAATGTCAACGCAGTCAGTCGCGTAGGCCGGGACACAGATACTCCTATCGTTTTTGCAGGGCTACAGGGATCGGTCAGGAAAGTATAAAGGCTCGAGAAATCGTCATGGTCCGTCGCGCGCCAAGTTCTCGGCCCGCAGTTCGGACCGGCCGCAAAAGGTGTGGAGTGTCATATGCTGGTATCCTTTCCGCAGATGAGACGTAGGTTCTTGAAGTTCCTGGGGCTCTCTGCCCTTACTACGGTGGTCGTGTTCGCCGGTGCGCTGGTGGCCCCCAGGGCCGCGCTCGCACAGACAGCCGCGTTCAGCGACGTTCCTGATTCCCACCCGTATCATGTTCAGATCGAGACGCTCGCTCAACTTGGCATCATAGCGGGCTACTCGGACGGGACTTTCCGCCCGAACGAGCCCGTCACCCGGCAGCAGTTCGCCAAGATGGTGATCCTGGCCATGCGCATCAGCGTGGGCGAAGACGACAAGTGCGTGTTCGTCGACGTCAAGAAGAGCGGCGACATCGATCTCTACCCCGACAACTACGTGGCCGCCGCGGCGCGGGAGAACATCGTCACCGGCTACCAAGGTTCGTCAGGCCCGGTCTTCAAACCGGACGCGGCGATCACCCTGGCGCAGATGGTGACCATGGGCACCAGGTCGGCAGAGAGGCCGCTCTACGTTCCCCCGGACTCCTACAAGTCGGCCTGGGGAGGCTTCGACAAGACTCACTCCATCATCGCCAGAGTGGCCCAGTACAACGGGCTGTTGCGCGACCTGGCGGCGAACCTCAACACGCTGTCGCCCCAGACCATCGCCAATCGGGGCCAGGCCGCGGCGCTGCTCTTCAACGTCATGGGCACAGATACCTCGGGGCTCAATGGCCGCTTTCTGGGCGATTCCGGCGATCTCGTCAGGTTCTTCCGCAACGCGACCGGGGGTAACGACGGCAAGTTCACGGTCCCCCTCGAGGACCTGGCGAAGTTGTATGTCAAGTACGGCAAGCGCTTCGGTATCCGCGCCGACATGGCCTGGGCCCAGATGATCCACGAGACCGGCTACGGCCAGTACGGCGGGGACGTCGCGCCGGCGCAGAACAACATGGTGGGCATCGGGGCGACGGGAGGCGTGCCGGGCAATTCCTTCGCCACGGCCGAATTGGGTGTGATCGCCCACTACGCCCACCTGGCCTGGTACGTCTACCACGACCACCTTTCGGACCCCTACTGCGTGGCGGTGACACAACCCGCGGGCGGTCCGATCACGACGCCGGGGGACCCCCGTCATTTCGTGCAGGGAGACGGTAGCGCGCACAAGGGCAACGTCCGCTCGGTGTACGACTTGAGCGGCAAATGGGCCCCGGGAGCCACCTATGGTTCGGCGGTGAAGAACATCGCGAACCGGATCACCGTCACCTGCGGACTTTGGTAGCCGATGAAGGACCTGGTGATCCTCCCCGAGCATCTGCGCGGCACCGCCCTGGTGGCCGGGGGTGATTTCGGCTGGCCTTTGGACGAAGCCTCTGACGTGATCCAAGCACTGGCCGACGCGGGCGCCGTCATCGTGGGGGTGGAGGCGTGGAGCGTGGACTCCGCGGGAGTCCCCGCTTCGGTGGGATGGTCCTCCTACGACCTGGATGACTACGCCGGCGATTGGGAGGCGTCCGTCACGGCCTCGAAAGTGGAGGCTGAGCGGGTCCTCGCCGGTGTGATGGAGACCGCGGTCGAGGACGAGGTCAACTACATCGGCATCGACTGGGACACTCCGGGAGAAGGGGAGCCGGAGCCGGAGTAGCTCAGTTCCGCGTCAGCCCAGGCGCATCGATGTAGGGACCTAGCACCTTGAGCGCCTGCCACTCCAGTGCGCGCGCCTCCTCGGCGCCGCGCATGGCAAGTTCCGCGTCGCGCTCGCTTCCCCACTCGATGGCGCTGATCATGCGGTCCAGAGCGCTGACTTCGCCGCTCAACGCGGTGCAGTACTGGGCATGGGCCTGGGCGACGTCATCCGGAGGGCTGATCGCTTTCACCGCTGTGAGCGCTTCACGCATGACGGATGCGAATTGACGCGCGGCCGCGATCTCAACGTGGGTGGGATCGGCCAAGTCCGCGATCTCCGGGGCGTGTACGGGCTCACCGTCGGAGTCGTACCAATAGGCCTCCACCCAGGAGTTCATGGCGTCTTTGTAGTCCTGAGCGGCACCGAGTGCCTCGGTGCCCGTGGCGTCCACGCCTGCCACGGTGGCGGTCGACTGCGGGGACACAGAGGCCGCGCCGCCGCAGGCGGCCGCACCTGCCACGGTCACACACACGATCGCGAAGAAGACCGCTACTCGAATCGCCCGGGTCATGCCATGCCTTTCTGACTCCGTCGGAAAAGGACGTACGGCTAGTATCGGGAGCCGGTCGAGGCTGCTTTAGGATGTCCGTTGGTGAAGCTCGTGCCTCTCAATCCGGTTCGGAGCGCGCCCAGCCACGCCGACCTGCGCGCGGGCATGCCCCGCATGGCCATCTCCCGTGCACTGGCAAAGTGGTACGTGAACGAACCCCTTGGGCTAGCGGTGGAGCGGAGGGCGCCGCCGGCCCCTCGACCATGGTCGCTACCCGCGGGTAGCGCGACCGTCGCCGTCGATGGGTATGGCGGGGCCGAGGAAGCGCGGCTCCGGATGGGTGATGTGAAGCTGCAAGATCGCCTTCACTCGAGCCAGGACCTCGCGGGCGGCGTTGCGCCCCTCGTCCGCGTACGGCTGGGTATCGGCTACGACGCCGGTAGCCTCCAGGCCGAGCGCGCGGGCCGTGTAGACCGCCCGGGCCAGGTGGAACTCCTGGGTCACGATGAGCGCTGACGCGACCTCGAACACGTCCCGAGCCCTGTACATGGTGTCGTAGGTGTCGAAGCCCGCGTGGTCGGTGAACACGTCCTCGTCGGGGACGCCGCGCGCCAGCACGTAATGGAGCATGACGTTGACCTCGTCGTAAGTGGTCTGGCCGTGGTCTCCTGAGATCAAGATCTTGTCCACTTTCCCGAGCTTGTAGAGAGCCACCCCCGTCTCCAGGCGGTCGGCCAGCATGGGGGAAGGAGTGCCGTCGGGGTAGACGCGGGCCCCCAGCACGATGGCGGCCTGGGCGTGAGGAGCTTCCTCGGGGCTTTGCTGAATGTGGTCCGCGGCCGAGCGGGTGACTATCAGGTTGGGGATGACGACCGCGAGACCAACCAGCACCACAAGGATGCCGACCGCGATCAGGGACCAGAAGATCACCCGCCCCTTGCGACTCCGCTTTCCCATGCGCGTAGGTTAGCACCAAGGGGTCGTCCAGGCCGTTTCCGAGCGTTGACGCATTGGACGTCGCGGCGCATGGGGTCTGTCTTCACCTTGGTTGTGCATTCGCGCGCGCGTAGAATAAAATGACTGGTCCGCCGCCGGCAGGTCTCTTTGGCCGGCGCACGTCCTCATCGCACGAAGCCTTAGGTGAACGGGGGTATGTGGCATGGCCATGACCATGACCGAGAAGATCTTGGCTCGAGCCGCCGGCAAGGAGTCGGTGGCTCCGGGCGATCTCATCATGGCTAAGCTCGACCTGTGTCTCGGCAACGACGTCACCTCAGGGGTGGCCATCGACGAGTTCGAGAAAGCCGGTTTCGACCGTGTCTTCGACCGTGAGAAGATCGTTCTCATCCCCGATCACTTCACGCCCAACAAAGACATCAAGTCGGCCGGCCTGGTCAAGCAGATGCGCGAGTTCTCCAAGAAGCACGGCCTCGTGCACTGGTACGATGTTGGCCGCGTGGGCGTAGAGCACGCCTTTTTGCCCGAACAAGGACTCGTTGGCCCCGGTGACGTCATCCTGGGCGCCGACTCTCACACCTGCACCTACGGGGCGCTGGGCGCCTTCGCGACCGGGGTCGGTTCCACCGACCTGGCGGGTGCGATGGCCACGGGCGAAGCCTGGTTCCGGGTGCCTGAGACCCACCGTTTTGACTTCGAGGGGACCCTGGGCCGCTACGTGACGGGCAAAGACGTCGTCCTTTTTACCATCGGCCAGGTCGGGGTGGACGGAGCCCTGTACAAGGCGATGGAGTTCACAGGATCGGCCATCCGCGGTCTCTCCATGGATTCGCGTTTCACGATCTGCAACATGGCCATCGAGGCGGGTGGTAAGAGCGGCATCATCGCGCCCGACGACACCACCAAGGCCTACGTGGAGGGGCGGTTCCGCCGCACACCTCGCTATTACACCAGCGACGCCGATGCCTGGTACGAGAAGACCTACTCGTGGAAGGCTGACGAAGTGCCGCTCATGGTGGCCAAGCCGCACCTGCCATCAAACACCCAGCCGGCCGAGGAGTTGAATGGCGTCATGATCGACCAGGTGGTCATCGGCAGCTGTACCAACGGCCGCATCGAGGACCTGCGCCAGGCGGCGGAGATCTTGCGCGGGCGGAAGGTGAACAAGGACATCCGTTGCATCGTCATCCCGGCGACTCAGGCCATCTGGAAGCAGGCCATGGACGAGGGCCTGTTCGACGTGTTCCTCGAGGCCGAGGCGGCCGTGTCGGCGCCTACCTGTGGGCCCTGCCTGGGCGGGCACATGGGCGTGCTGGCCAAAGGCGAACGGGCCGTTTCGACCACCAATCGCAACTTCGTGGGCCGCATGGGTGACCCCGGCTCCGAGGTCTACCTGGCCGGCCCGTACGTGGCCGCGGCCAGCGCCGTGGCGGGCTACATCGCCACGCCCGACCAGATCGGCGGAAGGAGGCAGCCATGACGGCTCTACGTGGACGCGCCTGGACCTTCGGTCGCGACGTCGATACCGATCTCATCATCCCGGCCCGCTACCTCAACATGAAGACCGCAGAGGAGTTGGCCGAGCACGTGATGGAAGATGCCGACCCCACCTTCGCCGGCAAGGTCAAGCCCGGCGACATCGTGGTGGCCAAGGAGAACTTCGGTTGCGGTTCCAGCCGCGAGCACGCGCCCATCGCCTTGAAGGGGGCCGGGGTATCGGTGGTGATCGCTAAGAGTTTCGCCCGCATCTTCTATCGTAACTCCTTCAACACGGGTCTCCCGATCCTGATAGCACCTGAAGCGGTGGACGGCGTCAAGGAAGGCGACGAGTTGACGGTCGATCTCGCCACGGGCGAGATCGCCGATGTGACCTCCGGAGTGAAGTACCAGGCCCAGCCGCTGCCGCCGTTCATGCGTGAGCTGGTGGAGGCGGGCGGTCTGCTCCCGTACCTGAAACAACGCGCGGCGGCGAGCTGAGCGCGGCCAAAGGAAAGGAACCAACGTGAGATACAGCATCGCCGTCATGCCCGGCGACGGCACCGGTCCGGAAGTGATCAACGAGGGGCTCAAAGTCCTCGACGCTGCCGCGGCCCGCGCGGGCTTCTCCTACGAGTTGACACACTACGACTTCGGTGGCGCCCGCTACCTGCGCACCGGCGAGACCCTGCCCGATTCGGCCATCAGCGAGCTTGGCGCGCACGACGCCATCTTGCTGGGCGCCATCGGCCACCCCGAAGTGAAGCCCGGGGTCCTCGAATTGGGGATCCTGCTCAAGGCACGCTTCGCCCTCGATCTCTACATCAACCTGCGTCCGGTCAAGCTTTTTCCCGGCGTAGAGACTCCCATCAAGGACAAGGGACCCAAGGAGATCGACTTCGTCGTGGTGCGGGAAAACACCGAGGGCCTCTATGCCTCGACCGGCGGCTTTCTCAAGAAGGGCACGCCCGACGAGATCGCGGTGCAGGACAGCATCAACACCCGCAAGGGCGTGGAGCGTTGCATCCGCTACGCCTACGACTACGCGCTCAGGGACGACCGCCACAACCAGCTCACGCTCGTCGGCAAGACCAACGTGCTCACCTTCGCCTGGGATCTCTGGTGGCGCGCATTCAATGAGGTCGGCGACGCCGACTATCCCAAGGTCAGGCGGGAGTATGCTCACGTGGACGCCACCTGCATGTGGTTCGTCAAGAACCCCGAGTGGTTCGACGTCATCGTCACCGACAACATGTTCGGCGACATCATCACCGACCTGGGCGCCATGATCCAGGGCGGCATGGGCGTGGCCGCCGGCGGCAACCTCCATCCGGGCAAGATAGGCATGTTCGAGCCTATCGGCGGGTCCGCACCCAAGTACACCGGTCAGAACGTCATCAACCCGCTGGCCGCCATCGGCGCCGTGCAGATGATGCTCGACTACCTGGGCGAAAGGGACGCGGCGGGCTGGGTGGAGAAGGGCATCATCAACGCGGTGAGTAAGATGCAGTCGCTCAATGCGGGACACATGGGCATGGGCACCGACGAGGTCGGCGACCTAGTGGCGAAGTTCGTGGCGAACAAGGGCTGATCGGACGCTCCTTGACCAGGGCGGGGCGGGCGGCGCCACAGCGGCGCCGGCCCCGCGGCCGGGCTCAGGCGGCCTTAGAGATGAGGAGAACGGCCACGTCGTCGGGCGGTGGCTTGCCATTGGCCCGCTCCAGCTCGGCCAGTACTTCGTCCAGTTGCGACACGGGCAGGGGGCCGGGCGCTGCACGGTCGAACCGTTCCACGAGCCTGTCGAGGCCGTAGCGCTCCCGGGAACCCGGCTCGACGAAGCCTTCGAAGAGACCATCCGTATAGAGGAGCAGACTCCAGGTCTCGGGCAGGTCGAACGACCCGGCTTGCCAGCCATTATGGTTCTGGCATCCCAACGGCAGGACAGGCCTGACCGGCAACAGCGACGCCTTCTCCGCTACCATCAATGGGGGCGGATGGCCGGCGTTCGCTAGAGTCAGCGATCCGATGGAAAGGTCGAGCTGTCCGGCAAGAAGGGTGCAGAACATCCTGGCGTCGCTCCTCTCGGCCACGAGCATCCGGTCCAAGCATTGCACCATCACCCGGGGAGGCGCGCCGACGTCGGCCAGGGCCCTCCATCCTGAGCGGAGCGTGGCACCGAGCGCTGCTGCGTCGGGTCCGTGGCCACTAACGTCGCCTATGACGAAGCTGAGCCCGGAGTCCCCGTGGACCACGTAATCGACGAAATCCCCGCCTATGCCCAGCCGGCTCTCGCCGCTCCGATAGTAGACGTGAAGATCGAGCCTTGGATGACGATCTCGAGTATGGGACAAGAGACTTCGTTCGAGGCGTCTGTGGAGGGTCTCGGCCTCCGCGTGCTCCAAGGCCGCCGCCGTCTGATCGGCGAAACGCTGGGCGAGGACGAGTCTGGCCGGATCGAGTGACTCTTGAACCTGGTCCCAACCTATCACGAGCAGATAGGCTGACGTGGGGGTGATCCGCATGGGGATGCGGAGCAGTGAGCGGATGCCCAGGGAGCGGACGATCTCCCGGCTGTGGGCGGGCCAGCTCTCGGCCGAGACGTCAGCCACGAATTCCGGTGTGCCCGACTCGAGGACCTGTGTCACCGGTGGGAAAAGGCCTGGAGCGAGCTGCTGTCCCGTCGGCAGAAGCGGGTTCGAGGGGTCACGGGCGAGCAGGACTAGGCGATCGTTGCTGGACGCGTAGAGCGAGGCCGAGCCCGCAGCGAATGTCTCCCTCGCCGCCGCGCAGATGGCGTCGACCATCGCCTCGTAGCTCTGGGCGCGCTGGAAGTTGAGTCCGAGGGTGAGGATGCCTTCCATCGCGGTCTTGGACGACTCGGACTCGTCGAGGGCCTTGGAGAGGAGGCCTTCCCGTTCCCAGGCCCGTCGCCGAATCGACCGGCCGGCCGTGCCGGCTATGACCGCGGCGAGGGTCCAGAGAAGGATCGCGATGGCGATGGCGACGGCACCCACGGACTGCCCGAAGTCGGTGACGAACGCCACGAACGCGGCTCCGCCTACCAAGGCGACCACACCTCCCACGAGGGGGCCCGCCATAACCGCGGCCAGCACGCCGAAAAGGGCCGCGGCCGCGCCCGGGATGCCAAGGTAATGGTAGGTGTCGCCCAGTACACCCACCCCGTACAAGAGGCCCACCTGGAACACAGATCCGACCAGGAGAACGATCCACGGGTGCCTCCGGGTGAGCAGAAGCCTGGTCGTCCGCCCCGCAGCCAAGGCTTCGGCTTCAGCAGACGGGCTCTTTTGCGCCGGGAGGGTCATCTCAGACATTGAGCTGGCCGACCGCGGCGAGGGCTGCCCGCGAACGTGCCGGTCTGTTGGAGCTAGTCATGGGCCTGCCTCCTTGAGAGCGTGGATGCCGCGAGAATACTCGTCGGCCGCCGGTCTTGCTCCACTGCCCGCAAGTATCATATTCGGTGGGCTTGTCGGCGACAAGTGAGAGGACCTGGCGATTCGGCTGTCCTGGCGGGTAAAGACGCGGCTACGGCGAAAGGGTATGCTGGTGACAGAGCGACAGAGAAAGGGAGGCCGCATGGGAGTCATCGTGGTGGGAGTGGATGGGTCCGAGGGCGCGGCGATCGCTCTGGATTTCGCCATGAAGGAAGCCGCTCTGCGCGGTTCCAAGCTTCGCTTGGTGAGCGCGTGGGAGATCCCAGCCTCGGTCCTTGCCAGCGTGGTCGCGGGAAAAGAATTCTACGAGGAGTTCCGGGAGAACGCCATAAGGGTGGCACGGGATGCCGCGGCCCTGGTGGGTGAGCGTGAGCCCAACGTCAAACACGAGGAGATCGTAGTCGAAGGGCAGGCGGCCAAGGTACTCCTGGAGAACGCCGGGAATGCGGAGCTTCTGGTGGTCGGCAGGCGCGGTCACGGGTCTTTCAGGGAGATGCTCCTCGGGTCGATCAGCCGCCAGGTGGTCGTGCATGCCAAGTGCCCCCTCGTCATCGTTCCCTCGCCGCAACTCAAACAGGTGAAGTAGCCCCTGCGTCGGACTAGGGGCGGTGGAGCTCTGTTTCGTCGAAGAACAGAGGCTTTTTAGGCTCCTGGCGTTGCCGCTGGTATTCAGTGATGAGGCTTTTCTGCCGATTAGCCCTAACGCATGGATTTTCACTTCGCGAACGTACGCGTGCCCAGAATCAGGTGCCGAGGGAGGTCGAGCGCGGCAATGACAGATGATCAGAAAGAGGAACTACTCGAAGCGTTGGGCGAGGTACTTCTGGCGAACACCCTGCACGGGATGGTCGCTTTCTCACCGGACGGGCCGTGTTTGTGGGCGAACGAGTCGGCGGCCGCCGTCGCCGGCGTCACTGTGGCGGAGCTGCTGCAGCACCCCCTGAGCGATCTTTTCTGGGGAGAGGGTCTGGAGGACGATGCCCGAAAGGCCATGGGTTCTTCCAGCCCGGTGCGGAGGGAGGTCAAGCGGACCCTCCCGGAGGGCCGTGAGCAGTGGATCCAGCGAGTCATCGAAGGAGTCGACCTCATGGGTCGGAGAAGCTCCCTGATGATGGTTGAGGACCACACCGAGCAGAGGCAGACTGAAGACTCTCTCCAGTTCGCCGAGTTCTCGATAGACAAAGCCGTCGAGCTGATCTACTGGGTCGACAAGGACGCCCGGCTCGCGTACGTCAACGACGCTACGTGCGAGAGAACGGGGTATTCCCGCGAAGAGTTGCTCAAGCTGACGCTCTACGACATCGATCCCGGGGCGACCAGGCCCTGGAAGGAACGTTTCGCGGCGCTCAAGAAGGCCGGTTTCATCAAGAGCAGCGAGCACCTACATCGCGCCAAGAGCGGTGAGGAGTTCTACGTAGAGATCAAGGCGAGCTACGTCGAGCACGGCGGCATCGAGTATCTCTGCGTGTACGCCCGCGATATCACCGACCAGCGACGCATGCAGCAATCACTGCGCCTGTCTGAGTTCTCCATTGAGAAGGCGGGGGAACTGATCTACTGGCTGGACTCCGACGCGCGCTTTGTTTACGTGAACGAAGCTACCTGCGCCAAGACCGGGTATACGCGAGAGGAACTGCTGACCATGGTGCTCCACGACGTCGATCCATGGGCACCCAGCCCCTGGAAGGAGCACTGGGAATCGGTGAAGTCCCGTGGGTGGACCACGAACGACACCCGGCATCGGACCAAGAGTGGGGAGATCATCGACGTCGAGGTCTCGGCGGGCCACGTGGAGTTCGAAGGCGTCGGCTTTCACTGTGTGTTCGGACGCGACGTCACCGAAAGCAAGCGTGCGCAGGAGATGGCGCGCATTACTCAGGTCTCCGTGGACAACGCCGAGGAACAGATCTTCTGGGTCACTCCCGAAGGCACGTTCGTCTTTGTGAACGATTCCACTTGCCGGCAGTTGGGCTACACGCGTGAAGAGCTGATGGCAATGAACGTCAAGGACATCGTCGTCCGCGCGTCTCACAAGTGGGAGGACATGCTGGAGGAGGTCAAACGGGCGGGCTCCTCGACGCACGAGTCGGTGCATCGGCGCAAGGACGGCAGTCAGATGGCGGTGGAGGTCAACGTCAACTACGTCGAGTACGCCGGCATGGAGTACAACGTCGTCTTCGCGCGAGACATCACCGACCGCAAGCGTATGGAGAAGAAGTTTCTCCTGACCCAATATTCAATGGAGCACGCTGCGGGCCAGATCTTCTGGATAGGCGCCGACGGCATCCTCACCTACGCCAGCGAATCGACGTGCAGGCAGCTGGGCTATACGCGGGAAGAG
>MELN01000039.1:36379-44716 GCA_001768675.1 Actinobacteria bacterium RBG_16_64_13 | reverse complement strand
GCCCCTCGGCCGTGGGAAGAGCACTGGAAGGAATTGAAAAAAGCGGGCTCGCTTACTTTCGAGACCATCCACCGCACCAAGGACGGCAGGAACATCCCGGTGGAGGTCAATGCCAGCTTCGTGGAGTACCAGGGCCACGAGTACAACTTCGTCTTCGCGCAGGACATCACCCAGCGCAAGCGCCTGGAGAAGAAGTCCAAGCTGACCCAGTACTCGGTTGATCATGCCGCGGGCCAGATCTTCTGGGTGGGTCCGGACGGCATCCTCACTTACGCCAGCGAATCGACGTGCAGGCAGCTGGGCTATACGCGGGAAGAGATGCTGTGCATGAGCATCTACGACGTCGACCCGACCGCCCCTAGGCCGTGGGAAGAGCACTGGAAGGACCTGAAAGGCGCGGGTTCGCGCACCTTCGAGACCATCCACCGCACCAAGGACGGGCGGACCATCCCCGTGGAGGTCAACGCCAACTTCGTCGAGTACGAAAGCCACGAGTACAACTTCGTCTTCGCGCGTGACATCAGCGAGCGCAAGAAGATGGAGGAAGAGTTGCGCCTCACCAAGTTCACGGTGGACCGGGCCGTCGATCAGATCTTCTGGCTCGACAGCACGGGCCGGATCGCGTTCGCGAATGACTCGACCTGCGAGCAATTGGGCTACACGAGGGAAGAGCTCGTCGGCATGGCCATCGGGGACTTGGATCCCACGATCCCCGACGACTGGACCGAACGCTGGAAGGCGCTGAAGCAGGCGGGGTCGATCGTGCATGAGGGCGTGCACCGCCGCAAGGATGGCACCGACATCCTGGTCGAGGTCAGCGTCAACTACGTGAACTTCGACGGCAAGGAGTACGACGTCGTCTTCGCGCGGGACATGACCAGGCGCAAGGAGCTGGAAGCGTCTCTGCGTTTGACGCAGTTCTCGGTCGACCAGATCGAGGGCGAGATCTTCTGGCTGAGCCCAGACGCCTCGTTCGTATACGTGAGCGACGCGACGTGCAGGCAGCTTGGCTACACGCGGGAAGAGCTCATGAATATGACCATCTACGACATCGATCCCGCGGCTCCCGCGCCGTGGGCCGACCACTGGGAGGAGATCAAGACCGCGGGGCTGCGGACGCGTGAGACCAGCCACCGAACCAAGAGCGGCAAGGTCTTCCCGGCGGAGATCACCACAAACTACGTGGAGTACGAAGGCAAGGGCTACGACCTGGTCTTCGCCCGCGACATCACTCAGCGCAAGCGTATGGAGAAGAAGCTGCGTCTTACCCAGTACTCCGTGGACCACGCCGAGGGTCAGATCTTCTGGCTCGACCAGACCGGCAAGGTCACCTACGCGAGCGAGTCCACCTGCCAGCAACTGGGCTACACCCGCGACGAGATGCTGTGCATGAGCATCTACGACATCGACCCCTCGGCGCACAAGCCCTGGAGCGAGTTGTGGGACATCATCCAAGAACAGAAAGGGCGCACGTTCGAGACCATCCACCGCACCAAAGACGGCGGAGAGATGCCGGTGGAGGTGACCTCGAACTACGTGGAGTATGAGAACCACGGGTACAACTTCGTGTCCGCCCGTGACATCAGCGGCCGCAAGCGGCTGGAACAGTCGTTGCGCCTCACTCAGCTCGCGGTGAACAGCGCCATAGATCAGATCTTCTGGGCGACCCAGGACGGCAAGATCGTCTTCGTGAATGATGCCATGTGCGAGCAACTGGGCTACATGCGCGAAGAGCTGTTGCAGATGGATCTCTGGGCCTTCGATCCCTCGCCGCGTGAGATATGGTCCGAAGCCTGGGAGACGATCAAGAAGCAGAAGTCGCTGACTCTGGAGACCATCCATCGCACCAAGGGCGGCACGGAAATACCCGTGTACCTGAGCGCGAACTACATCGAATACGACGGCGTCGAGTACAACTGCGTATTTGCCCGCGACATTACCGAGCGCAGGAAGATGGAGGAGGCGCTCAGGCTGACTCAACTCTCGATCGACCGCGCGGACGATCAGATCTTCTGGATCAACGCCGAGGGCCGCCTTGTGTTCGTGAACGACGCCACCTGCACGCAGCTTGGCTACACGCGGGATGAGCTGGCCGGCATGAGTATCAACGACATCGATCCCACCATGCCCTCGGACTGGAGCGAGGGCTGGCGCGAGTTGAAACAGCAGGGGTCCGCATCCCATGAGGCCGTGCACCGTACCAAGGACGGCACGGATATCCCCGTGGAGGTCCGCGCCAACTACATCGAGCAGAACGGCAAAGAGTACGCGTTCGTGTTCGCGCACGACATCACCGTGCGCAAGCGCATGGAGGAGTCGCTGCGCTTGACCCAGCTCTCGGTGAACCGTGCGGGCGACCAGATCTTCTGGATCAGCCCCGAAGGCCGCTTGGTGTTCGTCAACGACGCTACCTGCATGCAGCTTGGCTACACACGGGACGAGCTGGCCGGCATGAGCATCTACGACATCGATCCCACGGCGCCCCGGCCCTGGACCAAGGGCTGGGAGCGTATCAAGGAGCAGGGGACTCACGTGCACGCGGCGGTGCATCGCACCAAGGATGGCCGCGACATACCTGTCGAGGTCAGCGCCAACTACATCGAGTACGGTGGGACGGAATACAGCTTCGTGTTCGCGCGTGACGTGACCGAACGGAAGAAGGCGGAACACGACCTGCGGATGGCCAAGGACAAGGCCGAGGCTGCCAACCGGGAGCTCGAGCACTCTATCAAGCGAACCAACCAACTGGCCGTGGAGGCACAGGCGGCCAACGAGGCGAAGAGCGCTTTCCTCGCCAACATGAGCCACGAGATCCGCACACCGATGAACGGCGTCATCGGCATGGTCGACCTCCTTCTGGATACCCAGCTCGATGTCGAGCAGCGCGACTACGCGGAGACGGTGCAATCGAGCGCCGAGGCACTGCTGACTGTGATTG
Organism: Actinobacteria bacterium RBG_16_64_13; assembly: GCA_001768675.1. Classification (GTDB taxonomy): domain Bacteria; phylum Actinomycetota; class Thermoleophilia; order RBG-16-64-13; family RBG-16-64-13; genus RBG-16-64-13. Next base: position 41,778 of record MELN01000039.1, on the reverse strand, counting down.
GCGACATCCTCGACTTCTCCAAGGTCGAGGCGAAGAAACTGGAATTCGAGAACATCGACTTCGACCTGCGCCTCACCCTGGAAGACATGATGGCTCTGCTGGCCATCAAAGCGCACGAGAGTGGCATTGAGCTCGTTGTATTGGTGGAGCCCGACGTGCCGTCGGCGCTCAGGGGCGATCCGGGACGGCTGCGTCAGGTCTTGACCAACCTCGTGGGGAACGCCATCAAGTTCACCGAAGAGGGCGAAGTGGACGTCCACGTGATCCTTGAGTCGGAGAACGACTCGGGAGCGGTCATGCGATTCGTCGTGCGCGACAGCGGGATCGGAATCCCCGGCCCGGTGCTCGACCAGCTCTTCCGTCCCTTCGTCCAGGCCGACGCATCGACGACCCGTCGCCACGGAGGCACCGGTCTGGGTCTCTCCATCGCCAAGGGATTGGTCGAGGCGATGGGTGGCAAGCTGGCGGCGGAGAGCACGGTGGGAGCCGGCTCCACCTTCTGGTTCACGCTACCTCTCTCGAAAGGTACCGCCATCCCCAGCGAGCTCGACCGTATCGAGCTGGGGACGGTGGCAGGTGTCCGGGTCCTGGGAGTGGACGACAGCGAGACCAACCGCAAGGTCATGGCAGGCATGCTCGACTCCTGGGGTTGCCGTCACAGGGAGGTCGCGGGAGCCAGGGAGGCACTCGTGGCCTTGCGCGAAGCGGTGGCCGAGGGAGATCCGTACAGGGTAGCGGTGCTCGACATGTGCATGCCTGAGATCGACGGCGAGGAACTCGCCATAGAGATCAAGGCCGATCCAGAACTCGCGGCCACGGGCCTCGTTATGATGACCTCCGTGGGCGCACGCGGCGACGCGGCGCGCATGGAGAAGGCCGGATTCGCGGCCTACCTGGTGAAGCCCGTGCGGCAGTCGCACTTCTACGACTGCCTGGCCGCTGTGGTGGGTCCTGAAAACCGCGGAGGCGTCGAGGGCGAGCGCTCTCCTGTTACAGGCCGCATCATCACGCGCCACACTCTGGCGGAGCGGGCCCGGAGACGTTCCCGCATCCTGCTGGCGGAAGACAACCTGGTCAACCAGAAGGTGGCCCTCAAGGCCCTTGAGAAGCTCGGCTATGCCGCCGACGTGGCCAACGATGGAGCTCAAGCGCTCCAGGCGACCAGGGAGAAAAGGTACGACGTGATCCTGATGGACGTGCAGATGCCGGTGATGGATGGCATGGAGGCCACCCGTCAGATCCGGGACGCTCGTTCGGGGAGTCTCAACCCCGAGGTGACTATCATCGCCCTCACCGCCCATGCCATGGCCGGAGATAGGCAGAGGTGTCTCGACAACGGGATGGACGACTACCTCGCCAAGCCGATCAAGGCCGCCGAGCTGCAGGATGTCATTTCCCGGTGGATGGCGGGTCCGCCACCCGGAGTGGAGTCCGAGCCCATCCCAGAAGCGCTGGCCGTGGCCGACACTCCCGCGCCGCCGGTGTTCGACGAGAAGGTCCTGCTCAACCTCTTGGAGGGTGATAGGGAGTCGGCGTCAGAGATCGCCGACCAGTATCTGGGGGATGTTGGCACTCAGGTCAGCCGGTTGCGCGAAGCCGTCGAACTGGGTGACGCCGCTTTGCTCAGAGAGCGGGCCCATCTCCTCAAAGGAGCGTCGGCGAGTGTGGGCGCGGAAGCAATGCGCTACTGCGCCGCCGATCTGGAGAAGCGGGCCGTGGTAGGCGCGCCGACCAGTCAGGAGAAGCCCGATCTGGTGGCTGAGCTTGATCACCAGTACAATCTGCTCATGGCGTGGGTCGAAGAGAAGGGCGGCTTGATGTGAGAGCCCTCGTCGCCGATGACGATGCGGCGTCTCGCCTTCTGCTGCAGAAGGTGCTGACGAAGTGGGGATACGACGTCGTGGTTGCCTCCGGAGGCGAGGAGGCCTGGAAGATCCTGACCGGCGACAACGCGCCCGACCTGGCGGTGCTGGATTGGATGATGCCGGAGCTCGACGGGGTCGAGGTGTGCCGGCGCGTCCGGGCCCTCGACCTGTCCAGCCCGCCATACCTGATCCTTCTGACCTCGCGTGGCGACAAGCACGACATCGCGACCGGTCTCGAGGCGGGGGCGGCCGACTACGTCCAGAAACCCTTCGACCACGATGAGCTCCGCGCCAGGCTGCTGGTCGGGCGGCGGTTCGCCGAACTGAACCGGAAGCTCCTCGATACGCAGCGCGAGCTGCGGCGGCAGGCGCTGACCGACCCCCTGACTCATATCATGAACCGCAGGGCCATCCTCATGCGCCTGGGTGAGGAGCTCGCCCGGGCGCCGAGGCAGGGCCTGCCACTCAGTGTCGGTGTTCTCGACATAGACCACTTCAAAGCGGTCAACGACCAGTACGGGCACGCCGGCGGGGATTTCGTACTCCAGTCATGCGTCGATCGCGCGCTGAAGGCGTTGCGTCCGTACGACGCCCTTGGCCGCATCGGTGGCGAGGAGTTTCTCATCGTCATGCCCGGGGTGGGCCCGCGGGATGCGGAGATCGTCCTCGAACGGCTGCGCAAGATCGTGAGCGCCACGCCCATGCCGGTGCAAGGCCAGGAGATCACGGTGACCGTCAGCATCGGCGGCGCTGTGAGCGAGGGCGAGTCGATGGATGAGCTGCTTCATCGCGCCGACGATTCTCTCTACCGGGCAAAGGATGCGGGCCGGGACCAGATCATCATGGCGCCCAGGCCGGCGCCGCAAGCCCCGGTGCTGGCCACGACCACCGAGACCGCCTCACCGCCCGGCTGCAACTAGCCCGGCTGGACTTCGGCACACCTGAAGAACGCCAGACAGCGCCGGCCCAAAGGCCGGCCCTTTTCATTTCCAGTGGCCCATTCCACTTGGCAAGTTAGGCAGCATGTACTAAAATAGGCACAGCTAACTTTGGAGCAGACTGGGCGGGTGGCAGGTGAGCGGATGAGCGGCAAAGTGGCAGGTCACACCGGGCGCGCGGTTGACGCGGCCGAAGGAGACATCCTCAGCGCGAGCCTGGAAGACTATCTCGAGGCCATACTCCAACTGGAGCGGGCGTCAAGGGTCGCGCGGGTGAGTGAGATAGCGGAGCAGTTGAGCGTTTCTCGACCGTCGGTGACCGGGGCGCTCAAGAACCTCGCCGCCCGGGGCTTGGTTTGGCACGCGCCCTACGGGCACGTCACGCTTACCGACGATGGCGCCCGGATCGCCCATGAAGTGGAGACCCGTCATGTAGCCATCCGCGATTTCTTGACCGACGTGTTGGCGATTCCCGAAGACAAGGCCGAAACCACGGCGTGCCGGTTGGAGCACGTACTCGAACCCGATGTGCTCGCCCATTTCGTCTCGTACGCCGAAGGCCTCAGCGCGAGCGGAGTTCCTCGCGCCGCACGCGCGGGAGGAGGTTCATGACCTCGCTGGCAATGGTGCCTCCCGATTCGACGGCGGTCGTGGCCGCGCTTCCCCGCTCTCACGGTTTGGCGAAGCGTCTCATCGCTCTGGGACTGAACCCCGGGGCGGAAGTGCGCGTGCTGCAGAATCGGGGCGGGGGCCCGTTGATAGTCGAGGTACACGGGGCCAGGCTGGCTCTCGGCCGGGGCCAAGCCGCCCGGGTGGCCGTGGAGCTGGTGGGTTCGCCGGAACTGGGGAGCGTCGTTCGCCTGCCGCAGGCTGAAGAGCCCGGCGGGGGCGGGTAGGTGGATCGAGCCGACCGGCAACCTGCGGTGATCCAGCTGGCCTTGGCCGGGCAGCCCAACGTGGGCAAGAGCACGGTCTTCAACGCGCTCACCGGGTTGAACCAGCACGTGGGCAACTGGCCGGGCAAGACCGTCGAGAAGAAGAGAGGCCGGTTCGTCCACAAGGGCCGGCCGGTGAAGATCGTCGATCTGCCGGGCACCTATAGCCTTACGTCCGGCTCCGAAGAAGAGCGGGTCTCCAGAGACTACTTGGTCAACCAACCGCCGGACGTGGTCATCGCGCTGGTCAACGCAGCCTCGCTGGAACGCAACCTCTATCTGGTGGCGGAACTCCTGGCGCTACCGGTGCCGGTGGTCGTGGGGCTCAACATGGTCGACGTGGCGGAGAGTCACGGCGTGCACGTCGAGCCACGCGTGCTCGAAGCCGCGCTGGGTCTTCCGGTGGTGGCGCTGGTCGCCAGCAAGGGGCGGGGTCTGTCGGATCTTGTCGACGCGGCCGTGGCGTTCGCCGACCGGCCGGAGCTCTACCAGCCCAACCGCCCGGTGGTCAGGGCCAAACACCGGCCGGTGCTGACCGAGATCGAGGGCCTGCTGGCCGGCCGTTCGCCGGCCGGCTACCCTTCTGACTGGGCGGCCCTCAAGCTGCTCGAGGGCGATGCCGACGTGGCCGAGGCGGTCAAGAAGGCCGCCCCCGAGGCCTGGGAAGCCATCCATGCCGTCCTCGCCAGTCACGACGACGCCTACATCGACATCGCCGGCGGCCGCTACGACTGGATCGCGCGCATGGTGCGGGCGGCGGTGGTCAAGCCGCGCCACGGGGTGACCGCCATCACCGACCGCGTCGACCGGGTGGCGACCCACCCGTTCTGGGGCCTGCTGGTGCTGCTGGCGGCGCTGGCCGCCATGTTCAGCCTTACCTACTCCGTCGCCACTCCGGCGGCGACCGCTCTCAGCGGCGTCATTTCCGGTGGCTTCTCCGACCTCCTCCGCAGCGCGCTGGAGTGGGCGCCGGGGTGGATCAGTGGCTTGATCGTCGACGGAGTGGTAGGCGGCGCGGGCACGTTCTTGTCGTTCCTGCCGATCCTGGTGGTCTTCTTCGCGGTCCTCGGCCTGCTCGAGGACGTGGGCTACATGGCGCGGACCGCCTATGTCATGGACCGCTACATGCACTGGATGGGCCTGCACGGCAAGTCGTGCATGCCTCTACTGCTGGGCTTCGGCTGCAACGTCCCGGCCATCCTGGGCACCCGTATCATCGAGGAGCGGAGGGCGCGGATCCTCACCATGATGCTGACCCCCTTCGTGCCCTGCACCGCCCGGCTGGCGGTGCTCACCTTTCTGGCTCCCGCTTTCTTCGGAGGAATGGCTCCTTGGGCGTTAGTGGCCCTGGTGGGGGGCAACCTGGTCGTTCTGGGCCTGGTGGGGGTCGGAGTCAACAAGCTGATCTTCAAAGGAGAGCGCAGCGCCTTCATCATGGAGATGCCGCTGTACCACGTCCCCAACGCCCGGACCATCGGGCTCTACGTGTGGCGCAACACCATGGCCTTCATGAGGAAGGCCGGCACGCTGATCGTGATAGTGTCGGCCGTCGTCTGGGCGTTATCGAGTTTTCCGGGGACCGAGCCTAGTGAGAGCATACTGGGATCGGTGGGGCGCTTTTTGGAGCCGGCCGGGGCCCTCATGGGTCTCGGCGATTGGCG
>MELN01000039.1:12521-36355 GCA_001768675.1 Actinobacteria bacterium RBG_16_64_13 | reverse complement strand
GTGGCCAAAGAGAACAGCGTGGCCACTCTGGGGATCCTCTTCGGCCAGTCGGGGGGGCTGGGCGTTGCCGGCGCGGCCGGGGTCGGCTTGGCGGCGAAGGTGGCCACGGTTCTCACCCCCGCGGCCGCGGCAGCCTTCCTGGTGTTCCAGATGACGTTCATTCCCTGCGTGGCCACCGTGGCCGCCATCCGGCAGGAGTCGCGTTCCTGGCGGTGGACCGGAGCCAGTCTGGCTCTGATGCTGTTCGTGGCTTCGTTCTTGGGCATCCTCATCTACCAAGTGGGGTCGCTTCTCCAGTAAGGGGCTAGAAGGCTGCTGAAAAACGAAGTCCTCGCCACCCGGCGACACGCGGCCACCAGAACGCACTGGGCGGCACAATGCAGCCTGGTACGCATCCCGACCGGGAGCGGGCCAGATTTTGTATACTCGCGGTGTCCATTGGTCCGAGCCGGGGCGAGGCTCAGGGAGGGTCCCATGCAGATCTACATCGACGGCGAGTTCTACAGCAAGGAAGATGCGAAGGTCAGCGTCTTCGACCACGGCCTATTGTACGGGGATGGCGTGTTCGAGGGCATCCGCAATTACGGAGGCCGCGTATTCGAGCTCGACCCGCACATCGACCGGCTGTACGCGTCGGCGAAGGTCATCGCCCTGGAGATCCCGCTCTCGCGGGAAGAGCTGGTGGAAGCCATGATGGAGACCATCCGGCGAAACGAAGGCGAGAACGACTACATCCGGCTGGTGGTGACACGTGGTGTGGGCGATCTGGGGCTCAACCCCAGCAAGTGCCCGAAGGCCACGGTGTTCTGCATCGTCGGGAACATCACGCTGTACCCGGCCGAGGTCTACGAGAGGGGCTTCAAGGTCAAGACCTTGTCGACCCGGCGCAACGATCCTCAGGCGGTCAACCCGGCAATCAAGAGCCTCAACTATCTGAACAACGTCATGGGCTCGCTGGAGTTGCGGGGTGTCGACGTGAACGAGGGCCTGTTCCTCACCACTTCGGGCTACGTGTGCGAGTGCACGGCCGACAACGTCTTCTTGATCAAGGGTAACAAGCTGATGACCCCGAGTCCCGCTCTGGGGGCACTCCCCGGCATAACCCGGGCCGTGGTCATGAGGCTGGCCGCGGGCGTGGGGATGGAGCTGGAGGAAGGCTTTTACACCCTCTACGACGTGTACAACGCCGACGAGGCTTTTCTGACCGGGACCGCCGCGGAAGTCGGTCCCGTGGTCGAGCTCGACCGGCGTCCGATAGGCGCCGGCGTGCCCGGCCCTATCACCAAGGACATCATCACCCGCTTCCACGACTACGCCAAGAACACCGGCACCCCGGTGTACAAGTAAGGAGAATGGTGGCCCCGGCGCGCTCTCTCGTGCTCTACGACACCACGCTGCGTGACGGGATGCAGCGCGAGGGTCTCAGCGTGTCCGTGGACGAGAAGGTGCGCATCGCGGCCCGCATCGCCGACCTGGGTGTGCACGTCATCGAGGGAGGCTTCCCCGGCTCCAACCCCAAGGACGAGGAGTTCTTCCGCAAGCTGCAGAGGGAACCGCTGGGCGACGCGGTGGTGGCCGCCTTTGGCATGACTCGGGGCCGGGGCACGACGGCCGGTAAAGACGCACAGCTACGGGCACTTGCCGAATGTTGGGCGCCGGTGGCGTGCGTGGTCGGCAAGACCTGGGACCTGCACGTACAGAAGGTGCTCCGCGTGGACCGTGACGAGAACCTGCGCATGATCTCGCAATCGGTGGAATTCCTACGCGGGCAAGGCAAGCTCGTCTTCTACGACGCCGAGCACTTCTTCGACGGCTATGCCGCCGATGCCGAATATGCGCTGGCCTGTCTCAGGGCCGCCGCCGAAGCGGGGGCCGAAGCGGTTTGCCTGTGCGACACCAACGGCGCCGCCCTGCCCATGCAGGTAGCCGACGTCGTGGAGCGCGTCGCGGCACTGCTCGGCGCGAGCTGCCGCGTGGGTATCCACGCGCACAACGACGCGGGCTGCGCCGTGGCCAACTCCCTGGTGGCGGTCGACCGTGGCGCCGACGTGGTGCAGGGGACCATCAACGGCTACGGCGAGCGCTGCGGCAACGCCGACCTCTGCGCCATCATCCCGGGGCTCAAGCTCAAGATGGCCGTCGACTGCGTGTCCGGCGAAGACCTGGCCAAGCTCACCGACACGGCGCGCTTCGTGGCCGAACTCTGCAACGTGTCGCCCGACCCGCACCAGCCCTACGTGGGCCACAATGCCTTCGCCCACAAGGGCGGCATGCATGTGGCCGCGGTCGAGCGGGATCCCTCGACGTTCGAGCATATCGACCCGGCATTGGTGGGGAATTCGCCCCACGTACTGCTGTCGGAGCTGTCAGGCAGGGCGACCGTCAAGCAGCGGGTCCGCGAGCTGGGCTACTCACTCGAGGACGACCAGGAGCTGGCCGACCGCGTGCTCAAGCGGGTCAAAGACAAGGAGCACGTCGGGTATCACTACGAGGCCGCCGACGCCTCCTTCGACCTACTGCTGCGGGCCGAGCTGGGTCTCAAGGTGGAGCTCTTCAGTCTCGAGAGCTTCCGCATCATCGTGGAGAAGAGAGAAGACGGCGACATCCTGAGCGAGGCTACCGTCAAAGTCTTCGTCGACGGCGAACGCTTCGTCGAGACGGCCGAGGGCAACGGCCCGGTGAACGCGCTCGACACGGCCTTGCGCAGGGCGATCGAGCGGAAGTTCCCGGAGGTGCACGACATCCATCTCGTCAACTACAGCGTGCGCATCCTCGACGAAGACAGGGGCACCGCGGCGACGACCAGGGTGCTGATCGACTCGTCGGATGGGCGCGACAATTGGGGCAGCGTGGGAGTGGGGGTGAACCTGGTGGAGGCCTCGTGGCAGGCGCTGGTGGACTCCATCTCCTACGGGCTGCTCCGCGGAATGACCATTGACCGGGAGGCGCGATGAAGCTGGCCAGGATCGAGTACCAGGGCGAGGTGTGCGAGGCCACCGTGACCTGCAGTGGGTATCTCATCGAGAGTCCGGCCCCATTGGCCGGGACCACCGCCGGTGAAGACGAGGTCCGGTTGCTCCCTCCGGCCGCCCCCGGCAAGATTCTGGGCGTGGGTTGGAACTTCCGCGAGCACATCCGGGAGATGGTCGACCGGTCTCCGGGAGTGGAGGTCGACGAGGAGCGGCTCAAAGAGCTGCCCCATCCGCTTCTCTTTCTAAAGCCTGCCTCCAGCCTCATCGGCCACAACGATGAGATCGTCTACCCGTTCGACGCCACCAGGGTGGAGTACGAAGGCGAGTTGGCCGTGGTCATCTCCCGGGATACCCGGAGGGTGACTCCCGAGGAGGCCAAGAGAGCGGTCCTGGGCTGGACCTGCGCCAATGACGTCACCGAGCGCCACCAGCAAGGACTGGACAAGCAGTGGTGGCGGGCCAAGGGCTACGACACCTTCGCCGCCGCCGGGCCTTTTCTGGAAACGGAGTACCCGGGTGAGGACGCGTGGCTCCGCACGCGCGTGAACGGCGAGGTGCGCCAAGAAGCCCAACTGAGCGACATGATCCGCGACCCGTTCGAGATCATAGCGATCGTGAGCCAGGCCATGACCCTCAACCGGGGAGACATGATCATGCTCGGCACCCCGTCGGGCGTGGGTGAACTCCATTCAGGCGATGTGGTGGAGGTCGAGATCGACGGTGTCGGCTACCTCCGCAACCCGGTCACTCTGGAGAAACAATGATCTCCGGCGTCGCGGACCCCGGCGCGAAGCGCGGGGCGGCCGCACCGAGCGGCGATGACCATCCTCCGGACTGCGGTGTGCCCGCGGTCGACTTCCGCAGCCTCGAAGAGGTGCCCGCGTACGAGGTGGCCCAACGGCTGGCCCTGAAGCCCCATCGCGAGGGAGGGTACTTCCGCGAGACCTATCGCTCCCCGGTCGAGGTGGCGACCGACGCCGGCCCAAGGCCGGTTTCGACCGCCATCCTTTATCTCCTGACCCAGTCCGATCCCAGCCGCCTACACCGTTTGCGTCGGGACGAGCTCTGGTTCTACCACGCCGGTGCTCCGGCGGAGTTGGTGCTGCTGGCGCCCCCTCTGGTCAAGCGGATCGAAGACGCGCCGGCGGCCCCCGGGGCGGGCCTCGATCCGCAGCCGTTCACCACGCAGGTGATAGGCCTGGACCGTCCCCAGGCCGTTGTGCCGGCGTACTACTGGGCCGCCGCGCGAGTGCTCACCGAGGATCAGACGGACTGGGGGACGGGAAGGGCGCCGGAGCGTCGCTGGACGGCCGATCGCCGCGCGGCCCCCGAGCTGCATTGGACGCTGGTGAGCTGCGTGGTCAGCCCAGGATTCGAATACGAGGATTTCGAACTGGCCGACCGGAAGACGCTGCTGCGACAGTTCCCTCAAGCGCGGGCGGTGATCAAAGCCCTGACGTGATTCAAGGGCGGCCGAGGGGATCGCGGCTCGACGACCAGCTTTGCCGACTCAGCCGACTGCCGCGAGACGTTGCACCGGCTCAGAAGGTCGGCTCCGAGCTAGGTCGTACGCGGCTTGGAGGTTGATCCAGAACTCAGGCGTCGTATTGAGCGCCTCAGAGAGCAGCCACGCGGTCTGGGGTGTAATGCCGCGCTTGCCGCGGATGAGCTCGTTGATGCGCTGCACGGGTACGCTCAGATGTGCGGCGAAGGCGACCTGAGAGATGCCGAGAGGAGTGAGGAACTCTTGGCTCAGAATCACGCCGGGATGCGTGGGTATGCGGTTTTCCGGGATCATGGCCGCACCTCCTACTTGTGGTAGTCCGTCAGCCGGACGTCGTGGGCGTTATTGCCTCCCAGCGGAAAACGATCCGCCATTGGTCGTTGACGCGCATCGAATAGAGGCCGTGCAGGTCACCCCGCAGAGCCTCAAGTCGATTGCCCGGTGGCGATGTCAGGTCAAGCATCGCGGCCGCGTCGTTGAGCATGTCCAGCTTCACCAAAGAGGCTCCGACCATGTCTCGCGGAAGCCCAACGTTCAGTTGGTCAGCAGCGACCGGAGGTCGTCCGACTGCACCGGCTTGTTCGGCCTACCCATCATAGTGCGTCCACATCCTGAGCACCTTCACGACGCGTTCTTCCGCAAGAACCTGGTAGACCAAGCGGTGCTGGATGTTGATGCGCCGCGAATAGGCACCACGCAAGTCACCGACCAACTTCTCAAACGGCGGAGGAGTGTGGAAGGGGTCGTCGGCGATGATAGTCAGGAGTTCCTGGGTCTTCCCCTTCAGACCTGCAGCAGCCAGCCGCTGGGCGTCCTTCTGCGCCTGCTTTGTGTAGAGCAGGCGCCAACTCACCAGTCGAGTTCCTGCTCGAGATCAGCGATAGGCGTCCCAATACCCTCCAGGATGGACTCCCGCATGCCGGGTATGGAGAGCAGGTGCAAAGTCTCCTGGACAGCACGCCAGTCGTCTTCTGATATGAGCACAGCACTGGTGCGGCGACCGGTGATCTCGATGGGCTCGTGCGAAGAAGCCACGTCATCCAGCAGCGAGTAGAGACGCTTGCGGGCCTCGGTGGCGGTTATGCTTGTCATGTAGGTACCTCCTGTAACGTACGATATAGCGTACGCCTACACATAGGCCACGTCAAGGGGTTGAGCCTAACGATTCAGCCGGTCAGCCGCCGGCTACGCCGGTCGACTGCACCGGCGTGTTGGGCCGCTATTCCCTGTAGCCCCAGCATCTACGGTGACTGTCTTTTCTGAGCAACTTCTGGAAGATACTCAGCCTCTCTCCACACAAGTAGCAGTGTCCCAACGACCTGCGCGTGGCCTGCACGCTTCGACGCTTCTCGAATTCTGCTGTTTGCCGAGCTCTTTCCGCTTCCAGCTGCTTCAGCTTCCGGTCCTCTCGCGCCGCTACTTCCTCCGCTCGCCTTTTGGCAAGTTCCTCTTCTTCGAGCGACAGCTGACCGAGCCGTCGCAGTGCATCGCAAGCTTCGAACCAAAGCTCTTCACCAACGTCTCGTTGAGTGATTTCCCTCCAGTCGGCGGCCGCGGCGTCGTGATGCCCAGATTGCTCGTAGCACTTGGCCCTCCACAGAAGCGGGTGGATACTCTTCCGGTCCAGCTCCATTGCACGCGAGAAGTCGGCTATGGCTTCGTCAGCGCTATGGAGATCCTGCCAGAGGATCACGCCCCGGGTACAGTACGCGGTCGCGCGGGCAGCCGGGCTATCGTCTCCCTCAATCAGGGTCCGACAACCGGCCAACGCCTCTTGATGGCGACCGGCTCTGGCAAGGTCGTGAACTTCCGCGCTAAGCCTCACGTATTCTTGCATCGAAAGCTGTCGAACCATCATCGGTGCCACACCTCCTGTCGGCCTAACAAGCATTATCCAGTCTGTCGAACTCAACCGACGCGGCACCGGGGTGTCTGCATAACACCGGCGGCGGCGCCTGCCGGAATCGGCCGACCGCCGCTCTCCCGGCGGGACACTCCGTATTGCCTCGGCCAGCGCATCGGTGTTGGCTAGACTGTATAGCTCGCTTCAAACAGGGTCAAGCTTCGCTCAGTCCCGCGTGCTTCTCCTCCGCTTGGAGCGCGCCTTGCCCTTGAGGCTCCACCCCGGCTGTCGGCTGTATCAAGGCCGACCGCTATTTCCAAGGGGTGACTACGAAGCGCGGCGGTGCGGAACCGGAGCGACGCCGCAAAGCGGCGAGCAAGAAGGTTGCCCTATTGGAACCCAAGCCACCAGATGAGGGGACCGCGGGGCCCTGGGCGAAGTGTTGCGACACGGTACACCGTGCAGAGAGCATTTGCTTCGCCCAGGGCCCCGCGGTCCCCGAATCCCGCTAGGAGCGGATATTGTTCACTCACAGCCGACGAGACCGCTTGAGGGGGAGTGCCCCTTCCGGTAGAATCGAGCGAGAGTAGGGCACCTGCCGTGACGCCTTTCCAGGGAGACCAGTCATCTTGTCAGCTCCCCCCGAGCACGTTGTAGAGGACCGCATGGAGCCGGCGCCTGACCGCCCAGAATCGGAGGTTTCCGAGCCTCCGGCCACCCGGCCGGCCTCGGCCTTCTGCCACCTCCACGTTCATACCCACTACTCCGCGCTCGATGGAGCCTGCAAGGTGGACGACTTGGTCGCCCGCGCTGTGGAGCTGGGCATGCCCGCCCTGGCCATCACCGATCACGGGGTGCTCTCGGGCGTCATCCAGTTCTATCAGCAGTGCAACAAGGCCGGCATCAAGCCCATCATCGGGCTGGAAGCCTACATAGTCGAAGACCGCTTCCGCAAAGAGGGGCAGAACGAGGACCGCTGGCACCTCACCCTGCTCGCGCGCGATGACACCGGGTACCGCAACCTGCTCAAGCTCGGCAGCCTGGCCTTCCTCGAGGGCTACTACTACAAGCCGCGCATGGACTACGGGGTGCTCAAGCAGCACGCCGAGGGCCTCATCTGCCTGACCGGATGCGCCAGTGGTCGGCTTTCCCGCGCCCTGCAGAACGGGCAGACCGCCGCCGCCGACGTCGAGGTCAAGCGCCTGCTCGACATCTTCGGGGAAGGCAATGTCTACCTGGAGATGCAGGAGACAGGCATCCGCGAGCTGGCCGAGATCAACCCCCGCCTGGCCGAGTTGGCGACGCGCACCGGACTCAAACTGGTGGCCACCAACGACGTCCACTACCTGCGCGAGGAGAACGCCGTCGCGCACGACGTACTGCTCTGCATCCAGACCGGTTCCCGCCTCTCGGAGGAGAACCGCATGCGCTTCAACTCCGAGGAGTTCTTCCTCAAGGACGAGCAGGAGATGCTCGCCGCCTTCGCCGACCACCCGGAAGCTGTGGCCAACACTCTCGAGGTGGCGGAGCGCTGCAACGTCGAGATCAAGCTCGAGGAGATGCTGATTCCGCACTTCCCGGTGCCCGAGGGCTACGACGAGGCCTCCTACCTGCGCGAGCAGTGCGAGAAGGGGCTGGTGCGGCGATACGGGGACGGCACCGTGGCGCCGGTGGTCCGTGACAGGCTCGAGACCGAGTTGGCCGTGGTGGAGAAGATGGGCTTCCCGCCCTACTTCCTCATCGTGTGGGACTTCGTGAGATTCGCCAAAGAGTCCGGCATCCCCGTGGGCCCGGGCCGGGGCTCGGCCGCCGGCTCGCTGGTGTCGTACCTGCTGGGCATCACCGATCTCGATCCAATCGCGTACGATCTCTTGTTCGAGCGCTTTCTCAACCCCGACCGCATCAGCATGCCCGACATCGACATCGACTTCTCGGTGACCGGCCGGGAGAAGGTGATCGACTACGTGGCCAACAAGTACGGCCGCGACCGGGTGGCCCAGATCGCCACGTTCGGCACCATCAAGGCCCGCCAGGCCATCCGCGACGCGGCCCGGGTCATGGACGTGCCTTACGGCCAGGCCGACCGCATCGCCAAGCTGGTGCCCGAGGTGCTCAACATCACGCTGGACGCCTGTTTGGCCGACTCCAAGGGCGAGCTCCGGGCCGCCTACGACAGCGACCAGCAGGTGCGCGAAGTCGTTGACATGGCCAAGCCTCTCGAAGGGCTCATCCGTCAAGATTCCATCCATGCCGCGGGCGTGGTCATCTCCAAGGGGCCGCTCACCGAGCACCTGCCGTTGATGCAGAAGGGCGACGCCGAGGTGGTCACTCAGGTGTCCATGAACGATGTCGAGAAGCTGGGCCTGCTCAAGATGGACTTCTTGGGGCTCCGCAACCTGGATGTCATCGAGGCCGCCGTCGGTATCATCCGGGCCGCCGGGCATCCGGATTTCGACGTGGAGACCATCCTTCTGGACAACGCGCCCACCTACCGCATGCTTGCCAAGGGCGACTCCGTGGGCGTATTCCAGTTCGAATCCAGCGGCATGCGCGAAGCGCTGCGCGACATCCAACCCAGCCGGCTGGACGATCTCATCGCCCTGGTGGCGCTCTACCGGCCGGGCCCGATGGAGTTCATCTCCGAGTATGCGCGCAACAAGCGCGATCCGAGCAGGATCAAGTACGAGGACGACAGGCTCGAGCCCATCCTCAGCCCCACGTATGGGGTGGCTATCTACCAAGAGCAGTTGATGGAGATCTCCAAGAGGATCGGGGGTTTCACGCCCTCGCAGGCCGACGACCTGCGCAAGGCCATCGGCAAGAAGGACAAGGTCAGAATGGACCAACTCCAACCGAAATTCCGTGAGGGCGCCGCCGCGTCGGGCAGCGCACCCCGGGTTATCGACCACCTCTGGTCGCTCATGGAAAAAGCCGGCGACTACTCGTTCAACAAGTCCCACGCCGCCTGCTACGCGCTCATCTCCTACCGCACCGCGTATCTCAAAGCCAACTACCCGGTGCAGTACATGGCCGCCCTCATATCCAGCGTCATGGACACCAAGGACAAGGTCCCCTTCTACGTGACACTGGCCAACGAGATGGGCATCGAGGTGCTCCCGCCCGACATCAACGAGTCGGTGTTGGACTTCCGCGGGGTGGAGGGGCGTATCCGCTTCGGTCTGAACGCCGTGAAGAACGTGGGCGAGACGGCCATCCGCAACATCCTCGATGCGAGGGCGCGCGGCGGGCCCTTCCACGACCTGTTCGACTTCTGCGAGCGGGTCGATATGGGCGTGGTCAACGGGAGGGCCATCGAAAGCCTGATCAAGTCGGGGGCCATGGACTCCGTCGGACCGTCTCGTCGCGGGATGCTCTTTGTGATGCCCCAGGCCATGGCGCATGGCAAGAAGAGTCGCGCCGATGCCGACTGCGGGCAAGGCTCGATCTTCGACCTCATGATGGAGCCGACGCCCTCGGTGGGTGAGCCCGGTGGGGACACCGGGGCTGCCGGCCATGGCCCGTCTGCCGGCGGCAAGCGGGGGAACGGGACCCCGACTGTGCATATCCCACTCGATGACTTCAGCAGGGAAGAACTCTTGGCGTTGGAGAAGGAGACGTTGGGCCTCTACGTGAGCTCGCATCCCCTCAAAGACATCCGGCACCAGGTACGGCGGGAGGCCGGGCACTTGATATCGCACCTCGGCGAAGTGGCCGACGGCACCATCACCACCATCGTGGGCATGGTCAGCTCGGTCAAGAGGATCACCACCAAGAAGACCGGCGAGCTCATGGCCTTTGCCACCATCGAGGGTCTCGAGGGCTCGATCGAGATCGTCTGCTTCCCGGCTATCTACCAAGAGAACAAGGAGATCCTGGTGGAGGACAGGGTGGTAAAGATCAAGGGCCGCGTGGATCACAAGGACGAGACCGAGACGAAATTCATCCCCCTGGCCATCGAAGTCTTTGCCCCCAAGACCGGCCTCGAGCCTCTGGCCTTGTCGGTCGACGGCGACCGCTTCCCCAGCACCGTCATCGACGACCTCAAGAGCATCCTGGCGCGGTTCCCGGGCCAGTGCTCGGTCGATATGTACGTGCGCGCTGGTGAGAGCGCCCGGCGCCTGCGGCTGGGCGATGGCTTCCGCGTCGATCCCCAGGCAAGCCTTTTCGCCGAATTGAAAGAGTTACTGGGCGAGAGCTGTGTGTGCCAGGGCAACGGCGTCCAGTTTAACGGGGCGGCCAAATAGCGAACAGCCAGGGGGCGCATCATGAAGATCAGGCCTTTGAGTGCGGCGTCCGTGGCCTCCGAGGTGGCGTTGCTTCGGCCCCCCGAATCGGTCGGCCGCGAAGTCGCCGACGTGGTCGCCCGGCTGCTGGCGGATGTGCGCGCCCGCGGTGACGCGGCTGTGGTGGATGCATCGGCCAAGCTCGACTGGCCGGGAGCCGGCGTAGCGGACCTTGCCGTGCCCCCACGAGAACTCGATGCCGCCGTGCGCGAGGTCGATCCGGGGATCATCATGGCGCTGCAAACCGCCCGCGAGAACTGCACGTTCTTCCACCGCCACGAGTTGACGCCGGACTGGGAAGGGACGGGGGCGCAGGGGCAGCGACTGGGCATCCGCCACCTGCCCGTGAGCCGGGCCGGCCTGTATGTTCCTGGCGGGCTGGGCTCGTACGCCTCGACGGTCATCATGAACGCCGTCCCGGCCGTCGTCGCCGGGGTGGAGGAGCTGATCATCTGCACGCCCCCGGGCCGCGACGGCACGGTGAACCGGTCGGTTCTGGCCGCGGCGCGTCTTATGGGCATCTGGAACGTGTTCCGCGTGGGCGGGGCGCAGGCGATCGCCGCCATGGCCTACGGGACGGAGAGCATCCCTCGAGTCGACGTCATCTGCGGTCCGGGCAATGCCTACGTGGTCGAGGCTAAACGGCAGGTCTACGGGTCGGTCGGTATCGACAGTCTGGCAGGGCCGAGCGAGGTGATGATCGTGGCCGATGTCAGCGCCGTCGCCGAATGGATCGCCGCCGACATGCAAGCCCAAGAGGAACACGGGAGTGGAGCGACGGCGGTCCTGGTGGCCGAGTCGCAGAACATGTGCAATGCGGTACAGGACGTCCTTCGCAGGTATCGTCCGCGAGGTTCGGACTCCCTCTTGACCGGCTTCTACCCGGCTCCGGGCGAGGATTTCCTCGAGTTGGCGGCGGCGATGGCGAACGCCTACGCTCCCGAGCACCTGGAGATCCACCTTATCGACTCGCGCAGCTTCCTACCTCATGCGCGCTCCGCGGGAGCCGTGTTCATCGGGCACCGGACGCCGACCGCTTTTGGTGACTACATAGCCGGGACCAACCACGTGCTGCCCACCGGAGGCTCCGCCCGGTTCTCGTCGCCGCTTTCGGTGGACACGTTCAGGCGCAAGTCCTCGTACCTGGA
This sequence comes from Actinobacteria bacterium RBG_16_64_13, assembly GCA_001768675.1. Lineage (GTDB taxonomy): Bacteria > Actinomycetota > Thermoleophilia > RBG-16-64-13 > RBG-16-64-13 > RBG-16-64-13. Next base: position 24,605 of record MELN01000039.1, on the reverse strand, counting down.
GATGACCGACGAAGCCGTCCATCTGCTGACGGGGCATCTGGCCAGGCTGGCCGACAGCGAGGGCTTCGCCTACCACCGGATGTCAGCGGAGTTGAGGGCGACCTAATGGCCGGGGGTTAAGCCCCTAACAGTGCAGCCAAGGGGCCATAGGGGTCGAGGCGAAGCTTTGCGGTACTCCGCAGTGCTTCGCAGAGGCCCCTACGGCCCCTTGGCGTCGACGATCTCTATGAACTTGGCCACCAGGTCCGGGTCGAGTTGGGAGCCGGCGGCTTTCATCATCTCGGCTCGGGCCTGCTCGCGGGTCATGCTTCTGCGGTAAGGCCGCTCGAGGGTCATGGCTGAGAACGCGTCGGCCACCGCCAGGACGCGCCCCAGAAGTGGAATGCCGTCGCCTGCGGATTCCGCGGGGTAGCCGCAGCCATCGTGGTGCTCGTGATGCGCATGGACGGCCTCCACGACCCTGGCCAGTCTCGGCATGTCGCCGATGACTGCCGCGCTCATCTCCACATGACGGCGTACCAGGTCGTGCTCCGCGGCGTCGAGCGTCGTGGGTCTGCGGAGAAGGTCCCCGGAGACCCCGATCTTGCCGACGTCGTGCAGCATAGCCGCAACGTGCAGGGTGCTCATGTCTTCCTCGGATAGCCCGAGCGCCTCTCCGAGCGCCAGCGCGTATACGGTCACGTGCTCGGAGTGCCGTCGGGTGTAGTGGTCCCTTGCGCCCACGACGTCGAGGAGCTTGCCCGCGATGCCTAGGAGTCCCTGGGTGTCGAGCGGCTGGGTCTCCTCACTCGTCCGGCCGGTTATGGTGTTTCCGCCCCGTTGTTTCGAAGCGTAGAGGTTGGAGTCCGCGGTCTCGATCAGCTGTCCAAGTGATTGGGCGTCGCCTGGGAAGGTGGCCACGCCGAGGCTGACCCGCACAGTGATGGAGTGACCCCCCGAAGTCACGACGGGCCGCGACATCAGGGTGTCCCGAAGCCGCTCGCTCAGTTGCAGAGCCCCTTCCGCCCCAGTGTTGGGGAGTACGAGCAGGATCTCGTCTCCACCGACACGGCCTGCCAGGTCGGCGTGCCTGAGCACGCTCTTGATGGCCTCGCTCACTTGTCTTAGCACGGAGTCGCCGGCGGGGTGTCCGTAGGTGTCGTTGAGAAGCTTGAAGTCGTCGAGGTCCATCATGATGAGGGAGAGTTCCGAGTCGTTCTGCTGAGCCCGGATGCTTTCACCCGCGAGGCGCTTGTGTATGCCCCGGTGGTTGAAGAGCCCGGTCAGCGGGTCCCTCTCGGCCTGGTGCACCGCCTCCTCATAGCGCCGGGCGTTGTCGATGGCCGTGGCGACGTGGGCGGCGATCACAGGCAGCAGGTTGGGCCCCTTGCCGTTGCCCTCCGGTCGCACCAGCCAGATGGTCCCGAGCCGCTCTTCGCGGACATCGAGGGGGACCGGCAGGACGATGCCTTTCGCGATCTCTACCGCGTTGAACTTGAGGTCGCCCGGACGGTGGAGCGCGACCATGCCGCGAGTGACAGTCGCCGACTCTGTTCCCTGCTCGTCCCTCAGACTGATCCAACCCCCCGGGGATTTAGCGAAAGCGCACGCAAGCTCCAGACCCGCGTCGGCTACTTCTCCTAATGCACGCAGAGAATTGAGGTGGTCCGACTGGCTGGTCAGCAACTCGAGACGATCGTTGATGTCGGCCAGATCGCCGAGTTTCTCTTCCAGCTCGAAAGACGTCTTGCAGAGACTGGAGTTGAGCTTTCTGTTCTGCGCCAGGGTCACGTACTGCCTGATCAGCAGAAGCGCCACCAGGGCGAAGCCCAGATAGGCGAGGACCTGGGTGTCGGTGCCCCAGTTCCAGCCCCGGGAATGCAATTGCAGCACGACCATGGCGGCGACGATGGGCAGCGCCACGTAGGGGATGGCGATCCTCCAGTAGCTGGCCGTGAGGCTACGCCGTACCGCTGGTTCCTGCCGCGCGTTGACACCTCTCCGAGCGCTCGGGATCGTCTTGCCGGCGCGTATCTCGACGAGGGCGGCGATGCCCGCCAGAGCGAAGGACAGCAGCCAGACGGGATCGAGCCAGCTACCGAGCTCGTAAGGGACGTCCGCCGCGGTGAGCACGAAATACCCAGAGTCAGAGATTATCTGGCTGGAGAAGGCTAGGCAGAGGATCACAAGATACGGACGTGGCCAGGTCCTTGTCGAGCTCACTGAGCTGATCAGAAACGAAGCGAACGCGAACAGGATGAGTAGATCACCAAGCGGGTAGGCAAGGGTGAACCAGTAGCCCAAGCCGGGATCGGCGGTGTCAAGCAGTGGCCTGAGCAGGAGGGGCCAGCTGAGGCCGGCGGCGCCGATGGTGACCATGGCGGCGTCGAGCAGGGTTTCGACCATCCGCAACCGTCCGATGGACCTCCAAGCTGCCACCAACACGGCCGCGATCGCCGCCGGGTAGCAGGCCAGGTAGCCGACGTCGGCCAATCCGGGATACGGCACCTCGACCTGCCGCACCACTTCGTAATACGACCAGACCGAGTCACCGAAGAGATTGAATGCCACCCAGGCTATGGCGAAGGCCCAGACCAATCGCGCGCCGCGCTCCGGGGTCCACCGGAAAGCTAGGCAACAAAGGACCAGCGCGGCCAGTTCCACTACAACGAACCCGAGGTCCGAGACGACCAGTTGGGCCATCGAGTCCTGAGGAAGGAATGCGCACGCGACCGCGTACGCGACGACCGACGCGATCAGGGCGGAACTGCCCAGAAGCAGGCTGCGCCGTGTCACTTCACCGCTCCCGTGGATCCTCCCTAGGTTCGTGCCTGGTTCTCAGGCACCACTGAATAGAAAAACCACGGAGAACCATCGGCAGAATGGCGCGAAACCTTGAGGGGAATATCCGAGCCAGACAGCGGAGGCGCGTCAGGCTCTGTGCTATCCTCCTGAAGTCGCTCCCGAGCCCGGTAGAAAACCCGGCAAGCGCCGCGCACACCGGGACCAATGCCATTCTAACACGGAGGAGACAGTGCGGCTCGAAAGCTCTCCACAGCCTTCTGATCTCACTCATCGCACCGCCACTATGGAGCGGGAGACCCGCGAGACCAAGGTCATGGTGCGGCTCGATCTGGACGGCTCCGGGCAAGCGTCGGTCGGTACCGGGCTGGGCTTCTTCGATCACATGCTCGAGCTGTTCGCCGGCCACGGACTCTTCGATCTCACGGTGCAGGCAACCGGCGACCTCCACACCGGTGGGCATCACACGGTGGAAGACGTGGGCATCTGTCTGGGCTCGGCCCTGGCCGAAGCGGTGGGCGACAAGCGGGGCGTCAATCGTTACGGCGGCATGCTCACGCCCATGGACGAGTCGTTGGTGCTGGTGGCCCTCGACCTGAGCGGGCGGCCCTACTTCGCCTACGACGGGGGCCCATCGGGAGAGAGCGTGGCCGGTTTCGACTCCGGCCTGGTGGCGGAGTTCTTGCGAGCGGTGGTCAACCACGCACGCCTGACCATGCACGTGCGCGTGCTCTCGGGCGGTGACGTCCACCACACCATCGAAGCGGTCTTCAAAGGATTCGGCAAGGCTTTGCGCCAAGCCGTCTCCCTCGATCCCCGAGTGGCCGGTGTGCCCTCTACCAAAGGGGTTCTGTGAGCTCGTCCCGAGCGCTCTACATCGTCGACTATGGCGCCGGCAATCTGCGTTCTGTCCAGAAAGCGTTCGAGCATGTAGGGGTGGAGGCCGTCGTCGGCTGTGATCCTCGAGCCATCGCGAACGCTCCGGGGCTGGTGCTACCCGGCGTGGGGGCCTTCGGCGCGGCCATGGAGCAATTAAACAGCAAAGGACTTGTCGAATCCTTACTCTCGCGGATCGAGGCCGGGGTGCCTTTCCTCGGGGTCTGCCTGGGCCTGCAGGTGCTCTTCGAACAGAGTGAGGAAGACCCCGGGGTCCGCGGCTTCGGTCTGGTCCAAGGGGACGTTCGGGCTTTGCCTGCCACGGTGAAGGTGCCGCATATCGGCTGGAACCAGGCGGAGGTGTGCGCCTGCTCCGACCTCTTCGACGATATCCCGGAGGGTACCGCCTTCTACTTCGTCCATGGCTACGCGGTGGTGCCGCGGTCGCCGGGGGACGTCCTTGCCATGACCGATTATGCCGGCGTGACCTTCGTCTCGGCGGTCGAGGCGGACAACGTGGTGGGCGTCCAGTTCCATCCGGAGAAGTCGAGCACCATGGGGCTTCGCTTCTACCGCAATTTCGCCCGCCGGGCGGGTCTGGCAGACCGGTCATGAGGCTTATCCCGGCCATCGACATCAGAGGCGGGAAGTGCGTCCGTCTGCGCAAGGGCGATTTCGCCGACGAGACCGTGTTCGGGGACGATCCGGTGGCCATGGCCGAGCGCTGGGTGCGAGAGGGAGCCCGTTTCTTGCACGTGGTCGACCTGGATGGCGCACGGGAGGGCGTGCCGCGCAACTTCGCGCTGATTCAGGCCGTCGCGGAGGCGGTCGCCGTTCCGGTGGAGACGGGCGGGGGCATTCGCAGCGAGGTCGCGCTGCAGCTTGTCGCCGGAAGCCGCGTGGCCAAAGCCGTGCTGGGGACGAGCGCCGTGGACGACGAGTCCTTTCTCGAGCGGGCGCTCGCGGTGCTCGGGCCGGCGAGACTGGTCGTGGCTGTGGATGCCGAGGACGGATTCGTCAAGACCAAGGGCTGGCAGGAGCGCAGCGGGGTGCGGGTACCCGACCTGGCCCTGCGGCTGAGGGAGCTCGGGGTGCGCGAGATCCTCTATACCGATATCAGCCGTGACGGCATGATGCAGAGCGTCGACCTTACCGGTATCAGGGAACTGGCCGAGAACAGCGGGCTCGAGATCATCGCGTCCGGAGGCGTGACGAGCCTGGACGATCTGCGGGCCTTGAGGGAATTGGCGCCGCTCGGCGTGACCGGGGTCATCGCCGGACGGGCGCTCTACGAAGAACGGTTCACGGTGGCTGAGGCGCTCGCGGTCTTGGACGCGGCGCCAGGCGGCGTGGTCCCGCCCCGCGCGACCGGCGCCCCACGGAGTGACAGCTGATGCTTCTCAAGAGGATCATCCCCTGCCTGGATGTCGATCGGGGACGCGTGGTCAAAGGCACCAACTTCGTGGACATCCGTGACGCCGGCGACCCGGTGGAGCTGGCCTCGCGCTATGACCGCGAAGGGGCCGACGAAGTGGTCTTTCTCGACATCACGGCGTCGCACGAGAAGAGAGACACCATCGTGGAGTTGGCGCGGCATTGCGCCGAGGAGTTATTCATCCCGTTCACCATAGGGGGCGGCATCCGCAGCGAGGACGACGTCCGCGCTCTTCTGGGAGCGGGCGCCGACAAGGTCTCGCTCAACTCGGCCGCCATCAAGGACCCCGGTCTGATCGCCGCCTGCGCCCGCAGGTTCGGTTCGCAGTGCGTGGTCATCGCCATCGATGCCAAGCGCGTGGGGATCCCGGGCGGCGGCACCGGCTCTGACGAAGGCGCGCGGCCTCTGCGCTGGGAGGCGTATCTCAACGGAGGGCGCGTAGCCACAGGTCTGGACGCCGTGGAGTGGGCCGCCCAGGCGGTGGCTCTCGGAGCGGGCGAGATCCTTCTTACCTCCATGGATCGGGACGGCACCAAGGACGGCTACGACCTCGAGCTCACTCGGGCGGTGGCCGCGGCGGTGAACGTGCCTGTCATCGCCAGCGGCGGGGCGGGCACGCTGGAACACCTGGCTGAGGTCATTCATTCCGGCGGCGCCGACGCTGTCTTGGCCGCTTCCATCTTTCACTACGGCGAGTACACAATCCGGGAGGCCAAAGAGTATCTGGCCGCCAAAGGGATACCCGTTCGGCTCTGACAAGACCTCGCGCGAGGGTCCCGATCCGCTGTTGGTTCCGGCCCGGGTCGTCCTGGGTAGTATCTCCTTCGTGAAGCAGGCGGCAGATGAAGCGCCGCCCGCGACGGCCACTAGGACGATACAAAGGGGAGCGCATGGCCGAGGAAACCTGCCCGCAGTGTGGGATGATCGTGGGGCCCGAAGGCAAGTTCTGCCCTCACTGCGGTCTTCAGCACGGGGATAAGCCGGTCCTCCACGAGCACGACCGGCCGAACTGGTGGGAGGCCCGCCCCGCCTGGGAAAGGACACTCATCATCATCGCCATCGCCGCGGTGGTGATCGCCGCCATCTACTTCTTGTCTAACCCATAGCCGCCGGATGGTGGTCGGGAACGTCCCGACTTTGGTAAAATCTGGCCTCGATGAGCTTTTTCGGGACACCGGAAGCGCGCACGGGGCGGATCGGGAGGTGGGCTTCTCCTCTGTTCGCCGCCGTCTTGCTGCTGATTCTTCTCTTCGCATCGCCACTCTTCTCACCAGCGTCCGGCGTGACGCTCAAAGAGAAACTGGCGCAAAAACAGGCGGAGTTGAACGCGGCTTACGCCGAGTACAACAAGTTCCAAGACCAGCTCAACGTACTGGCCGCGAGGTACAACTCGGCCGAGGTCAAGATGGCCGACATCGATGACAAGATCGCCGTCGTCGAGAAGCAGATCGCCGGGGCGCAAGACGATATGCGCGTCGCTCAAGCGCAATTGGCCGAACGACTGGTCGACATCTACAAAGACGGCTTCTCTTCCGCGCCGAAGTACTTGGACATCCTATTCGGCGAGGCGAATCTGGGCACCGTGCTCGATCGCTTCTCTCTTCTGGGCAAGATGGCCGACCAAGACCAGCGATTGTTCGATCAGGTCGGGAGCTATCTCGAACAGAAACAGGCCCGCGACGCCGACCTCAGCGCGAAGAAGCAGGCGCAGACCGCGCATATGCAAGAGATGGAGACTCTGCTGGCCGAGTTGGACGCGAAGTTCAACGATTCCAAGGGTGACTATCAGCGCCTGAAGGGTCAGGTGCTCAAGCTGAGGGAAGAGGTACGCAAGGCCGAGGAGGCCGCTGCGGCCGCAGCAGCAGCGGCCGCGGCCGCTGCCAACGCGGCGAAAGCCAACGCGGCGAAGGCCAACAGCGGCGGTGGCAGGCTCCAGTCGGGCTCGTTCGTCTTCCCCGTGCAAGGCCCCCATAGCTACGCCGACTCCTGGGGCGCGGCTCGCTCGGGCGGGCGCACACACAAGGGCACCGACATCATGGCCCCGCAGGGCACACCGGTGGTGGCTTGCGTGAGCGGGACGATCTCGCGGACCAATCCGAAGGACACCGGGCTCGGTGGCGTCACCCTCTGGTTGCGAGGCAACAACGGCAGCAGCTACTACTACGCGCATCTGAACGGCTTGGCCGCCGGCATCCGCAGCGGAGTGAGCGTGAGCGCGGGGCAGGTCATCGGGTACGTGGGCTCCACGGGTAACGCCGGCAGCGTAAACCACCTGCACTTCCAGATACATCCCGGCGGGGGATCGCCCGTCGATCCGTACAACACCCTGCGGGCCAACGACTGATCGCCGCTCCTGGCTAGCGAGCGGAGCGGCCACCCCGGCGGCGGCCTTCGCGGCTAGGGCAGGGCGGTTCCAGGCTTGAGGATCGCCCCCCTCTGGCGTTTGCCGTTGATGGCCACCACCAGTGGCTCCGGGAAATGCAGCCGGCGCACGTACGTCCCCTCCTGAACGGCAGGTTGAGCGGCCAGCCACTCCCAGTCCAGGAATCCTTCCTTGCCGGCCTCATCCACGGTGAAATAGCCCACTCGGAAAGAAGTGAGATTCTGGAAGAAGTGGCTGCCTTGGGAGGGAGCGACTTGAATGTCCTTGAGCCCCGACTCCACGATCACCCTTGCTCCGGAGATCTGCTCCCAGGTGACCGGGATGCCCAGCCACGGATCGGCGGAACCCCAGCGCCCGAGCCCGATGAGGATGTAGGGTACGCCCTCGGTCACCATGGAGCTGTTGAGGCGGGCGACTTCGGTGGCGATCTCCCGGCTTTTGGCCCGGTCGAAACGGGTCGGGTCCACCACCAGCACATCCTGGATGTCGGCCATCTTTCCGTTGCCGAGCACTCGCGCCGAGCGCGCCAGAAGGTCGGCCGGATCCAGGCCGTCGACGTCGAGATCTTCGAGCTCGCGGGACAAGAGCATGGGGCGCATCTGGACGAACCCGAAGTCCGTGGCATCGTGGGCCGAGTGAGGGAGCCGCACGGCGAACTCGATCTCGATCTCGCTGTTCATGCCCTTGCGGCCCAGCTCCATCAGGCGGTCGAGCGCCGCCGGCAGTGGGAACGAGCGCTGTTTGAGGATGGGGGCGAAGCTGACGAGGCGGATTCCCGGCCTGGAGACGCCATCGTACACGGCGTCGTTCTCCGGCGAGTAGGTGGAAGCGACGGCGGCCAGAGTACCGTCGCTCTCGGCGACCTCGAGCGGGAAACTCCGTTCGCTGATCTCGTCCTCTCCGTCCAACTCGAGGGCGACGAATCCCCGCTGGGAGTTGGCCAGCATGTCTTCCACCGTGGAGAACTGCACGAGGTGCTGAGGGTGCTTGGGGGCGAATGACAGGGCAAGCTCACCATTGACCACCGTGCGTCCCAAACCGAGTGCGACCGTCACTATGCCGTCTTCTGCCCGGAGAGGACCCGAGGGATAGAAGTTGTAGGAGCGGCCGACGCCCGCGAAGTCCGGATAGAAACGGGTCCCATGCTGTGTGCCGACGAGCCTCTGGACGATCACGGCCATCTTCTCTTCTTCCAGACGATACGGCGTCACCTTGAAGCAGTTCTTGGCGTACGTGAGAAAGGTGGAGGCGAAGACGCGCTTCGCGGCGCGCACGAGCTGGTGCAGCCTGGTCGCGCTGCTGGGGTCGTTGTTGGGTATGAGGTAGGTGTCGTACACGCCGGCCAGAGGCTGATACTGGGAATCCTCCAGCAGGCTGGACGAGCGCACGGCCAGGGGGTAGTCGACCAGGTCCAGGTAGGCGGCCAGGGATCGCTCGACTTCGGGGGAGAAGACGCCGGCGAGGAAGCGCTCCTCGATCTCTTTGTCGTCGTTCGAGCGGATCGCGAACGCATGGAGGTCGTTCTCTTCGAGAAAAGCGTCGAACACGTCGGTGGTGAGAACGACGCAAGGCGGAACGGTTATCCGGATGCCCGGGAACTGGTCGGTCACGTCGTAGTCGCGCAGAAGGTGGCGCATGAAGGCCAGCGCCCTGGCCTTGCCGCCCAATGACCCCTCGCCGATGCGGGCGAAACTGTTGTCGGGGTCGAAGGTGTTGGGGTCGAAATCGCTCACCGATCCGCGTGCCTGTTCGTGCCGGTACGCGTTCAACTCTCCGATGAGGTAGTCACGTCGGCTCTCGGCCGTGTCGTAATCGGCGGCGGTGTGGGGGCGGAGGTGGTGGGCAAGATGGAATTCGGTGCGGGCCTTGAGCCAGCGGGAGAAGTCGTTGCGCTCCGCGTGGTACGTGACGGATTCCAAGGGCACGGTCCGAAGCATCTCCAGCAGGCTGTTCATGTTCTTCGCCCGTCCCACCTGGGTGCCGTCGGGGAGTTGGAAGACAAAATCGCCGAACGCGAAGTTGTCGATCATGAACTTGCGCAGATCGTCGAGGAGTGTGGGGGAGCCCTTGAGAAGAAAGTCCGCTCCCACCTCCCGGGCGAGCGCCTCACTCTCCGGACGGCTCGATTGGAGGAGGACGGGGATGTCCGGCCAGGCTTGCTTCACACGGCGCGTGAACTCCACGCCGGCGTCCGGCCTGAGCTCGCCTCCTTGGGGGAACTCCACGTCGGAGATCAGACCCAGCACGTTCTCCTGATATGCGGTGAAGTAGTCCCAGGCCTCTTCGAAGTTGGCGCAGAGCAGGATCTTGGGACGTGCTCTCATGGCGAGGATCCTGTGGGCCACGCTCATGTCCCCGGCGATAAGCCGCTGTGAGTGGTTGATTATCTCGGTGTAGATCACGGGGAGAAACGAGGAGTAATAGCGGATGTTGTCCTCGATGAGGAGGATAGCCTGGACTCCAGCCGCTCCCACGTCGTAGGCCGCGTTCAACTTATCTTCCACGTACTTGGTGATGGCGAGCAGGATGCGTGGATCGCCCTGCCAGAGGAAGATGCGCTCCAGCTCGGAGATATCGTGACGGGCTGCGAATTCGGCCAGTTCACCGCCGTCGAAGGCCAGGAGGACCACTGGGACCGCAAGGCCGGTCTCCTTGACCTTGCGGGCCAGTTCAGCGGCGTTCATGTCGCCCAGGTTGATCGCGGCGACGATGAGGTTGAAGCGGCTCTCCGCGGTGGCGAGAGCGATGGCCTCGGCCCCCGACGATACGTGTGTCAGCCCTGTGGTGTGGTGCAGATGGAGGTTGAGGAATTCGCCCAGCATGAGTTCGCTCAGCAGGCCGTCCTCCTGAAGGATGAAGGTGTCGTAGGCGCTCGACACCAGGATGATGTTCTCGACCCGCCGGGCCATGAGGTGCTGGAAGTCGTACACGTGCGACCATTCCAGCGGCGTGGATCTCGGGCCGTCGGGCATAGGCTCTATACGAGCCCCTGATCCATCATGGCGTTGGCGACCTTGAGGAAGCCGGCGATATTGGCGCCGTTGACGTAATTGCCGGGAGTCCCGTACGCGGCCGCGGAGTCCACGCAGGCCTGGTGGATGTTCTTCATGATGTGGCGCAGGCGCGAGTCGACTTCCTCGCGCGGCCAGCTGAGACGCATGCTGTCCTGGCTCATCTCCAGACCTGAGGTGGCCACTCCGCCCGCATTGGCGGCTTTGCCCGGTGCGTACAAGATGCCCGCGTCGAGGAAGACGTCCACGCCGGCGGGCGTGGTGGGCATGTTGGCGCCTTCGGCCACCAGGTACACGCCGTTCTTGATGAGATTGCGTGCGTCGGTCTCGGTGATCTCGTTCTGAGTGGCGCAGGGAAAGGCGCAATCCGCCTTGAGGTTCCACTGAGGGGAGCCCTCTCCCGTCTGCTCGCAGGGTTCGTAGACGGCGCTCGGGTGTTCTTCGACGTACTCTTTGATGCGGCCGCGGCGCACGTTTTTGAGATCCATGATGCAAGCGAGCTTCTCAGGGTCGATCCCAGCCTCGTCGTAGATGAAGCCGCTCGAGTCGGAGACCGAGACCGGTATGCCCCCCAGCTCGATGATCTTCTGCAGCGCGTACTGGGCCACGTTGCCGCTGCCCGAGATCAGACACTTCTTCCCGGCGAGGGTGTCGGCCCTGGTAGCGAGCATCTCGGAGGCGAAGTAGACGCATCCGTACCCGGTCGCCTCGGGCCGGATGAGGGAGCCTCCCCAGTTGAGCCCCTTGCCGGTGAGGACACCCGTGAATTCGCCCTTCAGCCGCTTGTACATGCCGAAGAGGTATCCGATCTCACGGCCGCCCACGCCTATGTCGCCCGCGGGCACGTCGGTGTCGGCACCAATGTGGCGATAGAGCTCGCACATGAAGCTCTGGCAGAAGCGCATGACCTCGCCGTCGCTCTTGCCCTTGGGATCGAAGTCGGAACCCCCCTTGCCGCCGCCCATGGGGAGCGTCGTGAGGGCGTTCTTGAACACCTGCTCGAAGGCGAGGAACTTGAGGATGCCCAGGTTCACCGAGGGGTGGAACCGCAGGCCCCCTTTGAAGGGGCCGATGGCGGAGTTCATCTGGATGCGGAAGCCTCGGTTGATCTGGATGCCGCCCTGGTCGTCGACCCAGGGGACTCGGAAGATGATCACGCGCTCCGGTTCCACCATGCGTTCCATGATCTTGGCGGCGCGATACTCGGGGTGACGCTCGATCACCCTACTGGTGGACTCCACCACCTCGCGGACTGCCTGGTGGAACTCGGGCTCGGCCGGGTTCTTTGCCTCGACCAGGGCGATGATCTCTTCCGCATAGTCGTGCATGGCTTCCCCTCCCCGGGGGCCGCGCCCTACCGGCGCGGGCGTACTTTCGCGGACGCCGGACAGGGCCAAATATAGTCTTCGCGGTATCCGAAGTCCAACGGAATGGGATAATGACGCGAGCGACAATGGAGGCGAATTGAAGACTTCCCTGGTGGACCGGCACTCCGTGGAGAGGCTGCTCTTGCTGGTGGGCGCACTCCGCTCCGGCCTCATCGATGTGTTAAGCGACGGGCGGCCGAAAACGTCCGAGCAGGCGGCTCGCGAGGCGGG
>MELN01000039.1:1324-12464 GCA_001768675.1 Actinobacteria bacterium RBG_16_64_13 | reverse complement strand
GGAGGGTATTGCCGAACGGGTGCTTGGGCCGCGTGGCGAAGCGCTTTTCGCCCTCTCGGCTTTGGGGCGGGCCCACTTGGTGGACGAGGGGCCGGAGCTGGAGCGAGCGGGCTTGCTTCACCAGGCTAACAAGCTGCGAGGCTGGCTCGAACTGCCCGAGGTCATCCGCACGGGCAGGCCGGTGCCCAAGGATCCGGCGAGAGCGGACGTGCGGACCCTGGTCTGCGCCATGGGCGAACGCGAACCCGCCGTGCTCGACGAGGTCGTCGAGAAATGCTTTGCCTACGCCGGGACCATCCGGACCATGGTTGACGTGGGCGGCGCCGTGGGCCATCTGGCCCGCCAGTTCTCCCGGCGGGGTGTGGCCGCCGCTCTCTTCGATCGCGCGGACGTCATCCCGGTTGCCCAGGAGTTCTTGGGCGACGAGGCGGCCAACATCGCGCTCGTGAGCGGGGACTACACGGCGTCCTTGCCGGTCGGCCCGTTCGATCTGGTGTACTTCGGCAACGTCTATCACATCTATGGCGCCGAGACGAACGCGCGGGTGACGCGTGAGGCCTTGGCTATCACGGCCCCGGGCGGGACCATCGCCATCCAGGACTACATGTGGGACCGGAATGCAGGGGCTGCGATGTTCGCCGTCAACATGCTGCGGGCCACAGAGAACGGCGACGTCTGGACCGAAACTCAGTATCGAGGATGGTTGAGCGACGCCGGCTACGAGAGCATCGAGACGTTCGATCTCGAGACCACCGGCACTCAGCTCATCCTGGGCAAGGCGCCTTCAGGTTTATGAAGGCCGGGGAGCGGGCAGGTCTGGTTAGACCGGGAGGCACCCCAACCGGGGAGATGACGGGGAGGTGAGCGTGGAAGACGTGCCCGACAGTCCCGAGAACGAGGCCTCGTGTCTCTGTGGGAACTGTCCCTCCAAGAACGACGATGGTCTGCGGTTCTACTGTGTGAGGGGCCCCAGTCCGGCGCCTGTGAACCGCGGCTTCTGCGCCTGCAACTGGTGCCCGCTTTGGAGCGGATACGCGCTCACGAAGGTCTTCCACTGCGCCATTGCCGAAGCCGGCGACGAACCGGCGGCCCTTGATGAGTACGTGATCGACTAGGAGAGCGCATGGAACGGTATTTGCTGAGGGACGACATCTGGTGGGTCGGGGCCATAGACTGGAACGGCCGCGATTTTCACGGATTCGAGACCGCGCGCGGAGCCACGTACAACGCCTATCTGATCTTGGACGAAAAGGTCGCGCTCGTCGACGGGTGCAAGGACGGATTTGGCCCCGAGATGCTGGCCCGCGTCCGTGGATGCTGCGGGTCGCGCCCGATCGACTACTTCGTCATCAATCACGTCGAGCCCGATCACTCGGGAGCCATCCCCTGGCTGATCGAGCAACTGAAGCCCGGGCGCGTCTTCTGCTCCAAGCGGGCGACGGATGCTTTGCCCCTCTACTACGGAGCCGAGACGGTGGCGGCTTGGGATCTGCAGATCGTCAACACCGGCGACGAGCTGCCGCTTGGCAGCAAGACCCTACAGTTCCTCGAGGCCCCCATGGTGCACTGGCCCGACAGCATGTTCACCTATGTCAAGGGGGCCAAGACCCTTCTTCCCAACGATGCGTTCGGCCAGCACCTGGCTACCTCGAAGCGTTTTGCCGACGAGGTCGACATGAACATCGTCATGGAGGAGGCGGCCAGGTACTACGCCAACATCCTCCTGCCGTTCGGCGGCTCGATACAGAAGATGCTGACCAAGATCGCTGAGATGGGCCTGGAGATCGAGACCATCGGCTCCAGTCACGGAGTCATTTGGCGGCGGCCCGAGGACGTCGCCAAGATAATCGAAGCCTACAAGGGCTGGATCAGCGGAAGGGCGCCGGAAAGGGTGACCCTGATCTACGACACCATGTGGCGCTCGACAGAGAAGATGACCATGGCTATAGCGGATGGCGTGGCCCAAGAAGGGGTAGAGTGCTCGGTCGTCAAGCTGAGCGTCAGCCCCCGCTCGGAGGCGGCCCATCAGATCCTGGGATCCCGCGCCTTCCTGGTCGGCTCTCCTACGCTCAACAACGGGCTGTTCCCGACGGTGGCCGGCTTCCTGACCTACATCAAGGGGCTGCGTCCGAAGAACCGCATCGCGGGGGCCTATGGCTCCTATGGGTGGGCCGGAGGGGCGGTGAAGCAGGTCGATGCCGAGCTACGGGAGCTGGGCCTGGACGTGCTTGAGCCGATGCAATTGAAATACGCCCCTGACGAAGCTGGATTGGCTGCATGCGCGGAGCTTGGGCGTGAGGTGGCCCGCAAGGTCAAAGCGATGGGGGAGTGAGCCGGTGGCCATAACTGTGCTTGGCCTGGCGGGGAGCGCCCGCCGGGGTGGCAATACCGAGACCCTGCTCGACTGGTGCCTGGGCGCCGCCCGCGAGGCCGGCGCGGTGGTGGTCAAGCTCAGCCTCTGCGATCTGGACCTCCACGCGTGCAGAGCCTGTGACGCCTGCCGCAAGGACGGGGTGTGCATACAGAAGGACGATATGCAGCTGCTCTACCCGCAATTGAGGAACGCCGACTCGATCGTGATCGCGGCGCCGACATACTTCCAGGGGATGCCCGCGGTACCCAAGATGATGGTCGACCGCTGCCAGCCTTTTTGGGCCCTGAAATACGTGTTGAAGCGGTCGATCGCCGACCCGGACAAGCCGGAGCGGCTGGCGGCGTTCCTGAGCTGCGCGGGCACCACTTCCACGCACGCGTTCGACGGCAGCCGGCTGATCGTGAGGACCTTGTGGAACGTCCTGGAGATGACACATGCCGGGGAAGTCTTGTGCCCGGGAGTGGACGAAAAGGGCCAGATATTGAAGCAACCGGGAGCTCGCGTCGCGGCGGAGGAGATAGGCCTTCGCCTGGCGCGCGGAACCAAACGGAAAGGAAAGACTCGTGGCTGACGGAGTCAAGACATGCATCAACTGCGGCAAGCCTCTCACGGATCGTGTGGAGGAAGAGGAGCGCACGGGCACAGGCGGCAGCCGGTCGACAGGCGAGTGCAGCACCTACCGGGTCTGGTCCTGCGTCAACACCGAATGCGTGATGTTCAAGACCGATCTCTACCGCGAGCAGATCGCCGATCGTGGCGACCGCTCCAGCTCTAGTCTTTAAAGTCAAGTGACAGGGGGAGAGATGGAAAAACGTTTGCAGAGGTCGCGGACCGAGAAGATGATCGGCGGCGTGTGCGGCGGTCTGGCGGAGTATTTCGGCGTGGATCCCACGGTCGTCCGGGTGTTGTGGGTGCTCATCACCCTGCTGGGGGGCGCGGGTCTGCTTCTCTACGCCATCCTGTGGATCGTCATGCCTCTACAGCCCCCCGCGCCGATGGCGCCGTCCTGACATCTGGGGCGGGACGAAGCCATACGGCAGCTCGAGGCGGTGAGCCGCCAGTAGCGCCTCGTCGAGCAGCACTGCCTCGACAGGTCCATCTGCGACTATGCGGCCTTGATCGAGTATCAGAGCGCGCTCGCATAGTTCGTACGCCACCGGGAGGTCGTGGGTGGCTATGATCTTGGTCACCGGCAGCTCGTGTAGGATGCGGATCAGTTGACGCCGGGCGTGTGGATCCAGGTTGGCCGTCGGCTCATCGAGCACGAGCACTTCGGGACGCATCGCGAGCACGGTCGCGGTGGCGACGCGCTTCTTCTGGCCGAAGGAGAGGTGATGCGCGGCCCGGCCTTCGGTCCCCTGCATGCCCACGGCTGCCAGAGCTTCCTGGACGGTGCCCGCGATCTCGTCCTTGTCCAGGCCCATATTGGCCGGGCCAAAAGCCACGTCTTGAGCGACGCTGGTGAGGAACAACTGATCTTCGGGATCTTGGAAGACCACTCCCACCCTTCTCCGGATCTCCCGTAGGTTCTTGGGTTCGACGGGCAGGCCGAAGATGCTCAGGTCGCCACTGCCTCTGAGGATGCCGTTCAGGTGGAGCAGCAGGGTGCTTTTGCCGGCGCCGTTCGGTCCGATGATGGCCACGGACTCGCCTTGCTCTATGGTGAAACCGACGCCGCGAAGTACCGCTGTGCCGTCCGGATAGGAGAAGCCCAGATCCCGTGCTTCGACCGCCGCTGGTGGGCGAGGCGACGGAACCTGTTGCAGGGTGGCTTGAGTCACCGGCTTCACGCCGCTCCCCATATCGAGGCAAGCGTGCGGATGGTCACCGCCAGCGCCAGGATCGAGCCCACAAAGGCGGCCCCCGTGAGGCCGAAGGTCGTTCTCTCGCCAAGGTGGATGGTCCCTTCGTAGCCCCTGCTGAGCATGGCGACGTACACCCTCTCACCCCGGCTGTAGCTACGAAGGAAGAGCGCGCCGAGCATGTGCCCCAGCACCGGGATGTTCCAGAGCCAGCGCGCCCGGTAGTTGCGCGAGGTCATAGCCCGCCGCATCCGCCGTGCCTCTTCCACGAAGACGAAGCTGTAGCGGTACATGAAGCCCACGATGAGGATCAAGACCTTGGGAGCTCGAAGCCTTTCGAAGCCCCACACGATGTCAGAGAAGCCGGTGGTAGCTCCCAGCACGATCATGCTGAGGGCGCCCAGCACCGCCTTGGCGCCGGCATTCCAGAGCACGAGCAGCCCCTCCCCGGTCACGTGAAGGCCGCCCAGGCTGTAGCCTCCCGCTCCGGCCCTGTGGAAGAAAGGGAGAAAGCACGCGACCACGAGCAAGAAGGGGACGACGACCAGGATGCGTCTCAGCACGTACGCCGGCGGCACACGGGCCAGCCCCAGGAGGAAGACGAGGACGGTGGCGTAGAGGATGAAGGCCCACACCGCGTGGGCAGGCGTAGACACCACGACTACGGTGAACCCCACGAAGCCGAGGATCTTTGCCCGGGCATCCAGCCGGTGCAGGGGAGACTTCCCTGCGCGCCCCTCGGCGAGAAGCGGCATGGCATCAACTCGACTCACGCCTGTCCCCGTGGCGCGCCGAAATCCGAGGGCGAGTCTTGAGCTCCAGCCAGTCCGGGTGAAGCGGCGGCTCGGCGGCGGCCAAGCACACGACCTGTAAGCAAGACAAGAGCGAACAGGATCAGCGTCCCGACGAGCCCGGCGACCGCCGTGGCCACCTTCCCGTTCGCGACGCCGGGCATCTGGTAATCGCCGAAGGGCGAGGACCCCCACAGAGGCTCCGCCGTGGCCGCCGACTCGAACCCCTGGTCCGCGGCCACCCGTTCCAGGCCGTCAGGAGAGCTGGACGCAAAGGGCGCCACAAAGACGGCGAGGGCGACCGCCACCACGACCGTCCCGGCCACGAACGCCCAGAAGCGCGTCCGCCGGCCGGCCCCGTGCAGAGCAGGGCGCGAGCGGGGTAGAGACAGGTCGAAGCTTCCGACCAGGTCCGGCCGGGCAGCGAGTACAGCGCCAACGACGGCGGTGGTAATGGCGGCCTCTCCCAGTCCGATGATCATGTGTACCGAGATCATCGTCGGTAGGGCCACCCCCAGCGGCACGGTGCCCGACAGCGCCAGCTCCAGGGAAGCAGCCGCCGAAGCGGCCACCACTGAGACCCATGAAGCGACAGCGACCGAGATCATGTAGCCCGTGAGCGTCCGGGGAAGAAGCCTCTTCAGGACGGCCAGCAGACCGAAGCCCACCAGCACCGCGACCAGCCCCATATTGAAGACATTGGCGCCGAGGGCGGTGATCCCGCCATCGGCCATCCCCAGGGCCTGGACCAGGAGTACGGCCGTCATGACGATCGCCGCCGCCCACGGTCCGACAAGGGCCACGCACAGCACCGCTCCCAGGACGTGCCCGCTGGTACCCCCAGCCACCGGGAAATTGAGCATCTGAGCGGCGAAGATGAAGGCGGCGGTGACGCCCAGCAGCGGTACCGTACGTTCGCCCAAGTGCTTCCCGGTCTTGCGCAGCGCATAAGCGATCAAACCCACCGAGACCGCGCCTGCGGCCACGGCTGTGGGGGCATCTATGAATCCGTCGGGGATGTGCATCGTGGACCCGCGATCTAGGGTTCGGAGCGGTCCCGGCAATCCCGGCAGCGCCCGAACACCGTCAGCTCGCGCGGCACGAAGCCCTGTTCGGAGCTGAGCGCGGCGTTCAGGCCCCCGAGGTCTTCGTCGTGCACGTGCGTCACGCTGCCGCACTGGTCGCATACCAGGTGATGGTGCGGCACTTCCTCTTCCACCTCGAAGTAGCGCTGTGTGGGTCCCAGACGCGTCTCCCTTACCAATCCCAAGCCCACGAGGAGCTCGAGGGTGCGATAGACCGTGGAGATGTTGACGTGGGGGAATTGCTCCTGCACTTTCCCGCAGACTTCCTCGGCGCTCATGTGGGGGGTTCCGCGGCGAAGAACATCCCAGACCAGGGTCCGCTGCGGAGTGAGCCGGTAGCCGAAGTCTTGGAGTGTCTGGGCTGCGTGGTGAGTCATTGCAATTGCAAATCTATTGCATTCGCGCATCGGTGTCAACCTGGGCCACCCGCCAGGCTCTAGGATCGCGATTCGCCGGCATGTGGCCGCTCTCGTGCGCGTCTGCTACTGTCTTCTCGGATGGGCGAGTCTATCCGCTTGGAAAGGGGGTGATGGTCGATGAGCGAGATCCCGAGACTGACGACGCTTTCGCACGGCTCCGGCTGAGCCTGCAAGCTCGGCCCCAAGGACTTGGGGCAGATCATGGATATGCTGCCGCGAACCGATGATCCCGCCTTGCTCGTCGGGTCGGATACGTTCGACGACGCGGCCATCTACCGCCTGAACGACGATGTCGCCTTGGTGCAGACCGTGGACTTCTTCACGCCGGTGGTCGACGACCCCTACGATTTCGGGCGCATAGCGGCCGCCAACGCGTTCTCCGACGTGTATGCCATGGGGGGCCGGCCGCTCACCGCGCTCAACATCGTGTGCTTCCCCACGGGCGTCCTACCGCTCGACTACCTGGGCCTTATCTTGCGGGGTGGTCTCGAGACCGCGCGTCTTGCCGGGGCGACCATAGTCGGCGGCCATACCATCGACGATCCTGAGCCCAAATACGGCTTGGCGGTGACCGGGGTGATCCGGCCGGGCGATGAAATGACCAACGCGGGCGCCGTCCCGGGAGACTTGCTCGTGCTGACGAAGCCGATAGGCACCGGGATCATCGCCACCGCCATAAAGCGGGGCACGGCTTCCGCCGGGGCTGTGTCCGCCGCTACAGCGTGCATGACGACGCTGAATCGGGATGGAGCCGAGGTGGCCCGGGAGTTCCGGGTGCGGGCCCTCACCGACGTGACCGGTTTCGGTCTGCTCGGCCATCTCACCGAGATGTGCCGTGCCGCGGGCGTGGGAGCAGAGCTGTGGTTCGACCAGGTGCCGCTTCTTCCGGAGGCTGCGGACCTGGCGCGACAGGGGACCGTCCCCGGCGGCACCAAGCGCAACTTGGAATATGTGGAGGCGTGGACGGACTTCGAGGCGTCCTTGGAACCGTGGGAACGGCTGCTCGTTGCCGATGCGCAGACGTCCGGCGGTCTGCTTCTCGCCGTACGGCCCGACGCAACTCCCGGGCTGCTGCGTGCACTCCAAGCGCGGCACACCCTGGCGGCCGCGGTGGTCGGGCGTATCAGAGAGGCCGGCGGGAGTCTTCTGCGGGTGCGTGCGAGCCGCCGGCAGTAGCTGGGCCGGCTAGGCCGTCGGCAGTCTCTTAGGCCGGCAGGAGCACCGACAGGCTGACGCAGGTGCCGCCGTCGGGAAGGCGCATGAAACGCACTTCGTCCATGAGGGCCACCATCAACGGCAGCCCCAGCCCGCGGTTGTTGAACGTGTCACGCCACGGCGACGGTGGGTGGAAGGAGCCCGAGTCGCGGACGGTGAAGGTCAAGCGTCCGGACTGGAGGTCGGCGCAGACCTCCAGCGGAGTCGTGCCGCAGCCCGCGTGCTCCACCACGTTCGCGCAGGCCTCCGACACCGCCACTTTCAGGTCGAAGATCCGCTCGAGGCCAAGTCCGAGCTCGGTGCCGATGCTTTCCACGAAGTCCCGGATCTCCGCCAGATGAATCTTCTCGGCTTTGACCGTTATGACCCGGGAGAAGTCCCGGCCCAAGGCAATCATCGCGCCCCTGTCTCCTCGGCGAGCGCCGCCCCGGCCCCTAGGCGGTCGTCGAACGTTCGGAAACTAGGGTCGGCCGACAGACCTACGAGCTCTAGAAGGCGTCTGACGTTGGGATTGGGTCCGACCACGCCCAGCCACCCGTTCTGGCGTAGACGGCGCGCCGCGGAAAAAAGGACCGATAGGCCGCCACTGTCGACGTAGGGTACCTGTGCCAGGTCGAGCAGGACCACTCTGGCGCCGGTGTTGATAGCCTCCGCGAAAGCGGTCTCCAGGTCTCGACACGTGCTGTGGTCGATATCTCCCTGTGTCTCGAGGAGGGGGGTACTCCCGAGCCTGGTCATTCTTACTTCCATCGGCCTCACGCGCAGGTCGTCTTGGACTGTGACGGGGTACTACTACCCCGACGGCGGCATGCTAAACCCTTCTGCTGTGAGCGAGGGTCAGATGTTCGCGGGTGCCGGCGGCTCACAGGATCTGGTCCACGATCGTGAGCGAATAGCCCTGTGCGAAGAGCCAGTTGACCACTACAGGTATCGCGGCTACCGTCTGCAAGCGGTTCTGGCCGCCATCGTGCATGAGGATTATCGCGCCGGGTCTCGTCCCGGACTTGACGTAGCCGAGGATCGAGTCCAAGTCCTGATGCTGCCAGTCAAGGGTGTCTACCGTCCAGAAGGCAAGGCGGATGCCCATGGCGGCGGCCTGAGCTTTGACCGAAGCGTTGGAGCTGCCGTACGGAGGCCGCAAGAACCGCGTGCCGCCGATGACAGCGCTCGTGCGGGAGACCTGGCTGCGGAACTCGGCGGCGCTCACCTTGGTGAGATCGGGGTGGCTCCAAGTGTGGTTCTCCACCTCATGGCCGGCCGCTTTGATCTTCGCGATCATCCCCTTGCTTCCGGCGGCCGAGCTGCCGAGGACGAAGAACGTAGCGGGCGCATGCGCGGCAGCCAGCGCGTCCAGCACTTCTTGCGTATGCGTGCCGGGGCCGTCGTCGAAAGTCAATGCCGCCAACTTCTGGCCGGTCTGTACCTTTGAGCTCCACTGAAGGACGGCATCCTCCGGAACGGTCGCGACGAAGCTCGCGGCTTGCTTCCCACTGGATGTGCCTTTGTAGATCTCGCGCAGTCCGGGGGTCCCTGTCTGGACGGGGGTGACGATGTTGCCCTTGCCCGTGACGGTCGTGCCGAACGGGATGTCTGTGGTGACCCGCCTGACCGACTCGAGAACGTGTTCGCCGTGCCGGACGAAGATCAGCGTGCCGTCTGCGAGCGTCTGGTCTTCGGAGAGGGCTACGCTGTCGATCTGGCGCGTCGCCTGGGTGCCCGCGCCCACGGCGATGACGTCACCGGTGAGGTCGAGGGTCGAACCGGGCCGCGCGAGAAGGGAGGAGATCTGGGCCAAGTCGGAGACCTTGACGCCTGGGGGAACGGCGTAGGTGAGGCCGTTGACCTGGACCAGCCCGAGGGTGCTCACCTGACCGGTGGGCGCAAGGAAGAAGGCCAGCCCGGCCAGCATCACGGCGACGCCGGTCATCAAGGCGAGGTGACCCGGCCATGTGCGCCGCTTACGAGCAGCGCCCCGGCGGCCGCGACCGGCGGCCCGCCGGCGATCGGACCTCCGGTAGGGCGGTTCATCTGGGACCGTCGTCATCGCCGGGATCGCCATCATGCCCGGGGTGACCAGCGCAACACGGGGTTGCGGGCCGCATTGACCTCGTCGGGTCTACGTACTGGGGTGGAGTGGGGGGCGGTGCGCACGAGTTCAGGATCCTTCAGTATTTCCCGGCCAATCTGCTCCATGACGTCCACGAAGGCGTCGAGGGTCCGGATGTCCTCGGTCTCGGTGGGTTCGATCATGAGCGCCTCTTGGACCACCAAGGGGAAGTAGATGGTGGGGGAGTGCATGCCGAAGTCGAGGATGCGTTTGGCGATGTTGAGAGCCGAGCCTCCCTGGGCGGCGAGCTCTGCGGCCGTGATCACGAACTCGTGCATGCAGACACGGTCGAAAGGCACCGGATAGAGCTGCCGCAGGCGCGCGCGAAGGTAGTTGGCGTTCAGCACCGCGTCCTCGCTGGCCTGGGTGAGACCATCCGCTCCCATCCGCAGGATGTAGGTGAAGGCCCGGACCATCACCCCCACATTGCCGTAGAAGCCTTTCATTCGGCCGATGCTGTGCGGCCGGTCGTAGTCGAGCGTGTAAACCCCCTCCTTCGACCGGTGCATGAGAGGCAGCGGAAGGTAGGGCTCGAGTTCCGGGCCTACCGCGACCGGCCCGGCCCCGGGTCCGCCTCCTCCATGAGGTGTGGAGAAGGTCTTGTGGAGGTTCACGTGGACGACGTCCATGCCCATGTCGCCGGGACGCGCTTTGCCCATGATGGCGTTCAGGTTGGCTCCGTCGTAGTAGCAGAGCGCGCCTGCACGATGAGCCAGGTCCGAGATTTCGAGGATGTCGTCTTCGAAGAGCCCGAGCGTGTTGGGGTTCGTGAGCATGATCGCGGCCGTCCGCTCGGACAGGTTGCGGCGCAGCGTGGCGATGTCGATGAGACCTCGAGGCGAGCTGGGGAGCTCGACGACCCGGTATCCGGCCATGGCGGCTGAAGCGAGGTTGGTGCCGTGCGCCGAGTCCGGGATCACGACGGTGTCCCGTTGAGCGCCTGCGTGGTCGCGATGGTAGGCTTTGATCATGAGGATGCCGGCCAGCTCGCCGTGGGCTCCCGCGGCCGGCTGCAACGTGGCTCTCCGCAGGCCGGTGATCGCAAGAAGAGCTTGCTCGAGCTCATACATCAAGCGAAGCACGCCTTGAACGTCCTCTTCCGCTTGATAGGGGTGGAGGCGGGCAAAACCGGGCACCGCTGCCATCTCGTCATTCAACTTGGGGTTGTGCTTCATCGTGCACGAGCCAAGAGGGTAGAAACCCGTGTCTACGGAGTAGTTCAACTGGGACAGCCGGGTGTAGTGGCGTACGACCTCAGATTCGGCCACTTCGGGCAGCCGGGGCGGGACTTCGCGCAGGCGCACGCCGGGCAGGAGGGTGGGGAGCGTCAGCGTGGGCACACCTACG
>MELN01000039.1:0-1307 GCA_001768675.1 Actinobacteria bacterium RBG_16_64_13 | reverse complement strand
CCCTGATGACCGGGCAGGCTCTTTTCGAAGATGAGCGGCTCGGTGCGGTCGGGGATCATGGGAGTGGACCCCGGGATGTCGCGGCGAAGTGGTCGAGGACTTCGCCCGCGGCGGCCACATATCGATCGAGCGCCTCGGGAGGGTTGACCTCGGTGACCGCGACCAGCAGCACGTTTTCGCCGCGGGTCCGGTTCGCGGCGGCGGATCGGGAGCCGGCGTTACCGATCGCCGATCCCAGCCGCGAGAGCGGCACTCCGGGGTCGACCCCGCGAGCCCGCATGGCCGCGGCGAAGATCTCGGCCGGGCAGGGGAGGGACAGGGCGAACTCAAAGAAGAAAAGGCCGGTGACAAAGGGCTCGATGCCGGGGAGTCGGCAAAGCGCTCTCTGCAGGTAGTGCGCGCGCTGCAGGCAGATCTCGGCACGCTCACGCAGCCCGCGCGGACCGAGAAGGGCCAGGTGGATGGTCGCGGCCAGAGCGCTCAGCGCCTGGTTGGAACAGATGTTGGACGTGGCCTTGGCCCGGCGGATGTGCTGTTCCCGGGCCTGCAGGGTCAGGGTGTAGCAGACCCTCCCGTCGGCATCGGTGGTCTGGCCGACAAGGCGCCCGGGGACCTGGCGGACGTGTCTGGAGTCGCACGCCAGAAAGCCCGCCGACGGCCCTCCGAAAGACGGTGAGTTGCCGAACACCTGGGCGTCCCCCACCACGATGTCGGCCCCCAGCCTGCCCGGGGCCTCGAGGACTCCCAGCGTAGAAGGGTTGACCGACACGGCGAGCAGAGCGCCCGCGGCATGCGCCGCTTCGGCAAGGAGTTCGAGATCTTCGACGACGCCTAGATAGTTGGGCTGCTGCACGAGGACGACTCCGGCGTTCGCTGGGAGCCGTCCTGGCTCGACGCGGGTGACCCCGGAGGCCGTCTGTAGAGGCCACCGTCGCACGGCAAGGCCGGGACCGGCAGCGTAGGTCTCGACCACTTGAACGGCCTCAGGGTGGACCCCGGTCGACACGACGATGCCCTCTCTCTCCGTGAGGCGAAGAGCCATGAAGGCCGCCTCGGCCAGAGCGGAGGGGCCGTCGTAGAGCGAGGCGTTGGCCACATCGAGCCCCACGAGCTCGCAGACGCAGGTCTGGAACTCGAAGATGTGTTGGAGGGTGCCTTGGCTCACCTCGGCTTGATAGGGCGTGTACGAGGTGGAGAACTCGCCGCGAGAGACCAATGCCCGCACGGCGGACGGAACATAGTGGCGGTAACAGCCGGCCCCCAAGAACGACGCTTCGTGGGGAGGGCTGTCGCAAGCCGCGAGCTCC
>MELN01000038.1 GCA_001768675.1 Actinobacteria bacterium RBG_16_64_13 | reverse complement strand
GGGCTGGCGACGCGGGCTGCCAAGCTCGCGGTGCCGACCCTGGGGCTTGAAACGCCGGAACCATCGGAGCCTTCGCCCAGAGTCAACAGGTCTTCGCGGTTTCCCCGTCGGCCAGGGGGGTGGGTGAACGGCTGCCTTCGATGATCCCGGCCACTGTCACCTCCAGATCATCAGTGGCGGGGAGCGTGGCGCCACGATAGAGTGGCAGACCTCGAGTACCCCATTTTGGGGCGCGGGCCACCCAATGAATCGCGAAAACCTTCGTGAGCTGCACTTCATCACGCCCGTCGCAAATGTGCCCTCGATCCTGGAGCGAGGGATCCTCTGCCACGCGATGGCCGAGCGAGTCCCTCACGATTCCGCCGCGATGGCGGAGATCCAGGCCAGGCGGGCGCGCAAGCGCGTGCCTGGAGGGCGGCCCTTGCACGAGTACGCAAACCTGTACTTCACCGCCCGAAACCCAATGCTCTTCAAGCGATCGGACCATCGCGAACAACTGTGCGTCCTGGGTGTGAGCCCGGCCATCCTCGATCTGCCGGGAGTAGTGATCACTGACGCGAACGCCTCCAGCGACTACGTGCGTTTCGCGGCCTCGCCGGCGGGCCTCGCAATCGTCGACGCGGGGCGGACTTTCGCTAAATGGTGGACGCATCCTGACAAGATAGAGTACCTTCGGCGGAAGTCCGCGAAGTGCGCGGAAGTGCTTGTCCCAGAATGCGTTGGGCCTCATCATCTGGTCAGGGCGTATGTTTGCAGTGACGACGCCCGGGTGGCCTTCGAAGCCTTGGGGACGGGGCTGCCAGTAGCAGTCGACGCGAACCTATTTTTCCTGTAGGAAACCGCCATGGTCAACGTGCGAATCGGCGATCTCTTCACGAGCCAGGCCCAAACCCTGGTCAACACCGTGAACTGCGTCGGGATCATGGGCAAGGGCATCGCCCTGGAGTTCAAGAAGCGCTTCCCCGACATGTTCAAGGACTACGCGCGCCGCTGTGAACTTGGCGAGGTCCGACTTGGGGAGCCATACCTCTATCGTGGGTTGTTCGAGCCCTGGATCATCAACTTCCCGACCAAGGAACACTGGCGTTCTGTTTCTCGGCTCGAGGACATCGAGCGCGGGCTCCTCTACCTGCGAGACCACGTATCCGAGTGGGGGGTGAAGTCCATGGCGGTGCCACCCTTAGGCTGTGGAGAGGGTCAACTTGAATGGAGGGTTGTGGGCCCGACGCTTTACCGGTGCCTCAAGGACTTGGCGGTCCCAGTCGAGCTGTATGCCCCAATTGGCACTGCGCATGCCGAGCTGAGCATCGACTTTCTCGACAAGTCGGGTCAGTCACCGCCGTCTGCGGGCCAGTACCGGATCGGCCCCGGATGGATTGCCGTAGTGGAGATCCTGCGACAGCTGGAGAAGGAACCGAATCACCGTCCCGTCGGCAGGACAACGTTTCAGAAGATCGTCTACTTCGCGACCCAAAGCGGAATCCCCACCGATCTTCAGTTCGAGCGCGGCAGCTACGGCCCGTTCTCATCCGAGATCAAGCGTCGTGTTACCGCGCTGGTCAACAACGGGCTCCTGAAGGAAGAGCGAATTGGGCAGATGTTCGCTGTGCACGTTGGTCCGACCTACACGGACGCGCATCAAGCCTACCGCTCCGAGCTCGAATCGTGGTCCGGTGCCATCGAGAAGGTCGCCGATCTGTTCCTCCGAATGGATACGGAGCTAGCGGAAATCGCAGCGACCGTCCATTTCGCTGCCCAAGAATCTCGATCCCAGCTGCCAGCAGCCTCGGAGGCGGATGTGTTGAGGGCTGTTCTCGAGTGGAAGCAGAAACGACGTCCTCCTCTTGACGCAGACAAGGTCGCGAAGAGCATTCGGCACCTGAACATGCTGAGCTGGGTGGGGCTCTCGTTCAGCGATGACCTTCCGGTTGCCGAAGAAGACGTACTTGGAGCGTAGCGCCTAGTCTCTTGGTCGTTTGAGAAGGCTCCGCGTAGATGGCCGCCATGAAGCACAATCTCTACTACATGGCTCCGCCGGCGAATGTGCGGTCAATTGCGACCCACGGCATCCTGGCGTTCAACCTCCTGCGCCAGAACCCACGCATCGCTTCGGGCTCATCGTCGATCGCCGATCCGTTTGTGAATGCACGTCGAGAAAGGCTCGTCCTCTCGGGCAAGAGCGTGCATGACTATGTGCCGCTCTACTGGGCAACCCACACGCCGATGCAATACGTTAGAACCATGAAACCTGGAGGACTATCACCAGGCAAGTTGGTTTGCTTCGTGATGGACGCTGATGAGCTGCTCGCGTTGCCCGGCGTTCTCACCACAGACGGTAATGCGGCAAGCGATGAGACGCAGTTCTACCACGGGGCTGGCGCCCTAGCCGCAATCGACTGGACGATCGTGGCAACCTCGAACTGCTTCAGCAAGGAGTACAAGAGAAAGAAATGCGCCGAAGTACTTGTTCCTGATTGCATCGCCCGCAGCTATTTCAGGGCAATCTGCTGCTACGACGAGGCCGCACTCGTGCTGGTGAGGTGGGAACTGATCGCATCGGATGACGCCGAAGTTCAAAGGATGGCCCAGTCATCGACGACGCAGGTGGCTCGAGGACTCCACTACTGAGACCCGTGCCTGGTTCTCGCGACGGGCACCTCCATCATGGGTCCGGTTCCTTGCGGTGCATCCCCTCAGGAGAATAGGCTGCACGATCATCCAGAGTACTCCAACCTACCCTAGCGTTGTCCTGGGCTGCCCCCGTGAGCGACCAGAGGGAGTCATCGCTTCTCGAGGCTGGGCAAACCGTCCGTTGGCGCGGACGGCGTTGGCGCGTTACCCGTGAAGAAGACCGGGGTTTCATCGAGCTGGTCGGGATCGAGCCCACAAACCGCGACCAGGTCGTAACCCCTCTCTTGGCGCTCGAGAGCGACACTCTTCAGCCGGACGTTCTCCCGCTTCCAGCTCTCGAGGTTGAGCGAAGCGATCGTGCCCGATGGCGCGCGCTTCATGGGGCGTTCCTGACCACCATGGCCGGCGGTCGTGAGCAACTTGTTGGCCTCGACTGGGGTGCCGTGGCTGTCGAGCCCTACCAACTCGTTCCCCTCATGCGGGCGGCGAAGTCCATTCGGCCACGTTTGCTCATCGCGGATGACACCGGGCTTGGCAAGACCGCGGAGGCTGGCCTTGTCCTTCGATGGCTCGCCCAGCGTCATCAGGCCGGCCGCGTCCTCATCGTGACGCGAGCAGATCCAGAGCCTCAGCGCTGGCAGCGCGAGATGTGGACGAAGTTCGGGTTCCGCTTCGACATCCTCAGGAATGGCGCAGACTTTCTCGAGCGCCGAAAGCGCGCGCCAACGGTAAACGTCTTCGCGCAGGAGGCGCGCCTCATTGTCTCGATGACGCTCGCCGCCCGACAGGCCTTCCTCGACGAGCTGCGGCAGTGTCCGGCCCCTTTCGATGCCGTCGTTGTGGACGAGGCCCACCACCTCGCCGATCGCGGCTCGAGAACCAAGCGCCTTTCGATTCTCGGGCGGTCACTCGCTAAGAAGCTGACTCGCGACGGGTCCTTGATCCTGCTCACGGCGACTCCGCACGACGGCAAGTCCGACAGCTTCCTTTCGTTGCTCCGGCTGCTTGACCCGCTTGTGGAAGTGCAGTCGGGAGAAGTCTCCGTGACCGGGGCCAGTCGTCTTGTCGTGCGCCGGCTGAAGTCTGAAGTGACGCTAGTAGGAGGGCGGAAGTTCATCGAGCCGGAGATTCACCTCATTTCGACCTTGGGCGACGCATCAGCGGAAGAGAAGGCGGTTGAGCGCCCCCTGAATGCATACCTCGAATGGTTGGCCGCAGAGGAATCTCGCTTCCTGGATACGGGCGCTCGTCAGAAGGCCAAAGGCTGCCAGTTCCTCGCCGGCGTCTATCGAAAGCGATTTGGCTCTTCGGTGGCTGCACTTCGTGCGACTTTGCGCCGGCGACTCGGGCTGCAACCAGCACCGGAGGATTCAGACGAACTCGTGCCGTACGTCGAAACCGAGGCATCGGACCCCGAGGACGACATTATTGACCCGGGTGCTTCGGCTGAGGCACCACCTCCGCCCATCTCCGAGGAGGAAATGGGGCTGGCTCGTGGCCTTCTCGACGCGGCCGACAACGTACACGCGGGTCGCGATTCGAAGCTCGAGGCAATGATCCGCCTGCTCAATGGAGAACTTTCCCGAGAGAAGGTGGTCATCTTCACCGAATACCGTGACACGCTTCGTGCAGCCAGAAGACGACTCGAGAAGGAGGGGATCTCCTTCATTGTCTTCCACGGGGAGACGCCGGAAGGGACGCGAGAGGGGGTCATCTCCTCGTTCATCGCAAACCCTGCTATTCGGGTGTTCCTCGCGACCGACGCCGCAAGCGAGGGCAAGAATCTCCAACACGCAGCACACAACCTGATCCATCTCGACGTTCCCTGGAACCCGAATCGCTATGTGCAGCGGAACGGTCGCATCGATCGGTACGGCCAGGGGAACAAGCCGCATATCTGGGTGCTCGTGGCGGCGGACCGGAAGAAAAAGCTTGGACGCCCGGAGTACCGCGCCCTCGAGGTCGTGGTCGAGAAACTCTCCCTGATTGAACGCGAACTTGGCTCAGTGAGCCCTGTGCTGCCTGGCTTCAGCAGCGGCTCGGTAAGCGAGGTACTTCTCCGCGCTGAGGCAGACGCCGAGGAGCGCGTCGAGAAGCTGATGGACGAGAGGGAGCTGCGCAAAGCCGGTGCCGACCTGACCAAGCTCACCGTGCTGAACCAGCGGGAGATCGAAGAGGCTCAAGCCCACGTAGACAGCCTCGGGACCGTCGACGACTTCGAAGAGCAGGTCGGTGCCCTGCTGAAGGTTGCCTTCCGCGGGTGGGACGACGGTGGAGCGATCGAGCCGCGAGATGGCGGAGTCGTGCGAGTCCGTGTTCCCGGGCGTCTTCGCCAGGCGCTGGGTGTGCCCGTGATCGAACGGGGCACCTTTCGTCGCGATGTCGCGGTCGCAGGACAGGACGAGGTGGGAGAGGAGACGCCGGAGTTCCTTTCTCCCGCACATCCGCTCGTTGAAGCCACCCTCCAGCGGCTCCGAGACGATGCAGCAGACCCGGAGTTCGCCCATCGGTTCGATGTCGAGGTCGGGAACCCCGCCGGGCTCGTGATGAGCTTCGTCCTGAGATTCGTGGACGGCGATGGACGGACTGTCGAGGAACGCCTCGAAGGCATCGAGGTAGACGCCGGTGGGCGGGCCAGCCGCGACTCCGCTCAAGACCTCCGTCGCCTTGGTCTTGAGGCCCCCCCCAGCGGCAAGAGCCCTGCTCCCGCAGCAATCGGTGAATGGCGGACCCGCTTCCCCCACTTGGTCGAGCCGGCTCGTGCCGAAGCACTTCGACGAGCCGAGGAGCGAATTCGAGAACTTGTGGAACTTGCTCGAGCCCTGCAGGAGCAGGAGCTGGAGATTCTCGCAACCTGGCTCGAGCAGGAGCGAGCCACAATCGAGATGGTGACGCTCGGGGCCGAGGGAGGACAGATTTCATTCGAAGGCGCGCAGGAGTACCGGCGCCGCCTCGATGCCCTGGAGCGCGAACATGCCGCTCGCAAGTCGGCGGTCCGGGATCGCTCAAACATCCGGCTTGCTGGAGCCGACCTGATCGGCGGTCGCCTCATCGTCGGTGAGGCGCCATGAGTGCAATCCGAAACGTCGGTGAGCTGGCCTCGCCTTACTTCCTCCTCGAGGTGTGGGCGCGACGCAGCCAGATCACCATCGACCCCGAAACCTACGCGACGCTCAAGCGAAAGGCCAGATCACTCGTCCGTGACGCTCGAGCGTTTGAGAGCCGTGGTGAAGAGCCGGACGACGATTGGCGTGCTCGCCGGCGTGACCTCCTTGGCCTCGATCGTCTGCTCGAGCGAACCATTGAGCTCGAGGACGGCACCAACTGCTCGGTTGGAGTCTGGCGAAATGGTGGCGGAGTTGATGCGCTGGTCGTTAGGGACTTGGCCGGGTTCGGAGACCCAGATGAACGCTCAGACGATGCCCCGGACCCACCCGCCACAATGTTTGAGCTCGCCCTGGACGCTTATGATGGCGAGGCGGACTGGGGACTCCTGTTGGCCGGGCTCGAGGCGCGCGTATACCGCCGATCTAGCGGGATCAGCCAGCAGTACCTCGCTCTCGAGCTGGACTCGCTCGTTGAGCTCGATGATGAGTCGGCCTGGAAGGCCTTCGCGGGGATTTTCAGAGCGGCAGCGTTCGCGCCTGGGGAAGACGGCGTGCCGTTTATCCGGCGGGTCATCGATGAGAGCCGGCGGCACGCATCGAAGCTCGCGGACGACATGCGCTCGGATGTCGTCCACGCTGCAGAGTCGCTGATCCAGGGGGCCCTGGACCACCCAGCGAATCGCGCGTTCCGTGCGGGCGTCACTCGGGTGATGCTCCAGCAGCTCTTTGAGGAGACGCTCTATTACCTGTACCGAGTCCTGTTCGTCCTCTATGCCGAGGCGCGGGACGTCCTCCCGCTGTCGGGTGCGGGCCCGTACGCCAAGAGCTATTCCGCGGACCACTTGATTGAGTTGGCTCGGAGTGAGAGCGAGAACGCGGATGGCACCTACTACGGCGACACTCTGCGGCGTCTGTTCGCACTTCTGTGGCAGGGGCCGCCTGAGCTCGCTCGGGCTCTTGAGATTGAGCCAGTGGGCGGCGAGCTCTTCGAACCCGCGCACACAAGTCTCCTCGACAGCCTGACAATCGGGGACCCTGCTTGGCGCCGAGCACTGACGGCGATTGCCCTTGGCGCTCCGAATAGCGGACGACGCCGGATGGGTCGGCGGTCGAGCTTCGCGGAGCTGGGGGTCGATCAGTTGGGCTCGATCTACGAGGGGTTGCTGACGCTCGAGCCGTTCCTCGCACCGGGGCCGCGTCTCGTGGTTCGAATCGACGGCGAGCGTCGTGTACTGGAGCCGGGGATGGAGGGCAGCTTCCGCGTCGAACAGCACCTCAATGAAGGTGATTTCGTCCTGGAGTCCGCATCCGGACGACGCAAGGGAACGGGCTCGTTCTATACTCCGACCGAGATCACGAACTACCTGGCTGAGGCCGCGATCGGTCCACTGGTCGAGCCGATCCTCAAGACGGCTCGAGAGAACCCCTCGAAGGCTGTGAGCGAGATCCTCGCCCTCAGAATCCTAGATCCTGCGATGGGCTCAGGGGCATTCCTCGTGCAGGCCGCGCGTGTCATGGGGTTGGCCCTGGCACGGGCCCGCGCTGCTGGCGGCGACGGTCGAGTGACGCCTGAGTTAGTTCGCCGCTCGGAGCGTGATGTCGTCCGCTCGTGCCTTTATGGAGTGGACTACAACCGGTTGGCGGTGGCGCTAGCAAAGGTGTCCCTTTGGCTCGAGACCCTCGAGCCAGGACGGCCGCTCAGCTTCCTCGATGCCCAGTTGAGTCGCGGAGATTCCCTGGTCGGGCTCGGGCTCCCGCAACGAAATGGCACCAAGCTACTCTTCGAGCTGACAGTCTGGCCAAAGGACGCAACCAAGGGGCTCGTCACCTACCTTAAGAAGGAAGCAGGAGAGCTTGGTGAAGCGCTGGTTGAGCAGCTCAAGGATGAACGCAAGACACCGAGGCGCGACGCGCAGCCGTTCTTCCCGAATCTTGGACCGAACGCGCTTCCAGACGCACTAACTCGAGCAGCTGCGGAGCGTGAAGCACTTCCAAGTCGCGGTACCGGGGAGGAAACGCTCCAGCTCGAACTCGAGGCTCAGACGACCTTCAGTCGGCTCGAAGAAGAGAGCGAGTCTCTCAGGAATCGACTCCGTGCAGCTGCTGACTTCTGGTGCGCTCAGTGGTTCAGCGAGGGCGAGGACTCGGTTCGCGATGGTGATCGGGTAATGCTCCCGGTGGCGCCCGGAGACTACGACACCATCCTTGCCTGTCTATTGAGTGGCGGCGCCATCCCTGAGCGGCTACGACCGCAGCACGACGCCGCACGGCGAGTCGCTGACAAGCGTCGGTTCTTCCACTGGGCACTCGAGTTTCCCGAGGTGATCGTCGATCGCGGGGGTTTCGACGTGGTCATCGGGAACCCCCCGTGGAACACCCTTAGCCCCGACGTGAAGGAGTTCTTCTCGACCTACGATCCCCAAACCTTTCGCAAGGGTGTGCCCAAGGACGAGCAACAGCAGCGGAAACAAACGCTGCGTGAGGATCCCGAAATTGACGCAGCGTGGCGCGCTGAAGCCCGCTTCCTGCACGAGCTGTCGGCCTATTCGAAGCCTGAGGCGGGACACTTCACTTGGTTTGCCGAGGACGCGCAGCTCCGAAAGGGCGACGCAAACGTCTTCCGACTGTTCGTGGAACGGTCATTCTGTTTGCTTCGCAAGTATGGTCGGTTTGGTCAGGTTCTTCCGGATTCTGTGTACGTCTCCTCGCCGGCAACAGGAGTCCGGAAACACTTGCTGAGCGAGGGGCGGCTCGAGTGCCTCTACGTCTTTGAGAACCGCAAGAAGATCTTCCCCATTGACTCGCGCATCAAGGTCGTCCTTCTCGTGGCTCAGCGTGGAGCAGGACCGACAGAGTGGTTTCGAGCAAAATTCTTCGTCGGCAAGGATGCTGCGGGCTGCGAACGTGCCGTCGGCCTCGAGGAGCTGCCCGGAGTGCTTGCGGAACTCGGTCACAAGTCGCCCGAACTCGCAGTGGCCGACATCAAGGCGCTGGCTCCCGCGACGTGGTCATTCCCCGAGCTTCAAACCGCCCTTGACGCGGAGATCGCAGCACACTGCGTGGCGACGGTACCGGCCCTCAACCTCGACGAGCGAGGCTGGGGACTCAAGTACTGCGCGGAGCTACACGCGGACCGTGATGCCTGGCGATTCAAAGATGAGGAGTTTCTTCGCCGTCGTGGCGCGCGTCGGGAGGGGCTCCGTTGGATTGACCCCGAGGGCTTCGAGTGGTGGCCTCTCGTGGAGGGTGCGCTCTTCTACCACCTCGAGTTCCCGGCTGAGGGCAGAGAACCCACCAAGTGGGTCAGTGGGCTAGAGGTCGCAGCGATCGAGGGTCGGAAAAACACCGATGGGTCGTCGGTGATGGAGCACTATCGGGTGGCTTGGCGGGATGTGGCGCGTTCGGTGGACGAAAGAAGTGCGATAGCCACTGTGCTGCCCCCGCGGACAGCAGCGAAGCACACCTCACCCACGACCTGGGGCGCCTCGATTCCGCCTGAGAAGCTGCTTTCGCTCGCCGCTTTGATCTCGAGCTTCGTGTTCGATTACTTGGTCCGCTTCGTAGGGAAGACCCACCTGACCCACGCCGTCTTGAATAGCATTCCAGCGCCTTCGCCAGTCAAGATCGCCTCGCTCGCCTCTGTCATCGTTGAATCATTGCGGCCACCAGCGGAATACGCAGCACTAGCGAGAGCTCTGGGCCTCGCCGAAACCAAAGAGGGCCAGAGCCTCTGGGACCGCGGCGAGCTCAGGGCCACCATTGATGCTCATGTGGCTCGATCATACGAACTTAAACTCAATCACTTCTGCGCCGTGCTCTCGACGTTTCCGAACACAGATACAGTTCAGCCGATGCTTCCGGGAGAGCCCAAGAGCTTCGTTACGCGCGATCTGGCTCTCTTGGCCTATTGTCGGCAGTCGGGGATCGAACCAGTCGACATTGTCGGGATACTCCGCGATGCTGGGGTCGAACTCCCCATGCCACGGGATGAGTTCAGGAGGCTCGATCACCGCGTCGCACGCTATCGCGAGCTAGGGGCGGTACCGTATCGCCCCACTCCTCGTGGGGGGCGGGTCCCCACGGACCCTGAGTTGATCGCACAGATTCGGGAACTCCTAACCACCGACTCCCAGTCCGCCGCTGACATCGCTGAGGCGCTCTATGAGGAGGTGAGTACGGCCCACTCCGTGCTTGAGATGCTGGTGAGGGACCGGGAGGCCTTTGCAGAAGGCCGCGGCAACCGGCGCCGCTACTACGTGGTTGAAGAAGGAGAATGAGGTGCTTCAGCCCTTCGCAGTCTCCGAGGCAGTGCTCGAGACCTATCGACGCTATGTACGCACTGGGTTCCCCTTGCGTGACGAAGACCTCGAGCGGCAGCGGGAGGCCTTGATTGAACAGGGGTTGCTTTGGGCGGAGCCATTCATTTCGCTTGCGCGTCCGGGGGCGCTGGGGCCAAAGCTCGCGACACTGAAGGATGTCCTCGATCCTCGGACGCTCGAGCTGCCCTGGGGCTTTCAAGACCTGTACGACCATCAGTTCCGTGCGCTCGAGCGGCTACGGTTGCGGCCGGGGGCCCGCCCACAAAGCACGCTGGTCCTGTCCGGCACTGGCTCCGGAAAGACGGAGTGCTTCCTGATCCCCATCGTGGACGCTTGCCTGCGTGCCCCGGGGCCAGGCATCAAGGCTCTCATCATCTATCCGATGAACGCGCTGGCGAACGACCAGCTCCTTCGGCTCCAGAAGTTGCTCGCGGATTGCCCGGACGTGACATTCGGTCGCTACACGGGAGACGCACCGGAAACTGATGCCGGCGATGAGCGGCGACCGCCACGTCCCGCGACTGCCCCACCAAACTGTCGATGGTCGCGACAGGCGATGAGGGATTTTCCGCCCAACATCCTCCTCACGAACTACACCCAGTTGGAGTACCTGCTGCTGCGCGGCAAGGACGCGGAGCTCTTTCGGCATGGGGCTCCGACCTACTTGGTAGTGGATGAGATCCATCTCTTCGCGGGGGTGCTCGGGGCCGAGGTGGCATGTCTCCTCCGACGCCTACGACAGCATGTCGGAGCGGCTCCAGGAGAGATCTGCAGCGTCGGAACCAGCGCCACCGCGGGCGCGGACGAACAGCCTAGGCTGCTGGCGTTTGCCGAACGGTTCTTCGGGACCAAGTTCGGTGAAGACGCGGCCATCGCGGAGGCTCCTGCGGATCCTCGGCCAGTTGGAAAGAGATTGACACCGGCCCCGCGTTTGTCGCACGAGGACCTCGCGGCAGCTCACGAGACGGCGGGGCTCGCCGTGCTCGCCAAGAAGGTCCTCGGGGTTGACATCGCGCAAGACGAGGCGTTTGGGATGAACCTCGGTCGCACGATCGACGAGTTCCAAGTCGTCGGAACCGTTGAGCGCTCGCTCCTGAGCCCGGCGCCGATCGCTGCAGCCGCCGATGCTCTGGGACGACTCGACGGACGAGCACAAGCGAGCAAGGACGCCCTCGTTCTCGAAGCGACTGCCGTGCTGCTCTTGGGTGCGGCGGCGAGGCAGGCCCCAACCGGAGAGGACGAGGCCCAACCGAGGTTCAGACCCCGCCTTCATCAGGTTCTCAGGAGTCTGAGTGGCCTATGGCGCTGTCTCAACCCTGGGTGCGAGGCACTCACGCGTCCTGGACAGGGCAAGTGCCCCGCCTGCGGATCCGCGGCGTTGCCGCTCTCGAGCTGTCGAACGTGCGGCGAGGCCTATTGGTCCAGCCCGACATTTAGCTCTCCTCTCGAGCGCATCGATCGCCTGGAGGCCGTCGACCGTCGCAAGGGCCAGCCCGCTGTCTTCTTGGCGGATCCCGCTCGGTTGACGCCGATTGCCGAGGACGAGGAGGGCGGCAAGCACGACTGGGTGAAGGCTGCTGTCTGTCCGACTTGCGCTTCGTTCTCACCCAACGGCGAGGAAATCGCTCATTTGCGGGCGTGCACGAATCCGACTGGGCGCGCGGAAGTCTACGCCTCAACGGACGACGTCCATTGCCCGAGTTGTGGAGACCAAGGTGCCCGGAACCGCCCGATTCTGCTGCCCCTTCAGGGATCTGCTGCCGCGAGTGTTGCGGTACTGACTCAGTCCCTCTCTGATGAACTTCGAAAGCGGGAAGGTGAAGCAGGGGGGCGCCTGCTGGTCTTTGCGGACAGCAGGCAGGACGCCGGCCAGCAGGCTGGGTATGCAGATGACCAGGGAGCGCGGGTCTCCGTTCGGCAACTCCTCGTGGACGCGCTTGGCGCCGAACGGCTCTCGATGTCCGAAGTGATCCGCAGGGTTCACGAGCGGGTCGTTTCGGACAAGCCGACCCTCAAGCGCTGGCTCATCGGCGAGGAAGACCATCGCTTTGCAGAGGTCGCTAAACCTGCCTATGTGCCGTCAGAGGCCGACGAGGAGGCCATCCGGCGCCAACTCGAGTGGGAGATCGCACTCGACCTCACCGAGCGCAGTCGGCGTCGCTTCTCACCCGAGCAGGAGGGCGTCCTGATCGTCGAGGTCGATCGGCTCGCGGAGCTAGTGGGTGCGCTTGCTCGGAACTGGCCAGAGCAGCCGTTCGGCAATGAGGAGAGGCTTAGTCAGGTGGTCCGGACGGTTGTCGAGATGCTCCGGTGGGGCCGAGCAGTGGACCATTGGCTCTTGAAGCGCACGCCCCGTGAGGTGATGAGGAACCACAACATCCGGATCGGCGATCGTGGCGTGAAGGACACGAGGGGCTACGGCCCTGCGAAGTACAAAAGCGCGAAGGCCCAAGTGGACATCCGAGGATGGACCGCGGAGAGGAACGCGACGCGCCTCACCGAGTTGCTGGGCCGCGTGCTTGAGCAGCCGCCTGTACAGACGAACCAGATCGCCGAGGCGCTGGCCTCGCGTATTGCCGCATTGGGTCTCCTTTCTGAGAGCAAACTCGAGAGCCGAAAGCGCCTCATGGTCGACCACAAACGGCTGATGCTCTCGCGTCGTGACGAGCAGCCACTATGGCGATGCGACCGTTGCGGCACCGTGCTGTCCACTCAGCTCATCAGCCTTCGAGGGAACTCCCTTTGTCCCAACTGGCGCTGCCCGGGAACCCCCCAGCCCTATGAGCCGAAGGCCGAGAGGGACTTCTATCGGCAGCAGTACGTCTCAAAGCCTCGGCGACTGATCGTCAGGGAGCACTCGGGGCAGATCGAAGGTGACGAACGCCTGGCGCTCGAGGAGAGGTTCAACGACCGCGAGAACCCAACCGTTGATGTGCTGGCCTGCACCCCCACACTGGAGGTAGGGGTCAGCCTGGACGACCTGCACTCAGTCATTCTGCGAAACCTGCCGCCGACCCCTGCCAACTATGCGCAGCGGGTTGGTCGCGCTGGTCGGCGGAGTAAGGTTGCCTTGGCGTTGGCGCATGCAGGACAAGCACCGCACGACAGCTACTTCTTCGAGCGCCCGGCGGAGCTGATTGCAGGACTAGTACGCGCCCCTTCGATCTCGCTAGACAACGAACCGTTGCTCCGCCGGCACGTGAACTCACTGGTCTACGAGATGCTGGCGCTCGATCTGCCAACTCGATGGGTGCCACCTCTAGAAGATCCCGCGGGATTCGCAGGCCCTGCTGTCGCTGACAGCGACGGCGTCCTGCGTGAGACCACGCTGCAGCCATACGCGGACAAACTGGCGGACCCAACGACGCGGTCGAAGATCGAAGCTGCTGTCAGGGGTGCCTTCTGCTCTGAACATGACCCATCGCCACCCAAGGCCGCCGCGGAGATCGCAATAGACCAGGTCAACCAATTCCTGGGCGACCTTCGCGCTGCACTTATGCGCTGG
This sequence comes from Actinobacteria bacterium RBG_16_64_13, assembly GCA_001768675.1. GTDB lineage: Bacteria > Actinomycetota > Thermoleophilia > RBG-16-64-13 > RBG-16-64-13 > RBG-16-64-13. The sequence goes on along the minus strand of MELN01000038.1, from coordinate 2,029 downwards.
TGCGACCGCTATCGCGCGTTGCTGAACGAGTACCAGCGCCTTCGCGACGTCCGGATGCCGACCAAGGCTGAGCAGGAGATGGAGCGCAGGCTGCGGACCGAACTCGAGAGGCTCGCGGGCCAGAGCAATCCCGAGTACCAGCCTCTCGGCTTCCTCGGGTTGGTGGGCTTCATCCCTCGCTATGGGTTCACGGGGCAGAGTGTCTTCCTCCACCTCCCACGCGCCGAACAGCCCATTGTGCAGGCTGCGTGGATCGCGGTGACGGAGTTCGCGCCGTGCAACATCGTGTATGCCCGTGGACGGAAGTTGAAGGTGCGCCGGCTGGACCCGGCTCCGGTACTTGAGAACGACGCGGGCGCAGAGCATCGCGACAACGTCGTCCGGCCCGCCCGTCGCTGCGATGCGTGCGAGTACCTGTCCTTCGATCCACTTGAGAAATCCTGTCCCATGTGCGGGGCAGATCTGGTCGGCCAGCAGATTCTCGAACTCACGGGTGTCCGTGGTGGTGGCGGTGCCATCTCCAGCGAAGATGAGTACCGCAGCCGAGCCGACTACCACCTGACCCAGTTCCTTGCCGGGACGCCACGTCAGAGTCAACAGATGATGATCGGTGGCTTCGAGATCGAGCGAACGTCAGGTCTAGAAATCATCGTCGCGAATCGAGGCCCATCTCCCGAGGAGGATGGCCAACCAGGACTCGGATTTGAAGTCTGTACGGGCTGCGGATTCACGAAGGAATCGGAGCTGCCCGTACCCGGCGAGGAGGACGATGGTGACGAGGGTGAGGCTGAGGTCGTAGGTCACGCGACGCGCTGCCCTGGCCGCAAAGACCCGACAGGTGAAGTCATCAAGTCTCGGATCTGGCTTATCGCCAAGATCCGCGGCGACGTGCTCGAGATTAAGCTGCCCGATGCCGCCCGCGAGAAGAGCTATGCGGCTTGGCGCCTGACCCTCGCGGAGTCACTGAAACTGGGCATTCGAGAGACCATGCAGGCGGGCCAGCGCGACTTGGCCTCATTCGAACGAATGCGCGAGGGCAAGCCCTGGTCCATCGTCATCTACGACACGATGCCCGGCGGGACGGGCTACCTCCCCAAGCTCTTCGAGAGTGATGCGCAAGGCCTCAAGCGAGCCGCTGCCGAAGTTCTTAGCCGCCTTGAAGCTTGCGATTGCACTGCATCGTGTTATCGCTGTCTCCGTGATTTCTGGAATCAACGCGGCCATCAGTTGTTGAACCGGTTCGAGGTGATGGGCGTACTTAGGCGGCTTGCAGAGGGGGAAGCCACGGCCGCCGCGGACCCAGAGAGCGAGCAGTTGGAATCCTTCCTCGAGGTCGAGTTCTTCAACCGACTCCGTGGGGCCGGGCTGCCGACTCCGACCCTGCAGGTCGTGCGAGAGATCGGCGGGCAACGGATCACTCGGGTTGATGCCGAGTACCGCGACCCGAACGTCTCGGTCTTCCTGGATGGGCGAGCATTTCACGCCACCACAGTGGAGAAGATCGGGAGCGACCTCGACAAGCGGAATCGCCTCGAGTCGCGTGGCGTCCTTGTGCTCGAGTTCACCTTTGGCGATGTGCTGCGGCGATTCGATGAGGTTGGAGAGGCCATTAGGCAAGCGCTCGCGGGGCAGCAGAATGATCCGTCGCTTGACGCTCGCGGCCTGCCGGGACTTCAGGTCACCGAGATAGACGTGGCGCGGAAACGACTCGTCCTTCAGGTGGACGCGCGAAGGTGGATCGAGGATGAGTCGGAGCGTGGAGCCTCGCTTTCGAGCGCGAATCACCTGCGATTGGCGGGGTGGAGGCTGAAGCGGGAGACGCGCTGATCCGAGTGGCGCCATCGACCGCTCAGAGACAGCAGGCGGGCGCATTGCGCGCTGCGCTAACTGCTGGCGCAGAGCCCGGCGAGGCTGCTAGAATGCGCGGCCGCGTTGGGGCGGCATAGCCAAGTGGTAAGGCGAGGGTCTGCAAAACCCTTATCCCCCGGTTCGAATCCGGGTGCCGCCTCCAACTCCCTGCCTGTAGCCC
>MELN01000037.1:60032-60350 GCA_001768675.1 Actinobacteria bacterium RBG_16_64_13 | reverse complement strand
ATGGGCCTGCCGATGACGGCCCGGAGCTCGAGTGCCTCATTCGCCGTGGCTGTGGATACCACCGCGTATCCCAGCTCGGTGAGGACGCGAGTCGCCAAGTCCCTGATCGCCTGCTCGTCCTCCACCAGGAGTAACGTTTCCCGGCTCCGGGTCGAACTGGCGCTACGCAACGGCGGAACCGTGGGGGACGCCTATCCGGCGATTCGCGGCAGATTCACCTCGAAAGTCGCTCCGCATCCCGGCTCACTGCTGACGTTGATGCTGCCCCCGCTCTGACGCACGATGCCGTAGACGGTCGAAAGCCCCAGGCCCGTGCCG
>MELN01000037.1:59672-60020 GCA_001768675.1 Actinobacteria bacterium RBG_16_64_13 | reverse complement strand
GAACGGCTCGAAGAGGCGAGACATGGTGTCCTCGTCGATGCCCGACCCGGTGTCGGAGACCACGAGCGTCACATGGGGACCCGGCGAGGCATCGGCGTGGCTGGCACAGTACTTCTCGTCAAGCTCCGCATTCATGGTCTCCAGGGTCAGCCTGCCACCATGCGGCATGGCATCGCGAGCGTTGAGGGCCAGGTTGATGATCACCTGCTCGAACTGGTGGATATCCACTTCGGTCTGCCCCGCCTCCGGATGCATACGGACCACGAGGTCGATGTTCTCGCCTAGCGTGCGGCGCAGCAGTGGTTCCATCCCGACGATGATGCTGTTAAGTGCGACCACCGATGGCCT
>MELN01000037.1:59325-59566 GCA_001768675.1 Actinobacteria bacterium RBG_16_64_13 | reverse complement strand
CGCCTCCCCATCGGAGAGGATCAGATCGCTGTAGCCCAAAATAGCCGTGAGGAGGTTGTTGAAGTCGTGGGCGATGCCGCCGGCCAATTGACCCACCGCCTCCATCTTCTGTGACTGGCGAAGCTGTTCGTTCCGCTCCCGCAGGGCCTGTTCCGCGCGCACTCTCTCACTGACGTCGGTCACGAAGCCTTCCAGGAAGAGCAGCGCCTCTCCGTCCTCATCGAACACCCCCCGTCCCTGC
>MELN01000037.1:58528-59195 GCA_001768675.1 Actinobacteria bacterium RBG_16_64_13 | reverse complement strand
CGGCGAACGACTTGCGGGCGTTGCCCAGCAACTCCATTGCCTGGTAGCCCGTGAGCTGCTCACAACCCTCGCTGACGAACAGCATCGTCCAATCGCGGTCGTTCTGGCACCGGTAGGCCATTCCCGGCAGGTTCGCCATGAGCGTGGTCAGCATCCGCTCACTTTCCGTGCGCGCTTCCTCGATGCGCTTGCGATCGGTGATGTCGCGCGCGAACACGCAGTTGTACGCCTTCCGGTCGTATTCGAGGTAGTTGAGGCTCACCTCGACCGGGAAGGTCTCGCCGTCGCTCTTGCGATGGACCGTCTCGAAGGTGAACGTGCCCTCCCCCTTGAGTCGTTTCCAGCTCCTCGCCCACCGCGCGGGTGACAGGGTGGGATCAAGGTCGAAGAGAGTCATCGCCAGCAGTTCATCTCGCGAGTAGCCCAGACGGTGGCACATCGAGTCGCTCACAAAGATGAGGCGGCCGTGGGAGTCGGTCCAGAACACCGAATCGACGGCCCGGTCCACCGAGAACTGCGTGAGTCGCAGCGAGGCTTCCGCCTGCTTGCGCTCGGTGATATCTAGGGTATAGCCGGCGAGAAGTCTCTTCTCTCCCTGGACAATGGGGAACTTGATGGTGGTGTAGTTGCGGCCGTTCCGCTCTTCGTCCTTCTGCAGGACGCTGGT
>MELN01000037.1:51466-58442 GCA_001768675.1 Actinobacteria bacterium RBG_16_64_13 | reverse complement strand
CCGGACCAGGAATGCCGATGATCTCCCTGAAATTGTCGCTGGCTTCGATCACCCGGCTTTCTGTGGGAGTGACCTCCTTGATGTACGCGTAGATCGGAGAGTGGCGAAGAAACAGCCTGAGCAACGTCTGGCTGTCGCGCAGAGCCTCTTCGGCCCGCTTGCGCTCGGTCACGTCGCGGACCGAGCCGACCAGGTGAGTGCAGCAGTCCTGGGCATCGAAGACAGGCACCACGCAGACTTCTCCCGTCAGGCGGCCGGTGGGATAGTCGGAAGTCTCCTCCCAACTGACCGTGGCCTTCTGGTCAATGGCCTGCCGGTATTTCCCCAGCGTCAGGGTGAGCGACGGTTCGGGTATCACTTCGTTCACCATCTTGCCCACCACTGCCTCCGGCGGCAGCCCGGTAATGGTGCAGAAGGCGGGATTCACCGAGGCGAAACGATACTGGTCCTCGGGTTCGACTGCCAACTGAAAGACGGCATCGCTCACAGCGCTGTAGATGGAGGACAGGCGCCGCTCGTTCGAGCGCAACTCCTCTTCGATCTGTTTGCGGGCGCTGATGTTGAATCGGTAGTGAACGTAGAGATCCTCGGAAAGCGGCGCCCATATCCCCTGGTACCATGTTCCCTTGTGTTCGATTTCCAGCTGTTGCGGCTGGCCCGTAGTCCACAGCTCGGGAGCCAGGCAGAAGGGGCACTGGTCCGTCCGCTCGGCGCAGGTATCGAAGCAGGTCTGGCCGGGGACAGCGCCACGATCGCGGGCGAACTTGTTGGAAGCGACGATCTCGTGCGTGTCTTTCTTGAGGATCAGCGCGGCACAGCCGGGGATGTTGTCCAGCAGGGCCGCCTGTAGCCGGGTCTCTTCGTCGAGACTCATCGTTGACTCCTCGCCGATCGAGGGCGTTTGGAGCGACTCCTTGACGCTCGGCCCAATACTAGTCCGCCCCTTCGCACACAGCAAGCCGGGGACCGGCCACCCCGCGCGTTCATGCCGCGTCAACGCGAGCGCGCGTACACCCTATCGGCCGCTTCGGGGCCACCGGGCTGCGCCTCGACGTCTTGGCTCTTCAAGACCGACTCCAAGGCCGTGAGGAAAAGCCTCACGTTACGCTCGGTCGCCGAGTGGCCTTGCAGGCCCACGCGCCAGATCTTCCCGGCGAGAGGACCCAACCCCGCGCCGATCTCCAAGCCGAACTGCCGGAGGAGGGCGCGGCGAGTGCCAAGGTCGTCTGCCCCGGCTGGGATGCACACAGAGTTGAGGGACGCCAGCCGCTCTGCCGCGGGCACCAGCATCCGGAGCCCCATGCCCTCGATACCTGCGACCAGGGCTTCGTGGTTCAGGCGATGCCTGGCGAACCGGGCGTCCAGGCCTTCTTCCACGACAAGCCTCAAGGCCTCGCGCAGCGCATAGATCATGTTGATGGGAGCAGTGTGATGGTACTTCCTTTGGGCTCCCCAGTAGTCGCCCACCATGGTCAGATCGAGGTACCAGGACTTGACCTTCGTCTTGCGCGCCATCATCTTCGCGACAGCCTTCTCGTCAAACGAAAGGGGCGCCAGTCCCGGGGGGCAAGATAGGCATTTCTGAGTGCCGCTGAAGGCGGCGTCTATTTCCCAGGAGTCGAGGGCCACTTCGACTCCCCCGAGGGAGGTGACGCAGTCCACCATCATGAGAGCCCCATGCTCCTTCGCGATCGCGATGATTTCGGTGAGCGGCTGACATACGCCGGTCGACGTCTCGGCATGAACGACGGCTACGATCTTGGGCTGTTTGCCTTTCAAGGCATCGGCAACCGCCTGAGGATCGGCCGCCCTTCCCCATTCGACCTCGATGGGGATGATCTCGGCTCCCAGCCGCCCCGCGCAATCGACCATGCGCGTGCCGAACACTCCGTTCACCACTATCGCCACTTGATCTCCGGGCTCAACGAGGTTCACAAAGCAGGCTTCCATCCCCGCGCTGCCTGTCCCCGAGACCGGTATGGTGAGAGGATTCTGAGTCTGGAACACGGCCCGCAGCAGCACCTGGGTCTCCGTCATCAGCTCGAGGAAGTCAGGGTCCAAGTGCCCCAGCGTGGGTGCAGCCATGGCGCGCAACACACGGGGGGGTACGTCGCTTGGACCCGGACCCATCAGCACACGGATCGCTGGGTCGAGGTCGTGGAAATCGCTGGCGTTTGGACCTTCCGACATCCTGGACCTCCTAAATGGCTATCAACAACGACCAGCCGTCAAACCGAACGACCTTACACTCAGGCTCCGCTAAGATATCAGGCAACCATGCTGGCGTCGCAGTGGGCGGAGGCCATGGCCGATTCGCTGGTAAGAGAGCTTCGGGCGATCGTTGGGCGGAGGAACGTGCTCGACGCGACGGTGGACCTCCAGACGTACGAGTACGACGCGTATCTGGAGCGTTCTCTTCCTCGGCTCGTGGTGTTTGTCCATTCCACCGCGGAAGTGTCCGCGGTGGTGCGTCTGCTCGCCCGGGAGGGAGTCCCGTTCGTGCCGCGGGGAGGCGGCACGAACATCAGCGGCGGGGCCATCGCCCTTCACAAGGCCGTCGTTCTCGAGATGGGCCGGATGAACCGGGTCCTCGAGATCGACTTACCCAATCAGCGCATGCTCGTCCAACCCGGCATCTTCAACCTCGATATCTCCACCGCCTTGGAGCCGCTCGGCTACTACTACGCCCCCGACCCGGCCAGTCAGAAGGCCTGCTCGCTCGGCGGGAATGTCGCTGAGAACGCGGGCGGGCCCCACTGCTTCAAGTACGGGGTGACCTCGAACCACGTGCTCGGCATAGAGGTAGTGCTCCCCGACGGCGAGGTCGTCTGGCTGGGGGGCAGGAGCCACGGCTCTCTGGGCTTCGACCTGACCGGCGTCTTCGTCGGCAGCGAGGGCACTCTGGGGGTGGCCACTGCCGCCATACTCCGCGTCCTTAGAAAGCCTGAGGCGGTCAAGACCTTGCTGGCGGTCTGTGGCTCGATAGAGGAGGGCGGGCATATCGTGTCTGCCATTGTGGCGGCCGGGCTGGTCCCGGCGACCCTGGAGATGATGGACAACCGCACTATCAATGCGGTGGAAGAGAGTATGGCCTGTGGTTTCCCCCGAGAGGCCGCCGCGGTGCTTCTCATCGAGCTCGACGGGTTGCTCGAGGGCATGGACGAGATGGCCGAGCAGATCGTGGCCATCTGCCGGGCCAACGGTGTGCAAGACGTACGGGTGGCTCAGGATGAGGCCGAAAGGGCCGCGTTGTGGAAAGGACGGAAGGGGGCTTTTGGAGCGATCTCGCGTCTTGCGCCGAACTACCTCGTCGCGGACGGCACCGTGCCTCGCACCGAGCTGCCGGAAGCGCTTCGGAGGGTCGCCGAGATCGGGTGTCGGTACGATCTGAACGTTGCCAGTGTCTTTCATGCCGGCGACGGGAACCTTCACCCCCTCCTGCTCTTCGACAGCCGCAAGGAGGAAGACAGGAAGAGCGTCATGGCCGCGGGCTTGGAGGTTCTACGGGTCTGTGTCGACCTGGGGGGGACGGTCAGCGGCGAGCACGGCATCGGCATCGAGAAGCTCGACGCCATGCGGCTGGTCTTCGACGAGGCGGATCTCAGGGCGCAGGCCTTCGTGAAGGATGCCTTCGATCCGCGGGGTCTCTGCAACCCGGGCAAGGTCCTGCCCGGCCCGGCCGCGCCGCCGGAGGCGGGCGCGTCGGCCTCAGCAGCCGAGGCGGCCGGAGCGAACAGAGGGGCCGAGGCGCCCAAGGCGGCCAAGACGCCTGTGGAGCATTACCCTGCGGGCGATCGCCTGGCCGACCGGCTTGCCACGCTCCTGGGCGAGGAGCGAGTGGATCGGAGGCCCACTGTGGCCATTCACGACATCCCAGCTCCCCTGGGAGTATTCCCTGCCGACGAAGACCAACTGAGCGCCATCCTTGCTTTGGCCAACCGCGAGGGTCTCGGTGTGTGCGTCGCGGGCGGGGGGACCAAACTGGGTTGGGGGAACCGTCCGGGTAGGTTCGACCTCTTGCTGCGCACGCGGGACTTGCGTGGCTTCTCTCATGTCGATGCCGACAATCTCAGCCTGTCTGCGGCGGCCGGCATGACCATAGCTGAGGTCCGTGCGCGCGCGGCCTCGGTCGGTCGCGTCCTGCCGCTCGATCCGCAATGGCCCGGCTTCGCGACCATAGGCGGTGTGACCGCGACCGCCGATCAGGGTGCCCGCGGAGCTGGGTTCGGAGGCCTGAGGGACGTTGTGCTCGGAGTCAGGGCTGTGCTTGCCGACGGTAGCGTCGTGAAGTTCGGCGGCCGCACCATGAAGAACGTCACGGGCTACGATGTCACCAAGCTGTTCATCGGCTCGTTCGGGGCCTTGGGGGTGCTCACTGAGGTCACCTTTCGCCTGTTGCCCCGTCCCGGCAAGCAGGCCCTCATGGTCATCCCCTTGACCTCGCTGGGACAAGGCGGAGAGCTGGCCGCCCAAATCATCGATTCCCACCTGCAGCCCCTCGCTCTCGAGGTGATCTCGCCGGCTTGCGTGCGCGCTGTCTCTGTCGCTGCAGCCGAGGCCGGCACGCTCCTCGGCGGCGTGGAGACGGACATAGCAGACGGCGAAAGCTGGCTACTACTGGCCGCTTTCGCGGGCCATCCCGCGACGGTAGGGCGTTCGGTCAGGGAGGTCAGCGGCAGGTTCGAGACGCGGCCTCCGGCAGTCCTTGAAGACGAACGGGCCGAGTCCGTCTTGGACACGCTGGCCAATGCCGGTCCGAAGCCGATGGTTTCCGGGTCAGGCCTGGCTCTCCGCGCCTCCTTGCCTCTACGCGAGGCGTGGGCGTTTGCCGAGGCGGCGGTCTCGGGGGCCGAGGCGGCGGGCTTCCCACTGGCGTGTCGCATCGGCGCGGCGCGCGGGACGGTCGATCTCACGATATTGGGACGAGCGGGAGCGGCGGAACCGGAAGCGCCCTCCGCAGGGACGGCGCCTCTTCTTGGCGACTTCGTATCTGGTCTCCGCGGGCGAGCCGTCGCAGCCGGCGGCCACCTGGTGGTCAGGGACGGTCTGACGCTGCTGCCGTTGGGCTTCGACGCGTGGGGAGACCCGGGCCCATCGGTCGGGTTGATGAGGCGGATCAAGGATCGATTCGATCCCCATGGCGTTCTCAACCCTCGCCGATATGTCGGCGGCATGTGATGCCGGCTGATACGAGCAAAGGTCCGCCCGAGGAGTTCCGGGCCCTCTACGACCACGTGGTCACCTGCGGCAAGTGCGGGTTCTGCCAACCGGCATGCCCCGTGTTCCGGGCCACCGGGCGCGAAGCATATGTGGCCCGCGGGAAGGTGGCCCTCTTCCGCAACATGATCGAAGAGCGTGCTGAGCTCGGCCCCGAGGTCAAAGAAGCGTTTGCCAACTGTCTCCTCTGTCGCGCCTGTACCGAGAACTGCTTCAGCGCTGTCAAGACCGATGAAGTGGTCATGTCGTTCAGGCACGCGTATGCGGAACGCTTCGGTCGCGGCTTCCTCCAGCGGAGGGTGTTCCGCAGCCTGCTTCCGAGGCCGAGGTTGATGCGCGCACTGGTTCGGAGCCTGTGGGCAGTCCGGCGGACCGGCCTGGCCGACTTGGCGCGGAGGGTGGGGCTGGTCGGCCTGCTTAATCCGAAGCTCGAGCGTGCGATGGAGTTTCGGGCCGGTACTCCCGGGCCTCTGCTGGCCACCCGTCTGGCCAAGCGCAGGGGGGCGGACAGTCGCGGCCGGCCCATCGTGGGTTACTGGATGTCGTGTGGATACAACTACGCGCTTCCTGAGGTGGGCGAGGCTACGGTCCGAGTGCTCGAGCGCCTGGGGATGGGGGTAGAGGTCCTGGAAAACTGCTGCTGCGGGCTCGCTGCTCACGGCTACGGCGATGTCGAGGCCGCGGCGCAGCTGGCCCGCGAGAACCTGCGGCGACTCGGCGACCTCGATCGCTTCGCCGCCATCGTTTCGGAATGCGGGAGTTGCTCGGGGCATCTCAAGGAGTATCCGAAGATACTCGCGGGCGACCCGGAGTGGTCGGCTCTGGCGGGTCGGCTTGCGGAGAAGACTAGAAGTTTCAGCGAATTCGTGATGGAGCGCGGAGGTCTCGAAGTGCCGCCGGGCCAGGAAGGGGGCGAAGCAGGCTCGGAGGACCGCATCGTCGTGACGTATCATGATCCCTGCCATCTCGGGCGGCGGTATCAGAACGTGGTTGTACAGCCGCGGGAGTTGCTGCGAGCTCTGCCCGGACTCGAGTTGAGAGAGGCGGCCGAGTCCGACTCCTGCTGCGGGGCCGCCGGCACCTACGGTGTCCTTCACCCGGAGACGTCGGCGGCGATCATCGCTCGGAAGATGGGCTTCGTCGAGGCCACCGGTGCCTCCGTGCTGGTCACCGAATGCCCGGCCTGCATGATGCAGCTCAGCTTCGGCGCCAAGCGCGCCGGGTTCGATATCACCGTGCTCAACATCAGCCAGGTGTGCGATAGGTATGGAGCATGAGCAGCGAAGCGCCAGGCTCGCGGAGATCGGCCTCTAGTCGCCCGTTGCGTCCTGCGCATCACGAAGATCTCGAGCGCGAGGGTCGTAAGGGCTGGTACCCCGCACCCATGACCGGGACTGCAAGGGTTTGCAGATGATCTCGGTGACGTGGAGGTCGTGGAGCCTGTGGGAAGTCGAGGCGATGGCCACGACCGCGGTGTCGGCGCCCTGCCCGGTGCCCGAGACGGCGATGACCTCCTCGCCCCGGGCCACAAGGCCCCCGTCTGCTGCCATGAGCACTATCTCGACGCATACCTTCATGCCCTGACAGATGGTGCGTAACACCATGGCCATCGCTTCGGGCGACCCGGAACCGTAGAACCTGTCGGTGTGAAAGAGCATGGTTCCGAAGTACACGGAATGGCCCTGCCCTTCCAGTTCTTCGACCAGCTCCCGGGGGAAACGCTGGGTCTCGGTGAAACCGAACTGGTGGGGCACCACGA
>MELN01000037.1:45693-51446 GCA_001768675.1 Actinobacteria bacterium RBG_16_64_13 | reverse complement strand
CGCCGCCGCCGACCGGGCCACGTCGCCCCTCGTGGAGGCGACAACGACCTTGCCTATCCGGCGACGCCCTGCTTCCTCCGCCGCAAGACGAAGTGTCTCCTCGGTGTTTGCCGCTCCCGCTTTCTCGAAGTAGACGATCTTCTTCTCCACCACTGATCCTCCTATCTGTTCCAGCGATCGGCGGGCCGTCTAGTGTGTGGTCTCGGTCTCTACGAGGCCTTCGACGTGGTACTTCTTGCGAAGCGCCGGTTTGTCGATCTTGCCGGTGGCATTGCGGGGGACCTCGTCGAAGATGATCTTGCGGGGACGCTTGTACCGAGGCAGCGCGCCGCAGAAGTCGAGGATCTCCGCTTCCGTGCTATGGTGACCGCGTTTGAGCTGGATGATCGCCGCCGCGATCTCGCCAAGCCGCTCGTCGGGCAGTCCGATCACAGCCACGTCCTTGATCGCGTCATGCTTGTGAAGGAAGTCCTCCACCTGGACCGGATAGATGTTCTCGCCGCCGGTGATGATCACGTCCTTCTTGCGGTCGACCAGGTAGATGAAGCCATCCTCGTCCATCCTGGCCATGTCGCCGGTGAGGAGCCAACCGCCCTTCAGCACTGCCGCGGTAGCTTCGGGATCGTTGTAGTAGCCCTTCATGACTCCCGGTCCCTTGACCGCCAGCTCGCCGACATCTCCCTGCGCGACCGGGTCTCCCGACTCGGTGACGATCACCGTCTCCCATTGGTAGCCCGGTTTGCCAATGGCGCCGACCTTGTGGATGTTCTCGAGCCCCAGGTGCACGCACCCCGGCCCCACCGATTCGGTGAGGCCGTAGTCGGTGTCGTAGTCATGATCGGGGAAATGCTGTTTCCAGCGATGAACGAGGCTCGGGGGGACGGGCTGGGCCCCGATGTGCATGAGCCTCCACTGCGCCAGCTCGTAGTTCTCGAGCTTCACGTCTCCACGCTCGATGGCCTCGAGGATGTCTTGTGCCCAGGGCACGAGTAGCCACACCACGGTCACGTGCTCGTCGGATATGGCCTTTAGGATCCATTCCGGTTTCGTCCCGCGCAGGAGCACGCCCCTGCTGCCCGAGAGCAGGCTACCGAAGTAGTGCATCTTGCCCCCGGTATGATAGAGGGGGGCGATACACATGAAGTTGTCTTCCCTGTTTTGCCCGTGATGCGCCTGCTCCACCACGGCGGAGGACATGATGCTGCGGTGGTCGTGGAGTATCGCCTTGGGAAAGCCGGTCGTGCCCGACGAGAAATAGATAGCGGCGTCGTCTTCTTCGGACAGCTCCATCTGCGGCGCCTCGGCCGAAAAGGCGGAGGCAAGCTCGCGGTAGCTTTCGGCGAAAGTCGGGCAATCGGCTGTGACGAACAAGCGCGGGTCGACCTGAGGGATACGGTCGACGATCGCCTCGATGCGACCTATGAACTCGGGCCCGAAGACCAGGGCGTCGGCCTCAGCGAGTTTGAGGCAGTATTCGATCTCCTCCGAGGTATACCGGTAGTTCATTGGTATCGCCACGGCGCCGGTCTTGAGGATGCCGAAATAGATCGGCAGCCACTCGAGGCAGTTCATGAGAAGGATCGCGACCTTGCTGCCTTTCCCGAGGCCTCGGCTGAGGAGCAGGTTTGCGAATCGGTTCGCCGCGTCGTCGAACTGGCGCCAGGTCATCTCCCTGCGGGAGTGCTCGATGGCGTTGGTTTCCATGAGCTCGTACTCACGCCAAGTGACTTCGCGCTTCTGCTCCAGCGCGGGGTTGACTTCAACGAGGCAGATCTCGTCTCCATAGAACTGCGCGTTGCGCGCGAGTACTTCCGTGATCAACATGGGCACCGTTCCCTTCAGCTTTCCCGAAGTGCACATTCTATCGCGACGGGCCGCGGATGCTTAGAATGGCGGAGACGAGTCTCGAAAGGCGCAGATCGAGGAGGGCTTTCTGAGATCATCGCGGTACTTGCCGCCGGCAGCCCTGGTCCTGCTTGCGCTCATATGGGGATACACTTGGGTGGCCCTTAAGATCGGTGTCGCCTACAGCGGCCCTTACACCTTCGCTGTGCTGCGCACGCTTCCCGGCGGGATCCTGCTACTTGGGCTCGCGGCCGCCCTTGGGCGCTCCGTGAGACCCAAAGCCGCATCACTCACCGCGCTTCTCGGGCTCTTGTTGACCGGCGGCTTCATAGGACTTGCCACAGCCGCTTTGGTGACAGGCGGGGCCGGCCGCATCGCCATCCTTGCCAACACCTGGCAATTCTGGATCCTGTTGATGGCGTGGCCGATCCTGGGAGAGAAGGTGCGCGGGGCGCAATGGCTCTCGGTGTTGCTGGGACTGGCTGGTCTGGTCCTGATTATCGAGCCCTGGAACCTGCACGGCGCCGTCAGCAGCCTGCTGGCTCTGGCCGCGGCTGTGTGTTGGGCCGGGAGTTCCATTGTGGCCAAGGTGATCCGGCGACGCCACGAGGTGGAACTCCTATCGTTGACCGGCTGGCAGAGCCTCTTTGGCTCGATCCCCCTGCTGCTTGTGGCCGTTTTCGTCGAGGGAAGCCTGCCGGAGTGGAGTGGAGCCTTCATATGGACCTATGTTTTCGCCCTCGTTGTCACCACTTGCATCGGGGCCGCCCTGTGGCTCTACGTGTTGCGGGAGCTACCGGCCGGTATCGCGGGTCTGGGCACCATGGGGACGCCGGTCGTCGGCCTTCTGGCTTCCTGGGCGCAACTCGGTGAACAGCCGACCATTCCCGAGATCGTGGGCATGATCGCCGTTCTGGCCGGAATGGCGATCCTTTTCGCCCGCGGCATGACAAGATTGGGCGCCTCATGAGCCGCTCTCGCGACCGGTCGTACCTGTGGGTCTACTACGTGGCGGCCGGGTTGCTCTTCGCCGGGGCCGTGTTCCGGTCGCTGCTTGTGGTCGAGGACAACACCGTGCTTCGCACAGCCCTGTTACTTCTTCTTGCCTGGCTGGCCCTATTCGTGAGCGAGATCTTCATCTCGCGCATCTGGCGGCCATGGTTCATGGTCTGTCTGGCCCTGCAGAGCGCCATTGTCGCTATCCTAGTTGCGCAGCCGGGGCACTACGATTTCTACGCCGTCCTTTTCGGTGTGCTGGCCATGCAAGCCTTTCAGCGGTTGGGTTTGTGGCCGGGAGTCGCGTACTTGGCGGCGTTCGTACCGCTCATGGCCGTTCCGCTGTTCTCGAGATACGAGCCGGCGGAGGCGGCCACGTTTGTGCTCATATACACGGCCGTCAACGTCTTTTTGGGTTACTACGCCTTGGCCACACGCCGGGCCACGGAGGCCCGCGCGGCCAATCAGGCGGCCGGCCGTGAGCTTGAGGCGGCGAACCTGGAGCTGCGGGATTACGTCGAGCGATTGGAGAGGTTGGCCGTCGCGGAGGAGCGCAACCGGGTGGCGCGCGATCTGCACGACTCGGTGACGCAGACCATCTTCAGCATGACGCTCGCGAGCCAGTCGGCCGCGATCCTCTTGGAACGCGAACCCGAGCGAGTAGACATCCAGCTCGAGCGCTTGGGCCAGTTGACCCAGAGCGCCCTCGCCGAGATGCGCGCGCTGGTGTCGGAGTTGAGACCGGACGGTCTCGCCGAAGGCGGGCTCCAAGCCGGCGTCCGCCGTGACATCGAACGCCGGGCGAGGGATGGGTTCAGTGTTTCACTGGAGATGGACGACGCCCCAGGAAGGCTGCCGGGAGACGTCGGCACAGAGGCCGTGATGTCGATCGCGGAAGAAAGAGGACTTCTCCGTATCGTTCAGGAGGCGCTTAACAATGCCGTCAAGCACTCCGGGGTCACCGAAGCGACGGTTCGGCTACGTTTGCGACCCCCGCTGCGCATAGAGGTCGAGGATCGCGGGCGGGGGTTCGACGCTGGGCAGGCGAGAGGTGGGTCAGGTATGGGACTGACCAGCATGAGCGAGAGAGCATCCGAGATCGGATGGGATCTCGAGGTGCGGAGCGAATCAGGCAAGGGCACGGAAGTGATCGTCGAACGGCCTGGGGAGGGCGGTAGATGACAGCTGAAGGATCGTTAGAGAAGATCAGAGTGTTGATCGTTGACGACCATCAGGTGGTGCGTCAGGGTCTACGCACCTTCCTCGAACTGCACGACGACATTCTTGTCGTGGGCGAAGCGGCGGACGGCAGGGCTGCGGTGGACATGGTCCTAGAACTCCAGCCGCACGTTGTCCTTATGGACCTGGTGATGCCTCGGCTGGATGGGATCGGTGCCACCAAGCAGATCATGGAGGCCGAGACGGGCGCCCGGGTCATCGCGCTGACCAGCTTCGCGGAGGACGACCAGGTGTTTCCCGCAATTCAGGCGGGCGCCTCGAGCTACTTGCTCAAGGACGTCTCTCCTGACGAGTTGATAGACGCTATTCGCGCGGCCTACCGGGGGGAGCCAAGGCTCCATCCCGATGTGGCCCGCAAGTTGATGGACGCCATGCGCAACGCGGGCGCCGTGGATGGCGCGACGCGTACCGGCCCCGCACATTCCGCCGACGAGGGACCGTCGTCGATCGTTCAGGACCTGACCGACCGCGAGCGGGAGGTCATCGCGTTGGTCGCGAAGGGCAAGAGCAACCAGGAGATCGCTCGCCAGTTCTTCATCAGCGAGAAGACCGTCAAGACTCACATCAGTCACATCCTGGCCAAGCTCGGCCTCAAAGACCGCACCCAATTGGCGATCTTCGCCATCCGAAATGACCTCGCCGATGATGAATAGGATGCGGTCCACGGGCGCGGAACCCGCCGGCGCCGCTCCAGGCCCGGTAGGCTTGCGCGCCTGGATATGGGTGGTACCAGCGGCCGTTTACCTGGCCTCGTTCGGGCTGGTCGCCCGGCTTGTCGTCATGGTCGACGATCGCGGCCGCCTCCCCTGGTATGTGGCGCTGCTGGCCCTGTTCTATCTGCTATTCACTGCGCTCTGGTTGCGGCCGCGCAGTCATCCTCTGCTGTTGCACCTGACGTTTGGGGTCCAATGCGTGGTGATCCTCGCTCTGCTTGCGCTCGAGCCAGAATTCGACTATGTGACCTCGTTCTTCGTGTTGCTTTCGTACCAGGCCGCGTTGGTCTTTTCAACCCGCACACGCTGGGCATGGATCGGAACCCTTATGCTGCTGACCGCGGCCTCCTTGATGGTCACCCTCGGCGCCCTCCACGGTCTCGGGCTCGCTCTGACACCCTTGGCGTTCACCGTGGCCTTGCCTGCCCTGGCCCTCGCCAGCCGGGACCTCGAGGTTGCTCGCACAGAGAGTCAGAAGATGGTCGCGGAGTTGGAGGCGACTCACCGGCAGTTGGAGGAGTACGCTGCCGAGGCGAGTTTCCTCGGCGCGGTGGAGGAGCGCAATCGCCTTGCGCGCGAACTGCACGACAGCGTTTCCCAGGCTATGTTCGGCATTCTCTTGGCCGTGCGGTCGGCCCAGCTCATGAGCAGGAGCGATCCTGAAGGAGTGCGTGTCCAGCTCGAGCAGCTGCAAGGTCTGACTCAGGACGCCCTGGCCAGAATGCGGGGGTTCATCGCCGACCTTAGGACCTGAGTCCTACATGCGTCAGCCCTGGGGCTGACGTCCACAATCCTTCTCCGGTCCCCCCAAAGATGCATCGCGCGGTCGATGTGCGGCCGTCGCCTCGGGGTCATCCTTAGAACATGAGTTTCTTCCAAAGGAGCGGCATGTTCAGACCAGCGACATTCAGCGAGACGAGCGACCGGACGGAGCCCACGGAGCGGCGGCAGCGCAGACCG
>MELN01000037.1:40012-45685 GCA_001768675.1 Actinobacteria bacterium RBG_16_64_13 | reverse complement strand
CGGATCCTGGTGGTTGACGACGTGGCCGACGTCCGTCGTGATCTGCGCCTGCTCCTAGAGATCGCCGGTGATCTGGAGGTTGCCGGGGAGGCCGCCGACGGCTGGGCCGCAGTGCGCCAGGCCGTGGCCCTTCGCCCCGATGTCGTGGTCATGGATCTTGCCATGCCCCGCCTGGATGGTCACCAGGCCGCCCGTCTCATCAAGTCCGAGCTTCCTGGTTGCCGGTTGGTGGCGCTCACGGTCCACTGCGACGGTGCGAGCCGGAAGAAGGCCGAGGCAGCCGGGTTCGATGCGTTCGTGGTGAAAGGCACGCCGGTGTCGGAACTACTGGGAGCCATCGGCTCCCTGCCAAAACAGAAACCGCAGGCAGACAGGAGGCAGACATGAGAATCCGCAAACATACCGACATCGCGACTCCCCTCGTGCGCGACCGCGCAGTGGGACCTTCTGGCGTGATGACCCGCCGCAACGACATCGATTGGCTGCGCATCATCGCCGTTCTGTTGCTCTTTCCCTATCATACGGCCCGGATCTTCAACCTGGACGAAGAGTTCTACGTGAAGAGCGCATCGCTCAGCAAAGCCCTCTCCTTTTTTGTCGAGTACCTCGGGCCATGGCACATGCCCTTGCTGTTCTTCCTGGCCGGAGCCTCCACGTGGTTCGCCCTCTCTCATCGCAGCGGTGCACGCTATGCCGGCGAGCGCTTCAAGCGTTTGGCCATCCCCTTCATCTTCGGGCTGTTTGTTATCGTGCCGCCGCAGTCTTATCTGGGGCTGCTGAGCCATGGCGGCGCTCCGGGCTCGTTCTTCGGCTGGTTTCCCAATTTCCTTCATCTGAACGACGCGGATCCAGACGGCTACTTCCTCGGTGGCCTCACCTTCGGCCACCTCTGGTTCATCTTCCACCTGTTCCTCTACTCGGTCATCTTGCTTCCCATCGTGCTCTTCCTCAGGCGCGGCGCGGGGCGGCGCTTGGTCGATCTGCTCGCGCGGCTCGCGACCAAGCCCGTGGTCATCCTGCTCTTTGGAGCGTTGACGCTCCCCGCGACGGTCGTCCCTGACTTCGCCGGTGGCAACATTGCCCTGCTATCGATCACGTTCCTGCTGGGTTACTTGCTCGTGTCCGACGTCCGCTTCGAGCGGGCGGTCGACAGGCACAAGCTCGCCGCCCTGATCCTCGGGCCTGTCGCCTGCTTGGCGGTGGCGTACTTCGACGTGAAGAACAGCACCGGCCTCTCCGGCTGGACCGCGGACGTCTATGAGACCTACGTCGGGATCTTCGTTCCCTGGTTCTGCATCGTCGCCTCCCTGGGCTACGGTCGCCGATTCCTACGTAGGGGTGGGGCCTTCCTGAAGCACGCCTCCCCAGCGTCCTATCCGGTGTATCTGTTGCACCAGACCGTCATCGTGGCCCTGGGCTTCGTGGTGCTCAAATGGCAGGTGGGCGTGGCGCTCCAATTCGCGCTGATCCTCGCCGGCTCGCTGATGGGCTGCGCCCTGGTATACGAGCTTGTGGTCAAACGGCTGAACGTGGTCCGGTTCCTCTTCGGGATGCCCGCGCGCAAGAAGAGCGTCCAAGTCGTGTCTTCGCAGGAGCGCGTCGTACGGCCGGCTCCCGAGACGGTGTCGTGAAGAGAGCTGCTTGAGCTCGGCGGTGCCCGGGGCGGCTGCGCGAGGCGCAGCCCCCCGGCTCGTTCTAGCGACCGGCAGGAGCCTTGCTCATGACGCCCCTGATCCCCTCGATGATCCTTGCTTTGTCGGGCACCGCGTACTTCTCCAGCGGCGGGCTGAAGGGCACCGGCACATCCAGTCCGCAAACCCTGGCCGGCGCGGCCTTCAGCATGGCGAAAGTGGCGTCATCGGCCGTCACGAGCGCGATGATCTCGGCAGCGGCACCGCAGGTCTGGCAGGCCTCGTCGACAACGACCAGCCTGCCCGTCTTCTTCACCGAATCTCGCACGGTCTCGGCGTCGAAGGGCACGAGTGTCCTCGGGTCGATCACCTCTACGGAGCAACCCTCTTGCTCCATGTCGTCTGCGGCCGCCATAGCGTCATAGACCATCTTTGCCAGGGCTACGACGGTCACGTCCGACCCCTGTCTTCTGATGCTGGCCTGTCCGAAAGGAACGAAGTACTCCTCTTCCGGCACCTCGCCTTTGATGCCGCCGAGGAGTATGTGCTCGAAAGAGACCACTGGGTTGTTCTCGCGCAAGGCGGTCTTGAGGAGACCCTTCGCGTCGTATGGGGTGGCCGGCAGGATTATCTTCAGACCGGGCACGTTCATGTACATCGAGTAGGGACTGACGGAGTGCTCGGCGGCGGCGGAGATACCGGCGCCCACAGTCATGCGGTATAGCACGGGGAACTTGGCCTGGCCGCCGAACATGTACGTGATCTTGGCCGCGTGATTCATCATCTGGTCCATGGCCACGAAACCGAACGTCGCCATGCGTATGTTGGCTATGGTCCTGAATCCCGATCCGGCCAGGCCTATGGCCGCGCCCGCAAAACAGTTCTCGGAGATCGGGGTGACTCGCACCCGGTCCTCGCCGAACTCGCTCTGCAGATCGGCCTGCCCGTCGGTTGCCATGTACACCGTGTGAGGATCCCGGCGGAACTCCTCCTGGATGGCCTCCGTTGCCGCTTGTTGGTAGGTGATCTCTCTCATTTCGAGTACACGTCCTCGAGGGCGTCCTGCGGCTCCGGGTACGGACTGTCGATGGCGAACTTGTGGGCCTCTTCGACTCGCTCCATGATCTCTTCGTTGATGCGCTCGATATCTGCATGTGTCAGGACGTCCTGTCTGAGCAGCTTGGTCTCGAATGACGTCACCGGGTCTTTTTCGGCCCAGGCCTTCCTCTCCTCGTGGGGGCGTACGTCTTCGAGGGCGTCGGACAGGAAGTGCTTGTGCAAGCGATAGGTCTCGCATTCCAAGAAACAGGGGCCTTCGCCCCTTCTGAGCATTTCCACGGCTTCCCCGGCGGCCCGATAGACGGCTTCGACGTCGTTGCCGTGAATGGCTTTGCTTGGGATGTGATAGGCCTCAGGCATCCGAGTGATATTCCCCGCGGCCAGTGAATAAGAGGCCGGGGCGTTGACCGCCCAGTGGTTGTTCTCGCAAACGAAGAGCAACGGCAATTTCCAAATGGCCGCGAGGTTGAGGGCCTCGTGGAACTCGCCCTCCTGACAGGCGCCATCGCCGAAGAAGACGGCCGCGACATTCCCCTTGCGTTCAAGCTGGGCGGCCATGGCCGCCCCGGTCGCGATCGGGAGGCCCGCCCCTACGATGCCGTCCGCCCCCAGCATGCCGATGCTGAAGTCGGCGATGTGCATAGATCCGCCCTTGCCTTTGCAGTAGCCGGTCTTCTTGCCGAAGATCTCCGCCATCATCTTCTTCAGGTCCGCACCCTTGGCGATACAGTGACCATGGCCGCGGTGATGGCTGACAATGCGGTCTTTCTTGCTGAGGTGCTGGCACACACCGGTGGCGATCGCCTCTTGGCCGATGTAGGAATGGACGAAGCCGACGATCGCGCCGGCGAAGAACTCGGCCGCCACCCGCTCCTCAAAGCGTCGGATGGTCTGCATCGTGGTGTACAGCTCGATCAACGTCTGTCTATCCGGGACCAATGGATACCTCCAGTACGACAGTCGGGCCGCCAAAGTCTACCAGCCGTCAGGCAAGAATCGAGCAAGGGACATGGTCCGGCGATGATGGGGGTATCTAGCCTGCTATCGCCTCCCGGCGTGCGCCCGCCTGGAGGGGCTCAAAGACGACACCGACATAGGAGGCTGGAAGATGGCGAATCCGCTGTTCCACTGGGAGCTGATGGTGAGCGACGTGCCGAAGGCCATCGATTTCTATTCCAAGGTCTTCGATTGGGAGTTCGATCAGGACACCTTTCCCAGCTACCCCTTGATAAAGACCGGCGACACCCCCGGTGGGGCCCTCATGGCCAAGCCTGTCTCGACCCTGGTCTGCGCTTTGAACAGCTACTTCCACGTTCAGGATGTCGAATCCACCTTGACAAGGGCTATGGTCATGGGAGCCACGGTCATCGCGCCCAAGACACCCATTCCAGGCGTCGGATTCTGGGCAATGTTCGCCGGCCCCGACGGCATCCCTGTTGGGCTCCTGCAACCCGACTAGCTTTCGGCCCTAGCCCAGCGGCACGGCAGAGTCGGTCTTGGCGCTCGCCAAGAAGGCCGATGCCCGCTCAGCATCCATGGGCCTTGCGAAGTGGAAGCCCTGGCCCAGTCTGCAGCCGAGATCCACCAGGCTGTCACGCTGCTCCTCGTGCTCGATCCCCTCGGCCACCACGTTCAGATCAAGACTGTCGGCGAGGCCGATGATGGCACGAGCGACCGCGGACTTGTTCAGGCTCTCGGCGACGTGATCCACGAAAGGCTTGGCTATCTTCACGCAGTCGAAGGGGAAAGCGTGCAGCCGGCTGAGCGAGGAATACCCGGTGCCGAAGTCGTCGATCGAAAGCAGGACGCCGAGCTGCTTGATGGCCCACAGCTTGGTACAGGTCAGCTGCTCGTCCGGATCAACGCCGCATAGAGGAGCGGATAAGTGGCCAGGTAGACCGCGAACAGCAACCACGGCGCGGACTGATCCCTGCTGAGGAGGGA
Organism: Actinobacteria bacterium RBG_16_64_13; assembly: GCA_001768675.1. Classification (GTDB taxonomy): domain Bacteria; phylum Actinomycetota; class Thermoleophilia; order RBG-16-64-13; family RBG-16-64-13; genus RBG-16-64-13. Next base: position 41,051 of record MELN01000037.1, on the reverse strand, counting down.
GTTGACGAGGAACCCTGTGGTCGCCACTTGCGTGAGGAGCGTGCTAATGGCGAGAAGTAGCCAGGCTTTGGACCAGCCCGCAAGTTTGGATTGACGAAGAGCGAACGCCGCGGTTCCCAGGCCGATCAGGATCTGTCCGCCCGTGGCAAAAGTGAAGTGTCTGGCCAGGGCCCCACTGAGACCGGCGATCACGTAGAGGAGAGCCAGCAGGCTGAGGAAGCCGATCCAGGCGGCGGCAGAACCAGGTCTTGCTCTAGAAAGGGCACGCGTGAACGTCATTCCCCGGCCGCCTCCGGCAGGCAGTCTACTCGCGATGGACTGACCGATGGAACAGCTATCGGCTTTCTCCAAAGAAAGTTTAACGGTTGACTCTGCGATGGCCGGTACCTACTATCCTCATCATGGCTCGCGGGCGAACAGAAGTCAGACGTGCGGCGGCTGCCGTGGGGCGGGCTATGCCGCTCCCTGTGCGATACGGCGCGTGGGCGCTGGTCGCCGGCGCCTCCGAAGGCCTGGGCGCCGCGTGGTCCCGCGCCTTGGCGCGTCGGGGCCTGAATCTTGTCTTGGTGGCCCGACGTGGAGCCCTTCTTGACGAGTTGGCGGAAGATCTCCGTCATGCCTTTGGTGTCGAGGTTCGCTGCTGCGACGGCGATCTCGCTGAACCTGGATTCCTGAAAGCCCTGGAGCAGGCGTGTTCGAGCCTCGAGGTCGGGCTCGTCGTGTACAACGCCACGCGGGCCCCGGTCGGAGACTTCGTTGGCACGACCGCCGAGGACCTGATGCGTGTGGTCGATGTCAATATGCGCGCGCCGGTGGTTCTTCTGCGCGCGCTTCTGCCGGTGATGGTCGCGCGCGGCCGGGGCGCCGTCGTTCTCATGACCTCGCTCGCCGGCAACCAGGGCGCCCCCAGGATCACAGCCTACTCTGCCAGTAAGGCCTTCACCCGAGTACTCGCCGAGGGTCTGTGGCGGGAGGTGGGGCCCCTGGGGATCGACGTGGTGGCCTGCTGCGCCGGGGCGGTGCGCACTCCTGGGTACGT
>MELN01000037.1:35385-39881 GCA_001768675.1 Actinobacteria bacterium RBG_16_64_13 | reverse complement strand
GGGCAGACTCCTGCCCCGGCGGATGGCCATCGCCATCATGGCGGGCTCCACAAACGGCCTCGCCTCAGCGGAGGCGACGGCAAAGGAAGCGAAGGAAGGATCATGACCGACTTCACCGCAGGCTTTTTCGCGCCGTGGCTCATTTACACGGTCATCCTTGTTCTTCACCTCGTCTTGCCAGCGCGGAACGTAGTGGGTTACGTCCGCGACGACCGCACCGGCGAACTGCTGAAATACCGTCTCAACGGGCTGCCGACGCTGGGGGTGCTGGTGGTGCTCTGGGTCGTCACCGGTCTGGCGGGAGCCTTCGCGTGGGACTGGCTGTACACCCACCGCTGGTCGGGACTGGCAGGGTCGGCCGTGCTCGGAGTGATACTCAGCCTCGCCATGGTCGTCCCGGTCACGGGCGGGGGCCGGCTCTTCCCGATCGAGTTGTACCTTGGGCGCGCGCAGAACCGGCAGTTCCTGGGCGCCCGGGTGGATGCCAAGATGTTTCTCTACCTTGTAGGTGCCGCCATGCTGGCGCTCAACCTCCTCTCCTTCACTGCCCACCATTTCCTTGAGTTCGGCTTGGACCTCTCGACCGGAGTGGTGCTGTACTGCTGTCTCCTCATGTGGTTCGTGGTCGACTACCTCATATTCGAGAGGGTCCACCTCTACACGTACGACATCTTCGCGGAGCGTGTCGGCTTCAAGTTGGTGTGGGGCTGCTTCACGTTCTACCCGTATTTCTACGCCATCGGGTTGTGGGTGGCGGCCGGTTTGCCCGATCCCGGCGCCCCGTTGTGGCTGCTTATCCTCGCGGGCGTCGTCTTCTTCTCCGGCTGGACCCTTGCCCGAGGCGCCAACATGCAGAAGTACTACTTCAAGACCGCGCCGGAACGTGCGTTTCTGGGCTTCATGCGGCCACGGGTCTTGAGCGACGGGACGAACACCCTCCTCGCCGGCGGGTTCTGGGCGGTTTCGCGGCACGTCAACTATCTTGGTGAGATCCTCATGGCTAGCGGCCTGAGCTTATCTTTGGGCTATCCCGGCCGCTGGATCGTCTGGCTCTATCCCCTGTACTATGTGGCCCTGCTCTTTCCGCGCGAGCGCGCCGACGAGCGCCGGTGCGCGAGGAAGTACGGAGACCTATGGACCGAGTACGTCCGTCGTGTCCCCAGGCGGATCATTCCCTGGCTATACTGACTCGGTGGTTTCGCTGTGAAGCAGGGTATAGAGCAAGCGTGGACTCTTCTGGCGGCCTGCGACCCGCAGGACGTCTGTGAACGTGCCGAAGCGGAATACTCCCCTGAGGAGGGAAGCTTCACCCTTCGGGTCCTGGGCTTCCCCGTTGTGGTGGACGTGGCCGCCCGCGCGATCAAGTTATCGGAGCAGGACGCCGAGTTCGTTCTCACCAAGCTCGCCTATTTCTCACGGCTGTCCGTCCTCTACTATCTCTTGAGCTCCCAGAAACTCGAGCCCACCGGCCAGCTGGTCAAGCCCTCAGAACTCAAGGCCGGTCAGATCTATCTCAAGGGTTCGCATCTGCTACCCCTCGACCAGATCGCGGTCCGCTTCTCCTGCGATCCCGAGGGCTTCCAGGCCCAAGCCGCCCGCTTCGGCGGGCAACCCCGGCCCTACGGGGACCGGGCAGCGGAATTGCGGCCTTTCCCCCGCGTACCGATCACGCTCATCTTGTGGGTGGAGGATGACGAGTTCCCGGCTCGAAGCTACCTGCTCTTTGACGAGACCTGCGAGTGTCAACTGCCTCCCGATATTCTCTGGTCGGTGGCCATGCTCTGTGCGCTCGTCATGCTAATGAACTGATGGTGGCATGTAATCGACCCGGTGAGGGTAGACTCGCAACAAGCATCGTCGGACCATGGCCGGGTGTGGACAAAGACTCGCTGGTTGACTGGAGCGCGAAAGGATGGACGACAGGATGAGAGAGCTGGAAGCGTTGCTCGAGTACCTGGTGAAGCATAATGAGGACCACGCCGGCGAGATCAAGGATCTAGCGGGGCGGGCGAAGGCTCTCGGTAAGGATGAAGCCTACGACCACATGGTCAGGGGAGCTGATCTGTTGAACGACTCGAATGAGAGCCTCAAGAGAGCCCTCGCGGAATTGCGAGGTCAAGATGTGTCTCGCTAAAGCGTACGTTCGTGATGAAGGCGATCCCGGGACTCGATTGTTGATGGAGAACGTCACTCGGGTCGTCGTCGAGGGAGGCCGGGTCCGGCTGACCTCTCTGTTGGGCGACGCTGAGGAGCTGTCCGGCCACGTCGCAAGCATCGATTTCTCCGAAGGCAGATTGGTGCTCCACAGCGCCGAGGTCTAGTCTTCTGTCAAGGTCCACCATGGCCCCGAGGGAGGAGCGGAATGAAGAAGGTGCTCGTCGTCTACGTCTCGTTGACCGGGAGAACCAAGAGAATGGCGGAATACATAGCCGAAGGGTTGCGCTTCGCGGGGCTCGAAGCGGTCGTGAAGAAGTCCTCGGACATCACGGCCGTTGAGGACTTGGCGGGCTACGACGGCTACATATTCGGTTCGCCCACCTATCATCGGGACATGGCCGGACCGATGAAGAACTTCCTATTCCTGGCGAAAGGGGCCGAGCTCAAGGGAAGACTCTGCGGGGCCTTTGGCTCGTTCACCCACAGCGGCGATGCCCCCGCCATGATCCTCGAGACCATGGAGTATGTCTTCGGGATGGAACCCATAAGTCTTGGTTCGTTCAATCTCAAAGAGGCTCTCGTGGGCACCGACGAGGGCATGCGCAGCTGCCACGACTACGGGAGGGCCTTCGGCGAAAGATTGTCGGGCTGACCTCACGTCAGCCCGCTCAGGACTTCACCTCGAACCCCAGCTCTTTCAGACTGGCGACGACCTCGGCGAAGTCCTTGCCCTGCTTCTCGCAGCCCTGAGGCAGGGTCGTGGCCCGGCCCAGGGTGTTCCTGACGACCGGGTTGGCCACTCCGAAGAACCCCATCTCTTTGAGGATGGGGATGAGTTCCGGATAGGTCTCGGTCAGATCGTAGATGCTTCGCTTGGGGTCAATCTCTTTCACCGAGCAGCCTCTTTTCTCCCTCGAGTTGTTTGATGCCTGTGATGTCCTGTGTGACTTCGAGAGTACCCAAATACTGCCGCGTCTTGTCCCGCACCGCGAAGTATCGTATGTGCACCAACTTGCCTTGGAGATTCAGCCAGAACTCGTAGGAGTCCCTCGTCCCGTCCTTGAACGAGGTCAGGATCTTCTCCACCACATCCATGCTCTGGGGCGGATGGCAGTTCTGCACCTTCCGGCCGATGATGGACCTCGGTCGATGGAAGATACGCTCGCTGCCCTCGCTGAAGTACTTCACCGTGTCGTCCCGGTCGACGAAGGTCAGATCGAGGGGCAGGGTGTTCAGAAGACACATGAGTTCGTCCAGGGCGATGGTCCCCGACGGCAAGGCAATAGCGTCGCCTTCGATGGCCGCCCCCTCCTGAAGGGCCGATCGCAAATGCCGGATCAGGTCCTCGGTCTCCTCCGGCTTCTCGATGAAGACGTAGCCGATCTCGTCGCTCTGCTTCAGTATCTCCACCCAATCGTTTGGGTCCAGCTTCTCCAGAGAGGTGGGGAAGAGGATGTTCTCCTCCTTGAAGATCATCCCCTCGATCTCCTCCAGCAGCGGAGACAGGGTCGTGGTGGCATAGTCCTGCACCTTATCGGGCCCGCTCAGTTCCTCCAGCTGGGCGACGGCGGCCTTCATCATGTCCCTGACCTCGTTGTGCTTGCCCCACATGACTTTGGAAGGGCCCATGAACCCCTTTTTCTCCAAGAACGGGAAGAGAAGCTGCTCCTTCCTCTCGTAGTGGACGTAAATGCCTTTCAAGTGGCGCAGCTGCGCATGGAGTTCATCCCGGAAGGCATCGAATCCGTATTCATCCTTTCTGGCGACCAGATCCTTGAGCCCGGCGACGAGCTTCCCGATCTCGGCGTTCTCGAGCTTGAATAGGAACACCGGATGGGACGGCGACGTCTCCTGCAAGGTGGCCTTCTCGAGCGCGGACTGAAAGAGCAGGGCGTGGACGTTGCAGAACTGCTTGATCACGTCTGTCGACAGCCCTTCGTCTATCAGGCTCTGCTCCATCTCGGCGATCTCGGTCGAGGTAGCGTCTCCGATCTCCCGCTCAAAGCGCTCTTTCGCGTCATCGACTGACAGGCCCTGATGGAGCTGCAGAACGATGTCCTTCATTATGGCGGTCTTGTTCTCTTTGCCGGACGGTTCAGCCATTACGGGGCACCTCCGAGTCAGTTCACGCTTCGATTATTCCAGCAACATCCGATCCAAGGCGAGGGTTTCCCGGGAGGTCTCGTGGAACTTCCTGATGAGACCGGGCACGGTCAAGCTCTTCTTGAGGGCACCATCCACATCGAGGATCATTCCACCCGCGTGCATCATCATGAGGCGGGTGCCCCACTTGAGCGCGATCTCCATGTTGTGCGTCACCATGACTGCCGTCAAGTTTC
>MELN01000037.1:23744-35362 GCA_001768675.1 Actinobacteria bacterium RBG_16_64_13 | reverse complement strand
AGGTCCATGATCGTCGCCGCCACCTTGGGGTCGAGGGCCGCAGTATGTTCGTCGAGCAGTAGCAAGCGGGGCTTGGCCACGGTCGCCATGAGGAGAGAAAGAGCTTGGCGCTGACCACCCGACAACTTGTTGACCTGAGCAGTGAGCCGCGTCTCCAATCCCATACCCAGCTGGGCGAGCTGCTCCTTCATGTCACGCTTCATTCTGGCCGGGACACCCGGGCGCAGTCCGCGCCGGCGACCCCGGAGATAGGCCATGGCCAAGTTTTCTTGGATCGACATAGAGGGGGCCGTTCCTGCGCGCGGATCTTGGAACACGCGTCCGATCGATCGTGCCCTTCTGTACTCGGGGAGACGGGTGATGTCCTCTCCGTCCAATGCGATGGAGCCCGCCGTGACGGGGAAGGTACCGGCGATGGCGTTCAGAAGGGTCGATTTCCCCGAGCCGTTGGAACCGATCACAGTAACGAATTCGCCTGGCTCGATACGGAGGTCGATGCAGTTCAACGCCACGACCTCATTGACCGTGTGCGGGTAGAAGACCTTTCTCAGGCCTTGAAGGGTGAGGCCGGCGGACTCGCTCAAAGCCGTATCACTTTTCGTCTCACGGCGGGCATCGACAGGGCAACGACCACGAGCGCGGCCGTCAGCAGCTTCAAGTCGGTGGGAGCGATCCCCAACCTCAGACTCACCGAGATGAGCAGTCTGTAGACGATCGATCCGCCCACGGCACTGAAGAGCACCCAACTGATGTTCCTGGTCCCGAACAGCACCTCGCCGATGATTACCCCCGCCAGACCGGCCACGATGGTACCTATGCCCATGCCCACATCCGCGAATCCCTGGTACTGCGCAACAAGCGATCCACTCAGCGCGACGAAGCCGTTCGCCAGCCCCAAGCCGATCACCCGAACCACGTTCGTGTTGACTCCCAGCGAGCGGAGCATCTGCTCGTTGTCGCCGGTGGCCTGCATGGCCAGACCTAGCTCAGTGTGCAAAAACCAGTCGAGGATGTACTTGACTACCAGCATGAACATGAACAGACTGAGGACGAGCCACCAGCCGGTCATCTTGACCGAGAGCCAGCTACCGGTCTGATCGAACACGTTGTCTTTGCCCAGGAGGGGTATGTTACTGCGGCCCATGATGCGCAAGTTCATGGTGTAGAGAGCGGTCATGACCAGGATGCCCGCGAGCAGTTTGGGGCCGTAGTTGGTCGAATCGCTGTGGCCCGACTTGAGGAGAAGGTGGAGCGATCCCGTGACGAGCCCCGCGAGCATTCCCGCGCCGACGCCCGCCACGGTGGCCAACCATGGAGAATACCCCTTGGTGATGACGATGGCGGTGACCGCGGCGCCAAGGGCCAGACTGCCGTCCACGGTGAGGTCCGGGAAGTCGAGGATGCGGAAGGTCATGAAGACACCGAGGATCATGAAGCAGTAAAGCAGTCCCTGCTCGAACGCGCTTGTGAAGACGGTCTCCATTATCCGAACACCTCACGTCCGGGCGGGGCCAAGCTCGGGTCTTTGTCGTAAACAGACACCGGGGCCTTGAGGCCCCGGTGTCTGTTTAGATTCATGCAGATTTTGACGCTTGTCGTCAACTTCGCTCCGCTAGAACGTCAGATCGGCCTCGGACTTGAGATCGTCGGGGATGGTCACGCCCATAGCAGTAGCCGCGGCCTGGTTGATGGCCAACTGAAGGTTCTGTGCGTACTGGACGGCGATCTTAGAGATCAGGGTGCCCTTGAGTATCTGTGCGGCCACTATCCCGGCCTGTTTCCCGTGGTCTTTGTAGTCGAACGCCAGCGCCGCGACTGCACCGCGCTTCACACTGTCGGTGTCGCCGGCGATGAGGGGGATCTTGTTCTCCTGGCATACCTTGACCACGCTCTCGAGTGCCGAGACGACCGTGTTGTCGGTGAGCACCGAAATCGCGTCGACGCGTCCCACCAGAGATTGGGCCGCCGCCAGGACTTCCGAAGAGCTGGAGGCGGTAGCCTCGACGACTTTGAGGCCCATGGCTTCGGCAGCCGCCTTCTCCTTCTCGACCAAAGCTACCGAGTTCGCCTCGCCGGCGTTGTACAGGAGGCCGATGGTCTTGACGTTGGGCACGATCTTCTTGATGAGATCGAGGTGGGGCTGGACGGGCAGCATATCGGAGACGCCCGTGACGTTGGCTTCCGGGGCGTCCGGGTTGGTCACGAGACCGGCAGCTACCGGGTCAGTGACCGCCGCGAACACAATGGGGATGGTCGTCGTGGCTTTGACGACGGCTTGGCTGGTCGGCGTCGCCACGGAAAGGATCAGATCGACGCCGTCGCCCACGAACTTCTGAGCGATGGTGGACGCGTTGGGCATTTCGCCCTGAGCGTTCTGCAGGTCGTAGGTCACGTTCTTGCCTTCGACAAATCCCTGCTCGGCCATGGCTTCTTTGAAGCCTTCGACGGTAGCGTCGAGAGCCGGGTGACTCACGATCTGAGTGACCCCTATGGTGAAGTTTCCGGTCACCTCGCCGGCAGTGGTGTCGGTCGACGCTGGACCCGTGGATTCAGTGGTGGTTGTGTCGGTTCCGCCGCATCCCCCCGCGAGGAACACGAGTGCGGACATGGCCAGCAGAATGCCCAGGACGGCGACGATCTTGTACGCTTTGCGCATGCCTCTCCCCTCCAGATACCGTTGACAGGTGAGGAGCATTGTATGTTGTACTTGCTCGTGTTTTCAACCCTCAGGTGGAGCTTTCGCGGGGCAGCAGAAAGATGAAGCGAGTGTAGCTCCCGGGAAGGCTCTCCGCCCTGATGGAGCCGCCCATCTGGTCGGTAAGAGCTTTTGCCACCGCCAGGCCTATTCCGCTCCCTCCCCCGGAGCTGGACCTTGACTTGTCAACCCGGTAGAACCGCTCGAAGATGTGAGGCAAGTCAGCCGATGGGATGCCGGTTCCGTTGTCCTCCACGATGAAGGCGACCATCGCGCCCTGGGTCCTGACGTCCACCTTCACCTCGCCACCAGGCGGCGTGAAGCGCAGCGAGTTAGAAAGGAGGTTCCCGAGGATCTGCGCGAACTTATCGGGATCCGCCCAGATACTCGGGCAAGGCTCGGGGCAGTCGACCACCAGGGAACGGTCCGAGTGCTCGAACTGGGGCCGGAGAGGCGCGACCACAGCTTCGATGGCTTCGGCGACCGCGAGATGTCCAGGCGTGATGATCTCGGCTCCGGCTTCGAGCCGCGACAGCCGCTCGACATCGGTCACCAGGCGGCCCAGTCTTGCCGCTTCGCGCCTCACCAGCTCGTAGGTCTCGGGCTCCGCTTGGACGACCCCGTCCATGAGTCCCTGCATGTAGCCCTCGATGTTCGCAAGGGGGGTTCGTATCTCGTGCGAAATGGTTCCCAGGAGCTCTCGCCGGATCTCCTCAGTCGCTTGGAGCTGCCCGGCCATATCGTTGAAGGCCGTCGCGAAGCGGCCGATCTCATCTCCCTTCGCGTGTGAGACCCGTTGCCGGAAATCACCGGCGGCAATTCGGCCGGCGACCTCGGCCATATGTCCCAGAGGCCGCGTGATCCATCCGGACACGAGGTAGCTGGCTATCACCGCGGCGATGACGGCGGCAAGGGCCCCCCAGAGGATGGCCTCATTCACACCCGCGCTGACAGCGCTCTGGATATCTCCGTTCATCATCCCGTTTGGGCCGTCACCCGTGCCCATCATTCCCCCCATCCCCGCCATGTGCCCGTTGACCGCCCGGATGGCTATGCTGCGGACCGCGACGGAGAGCACGGCCACCAGAACGACGATCACCGCGACGTACGAGAAGAACAACCTCCAGCGTGTGTTCATAGATCATCCTTCGACGAAGGCGGACGCTCAGTGCCCTGCCGCTGGAACTTGTAGCCTACGCCCCGAACGGTGCGGATGAAACGCGGGTCCGACGGGTCGTCGCCGATCTTCTTGCGTAAATTGGCGATGTGCACGTCCACAAGCCGGGAGTCTCCTAGGTAGCTGTAGCCCCAGGCCGATTCCAGCAGTTCCTCACGGCTGTAGACCCAACCCGGGTGCTCGGCAAGCACCCGTAGGAGCTCGAACTCGGTGTTGGTAAGTTCGATCTGGCGGTCCCCCATGCTGACCTCGCGCGCCCTGGGGTCGATGGACAGGTCGCCCAGACCGACCAAGCCTCCTGCCTCATCTTCCGATACCACCCCCGAACGGCGAAGGACCGCCTTGACCCGGGCCACCAACACCTTGGGGCTGAAGGGCTTGACCAGGTAGTCATCAGCCCCGGCCTCAAATCCTTGCAGCAGGTCTTCTTCGCTTCCTCGGGCGGTGAGCATCAGGATCGGGATCGTCTGCTTCGCACGGATCGCGCGGGCAACGTCGAGGCCTGTGACCCCCGGCAACATGAGGTCGAGTACGACGAGTTGGGGCTCGTGTTCCTCGACGCTCGCCAGAGCCGAGTGGCCGTCGGCCGCCTCGCCGACCTCGTAGCCCTCGCTCTCCAGGTAGGCGGCCACCAGACGCCGCAGATTCTCGTCGTCGTCCACCACGAGGATCCTCGTGCGGTTTCGCCGATCCCCATTCACGGAATCATGTTTGTCATAGTCGCGCTCATATCCATATCCCAAAGGATACCCCCATGGACGATCCTCGGTCGCACTGGCAGAAGATGTGGACGAGCAAGGCTCCTGACGAGGTCGGTTGGTTCGAGGCAGAACCCGCGACCTGAGCGAACTTGATCGGCGCAGTTGCGCTGGGCAAGAACAGCCGGATCATCGATGTCGGAGGTGGGGCGTCGCTTCTGGTCGACCGGCTCCTTGATCAAGGCTATGTCGACGTGATGGTGGCGGACGTTTCCGAGGCGGCCTTGGGTGTGGCTCGGACGCGGCTGGGTGATCGCGGCGACAGGGTGAAGTGGCTTGCCGGGGACGCGCGATACCTGCGCCTGCCCGAGCAGGTAGATGTCTGGCACGACCGGGCGGTGTTCCACTTCTTGACTACGGAGACCGACCGGCATGCCTACCTCGACTCCCTTCGGGCCGCTCTCCGGGTCGGAGGATATGTCGTGATCGCTACCTTTGGATTGGGGGGCCCCGACCGTTGTAGCGGTCTCGAGGTGGAACGATACGACGCGGACAAGCTATCCGAGTTCCTCGGCCCGGAGTTCGAGCTAGTACAAAGCCTCCAGAAACAGCACCTGACCCCTGCCGGAGCAGCCCAGGAGTTCACCTACGCGGTATTTCAGCGGCCGCGGTAGATGGGTCGGTTCGCCTAGCTCAGTTGATGCGCCGGGACCTCGATCCGCGGTTCGCCCTTGACGCCTTCGACTACCCCTGTGGCCTTGTCGAGGTTCCCCTCGGAGCCCTCCAATAGAAGGATGACGGCGCCCTCGCTTCCTCCGATGCCGCCCGAAGATACGAGCCGCGCCCGTACTCCCGCCAGAACTGCCAACGCCTCCACCTCGGTCACGACCAGCACACTGCTCAGCGAGGCCATGCCCACTTTGATCCCCATCGCATAGTCCAAGCTGAGCTGGCCCCACCCGGCGGCAGCATCGGGCACTGAGGGCACCAGTTTCTCCAGACCAATGGGAGTGATTACCGAGATCCCTTGCGCAGACGCGGGGCCGAACATGGCGCCGACTGCTCCCCCGGTCGGGTTGCTCATGAGCACGCCCGCGTTGCCCATGGGATCGACTGCGGTGGCGCCCTTCACGATCACGTCGCCCTTGCCGAGGCTCTTGAGAAAGTCTGGGTATGGGGTGTCCACCTTTTCGCTGTTTTGGAAGAACCGTCCCATGATCCTGCCTTCCTCGAGACTCATGGTCAGCATGCCCGCTGCGCTCATGCCGACGCAGAAACGGTCTGGCTCGATCTTCTCCCCGGTGAGTTCCTCGAGCACGAACGAATTCGTGGTGCCGGCGGTGACGGCGAGTCGCCCATTGGCGAAAGCCCACTGCACCTGGGGTAGACTCACCACCGCCTTGGCCAGCAGCCGCTTGGACTCAGCCGGAGTGAGCACGATCAAACCCTGCTTAAGCCTGGCCGTGTCGCCCAGGTCGAGACTGTATGGATAGAACATGTGATGCCTCCGTCCTTTCCGGGCCGGAACGTCATGACGCTTCTGTTGGTTACCCGAACGGGGGGTGACCGAAAACAGGGACTAGCCGGCGAGCGCGCTCTCTGTCAGCAGCCGCGCCAGCGACTCTCGGAACCGTTGCCGGTCTTCATCCAGGAACGGGGTAGGTCCCTTCGTGCGTCCGCCCGCGCGCCGATGCTGTTGCTCGGCATGACGGATGGCCATCTCGGCGTCGATGGTGGCCGGCAAGTATTGGCGGCCCCGCGGGCTCAAGACGTGCGACCCTCGGGCGAGGGCCATAGACGCGAGCCCAAGGTCGCCGGTCACCACTACGTCCCCTGGAGTCAGCCGGGGCACCATGGCGAAGTCGGCTGAGTCTCTTCCCGATCCCACCTGGAGGATCTCCACTGCCGTTCTCCCGGCAAAACGGGCAAGATCTTGCGACTCGTTCGCGACCAGGACAACAGGCGTTGAGCGCGACCGTGCCATGGCTATGGCATCGCGGGTGACGGGACAGGCGTCGGCATCTACGAAGAGCGTGGTCATAAGCAGACTATGCCTGGCTCCTCCGCCAGCCAGCGCTATCGCCGGTGGCTGTGGCTGAGATGCTGCGCGAGATTTGCCTGGTGCTTGGCGTCCTCTTCGCTCGGGCTGAACCCTTGGGTCAGCCGGCCGTTGCGCCAGACCCGCCAGACCCACAGCGGCCGGTCGGGCTTCGATGCTTGTGCCTCGCGTACTTCGATCTTCACGGTATAAGTGTCCTCTCGCGACTATGCGCCGGTTGAGATTGGCGGAGGAGGAAGAGGACGGGAAAACGACGGTGCGGTTGCACTTGCGCGGCGCATTCCACAGGCCGTGGTGCCCATTCTGGCCCTTCTAAGAGCGGAGAACTTCTCAGCTAAGATGCACTATACGCCGAAACCGTCGGCGGCGTCTCGAGGTCGCGGGCCGGTACGGTCTGCGCCGGCTAGGACGAGCGGGCGTCAGAAGCGATTAGACTCCTCGCGCCGGGGGAACCATACCGCCGATCGTCGGCATTCGCGTCCTGGGGAGGTACATGATGCGTCCCGCCAAGGTGGCTGCAATTGTAGTCGGGGCCCTGTTATTGGTGATTGGGCTGGCGCTGCTGGCCCCGGGCGGTTTCTTGTTGTGGGCTTATGGCACCCAGAGAGACTCGGCGGGCTTCTTCGAGACCTCGAACCGAGTCGTCTCCACGAGCGCTTACGCTCTGACTACGCCCAATGTGGACATCAATGTTGGCCCCGATCTGGGAGATTGGATCCCCACGGGCGGAACGGCGGCGGTTCGGCTCAGGGCGGCGTCATCTGGTGCGACTCCGGTATTCATCGGTATCGGCCCGACCGATCGTGTCTCCCAGTACCTCGCGAACGTCGCCCACGATGAGGTGACCAATTTCGGCTGGTGGTCTGCCGCGGTCGACTACCGTCACGTGGATGGAGGCGCTCCAGCTTCGGCTCCCAGCCAACAGGACTTCTGGGTGGCCGAGCAAGAAGGAATGGGCAGCCAGGTACTCCAGTGGGAAGTGCAGGACGGTACTTGGACCGCGGTGATCATGAACGGCGATGCGAGCGCTCCGGTGACCGCCAACGTGAGTCTGGGAGCCCGCTTCGGGGTCATTCTGCCGATCGCGTACGGCCTCGTCGTGGCGGGCCTCGTGGTTCTGGCGATCGGCATCTTGCTCATAGTCCTTGGAGCGCGGCGCCCGCGTCTAGCTCGGTCGCCGCAAAAACCACCACCGCCCGAGACAAAGCCGACGCAGCCGGAGACGCCCGCGGCCCCCTAGACAGTCATATCGCCCGCGGACGATAGGGTGGTGAGCATGGAACCAAAGGAGCCGCTCCAAACAAACGCCTGGTCTTCAGCGGCGCGAACGCTCCTCATCCTGGGGGTCGTGGTTGGGCTCGCTCTTGGTATCCGGGCCACCCGCAGCGTCACCGCGCCGATTCTCCTGGGACTCGTGGCGGTCATCGGGGCCAGTCCCCTCGTCGCCAACCTGACCAAGAGACGCGTGCCACCCGTAGTCGCGTACATCGTCTCCCTGATCGTCATCGTGGTCGTGATCATCGCCTTGCTGTTTCTCATGTCGTACATGATCTTCCTGACAAAGGATCTTCTGCCTCAACTCGAAGACCAGTTGGCGGCCCTGGAACAAGATTTTGTGGGTACCCTTGCCGGCTGGGGGATCGACATATCGGGAGTGATCGAAGAACAGATCTTGAAACCGGAGAACGTGGTCGGTTGGGTATCAGCCGCTCTTTCCGCACTTTATGGCGCTCTCAAGAGCGTGAGCCTCATCGTCTTCATCGTGGCGTACATGCTCGTGGAAGTAACGGGCTTTGGCAAGCGGTTCTATGCAGCTTTGGGAGAGGACCGGCCTGCACTCCGGAGATGGATGATATGGGCGCGAGATACCCGTAGCTATCTGTGGATCACCACGGTCCTCGCCGTGGTCGTGGCGATCCTGAACTTCGCGCTGCTATGGTCCCTCGGCGTGCCCCACCCTTTCACATGGGCGTTTCTCTCCTTCGTGATGAGCTATATACCGAACGTGGGGTTCCTCATCGCTTTGCTGCCTCCCGTGATCCTGGCCATTCTCCAAAGAAGCTGGGGCATGGTCGTTGGAGTGCTCGTGGGATACATAGTGATCAACTTCGTGTCCGACAATATCTTCAAGCCCAGATTTCTCAAGACCGGAATGGACCTGCCCGCGGCGGTCTCGTTCCTGTCTTTGTTGGTCTGGGGTTTCGTCCTGGGCCCCATCGGGGCTCTTCTGGCCGTGCCCATGACTATGATGGTGAGGACGGTGCTCCTCGAGGGTTCGCCCGAGACCGAGCCGCTGGCCCTGCTGCTTCGGTCCGGAGGCCCCGGCGGTCCCACGCGAACGAGGAGACGGGCAAGGTGGTGGTTCAGGAGAGGCAAGGGCGAGGGCCCGACGCAGGAGAACTGAGCGTCGAAGGTCAGGTCACCCTCCCGAAATCGATGAATCCGCGGCCAGCATCCACAGACATCAGCTGCACGTGGAGTCGGTCGCCAACATCAACGCCCTCGAAACCTTGAGCCAGTTTCCCCTCCACAGGTACGGAGAGAAGCCGCACCCATGTACCTTTGGGGGCAGCGCCGGTGACGATAGCGTCGAACTCCTCGCCGATCCTCGATCGCAGGAGCAGAGCTGCCGCGGATTTGGCGACCTGCCTTTCGACTTTGTTGGCGGCATTCTCTTGTCTTGAGCAGTGGGTCGCGAGAGCGACCAGTTCATCACCGCCGTATGGGGACGGCTCTCCTGCGATGGCGGCCTTGAGTAGGCGCTGGGTTACCAGATCGGTATACCGGCGATTCGGAGCGGTGGAATGTGCATAGTCCTTGACCGACAGGCCGAAGTGTCCCGGCGCCACGTCACCGGGTAGTTCTGCAGTGTATTCACCCGCGCCCAGGAGTTTTGTCACGGCTAGGGACAGATCAGGGAATCGAACTGGGTCGGCGGCCTTCTCCTTGGTCAGAAATCTCTCGAGCGCTGCTGAGTCTGGACGGCTTGGCAACGTGTAACTGTGCTCCGCCGCAATCTCCACGATTCGGTCCCACCGTTCTGGAGTGCGGACCACTCGGCGGATGGAAGGGAGTTGCCTGGACGAAAGATACCGGGCGGTCACGCCGTTTGCAGCGATCATGAAGTCCTCGATGAGGTCCTTGGCTCGATTCGGGCTTTCTGCTCTCAGATCGCGGAGTGTGTCACCCTCGAAGATAGGTCGTGCCTCGATCGTTTCCAGACTGAGCGCCCCGTGAACGTGGCGGAGTGTCTTCATGCCCTGCGCCGCGCGGTCCTGCGTGCGCAGATTCTCGGCCAATCCGTTCACCTCGTCGATGGCCCCAAGCACGGGTCCGTTCCCCTCCAGCCATGCGGCAACGCTGTCATAGGCAAGTTTCGCGTGGCTGCGTACGCGAGCACGGTAGACGTCCGAATCCTCGAGCGCACCATCCGCGGCCAGGACCATCTCAATGACAATAGAGAGGCGATCCTCGCCCGGGTTCAGAGAGGTGAGGCCGGTGGAAAGATCCTCGGGGAGCATCGGGAATATCTGGGCCGCGGTGTAAACCGAGGTCGTGTTGTGGCGAGCGTGGTCGTCAATGGCCGATCCGTCCTTGACGAGCGCGCCCACGTCGGCTATGGCAACCAGGATCTTGACTCTTTCTCCGGGCAGCGACTCGGCCACGGTAAGTTGATCCAGATCACGCGAGTCGTCGTTGTCAATGGAAGCCCAAAGAAGATCCCTGAGGTCGCGCGCCGACAGGCTGTTAGCTGTCGCGGGCACCTGGATCGTACCGAGCTCCGCCAACTCAGCGGTGGAGAAGTCAGACAGCAATCCTCGCTCGAGCATCGCCCTGCGGGCGATGCTCTGCAGAACAGCCCGGTCTCGTTGATCGTCGGAGTTCACGGGGTGTCTGTCACGCGCCTCGCAGGGCCTCCTTCAGATCGATGATGGTCTTCACGGCGGGGGGACCGACGAAGGCTACGACCCGTGAGGCTCTCTTGATGCTCGCCTCGTCGTCGATTATGACGGCGTCCAGACCGATAGCGCGGAACGATGGCCAGGCCACGACCTTGACTTCCCTGAACCATCCGGCCTAGCGGCTACGCCCTCGGGCCCCGCCCCGGACGAATCCCAGAACGATGAGGAGCACTACCGCTCCAAGGACGGCCACTCCAAAGCTCCGCCAGTTCCATCCGGTGACGCCGGACTCGCCGAACAGGTTCATGATGAACCCACCCAACAGCGCTCCCACGATGCCCACGATGACGTTGTAGATGATGCCTCCGCCACCGCCGGTGAGGAATCCGGCTACCAAGCCGGCCAAGCCGCCGAACAAGATCCACGCCAGAATGCCCATATCCAACCCCTCCGAAATCCGGTTGCCCTTCTGGATTGTGTACCTGCAATCACCAGGGACCAAACCCCCCAGGCGAAGATGGTCGGAGTGCTCCGTTTGCGTTGCCGTAGCGAAGGGAAGACTAGGAGAGGCCACAGGGACCGTTGGACTTCGCTGCGTGACGAGGCCGCCCGGCGGGCCCGCGAGTGGGCTGAGCATCAGGACGCGAAGCACCAAGATGAGGCCGGCAAGCGCTGAAGTTCTCGGTGAAGGAGAGGTGAAGTCAGATGGATTTGTGGCTCGTAATACTGATCATAGTTCTAGTAGTGCTGTTCCTCGGTGGGGGTGGCTGGGGGTATCGCAGGCGCCGGTAGCTGTAGATCCCTCTAGTCGTGTCCCGGCGGGGCGGTTCTGTCCTGGCCGGGGACACGAGTCTCAAACAACACGGAGGTCTAGGAAGACATGTACATCGGCAGCGCCATGATCCTTATAGCAGTGGGAGCGATCCTTCGCTGGGCAGTGAGCTGGGACGTGTCCGGCTTCGACATTCAACTGGCGGGCTTGATCGTATTCTTGGTTGGAATACTAGGCCTCGTCGTCACCCTTGTTCTCTGGTACACGCGGCGGTCGCGAGGTCCCCGGCGCGGCGATGGGGTCTCATCTCACGAC
>MELN01000037.1:22268-23705 GCA_001768675.1 Actinobacteria bacterium RBG_16_64_13 | reverse complement strand
CTAGGCCGCCTCGATCCTAGGCCGGTAGGGCTCCCGCCGCGGGCGGGCGCCCACCCTTGCGGAACTCGGCCCACGATACCGGCGAGATCACCATGGCCACGACCCCCAGAAGCAACGAGGGTACGGTCCAGATGGCGAAGGCGATGACGCTGAAGCCGGCCGCGTGGGTGGCGGGCACGCCCAGCAGACCCAAGCCCAGGATACAGAAGAACTGCCATGCCCCTATCTTGCCTGGGGCGTTGGGAATCAATGTTCCGATGGTTATGATGCCGAACAACGCCGCCGCCTCGAGCAAGGAGAGATCAAGGCGGTACGCGTAGACCATCAGCCACATGGTGACCACCTGCATGACCACCATCCCGATGCCCGCGGAGATGGACACGGGCATCGTCCAAGCCTTCACCGCTTTGACGCCGGCAAGGACCTCGAGTGACGCCACCTTCATGGTCTTGCCCGCCCGTCCGGATGGGTCGCGAAGAGTCACGTACCCATGCAGACGGCGGTGCTTCACCATCAAGACGAGACCGACCACGATCATCGCGGCGACCAGCGCCATCAAGGCAAGGAGGGCCCGATCGAGGGCGGCGGGCACTTTGAGGCCCCGGATGGCAAGCCATGCCACCAGGGCAAGCGCGATGCCGTCCGCGACGCGCTCCACCGCCTGCGATGTGAAGACTCTGGCCGTCCCCGTTCGGGTCTTCTTTGCCACCATCACGCCTCGAACCAAGTCACTCGGACAAAGCGGCAAGATGCCGTTCATGAGAGTGCCCACATAGATGGCGTGCAGGAGCAGACGAAGGCGGATCTTGACGGGCCGCAGCAGATAGCCCCAGCGCCACGCCTGTACGACCCGGGGGGCGATCTGAAGTATGACCGCCAGCGCGATGGGCCACCAGATCATATTGGAGACACCGTGGGCCAGATCGGAAAGACGCAGGTTCAAGAGAACGTAAGCGAGTGCGCCGGCGGCCATGGCATACGTGAGCCATTTCAGCCAGCGCGAGCCTAGAAGCCGGCCCGCTCGGCTCGGCGGGCGTGCTTGTTCCACGCGTGATCCTGGGTCATCCAACTGGTTCGCTAGGCCGGGGGAGACGAGAGAGGATTTGGGGAAGCGATTGGCGGCAAGAATTCTGATGCATGTAGAATACCCCATATAGGTCGGTTTCACGCCTCACGCTTCGAAGCGCCGCCGTCATGGCGTGTCTCCGACTCGCCTTGACGGGGCAGGGTACGCCTCAATGAGCTTCTGGTACACACTAGGTATAGCCTTGGGTTTGGCCATGGACGTCTTCGCCGTGTCCGTGGCCGCGGGCATCCAGGTCACGGCACTCAATTCCCGTCACGTCTTCCGGCTTGCGTTCAGCTTTGGCTTCTTTCAATTCCTCATGCCCGTGCTGGGATGGCTGGCCGGCCGTGGTCTATCCCAGTGGCTGGGTG
>MELN01000037.1:11453-22189 GCA_001768675.1 Actinobacteria bacterium RBG_16_64_13 | reverse complement strand
CCGGCTCAGGACCCCACGCGAGGCTGGATGCTCCTCATCCTCTCGGTGGCAACAAGCATTGACGCGCTCGCCGTCGGCCTCAGTCTGGCTTTTCTAGAGGTGTCCATATGGATACCCAGCCTCATCATAGGAATCGTTGCCGCCCTCCTGAGCGCGCTGGGGGCCATCTTCGGATCTCGTCTGGGGCGGCGGTTCGGCGTATGGGCGGAGAGACTTGGCGGATTGGTGCTCATCGGAATCGGCATCAGGATCCTCGTCAGCCACCTCTCCTAGCTGAGTCGAGACGGCCCGCCCCTCCTACGGATGTGGACTCAGCGCCGCTCGAAGCTGCTCCGCCAACTCGGCCGGTCCGAGCTTTGAAAAACGTCTACCCCGAAAACGCTTGCAGGGATCGCAAGACTACCCAGAAGCATCCACCGCGACACCTCGTTTCCTACTGCCAGAGACCCGCGGAGCTTACCCGGGATCGACCAGAAAAAGCGGACACGGACAGCCTGATGTCCAATGAACCAGGGGTGTTTACGGGATGGCTCAGTTGTGTTAGGCTAGGCCAGTCTGAACGCCGAGACGGGGCACCTTGGCGTTAACTGCGATTCCGGGCAGTCGGAGGGGCGCATGAGCTACGAGCTGGCCACTGTGCTGGAACCGTCGCTGCGCATTCATCCTGCTTTCTTTGGTCACAACCTTTCTGCTCAGCTGCGCCATCATGCGACTCTTCGAACTCGTACGTGGGCCTCTCTTCGTCTTCGCACCCGTCGTCCCAGACAGAAGGAGTGTGCGATGGAATAACCTGCTCGTGTGTATTCCTCAGGGTTACGCCTCAGCGTTGCTTTAAACCTTGACTTCTGGGGGAGCTGCAATGAGTAAGAGATCGTGTGACACTCTAGGAACTAGAAGGCTGCGGATCCTGTTGCCGCTTGTCGTCTTGTGTCTACTGGTATTCGCTTCAACATTCGTGGTGGCCTGTGGCGGAGAAGAGACAACGACGACGACCCTGGCTACCGGGACCACGGCAACGACTACGGTCTCCAGCACCGAGACCACCGGCACGACGGAACCACTTCCGGCTACGATCAAGGTCGGTGCGGTCATTCCGCTCACTGGGAAGTATTCCGGTCTGGGCGAACAGGTCAAGAACGGATATGAACTTGCGGTCGCCGAGATCAACGCCGCCGGTGGCGTAGACGTGGGCGGCACCAAGGTCCCGCTCGAACTGAGCATCCTCGACGACGAGTCGGACGCGACCAAGACCGTCCAGCAGCTCGAGACTCACAGCTCGAATGGAGTGGTGGCATACTTGGGCGGCGCGGGAAGTGACCTGCACGCTGCCGCGGCTGGCATCGCCGAGAAGAACAAGATCGCGTATGTCGGCATCGCGTTCGCTTTGTACACGGGGGTGATGGATCAGGGATACAAGTACGTCTTCTCTCCCTTCCCGAAATCCCAGGACATGGCGGAAACCATCTTCGATCTGTTGGATTCCTTCGCCCCGAAGCCCTCGAAGATAGTCGTCTTCGCGGAGAAGACCGACTGGGGTGCGGAGCTGACCAGACTGTGGACTGAACAAGCCACCACACGTGGCGGCTACACGGTCACGGCCTACGAGTACGCCCCAGGCACGACTGACTTCTCTGCGCTCATCGTGCCCGCCAAAGACGCCAACGCTGAAGTCCTGCTGGCTCTCCCCAGCGGTCCGGACGGACTGGCCATGATGAAACAGATCAAGGAGCTGGACTGGAATGCCAGCGTCTACCTCCTCATCCGCGCCCCGGACCCGCCGACCTTCGGTGAGAACCTGGGCAAAGACAGCGACGGGGTCTTCTTGCTGCCTGGCTGGAACAACGGCCTTCCGTACGCGGGCGTGAAAGAAATGGCCGCGGCATACAAGGAAAAGTACGGCAAACCCGCCGCGGCCCTGACCGGCCCGGCTTACTCGTGCGTTCAGATCCTCGTCGACGCCATCACCCGCGCGGCAAGCCTGGATCGTGACGCGATCCGCGACGCGATCGCCGCGACGAATCTGGACACCCTGGTCGGCAATGTGCAGTTCAAGCCGGACGGCACCTCGAGTGTTGGGTGCCCGGTCAACCAGTGGCAGGGCGGCAAGCAGGCGCTTGTGTTTCCAGCGGACGTTGCGCTTGTCCCGCCCATCTACCCGGCGGTTCCCTGGAAGGACCGACAGTAACCGATAGTCTGATAGTTTGAGGTAGTTCTCCGGGGGTCAAGCCGCGGGCTTGACCCCCGGGAGCCCTCACAACCGGGCGTCTGATCGCACGAACACTCACACTGGGGGACGAGCTTGCTGCTGAATCTTGAAGGCGTCTCGAAGGCGTTCAAAGGCCTGAAAGCCGTCAACTCCGTCTCGACGAGGCTGGAGGAAGGCAAGATTCTTGGGCTGATCGGCCCCAACGGCGCAGGCAAGACCACGTTGTTCAACCTCATTACAGGGGTCTACCCTCCAACCGAGGGCAAGATCTTCTTCGATGGCAAGGACATCACCTCCGTTGCGCCGCATGCCCGCTGTTGGATGGGCATCGCGCGCACGTTCCAATTGGTGCGGCCTCTCCCAGAACTTTCGGTCTTGGACAACGCGGCCATCGGCAGGGTGTACGGACGCGACCCGATAAGGAACAGGAGCAAAGCGGAAAAAGCGTCGTACGAGACCCTTGAGATGGTTGGATTGGCCGCACGGGCGTCCGAAAAAGCCAAGAGCCTTACCCTGGTAGACCGCAAGCGCCTCGAACTGGCGCGGGCGCTGGCTGCCAAGCCTAAATTGCTCCTGCTGGATGAGCTGCTTGCCGGGTTGAACCCCTCGGAAGTCTTGACCTCCATGGCGTTGATCCAGAGCATTCGGGACATGGGGATCACCATCATCATGGTCGAGCACTTGGTCAAGGCCGTCTTTGGGATCGCAGATCAGATCGTAGTCTTGAGTGCGGGGGAACTGATCGCCGAAGGCACACCGGCGGAGATCGCCTGCAACGAGAGCGTCATCGACGCCTACTTGGGGAGGTCCTTGCATGCCTGACTTCCTCAACGTAGATGCCATCAACGTCGCTCATGGAGACATCCAGGCCTTGTGGGACGTGTCACTGGAGGTCGGCCAAGGCGAGATCGTCGCGCTCATCGGGCCGAACGGGGCGGGCAAGACGACTCTGATGCGCGCAATCGCCGGCCTTCACCCGCTGAAGTCCGGCACCGTCCTGTTGCGGGACAAAGCCCTGCACGCCCTCCCAGCCCATCGGATCGTCGAGCAAGGTGTGATCATGGTCCCCGAGGGTCGGCGGCTCTTCGGCGGGTTGACCGTAATGGACAACCTGGAGCTAGGAGCGTATTCCAAGCGGGCCAGGGAAGTGCGGGCCAACACGCTTGAACTCGTATTCGAGCTTTTCCCCCTCTTGGCTGAGCGGAGGACTCAGCGCGCCAACACCATGAGCGGTGGGCAACAGCAGATGCTCGCCGTCGGGCGTGCGCTCATGGGGGTGCCGAAGCTCCTCATGCTCGACGAGCCGTCTCTTGGGCTGGGGCCTCTTGTCGTTGAGAACATCTTCGAGACCGTAAGACAAATGAACCAGCAGGGGGTCACCATCTTCTTGGTCGAACAGAACGCGCGGCAGGCGCTCGAACTTGCCCACCGTGCTTACATCCTCGAGCAGGGAAGGATCGTCGGCACGGGTCTCGGAGACGAGCTTCTGCGCGACGACCGAGTACAGCAAGCCTATCTGGGCATCTGCCC
Source organism: Actinobacteria bacterium RBG_16_64_13 (assembly GCA_001768675.1). GTDB lineage: Bacteria > Actinomycetota > Thermoleophilia > RBG-16-64-13 > RBG-16-64-13 > RBG-16-64-13. The sequence continues at coordinate 18,453 of MELN01000037.1, read as the reverse complement.
GGCCCCGGAAGAGTAGACCGATGCAATCCTTCATGCAGACGCTCGTGTTCGGCATCTTCGCGGGTGCGATCTACGGCATCGCCGCGATGGGGCTGGCCTTGGTCTTCGGAGTGCTCAAGATCCTCAACATCGCGCACGGCGAGCTGGTCATGCTCGGCGGCTACGTCGGTTTCTGGGCCTTTAGCACGCTCGGATGGGACCCGTTCTTGTCCCTCATCATCGTCATCCCCGCGATATTCATCGTGGGTCTGATCCTTGACCGTATCGTCTACCGGCACATCGTCCGTCAACTGGGAGAGGAGAAGATCAAGAACTCCCTCCTGGTGAGTTTCGGCCTGGGACTCGTTCTCCAGAACCTGGCTCAGGCGCTTTTCACGGGCGACGAGCGTTCGGTGCAGGTCTCGTATGCCGGGGAGGGCCTCAACATCTACGGGGTGCTTCTGCCTTGGACGCGGTTGGCCACCCTGGGCATAGTGCTGATCGTCACCCTCGCGCTTCACTTCTTCTTGCGCAAGACATATCCCGGCAAAGCCATCCTTGCGACCGCGGAGGACTACGAATCCGCCGAACTGGCCGGGATAAACATCGGACGCGTGTATATGATGACCTTCGCTCTTGGGGCTGCTCTCGCCGCCATCGCAGGACAGTTCGTAACCTTCACGTATTCCCTTGCCCCAAGCATCGGCATGACGTGGACTCTCAAGGCGATGATCGTGATCGTGCTGGCCGGCACCGGCAGTATCCTGGGCGCTCTGCCTGCGGGGCTCCTGTTGGGGGTCGTCGAGGCCATGGCCGGAGCGTATCTTGCCCAGACCTATAAGGAAGTGGCCGGCTTGGTCATCTTCCTGTTTGTGTTGATCGTACGCCCGCAGGGTCTGTTCGTGAGGAAATGATGAAGACGACTTCTCGACAGCTGCCTTCATTCAAGCCTTCGCGGCGCTGGCTCACCCCCGGAGCGATCGCCGTCCTGCTTGCCTTCGCGGTCGTGTTTCCCCAACAGGTGGCCAAAGACAACGTATGGAACCTGTTCTTCCTCATGTGTCTCGGTATCGCGATGGGGCAGAGCTGGAACATGCTCGGTGGCTTTGCCGGCCAGACCAGTCTCGGTCATGCCGCGTTCTTCGGCATCGGGGCGATCATCACACGCGTCTTGTGGTTCCATGGCACTCCCTTTTTCCTAGCGTTGATCGTGGGCGGAGTCGCGGCGGCCACCTTCGCCATGATCATCGGTGCGCCGACCTTCCGGCTGCGGGGGGCCTATTTCGCCATCGGTACCCTGGCCGTAGCAGAGGTGCTGAGGATCACGATCGCTCAGAACCAACCCTATATCTCTACCATGCCCGGCTCGATGATCGCCGAGTACAACCTACCTTCGCGCTACTGGCTGGCATTGGGGTTGGCGATAGCGACGACCGGGGCGGCCTACATGCTCTTGCGCTCCCGGTGGAGTCTGGGCATCCTGGGTGTGCGCGAGGACGAAGAAGCCGCCCAGGCGACAGGGGTCCACGTGCTCCGGCACAAATTGCTGGCTCTTGGCTTGAGTGCCGTCTTCATGGGTCTGGCTGGCGGGGTGTTCGCCTTCAAACAGATCAGCTACTACCCCGAGGCCCCCTTCTTTCCCACCTTCACGTTCGAGGCCTTGATGATCGCCTATATCGGCGGATTGGGCACCGTCTCCGGTCCGGTGATCGGGGGCATATTCTTCGTCGTGGTGCGCGAACGACTAGCGGCGAACCTTACCGACGTCCATCAGGTCATCTTCGGCGCCTTGTTCGTCGTTATCGTCCTTCTTCTCCCGGGCGGGTTGCTGGAAATCTGGGACCGCTCGAAGAGACTCGCGCTGCGCGTGATCCGGAGATAGAGCGCCTACCAGCTACCCCAGGCAGGCGCGCTCACGGTGATATCGCCGGCCACGATCGCTCGGACCTCGCTGAAGATCTTGGGTGGCGAGCCAGGCGGAACGACGAAGAACACCACACTGTACGTGCCCGGCTGGAGGATGGCTGGGTCCTTGGTGGGGCTCCCATCCGCCCCGACCCCCGTGACCACCACCGAGGACGAGAAGTCGTCGCTTGTGATGGGTGCATAGATCAGCCCGACGAAGGTGTTCGGCGCTCCCGGCGACCAGTCGAAGTCGTAGACGCCGATCGACAGCGTGCTCCCGTTCTGGCCCTTGACCGACGACACGGTGGCAGTGATGCTTCCCGGCACAGCCGGACCGGTGGTCGGCGGTGCCGTGGTCGGTTCGGCGGTTGTCGGCAGCCCCGTGGTCCCCGGCGACCCGTTGTCTCCGCAGGCCATGCCCGCAAGCATGAGCGCGACAAGCGCAAGCAAGAACGCGAGCCACCGGCTCCGGCACAGCACATGGCGTATCATTGGCCCTCCCTCCCGAGATACATTTCACTGACTGTAGTGAGCGTGGCGGCGCAAGTCAAGCAGGCCCCACATCTGCTCCGCACGCGGGATCGATCATTGCGGTCATCTCCTCAACGGTGAGGACGTGGGCGAACAGCGAACCCAGCGTCGCGAGAGTGGCCCGCTGGAGTTCGGACGCCGAAACGCCACCGATGCCCGACGTCGCCGTACCGTCACTCAAGAAGAAGACGCGGAATTCTTTCTGCATTGCCTCGCGGGCCGTGGTCTCACAGCAGATGTTGGTGGCGATACCGCCGATGATGAGGGTGTCGATTCCGCGCCTGCGCAAGGTCTCTTCGAGGTCGGTGCCGAAGAAGGCACCGAATCTGGGCTTGTCGAGGATGACGTCTCCCTTTTGGACGACAAGCCCGCTATCGAGCTGGGCGGACAGGGCGTCTTCGTTGAGGATGCCCGCTCGAGCGGGAGGAGAGGTCTCCCCCAGCAGTCCGAGGTTGGAGCCGTCAGGCTGCAGGACGAACCGGGTATGGATGACGGCAATGCCGGCATGGCGGCAGGCGGCGCCAAGCCGGTTGAGCCGCTCCAAAACGGCGGGCCCGTCGGGAGCGCAGATGGGCGACTCCCGGACGAAGCATGTCTGCAGGTCTACGTTGATGAGGGCGGTCCGCCGGGGGACCACAATGAACTCGACCATGAGAAGACCTCCGGCTCAGCTACTGGGCTACGACGGCGTCGAGCTCATCTGGGCGGCGCTGTGATGTCGGTGGGCAGGTCGAACTCGGTCGTGGTGGTGGTCGGACCCCCGGTGGTGGTCGTTGTTGTGGCGCCCACCTCGGTGAGCTTCGATATCATAGGATAGTAGCTCTTCAAGACCTCCGGGCCGCCGTGAAGCACGCTGCCGTCCGGCATGGTGACGGTGCGCGTCACGCTGCACGATCTGCCCGACTGGCCCGACCTTATTTCGTGGCTCTCGCCGGGTCCCAATGACCGATTGATGATGGTCTCCACGGCGCGCGCCGCTCCCCAAGAGAAGCCGCCGAAGGTGATCTTGACCTCACGGCCGTCATCAGTGCCGTAGATGGCGAATCGCGTATGTACACCGTCCGATGTCCCGCGGATCCAGATGTAGTGGTCGGTGTCGTTCTTGAACCTCAAGTTCCTGCCTTGGCCGGCCACCGTCGCGTCGCGGCCGTCCGGATAGTGGCTGATATAGAGGCTGTGGTTGTGCCGCTCGACGATCTCGAGTCCCGCCTCAAAGACCGCGTTGAAGAGAGTAGTAGAGACTTGGCAGATGCCACCTCCATACACGTCCTTCATGACGCCCTCCCCGACTATGCCGGGGGCCAGCCTGTACCCGCGCTCGGGGGTGCGTGGCCCGACCCGTTCGTCAAAGTCGTATTCCTCGCCTGGTGCCAGCAGCACGTCTTCTGCGTACTGGGTGGTTATGCGCACGTTCACCTGGCGATTCGAGCTGCCAGAGTAAGGCTCGGTCTCGTAGTCTCCCAGCTTGTCCTGGATGCCCATCGCCTCGGCTTCCTGGGTAGTGAAGTCGGCTTCGGACTCCATCACCACGATCTCGGCGGTACGGCCGACAGCCTTCAGCGCCGCGGCGGTCAAAGCCTCCGCGGTGGCTTCCGCATCGAGCTTCTCACCCGGTTCGCCCGGGATCACCCACGCCTTGTTCCCGTCGCTGCCGAAGGAAGCGTCTACCGGCTCTTTGGCCACTAGGTCGGCGACTCCCGCGAAGAACGAGCTCATCTTGGAGGCGGAGAGGAGGGGGACCAGCGTCGAGGTGCCGTTCCTGTCTTCCGACGTGAACTCCATGTACCCGGCTATTTCGGCCGGGGTGAAGGTCCAGGAGTCTTCCCCGGTCGTCAGCTTCACCGGGGAGCTGATCATGGTGCTTGCCTGGTCCAACGCGGCCTGATGGTCCTCAGCCTGGACCTCGGGCTCCTTGACCACCAAGGGGATCGAGAGCTCCGTCGAGTGAAGCGAAAGGATCAGCAAGGTCAGTTGCTCCCTCAGGGTGCCCTGGTCGACTACTAGGCCGTTCTGACCGTCGATGACCTTGATCTCGGTGCCCTCGATGGCCAATCCGGCATCCACGGGCGCGACGTCGAGCTCCTGGGCGACCCTTGCTAGAAGCGAGTCCATCTCCGCGCTGTCGATCGTGCCCTTGAGGGAAAGGTCGGTGCCCCCGAAATAGAGCTTCCACCGCCGGCCGAGGTCGACGATGAGATTACCCTCGCGGGTCACGTTCATCGCGGCCGCCACGGCGCCGGTCACGTCGATCTCCGTACCGACCTCGGCGGCCATGACGTCCCAAGCCTTTCCGCCGCCGGTGAGTCTGACAGGGCTGGCTTGAGCCTCCTCGACGTGTCGCTCGAGGACCGAGGTAGCTTCGTCCTCGCTGAGCCCGCCCAGGTCGATACCGGAGACGCTCACTCCGGAATGCACTTTTTCGTAGTTGAGCCCCGACTCGATGACGAGCGTCACCGTGACGATGGCCAGCAGCGACCCTACTCCAAGCAGGATCCTCGTGCGGCTGCGCCGTCGGAGTCGCTCAGTGCGACGGATCGAGTCTTTCTGTGTGACTGTCTGGCTGCTCAAACTAGGAGTCGCCCTCTTCGCGCTTTTCCCCTCTGTTAAGGGCAGCCCTGCCGCCGGCCGCGATGGCCTTGACCAGAGGACCCTCAAGATCTTTCTGCACCTGTTTGAACACGCTCCGCACGGGGACGTTCTGCGGACACTTCTCCTCGCACTTCCCGCAATCGGTGCAATCAGTGGTCCAGTGAGGCCTGCCGTCTTGCGTCTGTACCCCCAGGTGCATGGCGTGGCCTATCCGAGCTCCCCATCTGGAGAACATATGGTAGTTGTTCAGATTCTTGAGCGCAGCGGGGATATCGATGCCGGCCGGGCATGGCATACAGTAGGCGCAGGCCGTGCATCTCACCTGGAGAAGCTGGTCGTAAGCGTCGCGTACCCGAGCGACTATCTGCTGCTCCCGCGCGGACATGCCGCCCGGCAACGCATCGGAGACGATCTGGAGATTCTGCCGAATGTGTTCGTCCTGGTTCATGCCCGACAGTACCAGCGTGACTTCCGGATGATTGAGGATCCAGCGCAATGCCCAATCGACCGGCGATCTCTTGATCTCGGCCGTGTCATAGATCTTCTGGACCTCGGCGGGGATCTTTCCCACAAGGGAGCCGCCCCGCAGGGGCTCCATAACGATCACGCCCATGCCCTTGCCGTGGGCGTGCCGGATACCCTCGATCCCTGCCTGGAACTGCTCGTCGACCATGTTGAACTGCACCTGGACGAAGTCCCAGTCGTACGCGTCGGCGATCCGGACGAAGTCGTCCTTCCGGCCGTGAAAGGAGAAACCCATCTTGCGGATCTCCCCGCTGGCTCTGATGGAGTCCATGAAGTCCATGACCTCGAACGAGACCATCCGGTCCCAAAGCCCGCCGTCGAGGGAGTGAAGAAGATAGTAGTCGATCACATCGACCCGAAGCTTCTCAAGTTGCTTGCGGAAAGCCTCCCGGATGGCTTCCTTCTTCCTGACGGCCATGCAGGGGAGTTTGGTGGCTATGTTGACCTTGTCCCGGTAGCCGTCGCTCAGGACGTACTTGCCGAGGAACGTCTCCGAGGCGCCCAGGTGGTAGGTGGCCGCGGTGTCCAGGTAGTTCACGCCGCCATCGATCGCCAGCGTGATCTGCCTCAAAGCGGCATCCTTGTCTATCAAGCTTGAGACTTGTCCGCCTACGCGGGTGGGCAGGCGCATGCAGCCGAAGCCGAGAGCTGAGAGTTGCTCACCGGAGTTGGGCATGGATCTGTATTGCATTCGTGAGTCTCCCTGCGGAAGGCTATGCTGACTGCCGCGAAGCATGATCGAGGTCATGACATGGTCGTGCCGCCAGCACCAATATACCGGACACTCGCCTGAGGGCTCGGAGCCGGCATACAACCGTCTGCTCCGGGGAACTTTGTGACCATGGTACACCGCGGCATCGCACGAGCTGGTACGGGGCTGGCAGTAGGGGCCCTACTCACGACCCCGCTCTTGGGCATTCTCGCGCTGGGCTCGTTCGCCAAGATCCCGTTTGTGCCATTCGCGGTATTCGAGTGGCTCATCCGCGTCCTCCCCGGTCGCGTGGTGACCTTCGGACTGAACCTCACGCTCCGAATGCTGGACGGGCTGGGCTTCGACATCAAGAACACGGCCAAGACCGCCGAGCAGGTCCTCGCCGTCGCCTCTCTCTTCTTTGCCGGCCTGGTCATCGGGCTTCTCTTCTTCGTCCTGGTGCGCACCGCGGACGGTTCTAGGATCAGGCGACACGGGTTGACGGTGGGCGCTGCCGTGGGCCTGTTCTCCTTGGTGATCACCATGAGCCAAGGCGTTCCGGTGAGCGTTGCCGGCAAGATAGGGTTCGTGATCTGGATTCTCGGCTTGTTCCTTCTCTGGGGTTGGGGCATCGCCCGTCTGTACGTGGCGACGTTCCCCGCCGCCGCGGCGCCCGTGCAGGGCGCCGCGGCAGGGAAGCCGGCGGAGGCGCACGCGATCAGCAGGAGGCGCTTTATCATCCAGATGGGCGGTCTGGCTGCCACCATCATCGTGGTCGGG
>MELN01000037.1:10130-11441 GCA_001768675.1 Actinobacteria bacterium RBG_16_64_13 | reverse complement strand
GCGGGGCTGCGGGCCCAGGTCACACCGGGAGCGCACGGGCCGGACACGGCGCCCATCTCATTCCCCAACGCGGACTCGAAAGTGCAGCCGGTCCCCGGGACCCGGCTGGAATACACACCCGTCGCAAACCACTACACGGTTGATATCAACCTGAGTCCGCCACACCTCGACGAGGCTACGTGGCGGCTGACTGTGGACGGTTTGGTCAAGACGCCCCTATCGCTGACGCTCGACCAGATCAAGTCGGGCCACACAGAGGTGGATCAGTTCGTGACCCTGTCGTGCATCTCCAACATGCTGGGGGGTCCGTTCATCGGGACCACGCTCTGGACAGGCGTCCCCTTCCGCGATGTGCTCGCACGGGCTGGTCCCACGGCCGACGCTCGCTACGCGCGCGTCACATCGGCCGACGGCTACGACGAGGAGGTGGACCTCGAGCTTGTCAACAGCGATCCCCGGATCATGCTCACCTACGCCTGGGACGGGCAGCCGCTCCCGGCCAAGCATGGCTTTCCGCTGCGCATCTGCATACCCGACCGGTACGGGATGAAGCAGCCCAAGTGGATCACCGGCATCACGCTGACCGCGGACTCGATGCCGGGCTACTGGGTCACGCGCAATTGGGAGGAGAGGGCCGAGATCAAGACCACCTCGGTGATCGACACGGTGGCGACCAATTCGCTCGTCACGCGTGACGGACAGACCTACATCCCCATCGGGGGCATGGCCCACGCCGGAGCGAAGGGCGTCTCCAAGGTCGAGATCCAAATAGACGACGCTCCCTGGCAGGCCGCCGAGTTGCGGGAGCCGCTCTCCGAGCTGACCTGGGTGATCTGGCGCTACGATTGGCCCTTTGCCGAAGGGACCCACTGGCTGGCGGTCCGTGCCTACGACGGACAAGGACGGCTTCAAATCACCGAGGAGACCACCTCGGCGGTGGGTACCGCGGTCACCGGTCTGTTCAAAGAGTACCGGACTATTGAGCCGCTTCAGCCTTGAGTCCGGGTAGGGTCTCAGCTATTCGAGGGATCGCTCGGCGCCGCAGGACCGTTCTCATCGTCATCGGCCTACGTGAGAGGGGCTTTCTGCTCGTCAGTGGCGCGTGCCATCTGGCGCCGTTTGATCCACCAGCGGCCGGCTTTGCCTCCAAGAAGCTGGCCCGTGGCAAAAGCCAGACTCGTGAAGGGGATGAAGGCGTAGGAGAGATGCGATTCGAACCGGGCCAGGAAGATCAAGGGCACCGGTAGGTGGATCGCGAGAAACCAGCGTAGCGACAGCTTGCGCGTGTAGGCGCGGTAGAAGCCGAAGGGC
>MELN01000037.1:5085-10099 GCA_001768675.1 Actinobacteria bacterium RBG_16_64_13 | reverse complement strand
CAATGACACGCACCAACCGCGTGACCTCCAATCGTTCCTGATTCTGTCGATCGAACGGCGTTCATGGTATCAAAGCCGCCGGTCGCCGGCCGCAAAAACCTAGTTAACATAATCATCATGGTCTTGGTTTCAGGTGCCAAACTCGGTAAACTAGGCCATTGTTGAGCCACGGGCTTCAGCCGGGGCCCATTGTCTGGTTATAACTGCGATCTCCGACCTCGGTGGAGGGCATCGCGGGGCCATCTTTCGATCGGGGCGCCGAAGATGCGATGCCGGCCGGTGGCACAGTTGCGGGGCATGTCGGCGCGCCAAATGCGTTGAAGCTGGTGAATATAGGGACAATGCTTGGAGTCTTATTGCTCGCTCACGGCGGCCCCAGTTCTCTTGAAGACGTACCGGCCTTTCTCGACAGGGTTCGGGGAGGCCGGCCATGTCCGGAAAGACTGGTGGATGAGGTGCGGGAGAGGTACCGTTTCATCGGGGGGGCTTCCCCGCTACCGGATATCACCGGCCGTTCAGCGAGGAAGCTCGAGGAAGCATGCAAGCTTCCAGTGCACGTCGGCATGCTCCATTGGCACCCCTTTCTGGAGGATGCCATTTCCCAGATGGTCCTTGATGGGGTCTCGAGGGCTCTCGTGATTTGCCTCGTCCCTCATTTCAGCGAATGCAGCGTCGGACGGTACCATCGCCGGACTACCTTGGCAGCGGACGAACGGGGCTTGGCTTTCGATTTCATCGATAGCTGGCACACGTTGCCTCCCTATGTCGACGGCCTGGCCGATTCCATAGTCGCCTCGCGGAAGGAACTCCGGGATGAGCCTGGAGCCCAGACCCACGTCATCTTTTGCGCCCACAGTCTTCCCAAAGCTGCGCTGGTCGCGGGCGATCCGTACGAGCTGCAGCTGTGGGAGACGGCCGACCGCGTGGCCGCAAGGCTTGGATTGCCTCAGGAAGAGTGGACGGTCGCTTATCAGAGTGCGAGCGGTCCCGGTCAGGATTGGCTGGGCCCGTCTGTAGACGAGCTGATCCTTGAACTGTCTGAGCGGGGTACTCGCCAGGTGGTGCTCTGCCCGTTTGGTTTCGTGGCCGATCAGGTGGAGATCCTATATGACTTGGACGTCGTTGTGAAACAGAAGGCCGGGGATCTCGGCGTCGCCGTCACCCGAACTCCGCTTCTCAACGACGGCTCCGCACTCATCGATAGCCTGGCCCTGCTTGTGGAACAGTGGAGGGGATGAACACCTTGCCGGAGAACCTTGCTCATCCCTGGCCGCGCCTCGTATTCTGGGAGACCACTGCCGCCTGCAATCTCGTTTGCTCCCACTGTCGTCGAACCGAGGTGGCCGACAAGATTTCTCCCGACGAGCTATCCTCCGAGGAGGCCGAGAGTCTGATCGACGAGCTCTCGGGCTGGGGACGCACCATACTGGTGCTCTCCGGCGGAGAGCCTTTGCTGAGGCCTGACATCTTCCACCTCTTGAAGTACGCCAACGAAAAGGGGCTCGTGGTTGCCTTGGCGACCAACGGGACCCTGATCGACCAGAGTTTGGCCAAACGTATCCGGGAGAGCGGCGTCCATAGAGTCAGCATCTCCTTGGATGGAGCGGATGAGCCTACGCACGATGCCTTTCGCCGGCTGCCGGGATCGTTCCGATCGGCTGTGGCCGGCGTCCAGGCGCTCCGGGCCGAAGGTGTGCCCATTCAGATAAACGTGACCGTTGCCAGGCACAATGCGGACCAGCTGGACGAGATGGTGAGCCTCGCGAAGAACCTGGGGGCGGTGGCGCTGCACCTGTTTCTCCTGGTCCCGGTCGGCTGCGGCATGGAGATCGCTGAGGAGCAGACACTCCGGGCGGACGCCTATGAAGAGACGTTGAGCTGGCTCTATGAGACGGAGCGCCGGGAACTGGACCTGCAGCTCAGGGCTACATGTGCTCCTCACTACTTCCGGGTGGTTCGACAGCAACAGGCGGCGCATGCCGATCTCGACGGTTCCTCTCCTGGCTCGCGGGTCGGCCACCCGGGCCACGGCGTCACCGGCTCAGAGCGAGGAGCGCTCCACGCTGCCACGCGAGGATGCTTGGCAGGCACCGGGGTCTGTTTCGTCTCGAATTCGGGCAAGGTCTATGGCTGTGGATACATGCCGATCGAAGCGGGCGATCTGCGGCGCACCGCTCTCTCTGAAATATGGCAGACAAGCGAGTTCTTCGCCGATTTGCGGGACCTAGGCCGGCTCAAAGGCAAGTGCGGGCACTGCGGGTTTGATAAGGTGTGTGGAGGATGTCGGGCGCGGGCCTATGGCAGCACCGGCGACTACCTCGCTGAAGAGCCGTTTTGTGCCTATCAGCCGGGCGGTCGTTCTGGCCTTCTTCCGGTGGGCTCCAAATTCCAAGGCGGGGAATAGATTTGACCATAGTATTGGTGGGGTTGAGCCAACGTACAGCTCCAGTGGCCTTGAGGGAACGCCTCTCCAAGGTGCTGGACCCATCCAGCTGCGTCGGCGACGCGACGCCGGTTCCATCTCCCTGGTGGGGACCCGGCTTCCGGGAATCGGCCCTCCTCTCGACCTGTAATCGTCTCGAGGTCTACGGGGTTTCCCACGGCACAAATGGGAACCCTCGCGGACTCATCGTGGGACGGCTGGCGGAGTTGGGCGATGTGGCGCAGGATGAGCTCGAGCCCCACATCTATCACAAAGAAGATGAAGACGCAGTCGGGCATCTGCTCCGTGTTGCCTGTGGTCTGGACTCTCAGTTGCTGGGGGAGACCCAGATCTTGGGTCAAGTCTCTCAGGCGTTCGCCTCGGCCAGTTCGAAGGGGACATCTGGTCCCTTGCTCACCTACGTCTTCACCCGCGCTGCCCACGCTGGCAAAAGGGCGCGGTCGGAGACCGAGATAAGCAGAGGGACTACCTCTATCAGTCATGCTGCGGTCGTCTTGCTCAAGAAGGAACTGGGGGATCTTTCAGCCCGGAGCATCCTGGTGGTGGGGGCAGGAGAGACTGCTGAGCTCGCGGTTCAAGCGTTGCACAAGCATGGCGCCGGTAGGGTGTCCTGCATCAATCGCACTTTCTCTAGCGCCCAGACCCTCGCCCTCAGCTACGGTTGTCAGGCTCGACCATGGGGGGAGTTGGCTTCGGCTCTGGCGGACGCTGACGCGGTGATCACCGCCACGGGGTCCCCTCACCCCGTGATCTATGCGGAGGACGTGGAACCCGTTCTTCAGCAGCGGCAGGGAGTTCCTTTGGTAATCGTCGACATAGCCGTTCCTCGGGACGTCGATCTGTCTGTCGGGTCGCTCCCGGGCATAGTGCTTCACGACATCGACAAACTCGAGGCGACGCTCGACCAGAATCTCCGCCGGCGCTTCGCGGCCGTGCCGGTGGTCGAGGAGATCATAGCTCGGGAGACCGACGTGGTGATGGACTGGCTCCACGGCCGGGAAGCAACCAATCTGGTCGCGGAGTTGCGCGAGCACGCCAGATCGGTCGCCGACGCCGAGCTCAGTGGCGCCCTGCGTAAGCTTGACGGTCTCGACAAGAATGCTGAAGAGGTCATCTCGCGCATGGCCAACCGGATAGTCAGCAAGCTCCTGCATCACCCGACCAAGCAGCTCAAGTCCCGAGCATCAAGCGAGGATTTTGACGTGTATTACGATGCGGTCGTCGATCTCTTCGGGCTCAAGCACAAGCGCCCACCTCGGCGTGACGGATCGACGGGGGAAGGCAGGGCCGGTTGAGCCAATCGGTTCGTCTCGGGACGCGAGGCTCGCCCCTCGCGCTCTGGCAAAGCGAACACGTGCGACAATTGCTTGCGGTGCACCGTCCCGACCTGGACTACGAGATCGTCGTAATCACGACAACCGGCGATAAGATGCTCGACACGCCGCTCCCCGCGATCGGCGGCAAAGGGGTCTTCACTGCCGAGCTCGAACAGGCGCTGCATGAGCGTTCCATCGACCTGGCTGTTCACAGCTTGAAAGACCTTCCCACCGCGGCTTCTCCAGGGCTGGCTCTCGGGGCCGTGATCCAGCGCGCGGATTCGGCGGACGCCCTGGTAAGTAGGAACGGTCATACTGTTCGCTCTCTTCCGAACGGGGCCCAGGTGGGTACGAGCAGTAGTCGCCGGGCGGCCCAGTTGCTCTACGCCCGTTCGGATCTTCAGATCATCGACCTTCGCGGTAATGCGGGCACGAGGCTTCGCAAGGCGTTGGACCCCTCGGGGCCCTACGACGCTGTGGTCGTGGCTCTGGCCGCTTTGGAAAGACTCGGCCGGATGGAGGTCGTTTCAGAGGTCATCTCTGAAGATATGATGCTTCCGGCGCCTGGCCAGGGGGCTGTTGCGGTGCAGTGCCGGGACGAGACGGACGGCTTCGGGCTGGTGCGAGACATCAGGCATGAGCCGACCGAGCTGGAGACCACGGCCGAGCGCGCCTTTCTGGAGGGGATGGGAGGGGGCTGCGCGGTGCCTGTGGCGGCGCGAGCCCGCCTGGGAAACGACGGCTGGCTTCGCGTCAGAGGGCGGGTCGTGGCCGTGGATGGTTCGAAGCGAGTGGACGTCGAGGCGAATGAAGAAGTCCCACTGGGTGGTGGAGGCCGACAGGTGGCCTACGACTGTGGTTTCAGGCTCGCGGCAGAGGCGCTCTCCCAGGGCGCCGCCGAGCTTCTGACCGGCACGACAGGTTAAGCTTGCCCATGAACGCGCCAGAGAACGAAGAGAGGTCGTCTCTCGAGGGGGTGTGGGTGGTCAACACCCGCAGCCCCAAGCAGGCGCAAGAGCTGGATGTGTTGCTCGAGGCGCGGCTAGCGCATCCTCTGTCGTACCCGTGCATCGATATAGCTCCGGCTCTCGATCCCTCGCCGCTGGACGAAGCTCTGAGACAGGCGGCCGACGGCACTTTCGGCTGGCTTGTCTTCACCAGTGCGAACGCGGTCGAGGCAGTGGAGACTCGACTACGGGACCTGGGGATCCCGCCGGGGCAGATGGCTGGAGCGCGCGTGGCCGCGGTTGGCCCC
>MELN01000037.1:0-4957 GCA_001768675.1 Actinobacteria bacterium RBG_16_64_13 | reverse complement strand
AGGCTGAGCGGGCGCGCGAGACTCTCGTCCGCGTTCTTGCAGCGAACGGCGTCGAGGTCGAAGCGGTTACAGCCTACCGGACTGTTCCCGGCAGCGGAGGGGCAGATGTGCCTCGTCTTGCGCGAGATGGCCGAGTAGGTGCGGTCGTTTTCGCGAGCCCTTCGGCCGTCGACAACATGGCGCTTCGGTTCGAACGCGAGAACGGTGACTGGAACGATTTGAAGAGGGTGTGTATCGCCTGCATAGGTCCCGTCACCTCGGCCGCGGCCGAGCGGCGAGGATTAGAGGTACACGTGCTAGCCCGAGATCACACGATGCTAGGTCTGGTGGACAGCCTCGAGCGGTATTATCGAACCAGCACACGACTTGGAGAGCGGGTACAGTGAGCAAGGATCAGACATACGACGAGCGCAATGGTTCTCCGGGTCCGGTTCGCCTGCGCCGCCTGCGCTTTTCGCCCGGCCTGCGGGCCTTGGTCAGGGAGACCGACCTCCTGGCTTCGGACCTCATCTATCCGCTCTTCGTCCGGCCCGGGGCGGGGGTCAAGAAACCGATCGTGTCGATGCCCGGCCAGTTCCAGTGGTCTCCTGATACCGTGGTCGAGGAGGCGGCAGCGGCGGCCGAACTGGGTGTGCCCGCGGTCATCCTCTTCGGGATCCCGGACTTCAAAGACAGTTGCGGTAGCAGCAATCTTGATCCGGGCGGACCTGTGCCCTCCGCCACCAGGGCTTTGAAGAAGGAGCTGCCCGGACTCGTTGTGATGTCGGACATGTGCTTCTGCGAGTACACGGATCATGGTCACTGCGGGGCGGTGAACCTTCCCGGGGAGCAGGGCTACAGAGCCGATCTTCCTGAGGGGTATCTGCTGAACGACCAGACCTTGGACTTGCTCGGTCGTGCTTCGGTCGTGCACGCTTCCGCCGGCGCTGACGCGATCGCGCCTTCAGGGATGATCGATGGCATGGTGGGGGCTATCCGGACCGCCCTGGACGCGGCGGGGCTGGAACACACCGCGATCGTGAGCTACGCGGCCAAGTATGCCAGCGCCTTCTACGGGCCCTTCCGGGAGGCGGCCGAGAGCCCGCCGCAGTTCGGGGACAGGGCCCAGTACCAGATGGACCCGGCAAACTGGCGGCAGGCGCTGCGCGAAGTGGAGTTGGACGTGGCCGAAGGCGCCGACATGGTGATGGTCAAGCCAGCGCTCCCGTACCTGGATGTCATCCGGGCGGTGCGCGCCGCCTGCACTCTGCCACTTGCTGCCTACCAGGTGAGCGGTGAGTACTCCATGATCCATGCTGCGGCGGCGAACGGCTGGCTGGACCTGCAAAGATGCGCGCTGGAGAGCCTTGTCGGCATCAAGCGGGCGGGGGCAGACATGATCATCACTTATTTCGCCAAGGAGGCTGCCGGTTGGCTGGCATGACAGGACCCGACGGTTCGCGCTTTCTGCGGGCCTGCCGGCGCGAGCCGGTCGACCGGACCCCCGTGTGGCTCATGAGGCAGGCAGGACGCTACATGAGCGAGTACCGGGAGCTCCGCGCGAAGTACGAGATGCTCGAATTGATCAAGGCCCCCGAGCTGAGCTGTCAGGTGACCATGCAGCCGATCGAGGCGTTCGACCTGGACGCCGCGATCATATTTGCCGACATCCTTCCTCCGCTGGAGGGATTAGGCCTGAAAGTGGGTTTCGAGGCAGGTGAAGGCCCCATCGTGTACAACCCGGTCAGAGATGAAGCCGACGTTCTCGGTTTGGCCTCGCTGGACGTCGAGGAAGCCACCTGGTTCACTCTTGAGGCCATCCGGCTCGCCCGGCGGGAGCTTGAAAGCCGCGGCCTTCCTCTCATCGGTTTCAGCGGCGCCCCCTTCACCCTGGCCTGCTACGCTGTGGAAGGCGGCAGCAGCAAGGATTTCACCATCACCAAACGCCTGATGATGGGACGGCCGGATCTCTGGCGGCAGCTGATGGACAAGCTCACCGCTCTCGTCGGAGGCTATCTTCGGGCGCAGGCGCGAGCGGGGGCTCAGGCCTTGCAGCTTTTCGACACCTGGGCTGGTCTCCTCAGCCCGGAGGACTATGCGGAGTTCGCTCTGCCTTACAACCGGGCGGTCATTAGAGAGGCCTCCCAGGCCGGGGTGCCGGTCATCTATTTCTCCACCGGGACCAACGGGCTGCTGGAGCTCGTCGCGAGGTCCGAGGCCGACGTCGTCGGGATCGACTGGCGCATCGATCTGGGGGAGGCTTGGCGGCGTCTGGGACCGGGCGTTGCCATCCAGGGCAACCTCGACCCGGTGGCCTTGCTGGCAGACTGGCCGGAGCTGGAGAGACGGGCGGCCGGGGTGCTGGAGAGCGCAGGCGGGCGGCCCGGGCACAT
This sequence comes from Actinobacteria bacterium RBG_16_64_13, assembly GCA_001768675.1. GTDB lineage: Bacteria > Actinomycetota > Thermoleophilia > RBG-16-64-13 > RBG-16-64-13 > RBG-16-64-13. Next base: position 2,585 of record MELN01000037.1, on the reverse strand, counting down.
CTTCAACTTGGGGCACGGGGTCTTGCGTGACACCTCTCCCGACAACGTCCGTCGACTGGTCGATTTCGTACACCAGTACCACTTCGAGGAAGGCTCATGAGGGAAGGGGCCGTGGGCGAAGCCGCCAGGCCCCTTCATGTGGCCGTGGTCGGCGGAGGGATCAGCGGCCTGAGCACCGCGTGGTACGTAGAGAAGCAAGCGGCGGCCCGAGGTGTCCCCGTGGCATGCTCGGTCTACGAGTCGGCGGGTCGCTGGGGCGGGCGGATCCTCACCGACATTGTCGACCACGAAGAGGGCCGTTTCGTGGTGGAGGGAGGTCCCGACTCCTTCTTGACTACCCAAAAGCCCTGGGCTGTTGACCTGGCGCTCGAGCTGGGTCTCGCCGAGCGGCTGCTCGGCACCAACGACGCGGCCCGGAAGGTCTACGTTCTTTCGAGGGGCAGGCCGGTCCCGTTGCCGGATGGCGTCTTCTTGCTGGTTCCAACCAAGTTCAAGCCCTTCCTCCTGTCCCCGCTAATCTCGCCGCTCGGCAAACTGCGCATGGGTCTTGACGTGTTCATCCCCGCGCGCAAGGGTGATGGAGACGAGACACTCGGGGATTTCGTGACCCGTCGTCTAGGCTCTGAAGCCCTGGACAAGATCGCCGAGCCCCTCTTGTCCGGCATCTACAACGCTGAAGCCCGGCGCCAGAGCTTGCTTGCCACCTTCCCCCGCTTTCGGGAAACAGAGCTCGCCTGTGGAAGCCTCATCCGGGGAATGCTGGCGGGCAAGGCGCAGGCCCGAAGGGCCACAGGCTCCGAGGCCCGGGCCGGCGTCCCCGCGGAGGGCCGTCCCAGCTCGATGTTCGCTTCGTTCGCTGCCGGTACGGAAGAGATCGTTGCCGGGCTCACGCGCCGATTGGAGGCGAGACTCAGAGTGGGAGTCGGGGTGAGGGCGCTTCGCCCCGGTGCTGAGGGTGGCTACGTGCTCGAGGTCTCTGGTGAGGACAAGGATGGGCCCGTCGACGAACTGATCCAGGCGGACGCAGTGGTTCTTGCCATCCCGGCCTATGACGCAGCCGGCCTGCTCGCCTCGGTCTGCCCGGAGGCCGCCGGCACACTGGGCGCGATTCGGTACGTCAGCACGGGCACTATGTCCCTCGCCTACAAGCGAGATGCGTCTGCTGAGCGGCTCGGTGGTTTCGGAGTCCTGCTCCCGCGGAGTGAAAAGAGACCGCTGAACGCCGTCACCTGGTCCTCGACGAAGTTCGATCACCGCGCTCCCGAAGGGCACTCGCTGCTGAGGGTCTTCTTCGGCGGCTCGCGCAGTCCGGGCAGCATGCAACTGGGCGACGGCGAACTTCTGGACGTGGTGAAGAAAGAGCTAAGGAGCATCATGGGAGTCGCCGAGGAGCCCCTGTTTCATCGCGTCTACCGGTGGGAGCGGGCCAACCCACAGTATGACGTCGAACACTTGAGTCGGGTGGAGGCCGTTGAACGGGCGCTCCCATCGGGCATCTGGGTCACCGGGAGCCCTTACCGGGGGGTGGGCCTGCCTGATTGTGTGTACCAAGCCCAGGTAACGGCTGACAAGGTGGTCGAGCAACTTAAAGGCCTACAAAGGAGCGCGCTGTGAACATCACGGAATCGGAACGGCTCTGGGAAGAGGCGAAGAAGCTGATGCCGGGTGGGGTCAACAGCCCGGTGCGCGCTTTCGGGGCGGTGGGCGGGACGCCGCGCTTCATAGAGCGGGGAGAAGGAGCCTATCTCTACGACGTCGACGGTAACCGGTACGTGGACTACATCCTTTCCTGGGGCCCTCTGGTCCTCGGCCACGCCCACCCTCGGGTCGTCGAGGCTCTTGAGGAGGCAGTCCGGCGGGGCACGAGCTATGGAGCGCCCACCCCACTCGAGGTGGAACTTGCCCAGGTGATCACGGACGTGATGCCCTCGATCGAGTTGCTACGGTTGGTGAACAGCGGCACCGAAGCGACCATGAGCGCCATCCGGCTTGCCCGAGCGTTCACCGGCCGGGACAAGGTCGTCAAGTTCGCGGGCGGCTATCACGGTCACGCGGACGCCTTTCTCGTCCAAGCCGGAAGCGGCGTCTCCACATTCGGTCTCCCCGATTCGCCTGGGGTCACCGCGGCGGCCACGGGCGACACGCTGACGTGTGCCTTCAACGATCTCGGAACCCTCGAGGACCTCTTCAGTTCGTTCCCAGGGCAGATCGCCGCCGTCATTGTCGAGCCGTTGATGGCGAACATGGGCTTCATCATGCCCCGCCCGGGTTTCCTGGCCGGGATCCAGGTGCTCTGTCGAACGTCGGGCGCCCTTCTCATACTGGACGAGGTGATAACGGGATTCCGGCTTGCGATCGAAGGCGCGCAGGGGGCCTGGGGGTTGGAGCCCGATCTGACCTGTTTGGGTAAGGTGATAGGCGGAGGGCTGCCCTTAGGGGCCTACGGGGGCAGGAGGGCCATCATGGAGATGGTGGCTCCGGCCGGTCCTGTCTACCAGGCAGGCACGCTTTCCGGCAACCCCCTTGCGACCACTGCCGGCCTAGCGACCATCAAGACCCTGCTCGAGCCCGGCACCTTCGCGGCC
>MELN01000036.1:39248-52260 GCA_001768675.1 Actinobacteria bacterium RBG_16_64_13 | reverse complement strand
GACCACCCAGTTGTACCCCCACACCAGGGCTATGAGGAGCAGCGCGATGATAGGCAACCGGTAACTGCGCGCGGCTGCCGAAGGATCGCTCACAATCCGCCTCCGTCCACTCTGCTCCCTGGGGCGCGACCGTCCCAGGGGAGCGGCTGATTTCCATGATGGCCTTCGCCACAGTGTACGACACCTTTGACGGCGACCGGCGAAACCCCTAGCATGGAGTCTCCGGGAACACCTCCCGGCGCACAGAACCCAAGTTTCCCAAGAAAAGGGGGGCCTCTCAATGACCACCGTAGTGATCGTGGTAGTGGTCGTCATCGTTGTGGTGTTCTTTGCCGGGATCAGGATCGTCCGGCCGACCCATCGCGGGCTGACCGAGCGCCTGGGCAAGTACAACCGCTACGCGAATCCTGGCTTCCATTGGATCATCCCGTTAGTCGAGCGCATGTTCCGGGTGGACATCCGGGAGATGCTGGTCGAAGCTCAGCCGCAGATGATCATCACCAATGACAACCTGAACGCCCGCGTGGACGCTCAGGTGTATCTCAAGGTCCGTGCCGACGAGGACAACGTCAAAGCTTCCGTCTACAACGTGGCCAACTACAAGCTGCAGATCGTCAACTTGGCCCGCACCACTCTCCGCAACATCATCGGGACCCTGACGCTCAAATCGGCCAATAGCGAACGCGGCAGGATCAATGAGGAGCTGCGTCACACCCTGCTTTCCGAAACGGCCAGCTGGGGCATCGAGATCCTGCGCACCGAGTTGAAGGAGATCGATCCGCCTGAGGACGTGCAGATCACCATGAACAAGGTGGTCAAGGCCGAGAACGAGAAGGTCGCGGCCGTCGACTTCGCTACGGCTACCGAGACCCAGGCCGACGGTCAGCGCCGCGCCGAGATCAAGAAGGCCGAGGGCACCAAGCAGGCGCGGATCCTCGAGGCCGAAGGCCAGGCCCTGGCGATACAACTGGTGAACGAAGCCGCCGAGAAGTACTTCATCGGGAATGCTCAGGTCCTGCGGAAGCTTGAAGCCGTGGAACGGGCTCTGGTCCAGAACGCCAAAGTGGTGATTCCGGCCGATACGCAGTTGATCAACGTGATCGGCGAACTGGCCGGTGTGGCGCCGATACCTCTGGTGCCGAAGGCGGCGGCTTCCCCGCCCGACAGAAAGTAGGACTATCGGCCTCCGGGTGGAACTCCTCCGCTGTGAGAGTACAACGTCCGCCAGAGGAGGCCGGCAATGGAGAACGTGATCATCATAGTGCTGATGGCTCTCTTGGCGGTGGGGTGCCAGGTCTGCTTGAGAAGACTGTCCCGGTCGGAGCGCTCTCGCCGCTTGGCAAGACGGTAGGCAGTTCCTCGGCGCGGCGGTAGTCAGTCCGCTTGACGTTTACAGCGCTCGGCCCTCCCCGCTGGGGAGGGCCGAGTCTGTGGATCACTGATTTTCCGGCCGCTCATCCATTCTCTCCCGGCTTCGGGAATCCTTCCTCGCCGGGGGGCGCCCGGGCGCGCCATCGGAGCGCCCTATCCGTCCTCCTCCTCGTAGAGCGCGTAGTCTTTGCCGGCCTGCTTCGCACGGTACATCAGACCGTCGGCGATTCTGACCATCTCGTCGACAGTAGCCGGGGCCTTCGGAAAGACGGCCACGCCGATGCTGAACCCGATCGGCCAGCCATGCTCGGCTGCGTCCTGCTTCAGGTCTTGCATGATCTTGGCGAACGCCACATGTGCCCCGTCGGCACCGGTCTCGGGCATGAGCACGCCGAACTCGTCGCCGCCCAGGCGGCCCACCACATCGCTCGAACGGATGCTCCGGGTCAGTCTTTCGGCCACCTTTTGCAGGACCAGGTCGCCTGCGGAGTGGCCTTCCGTGTCGTTGACGGTTTTGAAGTTGTCGACATCGATGTACCCTAGGGTGAGAGGACGTTGGGTGCGGTCTGCCATCCGCAGCAGCCCGTCGGAGACCTCGTTGAAGGCCCGCGCGTTGAGGATCTGGGTCAGGCTGTCTATCCTCGCCATGGTGACCTCGTGCTTCAGACGGAACCGCAGAGCGCTCAACAGCCATGCGGTCACAAGGAAGAAGACCAGCACCACGACAGCGTTCTCCACCGGTATCAGCCAGTGGCTGTGGGTGTGGGCGGGACCGACGTCGGCCAGAATCGAGACCGACGTAGAGACCCCGCAGAGCAAGAAGGCGGCCCAACGCGGCCCGTACCAAGTGACCAGTCCGATGGGTGCCAGGTAGAAGACGGAAAGAGAGATCTCGAACCCGCTGAAGCGGTCGATCATACCAACGAGACCGACGAGGCCGAGACCAAGGGCGATCGGCACCCACGCCGGTCTTCCACCCAAACGCTTGGAGAGAATGCCCCGTTTCACGATACTGTAGTTGCTTCCCTTTGCCCGAGGGATCGAAACTGAGCAAACCGGGCCCCGAGAATGCAGGAACCCCGCTTTGTGGCGGGGTTCCTGCACCTAGAAGCCCAGGTGTCGCGACCGGTCGGCCGCGGCGCTCGATCGCGCGCCGGGCGCGTGTCGGCGCTACTTGTCCAGTTTCTCGATCTTCTTGAACGTCTCGCTGTTGAAGACCTTGTTCAAGCACGCGCCGCTTTCCTGCATCTTGGCCTTGCCGACCGAGTAGCAGACGCAGAACGCCACTTCCATGATCTCTTCGTCGCTCGCGCCGGCAGCCTTGGCGTTGCACGCCTGAGGCAGCACGCCCTCCCAGTGGCCGTTCATCATGTACAGGCCCACGAGGAGCAGGTAGCGGGTCTTGGGATCAAGGATGCCGCGGTCCAGCAGTTGCGTCAGCTGGTTCTGCGCGTACGTGTGCAGCATTTCAACCTTGCGCTCGACCCAGAAGTCCAAGGTGGGGTCATCCGGCGGCTTGCCGTAGCCCGGCCGTTGCTTCGCCCAGGACGCCAGGATCTCCTCGCCGGTCTTAGCTGCCTTCATTGCCTTGACGACTTCTACTTCCTCTGGTCTTGGCATGTAGTACTCCTTCTTGTTGCCGTCGGTTCTACTTTCTGAGTGGTCCCGCACCCGGACCGGCCCGGCCTGTCCGCCGTGCCCCCAGGATCTCCACCTACATCAGGGTGTACTTGGGTCCCCCTCCGCCCTCCGGAGGCACCCACTGGATATTCTCGAACGGATCCTTGACGTCACACGTCTTGCAGTGGACGCAGTTGGAGAAGTTGACCTTAAGCGTCTTGTTCCCGGTCGACTCATCGACGGTCATCTCGTAGACGCTCGCCGGACAGAATCTCGCGCAGGGGTTGTGATACTTCGCGGAGCATTCGCCGTAACAGATGCCAAGGTCCTTGACCTTCAGGTGGCACGGCTGTGACTCTTCATGCGTCGCGCCTGAGTAGTACACGTCGGTTTCCTTGTCGAAGGTAAGCTGCTTGTCGTACTTGATGTCCCCCACCGCCTCGCTCGAAGGAGTGGCGGTGCCATACTCCTCCACGACTGTCTTCATGTGGGTGTGGTCGGGGTGGGCGGGAAGCCTCTCGCTGAGCACCTGTCCCCCGAGGAGGTACTGCATACCCGCCGTCGCCATGCCCCGGTGGAGACCTCTGGTCATGGCTTGATGGAAGTTGCGCACCTTATAGAGTCCCTTGATCTCCGCGCTCTCGCCCATGGCCGTCGCGTAGCCCGCGAGCCTCACGTCGGAGAGATCGTCATCGACAAGGCCCTCAAAGATGGTCTGAGCGGCCAGCATCCCGGACCTCATGGCAAGATCGATGCCCTTGATCTTCTGGCTGTTGAACAGGTTGGCCCCGTCGCCGATGATCACGCCTCCGGGGAAGGCAAGCTTGGGTATGGAGAAGTATCCACCCACCGGAGCCGTCTTGGCGCCGTATTGGACGAGCTTGCCGTCTTTCAGCAGACCAGCCACCAACGGATGCGTCTTGACTCTCTGGAACTCCCTGTGGGGGTCGACGTAGGGGTCGGAGTAGTCAAGACTGGTGAGCTGCCCCACGCAGATCAGGTTGTTCTTCATGCCGTAGATGAAGCCGCCGCCAAAAGTGTCGCTCTTGAGGGGGTAGCCCATCCAGTGGATGACTTCTCCCGGCTCGACCCGCGCCTCAGGCAGTTCCCATACTTCCTTGACCCCGACCTCGAACCCTGGCGGGTTCCTGCCCTCGTCAAGGTGGAACTGCGCGATCACATCTTTGGTCAGGCTTCCCCTCGACCCTTCGCCGAAAACGGTGACCCTGGCGTGAAGGTCTGTCCCCGGTTCGTAGTTGGGCTTCTTGTTGCCGTTCGCGTCTACGCCCTTGTCACCGGTTCTCACGCCGATGACCTTGCCGTCGTCATAGAGGACCTCGACCCCGGCGAATTCCGGGAACAAGTCGACTCCATTCTTCTCGACCAGTCCGGCCATCCATTGGTTCAGCTTGGACATCGAGACCACGTAGTTCCCATGATTGTTCAGGGGAGGAGGCGTGACAGGCAGCTTGATCTTTCCGCTCTTTGTGAGGAGATTGACCGATTCCTTCCTGACCTCTCCTTCGAGCGGCGCACCCTTCTCCAGGAAACCCGGGATGAGTTCCTTGAGGGGCCCTGGGTCCATTACCGCGCCCGAGATGCCGTGGGCGCCGATGGAGAACCCCTTCTCGAGTATGGCGATCGTCACCTCGCCAAGCTTCTTGTCTCCGCCCTTCTGGTTATGAGCCGCGATCAGATTGGACAGATGGAGTGCACTGCTCAAAGAGGCGATGCCGCCGCCGACAAACAGGACATCGACGTCCATGACGTCTCGCGCTTCAGTCATTGCTGCAGCCTCCTGGGCCTACGACGCCGCTTTGCGCCGGCGGATCTCCGTTGTCAGCGCAGGCACCACCACGTTCAGATCGCCCACTATGCCGAAGTCGGCAAAGTTGAAGATGGCCGCCTCCGGGTCCCTGTTGATGGCCACGATGCACTTGGCGGTCTGCATGCCGGCCGCGTGCTGGATAGCGCCGGAGATGCCGCAGGCGATGTAGAGCTGGGGCGAAACGGTCTTGCCTGTCTGCCCGACCTGATATTGATGGTGGACCCATCCCTCGTCGACTATGGCCCGGCTGGCGCCGACCGCGGCGCCCAACTCGACGGCCAACTCGCGGATGAGAGCGAAGTTCTCGGCACTGCCGACACCGCGCCCGCCCGCGACTATGACCGAGGCCTCCTCGAGGCTGACGATACCCGCGTTCTCACAGACGACCTCCAGCACTTTGGTCAAGAGGCTGCTGGGGCTGAATCCGACCGACAGCGCCACGACTTCCGCATCCCTGGGCGCTTCTTCACGAGCGAAGACATTCGGGCGCACGGTGGCGACAGCCGGGCTGGTGGTCGCCTCCTTCTCCACGATCACGCTGCCCCCGAAACAGGGGTGAGTCACCACAAAACGGCCGTCCTGGATCTCGAGACCGGTGATGTCCACCAGAAGGCCGGCACCCAAACGGGCCGCGCAGCCGGAAGCCACGTCCCGGCCGTCGGGCGAGCCTGCGCACAGGACCAGAGCCGGGTCGGCCGCCCGGATGGCGGCCATCGCCGCGTCGACGAAAAGACCGGGCCTGAAGACCGCGGCCTCCGGGGTCTCGACCACGTAGACGCGGTCGGCGCCGTAACGGCCGGCATTGGCCGACAACGCGCCGGCGTCGGCGGCTATGATGACCACGCTCACCGGTCCGCCTGCCGTGGCGGCAAGGGCGCTGGCCCGGGTGATGCTTTCCAAGGTGACGTTGGCGAGCTTCCCGTCCTTGGGCTCAGCTACAACGAGGATGCCGTTCTTATCGCTCACTTATCTATCTCCTCCCCTACATGAGCTTTTGGCTCGCCAAGAAATCGGCGATATGCTGGGCGCCAGTACCATCGTCCTCGATCTTCACTCCCGCTTTGCGCGGCTCGGGAGAACGACCAGACAGTACGCGGGTCTTGGCGCCGGATTGCCCGAATCGGGACACATCTAGATTGAGGGAAGAGGCGTCTTTCACATCCAGCGGCTTCTTCTTGGCGCCCATAATGCCCTTCATCGACGGGTAGCGAGGCTCGTTGATCCCCTTGATGACAGAGAGAACGGCCGGCGCGGGGCACTCGTACGCAACGTAGCCCTGCTCGGTCTCCCGATGGACCGTCAAAGTGGATCCCTGCACTTCGACTTTCGCCAGGGTGGATAACAACGGCACACCAAGCTGCTCGGCAACGGCCGCTGGTACGCAGCCTGTCTCCCCGTCGGTGGACCTCACGCCAAAAAGCACCAGGTCCCACTCGAAAGTCCTGAGCGCTTCCGCCAGGACGTAGGCTGTGCCCTGGGCATCGGAGCCGGCCAGAGCCGGATCGGTCACCAGAACCGCACTGTCGACCCCCATCGCCAGTGCCTTGCGGACGGCCTCTTCTGCTTTCTCAGGCCCCATGCACACAGCGACGACTTCGCCCTCGTGGGCCTCTTTGATCCGCAGAGCTTCCTCCACCGCGTACTCGTCGTACGGATTGAGAACACACGCCACACTGCGGTCCAGACGCCAAGAAGCGGGGTCGAGCTTCTTCACAGCCTCTGTATCGATCACCTGTTTGACGCACACCGCGATCTTCATCAGTCATCCATTCCCTTGTAAGACGAAACCCGGCCGCCGCCACCCGGAGCAGCGGGTTGACTACATGATAGTCCGGCGACCCTACAAGTGAAGAGTTATAGCAGAACTTTTCATGGGGAGGGCAAAGTATTACGATGGCGTATAGATGGAACTCGATCTCTTCAAAACCTTCGTTGCCGTTGCGGAGGCCCGCAGCTTCAGCCGAGCCGCGCGAGCCGTGCACTCCACCCAGCCCACGCTCAGCCGTCAGATCGCCCGTCTGGAGAGCGAGCTTGGCACTCAACTCTTCGAGCGCTACGGCCGGCATGTGGAATGTACGACCAGCGGGCAACTGCTGCTGCCTCTGGCTCAGGCCATCATCACCCGCACCGAGGAGGCCATCACCCTCATACGTGAGCAGGCGGGTACCGGGTCGAGCACGGTGCGGTTCGGAGCCGTCGGGAACGTCATGGCCGCACTCTTGACCGCTCCCCTGGTGTCGTTCCTCGCGGCCTACCCCAGAGTGAGCATCGACCTCATCGAGAAGGACGACGCCCAGTTGGAGGAGGCCGTGATCAGCGGTGAACTCGACTGCGCCGTCATGACCCCTTGGGGATCCACCCGCGCCGCCCACCAGCACCTGCTTACGGAAGAGATACTCTTGGTCGTCGCCCGTGGCCACCGCCTTGCGAACGAGTCGGCCGTCGCCCTGGGCCAGCTCGCCAGCGAGTCGATCTTGCTCCCCCGCGGCACCATGAACGCCAGCAACGTCATCGCCGATGCCTTGCGCCGCGCCGGCTTCGAGCCCCGCTTCTCCTACCGGGCGAACTACCCGGAGCTGACAAAAGCCCTGGTGCGAAGAGGTCTCGGTGTGGCGCCGATGCCGAAGACGCTGTTGGGCCCCGAGACCTTGGAAGGCCTTGTCGCCATCCCCTTTCAGCAGCCGCTGTACCGGGATCTGAACATCATCTACCCACGAGACCGGCCCCTCTCCGCGGGGGCGCGCGCGCTCATGGTGCACATCCGAGCGGCGGTCTCCGGCCGTGGCGGAACGGAGCAAGCCCAGACGCCGTGAGACCTGCTTAGACGCCGGCGTCCACCTGCTGGCACCCGCCGTCACCGGCCGAACTGATATACGTCGCTGTAATACTTGGCGCCACCGATGAAAAGTTCGGGGGAAGTGGTGCCGGGGGTTGGCGCGAGTACTATCATGAAGCAACCACCCGGCTGAAGGAGAAGGATTGCATGGACTTCAGACTGACTGAAGAGCAGGAGATGATCCGCGACATGGTCCGGGACTTCGCGCAGAACGAAGTGAAGCCCGTGGCTATGGACTACGACCACAAGACAGACCCGAAGGACTGCGTCCCCTGGGACCTGCTCAAGAAGGCGTCGGGCCTGGGTCTGCGTACGGCCGCGATTCCCGAGAAGTTCGGTGGAGTGGGGGCTGACTACCCGACGCTCGCGCTCATCCTCGAGGAACTCGGTGCCGCCGACCAGGGCTTCGCCACCATCATCAGGGGCTGCTACACCGAATCGCCCAGGTTGGTCGGCGAGCTGACCCCTGAACTCCGGGACGAGTGGCTGACCAAGTTCATGGAAGACGATACGTTCCTGCTGGGCTTGGCCCGGTCGGAGCCGGACGCAGGCACCGATTCCCATTTCCTGTACGACGAGCCCGGAGCCTCTATCCAAACCTACGCCGTGAAACAGGGCGACGAATACGTCATCAACGGCACGAAGCACTACATCTCGTGCGGCGGTGTTGCGAAGCTCTACTTCCTCTATGCGCGTACGGATAGGAAGGGACCCGTCTCCACCAGCCTGAGCTGCTTCCTGGTGCCCGCCGACGCGCCTGGCTTCAAGGTCGGCCGGTTCCATAACAAGCTGGGCAGAAGGCTCCTCGCCAATGCCTCGCTGATCTTCGAGGACTGCCGCATCCCGGCCAGGTACCTGCTTGGAAACGAGGGAGAGGCCTGGGGTACCGAGGGCGAATGGGGTGGCCCGCAGTTCGACTGGTCGAAGACTCCGCAGGGTGTTCCGCCGCCATTTGGGCTTCTCGGCGCAGCGGCCAACCTCGGGACCGTACGATCGGTGTATGAAGAAGCTCTGGAATATGCCAAGCAGCGTGTACAGGGCGGCAAACCCATCATCGGGCATCAGCACGTAGCCATGAAGCTGGCCGAGATGAAGATGCAGTACGAGGCGGCACACGCATACCTCATGCAATCCGCCTGGTCGTACAAGGAGAAGTACGAGTACAACCCCAAATCCGGCATGCTGGTCAAAGCGTTCGTCGACCACATCGGAGTGAACTTCGTGAACATCACCTGCGGCATCATGGGAGGGTACGGCACTACCGACGACGACGTGCCGTTCGGCAAGCACCTACGCGACATCTACTGCATGCTCCACGGCTTCGCCACGACGGAAATGGCCCTATTAAACGGAGCACCGATCGCGTAGATCAGCATCGTTTACGACTTTGTTCGAGGAAGGGCAAGGTATGGCAGAGCAGACCTTTGTGAACTGCACGGCGGGTGGCCCCATCCGGGTCCACGTCGAGAACGGCAAGATAACCCGGGTGCGGCCCCTGATCTTTGACGACACCGATGCCGCCTCGTGGACGATCGAGGTGGACGGCAAGGAGTACACGCCTCCGAGAAAAGCGTGCGTCGCCGGGTTCTCCTTGACCGAACGGGCGAGAGTGTACTCCGACGACCGGATCCTCTACCCCATGAAGAGGGTGGATTTCGATCCCAAAGGGGATCGAAATCCCCAAAACCGTGGCAAGTCCGGCTACGTAAGGATCAGCTGGGACGAAGCTCTGGACCTCGTCGCGGGCGAGATGAAGCGCATCCGCACCGAGTACGGGCCGGAAGCCATCACCTCCAGAGCGGGCTCCCACCACAACTGGGGCAACCTGGGCTACCGCTCAGCGGCCTGGGCCCGCTTCTTCAACCTCATAGGGTTCACCGACATCCTCGATAACCCCGATAGCTGGGAAGGCTGGCACTGGGGAGCGACGCATACCTACGGCTTCTATTGGAGACTGGGCAATCCCGAGCACTACGACCTCCTTGAAGACGCCCTGCGAGACACCGAACTCCTCATCTCCTGGAGCAACGACCCCGACTCGACCCACGGCATCTACGGCGGGAACGACTCGGCCATCTGGCGCCTTTGGCTCCGCGACCAGGGCAAGAAGACCATCTTCATCGACCCGTTCCACAACTACACTGCGGCGCACGTGGGCGAGAAATGGATCGCCTACCGGCCAGGCACGACTGCGGCGATGGCCCTGGCCATCGCCCACGTCTGGATGACCGAAGGCACCTACGATGAGGCCTACGTGGCCGCCCGCACCGTCGGTTTCGAGGACTTCCAGAGATACGTCCTCGGGGAAGACGACGGCGTTCCCAAGACGCCCGCGTGGGCCGCGGAGATCTGCGACGTTCCGGCCCGGACCATCACGGCCCTGGCCAGGGAGTGGGCGTCCCACAGAACCAGCTTGGCCGGCGGCACCAAGGGCGGAGAAGGCGGGGCGTGCAGGCAGGCCTACGCCACAGAGAGCGCCAGGCTGATGGTCATGCTGCAAGCCATGCAGGGATTGGGCAAACCCGGCGTGAGCATCTGGGGGACGGCCAATGGGCCGCCGTACAACCACACGCTGGAGTTCCCGGGTTATGCCCAGGGCGGGTTCAATCTGATAGCCGAGAAACCGGCCGTCAACCCGATCAAGCAGCGGCTTTACCGCCTGACGGCGCCCGACGCCATCCTGAACCCACCTATCTCCTGGATGGGAGAGGGCTTCTGCGGCAATTCCATCGAGCAGCAATTCACCAAGTTCACCTACCCGCTGCCCGGCCACTCCGAAGTGAAGATGTTCTATCGCTACGGGGGCGCCTTCCTCTCCACTATGGTCGATACCAGCAAGTGGGTGCGGATGTACCAGAGCCCCAAGCTGGAGTTCGTGGTCAACCAGGACTGCTGGTGGTGCACCGAGACCAGGATGGCCGACGTCATCCTCCCCGCTTGCACCAACCTGGAGCGCGACGACATCAGCGAGTGGGCGAGCTCGGGCGGGTACTCCCTGCATGCCTCCGGCAGCGCCAATCACCGGGTCATCGTCTATCAACAGAAGTGCGTCGCCCCGGTCGGTGAATCCAAGAGCGACTACGATATCTTCGTCGAGCTGGCCGACCGGCTGGGAGTGAAACAGGAGTTCACCGAAGGCAACACAATGGACCAGTGGATCAAGAAGATGTACGACTGGTCCGACATGCCCAAGTACATGGACTTCGAGAAATTCAAGGAAAAGGGCTATTTCGTAGTCCCCCAGATCGAGAACTACAAGCCCACCCCGTCGCTACGCTGGTTCTACGAAGGCCGGCCCTGCGACACGCCCGATACCAGCAACCCCAAACGGGCCACGGACAAGGCCCACGAGTTGGCAACCCCCAGCGGCAAGGTGGAGTTCGTATCTCAAACCCTGCTTGCGCATACGCCCGACGACGACGAACGGGCCCCGCTGCCCAAGTACATCCCCAGTTGGGAGGGCCACACGTCCGAGCTCTTCAAGAAGTACCCGCTGCAACTCATCTCGCCGCATCCCCGGTTCTCCTTCCACTCCCATCACGACACCCGCGTGCCCTGGTTGTCGGAGATACCCGAGCACCGAATGTGGATCGACGGCTACAACTACCAGATCTGCCGTATCCATCCTGAGGACGCGGAGGCCCGAGGCATCAAGCACGGCGACGTGATCAAGCTCTACAACGACCGGGCTTCGGTGCTACTCGCGGCGTACGTCACCGAGAGGGTCAGACCGGGGGTGGTGCACTCCTACGAAGGGGCCTCCCGGTACGATCCGATCGAACCGGGCAAGGCCGGCAGCACCGATAGGGGCGGCTGCGTCAATCTGTTGACCCCGGGGCGGATGATGTCCAAGAACGTCCCCGGAATGGCGCCGAACTCCTGTCTTGTCGAGATGGCCAAGTGGGAGGGATGAGGCATGGCTAGATACGGAATGGTCGTCGACGTCACCCGCTGCAACGGCTGTTACAACTGCTTCCTGGCCTGCAAGGACGAGCACTGCGAGCAGGCCCACCCCGGTTACACCGCGCCGCAGCCCATGACCGGCCAGGCGTGGATGAAGATCGTGCCGAAAGAACGCGGCCAGTTCCCGAAGGTCAAGCAGGACTACATCGCCATGCCCTGCATGCACTGCGACGCGCCCGCCTGCGCAAGCGGCACCAACGGCGGCGTGTACAAACGTGCCGACGGCATCGTCATGATCGATCCCCAGAGAGCCGCGGGGCAGCAGGAGATCGTCACCAAGTGCCCGTACCGCGTGATCTACTGGAACGAGCAGGAGAACGTTGGTCAAAAATGCACGTTCTGCGCCCACCTCTTGGACGCTGGTTGGAAAGAGCCCCGGTGCGTGGAAGCTTGCCCCACCGGAACCCTCATCTTCGGTGACCTCGACGACCCCGAGAGCCCGGTGTCCAAGGCACTGGCCTCGGGCCGCGCCGAGGTCCTGCACCCGGAGTACGGCCTGGGCGAGAAGGTGCGTTTCATCGGCCTGCCCAAGAACTTCGTGGCCGGCTCGGTGGTCTTCGGCGACACCGACGAGTGCGCCACGGGCGTCACCGTCACCCTCGTGGGTGAGGACCACACGAAGACCACGCAGACCGACGCGTTCGGCGACTTCGAATTCGAGGACCTGCCGGCGAACAAGTGGTTCAAGATCACGGTCTCAGCCCCGAGCTGCGACACTCAGGAGCTCGAGGTGCGCACCACCTCAAGCCTGTATCTGGGAGACATAGTCCTCTAGACGTCGATCCGGCCCCCGGAGTGTGCGTCCCCCGTCCGGGACGCCGGTCAGACTTGTGAGTGAGCCCCGCGCGAGCGGGGCTCTCCGCTTTTCGCCCCAGGTGCCGAGTTCCTCGACCGCATCGACGCATCGCCTCGCAAAGACGCCAGTACCGGGCTCTACCTCGATATCAGTGAATCCAGCACCACCATTTGTCCGTCGGGCAGGCCCAAAGTGTAGGACTTGGCGGATTTGCTGGCCACGAATACCCACGTCACTTCCCCTGTCCCCTGCGGGCTGAAGGTCTTCTCGGTGAGCGCCAGATGACCATCGCCGCCATTCTCATCGACGAGTGAGGGCCGGATCGGATTGTCGAGGTCTTCACCCTTCATCTCACATCCCACGGCCACAAGCGTATCGGCGGATGACTGCGGCCTGATGGTGGAAACGCCGGTGTCATAGGATTTCGGAAGCTCGACGGTCAGTACTCTTAGTTCAACGCCGTTGACGGTGACAAACGAGTCTATTCCCGCTTGCCCAGATGTCGTGAAGTAGATCGCCAGGCCGGCGCCGGCGAGCATCAGAACGGCCAGTGGGACGGCCCATAAGAGCCAGAAGTGGCGACGGCCGGCCCTACCAC
>MELN01000036.1:30307-39242 GCA_001768675.1 Actinobacteria bacterium RBG_16_64_13 | reverse complement strand
CTGGGCCCGCCGGTACAGTCTGGGCTGCCGAGAATAGTCCGGCAACCTGATCGACGGGGACCCAACCGGGAAGCGCCTGATGCCAGACCAGGTCGGTGCGCGTAAGCCCTCCGGACTGAGCTAACGCCCAGACCTCCTCCCAGGATACGGGACCGACCTGCTCAGGCTCGGGAGAGCCCGCTCTGGCGTAGTGCCAACCCGAAGCCAGCGAATGCCCGCTCATGGACGTACCCCCTTGCGTCCCCCTTGACGTCGCCTCTCTACGGATGCTGGGCGTCGTTCTTTGGTCGCCGCCTTCCCAGGGTGCTACCAAGCGCTATCCTATCTCAGATTTAAGCAGGTTTCATCGACTATAGTCAAGCAGCACGACATGGCGGGGACTTGACGGGAAGTGAGCCGAGATCGCCACTGCCCTGCGCGCGTCGGGCAAACGGAGCCTGCGCCGGGCGTGCCGGCGTGGGCTCCTAACTTCACCAGGTCGACCGCGGCGGGTAGAAGGCCCGGATCGCCTCCCGCAGCAACGGGCAATGATCGGCCGAGTCGTAGATGGCGTCGAGCTCGCCCGTTGCCCTGGTCCACAGGTGGTAGGCGGCGATGCACTCGAAAGCCCCACTCAGCGACACCAGCGTGGGCAGATACTCCAGGTCTTTGCTGAAGTTCTCCACCATCCCCCAGGGCGGCATCAGGCCGTGCGCTTCCAGCTTTGCGAGGAGGTCGTAACAGGCACCGGGGTCCGGTTCGAGCGACCCGGACATGAGTATGTAGTGCGGGTGGATCAGCTCCGCTTTGCCCGGCTGCCGCGTACCGTTGGCGACGTGGCCCACCCCGCGCGCCCCCTGCCCCGCCGACAGTCCATAGAGACCGAGAGAGGCCGCGGCCGACCCCGGCCAACGACCGGGGAAGTAGCCTTTCTGCTCCGCCAAGTGGTCTCGGCGTGCCGTTAGCCAGACCGCCTCGGACACAGAATCGGGAACATCGTACGAAAAGTCCGGGTAGAAGAGGCTCTGGATCTCGGCGAGGTAACCGACTCCGCCCGGCACCGAACCGGTCTTGTCCATCCTGAGCTGAGCCTCGGACCCAGCGGCCATGTGCTCGAGCAGGAGCACCAGGACCGTCTCCCCGCCCCAGTCGCGCCACGAAGGGGCCAGGAGCGTCCGCCCGTCGCCGGCCAGCCCTTTGCCGACGTAGCCTTGACGGTCGCGGAGGCGATCGAACTCTACCTCTCTAACGGCCTTGATGAGGCCCACGAGGGTCTTGGCGTCCCAGATCATCTGGGCGGCCAAGAACGCGCCGTGGTAATAAAGGCTGGTGGCGATGGTGCTGTACTCGCCGCCGGCGACGATCTTGTACTTCTCGCCGTGTCTCTGGATGTGCTGAGGCAGAAGCCCCATGGCCCTGGGTGCGCCGGAGATGGTGGCGTGCGTCTTTCTAAGCACCTGTTCCGCGAAAGAGCGCTTGACCATGCCCATCTTCCACGCGGCGCAAGTGGCGAGACAGAAGAGGCCGCTGGCCGCGATAGAGTCGGATCGGCCCTCCGGTGTGTGCGCGCAGTCTCTCACCATGCCGGTGTTCGGGGAGTACGAGCGGGCGAGCTTCGCGTAGGAAACCAGGAAGACCTTCTCCGCGAGCGTGACCTGCGGCATCTCCATGACTAGATGGATCGAGCCCACGCAAAGATGTGCGCCGGGTTCGGCCACCCAGCTCAAGGATTTGACCCTGCGCAGCTCCGAGGGCAGCCATGAAAGACTCAGCTCCAGCCACTCGTTGCCGGTGGCCAGCTCCCGAGTGGCCCACCAGAGAACGCGCTCTTCGGGCGACTTGAGCTCCAGTCTGAGAGTCCCGCTACCTTGGACGCGGATGACCATTCCCACGCACTTGGGCTGATAGTCGTCGCGCACGTATGGGTAGCACTTGTTGAAATCGAGGTAGCGGTCTTCTTCGTCCCGAAGGCCGGCCAGACTGTGCCAGAGACCGGTCCATCCGGCGGCGGCAAGATCCGCGCAAACCTGCCCGGAGGCGCCCCTCTTCTTCCAGCGCAGGTCATCCTGGCCTGGTCCCATGCGGCCGTAGTCGGTCCCCAGGTGGGTGTAGCCACCCATCGGGGCAGACTCGTCGTCAAGGGGGACTGCGTATTCCTGCAATGGCTGGAGGACATGGCCGGTCCTGGCGACGTCCCCCTCCACACGAGGGGTCCAGGTCTCGACCGGCGCTTCCGCCGGGCCGGTCTCGCCGCCTCGCGGGCGGAAGCGCTTGATACCATGGCGCCTTGGCTTCCCGGTATCCAGGGGGTCGGATGAATCCTGCACGCGGGAACTAGCCAAGGACCTTGCGGCGTTCTCGATACCGGCGCGCCTTCGCCCTATTGCCGCATTCGGACATGTCGCACCAGCGCCGGCTACCGTTCTTGCTGTGGTCAAGAAACAGCCAATCACAGGGATCGCCGGCGCATTCGCGGACGCGGCTCAACTGCGGCGAAGTGAGCAGCGCCGCGGTCGCTCGCGCGACCGGCCACAGGAGACTCGCCAGGTCGTCCTCGATGCCCGCCCAGGCCCAGGCGAAGGGCTGGTCCTCGCGCGCAATCAAGCGCAGGTGCACCAGTGCCACTCCCAATTCGGCGTGCAATGCCTGAATGTCGCCGGGGTCCGGCTCACGGTCGTGAGCGACAGCCGAGAAGATGCGATACACGGCCTCCCGAAGCGCGATGATGCGCTGCAGGGCCTTGGCCGCCCCCTCCGGTCTCGCCCGCGCCCGAGCGGCGAGGCCGGCCGCCTGAGAAGCGCTCAAGATGCCTGCCTGCTCTGCCCAGCCCACGGCGGCCTCGTAACTGGTGAACCGCTCGTTGGGATTCGGATCGACATGCAAGTCGCCCGTGTTGGCGAAGTCAAGGCCGAGAGTCAAAGCCGCCTGGTCGAGCACCCCCAGGGAGAACACGTCACCACCGCCCAGTTCGCCGGTCATGCATAACCACCAAAAACCATTTGACAGGTTGCTAATACCCCACTATGATGTAACTATCATAGCGCTTTTGGTGGGTTATGCAACTCAAGGGGGCTCGCGATGCTGGACCGGATGATGATGTGGGAGATGTCGCGATACCGGCGACGCGAGCTGTTGGAGACCGCCGGCGTTCTGAAGAGACGCACGGGCGTGCGCGCGCCCGGTCCGTCCCGGGCGTTGCGTTGGACGTTTGCCGGGGCCGCGAGGGTGGGCCGGCTTGCCACGGCGCTGGTGCCTCAGAAAGGACGCCCGGCCATGCCTCCCGCTAACGCCGGCCGGGTCTCGAATCCCTTTCTAGGAATCCGGCGGAAAGTACTTCCCCAGATCGACGTCAACGAACGGCGAACGCTCGAACCTCTCTTTGAGAGCGAACGGCACCGTGCAGTCGAAGATGGTCTTACAGCTGATGCTGGAGTCGCGGAGCATCGGGTTGAACGCCGGAGTGCCCGAGGGATCGAGGGTGTGACACTTCACGCCGGGGATGAAGATGGTGCTGATGTCGCCCTGAAAGCGCGTCGTCATGGCCCACATCACGTCGGTGGAATCGTATAGATCCACGTCCTCGTCCACCAGGATCACGTGCTTGAGCTCGGAGAAGGCCGCGAAAGCCACCAGCGCGGCCTGGCGTTGCCGTCCTTCGTCAGTGGGCAACCGCTTCTTGATCTGCAAGATAGCCAGATACTTGCCCCCGCCCCCCGGATGGCAGTACACGTTCTGCAGGAAGCCCGGGATAGCGTCCTCCACCAGCCGGAAGATGCTGGCCTCGGTCGGCAGTCCGGAAAGGGTCACGTGCTCCTCACCCGGACCCACCAGGATCTGCAATATCGGGTTGAGGCGGTGCGTTATCGCCGTCACGTGCAGCACGGGAAGGTTTCGCTGCGCCTCCCCTATGTAGCCGGGGAATTCGGGCATGGCCCAGCCGGAATCCGTTAGCGCGTCTTCATCGACCCTCTCGCCCGGCCAGAATTCACCCTCCAGCACTATCTCCGCGCGCGCGATCGCCTTCGCCCGCTGCGTTACGCACTCCACCAACTCGACCGGACGATTTCGCAGCCCTCCGGCGATAGTCAGCTCGTCGAAGCCCAGGGGAGTCGTGGGAGCTTCAAAAGACGTAGCCAGATAGATGGCCGGATCGGCCCCGATACTCACCGATACCGGGAGGGGCTTACCCGCCGCCTCAGCTTTCAGGCGGAACACATCGATATGCCGGCCCGGAGTGAAGCTCACGCTCAGGGTATCCGGTCCGTGCACGCACATGCGGTGGATGGTCACGTCCGAAACCCCGCTCTCGGGATCCTCGGCGCGCATGAGACCCAGGTTGAAGAAGGGCCCCGTATCGCGTTTAGTACACACGATGGGCGGAATGACCTCGTTGATGTCGAAGGGAGGCTTGATCACGACCTCTTGGCAAGGAGCCTGGTCGCGAGCAACCACGACCGGCGCCACCGTATGGTTGAGCGCGTCGAGCAGGTCGAAGGCCAGACGTTCCGGCGTGCTCCCCACCAGAAGTGCGGTCCGCTTCCGGCTGGCGAGGATCCCAGCGACGACCGACATGGCGTAGCCCTTGACGTTCTCGAAGAGCATCGCCGGGCCGATCTGCGTGGGAGGAGCGACAGGAGTGCCCGCGCCCACCCGCCGGTAGACGCCTGCCAGTTCCAGGTAGGGGTCCACTTCGACCCTGGTCGAGACGAGCTGCCCCGGCGTCTGCGCGAGGAAGTCAAGAGCGGTGCGCAGGTCGTTGATATCGGAGGTGTTCAGCAGCTCGGGACCACGATCCATGGGTCTTCTCCTTTCGTTTAGCGGTACGGTATCACAGGCAGGACGACGTACGACGGGCGGTCCGTGTCGTGGTAGTAGGTGCCGGCGTCTACCTTGACGCCGTACTAGTGGCCGCCGAAACCGAGGGCCGGCGAGTCGCCGCAGGCAACGTCGCTACATCTCAAGGGCCGCTTCGAACCCCTCGTGAATCGCGTAGAACAGTGTTCGGGGAGCCCTGCAGTCGCCCACTACGTGCACCTCGGCCGGTGAACCGGCCAACTCCTCGGACACGCGGGTCCGCGCCCGCAGGCACGGCGCGACAACAACCGCCTCCGCGGGCATATCCGGCAGCCGGCCGTCCACGCCGGACACGGCCACCCCGCTTTCGAGGATTTCCTGCAAGACCACGCCTCTCAGCACTCTGATGCCGTACTCTTCAAGTTGGTCCTCGAGCACCATCGCATCCACGAAATTGACGGTCTGGTCTTGTTCGGAGCCACCAGGGATCTCGATGATGGCCACCTGCCTACCCTGCCGGGCCAGGTGAAGGGCCGTCTCCTGGCCCATGCCTCCGCTCCCGGCCACCACCACGCGACCGGCCGACGCCTGTCCACCGGGGAGTTGCCCACCGCGCAGCACGTCGCCGGCCCACAGCACGTTCGGGCCTTTGATCCCCGGCAGGTCCGGCCAGGCCGGCTCGGCGCCCACAGCCACCACTACCTCGTCGGGGGATTGGGCGCGCACGAGTCCGGCGGTCGCCTCCGTGCCCAACCGGACCTCGATACCCGACTGCTCGACCTGCCGCACCAGGAACTCCAGATAGCGTTTCCAGTCGTCCTTGAAGGCCGGCCCCGACGAAACCAGCAAGTTGCCGCCCAGCCGACTCTCCTTCTCGAACAGTGTCACGGCGTGTCCCCGGGCGGAGGCTATGAGAGCCGCCTCCATCCCGGCCGGACCGCCGCCGGCCACGATGACCTTCTTCCTGGCCGCGGCAGGAGGAAGACACCGGTAGTAATCCTCTCTCGCGGTCCAGGGATTCACCGTGCACCGCATCGGCTGACCGTGCGCTCCGCGGATCAAGCAGGCGTTGCAGCGGATACAAGGGACGGCCCGGTCCTTCTGTCCTCGGAAAGTCTTCAGAGGCAGCGCGGGATCGGCGAGGAGCGCCCGGCAAAGCGCGACGAAGTCCACTTTCCCGTCTGCCACCCACCCGCCCGCTTCGTCGAGGTCGAGCACGGATCCAACCACGCCGACCGGAATGGTCACCGCCCGCTTGATCTCAGCCGCCCGCTCGAGGTTCTCGCCATGGGGCAGATAGACCGACGGGTGGGTGTACGGGTAGGTGCGTGGCTCGGCGATCATCCCCGCCGAAACCTGGAAGCAGTCCACCTTGTCTTGCATCAGGAGGGCGTACTGGACCGCATCCTCGATCTCCATGCCCCCGGGGACCAGGTCGCTGGCGCTGATGCGCCATTCGATGGCAAAATCTGGGCCGCATCGTTCTCGTATCGCTTCGATGACCCTGATACCGAAGCGGGCACGGTTCTCCAGACTGCCGCCGTACTCGTCGGTGCGCTTGTTGACCGCCGGCGAGATGAACTGCGATATCAGCCAGCCGTGGCCGGCGTGAACCATCACCATGTCGAAACCGGCCGTCTTGGCGCGATACGCCGCCGCGGCGAAATGATCGACCACCTCGTCGATCATGGCCAGGTTCATCTCCTCAACCACCTGCTCGCCGCGGCGCCGGTCCTCGGTGAACACCCCCACCATGGCCGATGGCCCGATGGGGTTTCTCCCGCCGTTCAACTGACTCACGGCCTGCCGCCCTCCGTGGTTTAGCTGGATGGAGGCGAGAGCTCCCCGGCTCTTGATGGCCTCGACCACCGAGCACAGACCGGGTATGAAGAAGTCGCTGCCAAGGTTGAGCTGCGTGGGCTGGGTGATGGCGCGGTCGGAATCGACGGCGGTCTCGAGCACGGTGATGATGCCCGCTCCGCCTTTCGCCTGAGCCCGGTAGAACTCCACCAGTTCCCGTGAGACCGATTGGTCGGCGTGAGCGATGCAGGTGAGCGTCGGGGCCGCTTCGACCCTGTTCTTGGCCGTCAGCGCTCCCATGCGCATCGGCTCGGTCAAGGACTCCCAGAGCGCCATTTGCCCTCCCTCCTATAGGTGGAGCGCGCGGTTCTACGCGGGTGGGCGCGCAGCGATCTCCGTGATGATGGATTCCAGCGACTTGATTGAGGGCCCACTCAGGACCTCATCCTGTACGCCCAATAGGTGGGCGACGTCTTCAAACCAGAAGAAGCCCGTGATCCGCCAGGCCGCTTCGACCGAGTCGATTTCCGGCTGGATGGAGCCCTGACTCTTGCCCTCGTCGATGATCGCGACCATCCGGTTGAGAAGCGACTGGTTGACCTCTCTCAGGTCGTCGCGGAGACCCAGACTGGCCGGGGCGGTGACAAACTCGAAGAAAGGGTCGGCGAAACCGCGCTTATGGCGGATGAGGTTGGCCCGGTGCGCTTCTCCGATCTCGCGAATGCGCTCGAGCACATCGGGGTTCTGCGAAGATCCGGTTATCGCCGCCGCCTGGGCACGAACCACCTCGAGAACAGCCAGGAGCATCCCCCTACGACTGCCGAAATGACGATACAGAGTCGGCTCGGCGACGCCGGCGGCCGCGGCGATGCGAGCGGTGGTCACCCCCTGAATGCCGTGCTTCCCGATAAGCCCCAGCGTGACATCGACTATCTGCTTCTTTCGCTCTTCCGGGGCCATTTGGCGCGGGCGAGCGGAAGAGATCTCGGCGGAACCCCGCCTGGGGGCGCGGTCTTTCTTGTCGTGAGCGTTCGGGCTCGTCGGCGCCATCCTCGTGGTCGGACGGTTCCTTGTATTCGTACCTTCAAGGCAGACTACCACGAAGGCGTGGCTAGTCGCTCGGCCCTCCCCCGTACTGCATGCCTCCATCGATCATGTACATGCTGCCCGTGCAGTTGATCGCCGCATCAGAGGCCAGGAAGAGCATGAGCTCCGCCACTTCCTCAGGCTGGACGAAGCGCTTGAAGAAGGTCGCGGACTGCAGCATCTCCCGTCCGCGCATGGGATCCTCGGGACAGACCTCAGCCTCGACCACCCGCATCATGGGAGTGTCGACCAGCCCGGGGTTGACCGTGTTCACGCGGATGTTCCTCGAAGCCAGTTCGCGCGCGGCCACCTTCATGACCCCGGTGAGCGCGTGCTTGCTGGCCGTGTAGGCTACTGCGTCGGGATTGCCGATGACGGCGCCCACCGACGAGGTGATGATGATGCTTCCTCCCCCCCGTCTAGCGAGGAAGGGCACCGCGTGCTTGATGGTGACAACGACGCCGGCGACGTTGACGTCCAGCACCCGCTTGAGGTTCTCGACGGGACAGCGCTCGATGGGCGCCTGCTCGCCGAAAATGCCCGCGTTGGGCACCACGACGTCGATGCCGCCATACGCGGCCGCGGCCGCTGCCATGGCCTGCCCCATCTGGTCTTCCCGGGTCACGTCGGCCGGGAAGGGCGTGACCGTGGGGCCGAGGCCCTCGACAGCCTTCTGGAGCGCGCCTGCATCCAGGTCGATTGCCAGAACACTCGCCCCCTCTCGCGCAAAGAGCCTGGTCGCAGCCAGACCGATGCCCGAAGCCGCACCGGTGACCACTGCGACCTTACCACCCATTCTGAGCACGTTTCCTCCTCCTATCAGCCCGTCGATCCGAGTATCGCCCGAGCCTCAGCCGCCACTGACCACCCGCGCACGGGAGCCGCTAGAACGCCGCGTCTACCACCACGTCGATCAGATTGGGGATGCCCGAACCCAGGCCCCTCTCGAGCGCGGCTCGCAACTCACCCGGGTCGGTCACCTTCTGCGCGGAAACGCCCATGCCTTCCGCTATCTTGCAGAAGTCGATGTCGGGCGGCGACAGCACCGTGCCCAGGTTCCGGCCTTTGGCCCCGTCCCCCAGCAGCTTCGCTTTCATCAACCGTACCTGGCGATAGGCCGCGTTGGAGATGATGATGAAGGTCACCGCTATGTTGTCGTGAGAAGCGTTCCACAGGCTCTGGATGGACCACATGGCACTGCCGTCCCCGGTCACGCAGACCACGGGCCTGTCCGGAGACGCCAGTTTGACGCCCAGGCTGGTCGGCAAGCCGCCGC
>MELN01000036.1:10901-30226 GCA_001768675.1 Actinobacteria bacterium RBG_16_64_13 | reverse complement strand
ACCAGCAATCGTCCACCATCCTCGTTCCCGGCTCGATGGCGTCGCGGATCTCAGCCATCAGTCTGGTGCCGGAGATGGGTATGTTGTCGCGCTCCGCCTGGGCCTTCTTGGCAAAGGCGTCGACCACTGCCTGCTTCTCGAGAGAGATGGTCTTGATCCTGGCGGCGGCCGCCGAGCGCGCCGCGGCGGTCAGCTCGCCTTCGAGGGCCTCGGTCAGGTCACTCAGCGCCACCTTGATGTCGCCCTCGATACCACAGGATATGGGCAAGTTCTTGCCGATCTGCCAGGGATCGTTGTCTATCTGTATGACCTTGGTGGACGGCGGCACAAGCGGCTTGGGCAGGTACTTGGCCTGCTGGAAGAAGAGCGCCCCCACCACTATGAGGACGTCCGCCGCCGTCAAGATGTCCCGGGTGGCCAGGGTGTTGGGGTCGAGGTCGCCGATGTATTGTGGATGGTGTACCGGGAAGTTGACGTCGGCCATCCACGGCTGGTAGACCCGCGCCCCGATCTGCTCGGCGAAGCGGACCACCTCGTCAAGGGCTTCGCTCTTAGTGATCCCGTCCTCCACGACGATGGCGGGGCTCTGTGCCGCCTTCAGCAACTCGACCGCGGCCGTGATCGAACGATCGTCGGGATGAAGCCTCGCGTACGACTGAGAACTGCCCGGATACTCGAAATCGAAGCTGTCGGCGAGCACGTCCGAGGGCAGCGATACCACCACCGGCCCCGTCGGGGGGTGAGCCGCCACCTTGAAGGCGCGCCTCATGACGGTCGGAAGATCTTCGGGGCGGATCACCTCGGTCGCCCACTTGGCGAAGGGGCCGGCGATCTTGACCAGGTCGTCCGACATTGCCGGTTCCTCGGCCAGCAGACGGCTGTCCTGCTGACCGACCGTCGCCACCAGGGGCACGCCGCCATAATAAGCGTTGGACATCATGGGAAGCGAAGCGGCCAGACCGGTGCCCGTGTGAAGATTGAGGAACCCCACCTTTCCCGAGGTGCGCGCGTAGCCTTCGGCCATGCCCACGGCCACTACCTCATGCAGACACAGCATGTACTTGACCTCGGGGTGGTCCTCCATGACGTCGATGAACTGCGCTTCAGTGGCCCCGGGGATGCCGAAAACGTATTCCACGCCTTCGGCGCGCAGTATCTGGATCAGGGCTTCCTTGCCGGTCAGTCTGGACATTTCGCCGGTCTCCTGTTCACGCCCGCCACAGCACGATGTCACCCAGGTTCTGGTCCTTCTGGGTGGCATCGACAGGGCCGAGCTTTCGCGTGAGGTACCCCTCTTTCTCGACAGCGACCGTGTATTGCCCGTCCTTGAGGTCTCTGAGCCAGAAATCGCCGTAGTTGTCGGTCGTGGTCGTGACGGCGCCGCCGGTCCTTGTGTCGGTCGCCGTGACGGCCGCCCCCTCTAGGCACTCGTCGGCCTCCGAGTCGAGGACTGCTCCCGCGATCCATTTCTTGGGAAGGTTGAAGTAGTAGACGCGAGGGCCGGTGGGAAGCTCCGGCTTGAGGAGTTCGGCCTGGGCGATCTTCTCCTTAAGGTCTTGCTCGTCTCCGAACGTGAAAGCTCCTGTGGGGCAGGCGTCGGAGCACCGGGTCTCGGTCCAACCCCGGTCGATGAGATGGGCGCAGAAGGTGCATTTCTGGGCGATGTTGAGGTCGTGGTTGAAGTAGATGACGTTCTCATATGGACAGGCCTCGAGGCAAAGCTGGTTGCCGCGGCATTTCTCCGGATCGATGATGACGATGCCGTCCGCGCGGCGGTAGATGGCGTGAGCTGTGCAGGCCTCGAGGCAGGGGGCATCCTCGCAGTGCTGGCAGATAGAGTGATGGTAAGTCACCTGCACCTTGGGGAAGCTCCCCCGCTCCATGTTGACGACCTTGTTCCAGAACTGGCCGGTGTCCGGCTGAGGTTTGGCGACGGGCGACCAGTCGTTGGCCACGTGCTCGTCCTTGCAGGCCACCTGGCAGTTATGGCATCCATTGCAGATAGCCAGATCGATGATCATCACCTTGCCCATCAGGCGCCTCCCTCCGTAAACCCGGCCAGACACGGCCCGGCGGTGATATGGCATTCCCGGGCGAAGGCCTCGGGATACTTGGCCCTCAATGCCTCCAGGTCGGTCTTCTCCACCTCCACCAGAAAACCGCTGACCGCGTGCCCGCAGGCATTCTTGGAGGTCGTGTTGCGTGGGACGATGGTGTTGATGGCCCCGCCCCGGTCGATCTCACCGGGCACCACAGGATCGTACTTGGCGCCATGGTCGATGCCCACCGCTCCCGGCCTGATGCGCTCGGTGATGTACGCTCCCGCCAGAACGACCCCGCGCTCGTTGACGATGGACACCACGTCTCCGCCCTTGATACCCCGCGCCGCCGCGTCGACCGGATTGATCCACAGCGGTTGGTACTGGTAGCCGTCAATGCCGCGCACCTTGCAGGTCTCGATCTCGCGCAGCCAGGTGATGTCGTCATGCTCGGAGTGGACTCCCCAGCGGGGGTGGTTGCTCATGACCAGCAACGGATACTTTTTCGACCGCTCGGTGCCGATGGTCTCTTCGTGGTAGAGCCCCTGGGGGATCCACTTGGGCACAGGGGGGCGCTCCAGATCGTCGGGGAAATGCTCGGCCAGACCGGTGGCATAGAATTCGACCTTCCCCGTTGGCGTGCTCAGCGGGTGCCCTTCCGGATCGTCGTAGAACTCGATCAGTCCCGCCGGGATCTTCTCCCAGTCGGCATCGGGAGAGACCACGTAGTAACCCTTCTTCTGGAGATCCTCCCAACTGATGAGATGAGCGACCCTAGAGGTCTCATACCCAAGCTTGATGAGTTCGGGGATGGTCCTCCCACCGGTGTACTCCTCCAGGAGCCCCAACCGCTCGGCTATCCGACAGACCACCTCGTAGTCGCTGCACGACTCTCCCAGCGGCTCGATGCACCTCTCTTCTGGGAACAGGAGATTCATCTGCCCGCTGAAGATGTCGCTGCCGATATCGTCCTCTTCCAGCGTGGTGTTCACCGGCAGGATGACGTCGGCGAACAGGCAGTCGTTCTCCAGCCAGGGATGCTGCGCCAGCATGAACTCGATGTCCGGCTTGCGGATGGCCCGCACATAGTCGTTGCCGCTGTTCCAACAGGTGATCCAGGAGGGCGAGTCGGTCCACACCATGTGTATCTTCGAGCAGCCGTCGGCCGGGTACTTGTAGTGGACAAACTGATCTTCCCGGACGGTGAACTCGCTCTCGTTCCCCCACCAGTCTATCTCACCCTCAAGTATAGCTTTAGGCACAAGGCTCTTCGGTATGAACGAGGGATGATTGGTCACTGCCGGAGTACTGCCCGTGTAGGCGGCGCCCAGGTTCGTGAGAACCGAAGGCGCCGGCGGTGACATTTGCTCGAAGTTATCGAGGAGGCCCCACTCGATCATCTTGGCCTGGTTGCACCCCGGTCTCCCCAGGCCCTGCATGGCCAGACAAAGCACCTGCAAACGGGCGGGTTCAGTGGCATATGGCCCCCGGATGCCCGGGCCGCCGTTGCCGATGACGACCGTGGTGCGCTTGGAGGCCCACTCTCTGGCAAGCGCCTTGATGACCCGCGACGACACCCCGGTGATGGGGGCGGCCCATTCCGCGGACTTGGGCACGCCGTCGTCCTTCCCCATCACGTAGTCCTCGAACTTGTCCACCCCGTAGGCGTGAGTCTCGAGGTAGTCCTTGTCGTACGTGCCCTCCTTGAACCACTGGTGAGCGATGGCCAGATAGAGGGCGGCGTCGGTGTTAGGCAAGACGGGAATCCACTTGTCGGCGTGCACGGCGTTGGCGTAGTTGACGTCGGGAGCGATGTAGATCTGCTTGATGCCGAGCTCGGTCCACCAGTAGCTCAAGCGGCTGGTGAGCTGCCCCTGCCACCCCCACACCGTGGTTTCCTGGTCGCAGCCCCAGAACAGGAGAAGTTCAGCATTCTTGGAGATATCCCAGAGAAGGTTCTTCTGGGGCATCTGCTGGCCGACCGGCTCGCAACCCCAGGCGTGCTTCGCTCCCCACCACCAGCCCTCCCAGCTGTCGGCGTCGCGGACCTGCAACGTGTAGCCTCCCAGCATAGTAAGCAGCTTGCGCATGCAGCCGTGCGGACCGTGCACCACCTTGTTCTCGCCGTGCTGGTCGGACTGGTTGAGGATGGCCGTAGGACCATAGGTCTCTTTGATGCGCAGTATCTCGCTGGTGATGAGGTCCAGGGCCTCGTCCCAGCTGATCCGCTCGTACTTACTGACGCCGCGGTTCTGCGGGTTGCGCTCGCCCTTGGGGTCCCAATCCACCCGCTTCATGGGATAGCGGATGCGTCCGGGCGAGAACACGCGCTTCTTGTAGGCGAGGCTGAGCGGAGGGATCAAGCTCTTGTCGCTGGGCTCGAAGGTCTTGCCCCGGGCGTGCATCACCCAAGGTTTGACTTCCTCCTTGGTGTACTGATCGTAGTAGCGAGCGGGGCGGATGCGGATGATCTTGCCGTCCTTGACGTCGACCATCGAAGCGTTGGCCCCGTTGAACACGCCGCACCAACTGATGTCGCGGACGAGCGTCTTCTCGCCGGCCGAGTTCGGTGGTCTCGTCACGTACTCTTCCACGATGGTCTCCTTATCGAGGCGGTATCACCGGGGCAAGCAGATACGACTCGTGCTTCCCGCCCGTGTGGATCACATGATGCCCCTGGTTGACCGTGTCCAGATGCCCGTTGGTATGTCCTTCCGACGGGTACCAATAGAGATCACTGCCGCCAACCACAAGACGGAGTTTCTCGCCTTTTTCAAACAGAATGCTCGTGGGCAGGATCTCGATGTTCACCGGGACTACTTCTCCCGGGCCGAGCTTGAGTTCGCGAGCATGCTTGTGAACCGGCTGCCAGGGTGTCGACTTCTCTTCGTCCAGTTCCCGGTGGGAGGCGCGGAGCCATCCCAGAGCGACAGGTCCATCATCATGGTTCCCGAAGAACGCCAGCGGCACTAGAAAGCCCGCCGGGTCGATCTTCTCGAGGGCTACGAACAGGTCCAGATCGTCGCTGCCCTCTGCCTGCACCCAGAGTCTCAGATTCATGTGACCGGTGAGCTCTGTCCGCTCGGAAAACTCCAGCTCGAACATGGCCTTCTGAGCCGCCGCGTCGAGGCCGCCGGCCCGGTACTTGGTCGACAGCGGGTCCTCAGAGGCGGTCTCGGCCAGAATCGCTTCAGCCGACTCGAGGTAGTACTTGCTGTACCGGCTGGGGTCCTCGACCGCGTAGTCGCGATCGACGTTGTATCTCGCGGTGGACTCGTCCTTCGGGAGCGTCTTGGTGAGACTCCTGTTGCCTGCATCAAGGAAGTACTTGGTGTACTCGGTGCGGGCGAGCGGCCACTCGTTCTCGGTGCGGGTCTCGCCGACGTAGTACTTCTCCCGTACCTCGATGGTGACCTTCGGACAGTCTTTCACGTGATTGTCGATGCCCCTGAGAAACCGGTCGAAGAACTGCCGCTGCCTCTCCACGTTCTCCGGCAGATAGAAATGCCACCACTTCTTACGGCCGTGTACGATGAGCCATTTGTCTTTGGATGAGATCTGCTTGAACCCCTCGACAGTGCCGCGATTGTGCAGGCCATGGTCGGTCCAGGAGGCGACGACGAGGGCAGGCACCGTTATCTTGGAGAGGTCGGCGTTCTTGCCGGCCCAGAACTCGTCGTAGAGAGGATGGAGTCTCTGCATGGCAAGAAAGTCCTCGACACGAGTGGTCGAGTAGCGAACGTTGTCCTGCCACATGGCGCAGAAGAGGGTTTCGGGGATGCCCCCGTGGAAGGCGAGCTCCCGGTAGAAATCGCTCACCCCTTCCCAAGGGTTGATGGCCGCCAGATGAGGCGGGTGGGCGGCCGCGACTTTCCACTGGCTCCAGGCGAGATAGGACACCCCCTGCATGCCTACCTTGCCGTTACTCCATTCCCGTGTGCCCGCCCACTCGATCAGGTCGTAGATGTCCTCGACTTCCTGCTCGCTCATCCAGGTAAGGTCGCCCTTGCAATTCCAGGTGCCACGAGGATCGACGTTGATGATCACATAGCCATTCCGGCACCAGTAGACCGGGTCGGCAGCCTCGAACTTGGTGAACTCGTTGAAATCCTCGTCGAAGAGCCCGGTGTTCCCCAGGTGGGCATAGAGGACCCGGCCGTGCTTGCCGTAGGGGCCCCATTGGATGAGCGGCGGGAACCGGCCAGGTCTGTCCGGACGATACACGTCGGCGTAGATCATCACGCCATCTCGCAGGGGGATCGTGACGTCGTACTCGATCACCACGCCCTGGGTCTTCACCGTGCGAGGGGCGAACCCGGGGTAACCTCCTTCAACGAGTGAGACTGGTTTGCAGAAGATCAGGTCCTCGGGTTGTTTCGCCATTTCACCGCGCTCCTTTCGAGGAAACCGTGTGCCGGTCTTACCGATCGTCGACGACCGCGATCGCGTCTATCTCCACCAGGCAACGCGGGTCGGTCGCCAGGCGCTGCACCTGGACGGTGGTCGAGGTCGGCTTGTAGGCCCCCATATACTCGTTCCAGACTTTGTTCAGATCGTCTTGGAGATCGAGATTGGTCAGGAAGCGCTTGCAGTGCACCACGTTCTGTAGGGTGCCCCCGGCGGCTTCGACCGACTTCTTGAGATTCTCCATGGTCATCCGGGCCTGGGTGGCCATGTCGGGCGGGATGTCGTCAAACTCGGCCGGAATGTGGGGATGGCTATGGTAGACGGGGGCCGCGGTCACCCCGGCGAAGAAGAGCAGGCTGCCTCCGGTCACCTTGATGGCGGGTGAGTACGGCATCATCACGTCCGGCCGGTCCGGCCACTCGACATGCTCGATCTTGACGCTCATCGATCTCCCCTTCTGGTGGTGATCTATCGTGTCCCCCGCGTACCCGCTCGAGCCGTCAGCCGCCGCACTACCCGCCACACTACCGTTGTTCTCCGAGGGTTTCTAGACCCCGCATCGCGGATATCACCGCTGTCACCAGATCTTCTCTGGCGGTCTTGCGTGCTTCGCTGAACGGCCGGCCGTCGCGATTCGTGGGGAACACGGCTCTGATGCCCGTTTCGTAGACGCGCGACAAGTCGCCGGCAATCTCCCCCACGATGGCTACGACGGGCACGCCGGCCTTGGCCGCGCGCCGCGCCACCCCGATGGGCACTTTCCCGCCGAGGCTCTGGGCGTCGAGCCGCCCTTCGCCGGTGATCACCAGGTCCGCGCCCTCCAGGACGCCGTCGAAGCCGATGAGGTCGAGGACCAAGTCGATTCCAGACACCAGCGAGGCTCCGGTGAACACCACCATTCCGGCTCCCAGCCCCCCGGCCGCGCCGCCCCCCGGTAGGTCGAGGATGTCGACCGCCAGATCGCGGGAGACGACCTCGGCCAGGTGCTGCAAGTTGCGGTCGAGGCGGTCCGCCATCTCGGGGTCGGCGCCTTTCTGCGGTCCGAAGATCCGCGAGGCACCTCGAGGTCCGCACAGGGGATTGTCCACGTCACAGGCCGCCGTGATGGGCCGTTGCCCGAGCAGGCGGTGTCTGCCCGAAGGGTCGATCTTCGCCAAGTCGGCAAGCCCGCCGCCGGTGGGGACGATGTCGTTGCCGTCGCGGTCGAGGAACCTGAACCCGAGCGCCGCGGCCATTCCCACTCCCCCGTCGTTGGTCGCGCTGCCCCCGATGCCAACCACAAGCTCCTCGCAGCCGGCTTCGAGAGCGTGGGCAAGAAGTTGCCCCGTGCCGTAGGTGGTTGTCAGCCAAGGATTGCCGCGGTCGCCCACCAGCCCCAACCCCGATGCCGCCGCCATCTCCACGATCGCAGTCCGTCCATTGTGGACGACGCCGTACGAGGCTCGAATATCGTGGAAGAAGGGGTCCTTGGCGGCGATCGTCCGCCTGCTGCCCCCCAGG
The DNA here is from genome assembly GCA_001768675.1 of Actinobacteria bacterium RBG_16_64_13. GTDB lineage: Bacteria > Actinomycetota > Thermoleophilia > RBG-16-64-13 > RBG-16-64-13 > RBG-16-64-13. The sequence continues at coordinate 22,280 of MELN01000036.1, read as the reverse complement.
GCGCCGACGACCGCGTCGACGGTGCCCTCTCCCCCGTCGGCGGTAGGCAGCTTCGTCACCGTGGCGTCTGGGAAGACCCTGCGAATGCCCTCCGCCATCAGGTCGCAGACCTCGCTCGAGGTCATGGTGACCTTGAACGAATCGGGAGCGACCACGATCTTCTTCACCGCCGGCCCTCCACCTGGCGTCGCGGCCGGCCCAGCACAATCACAGCGCCGACGGCGAAGAAGGCCCCGAACGAGATCGCTGCGTACGTCACGGCACCCTCCTCCTACATATCCATCGGGGCCACTATTGTCGCACCCGAGCGGCGGTGATGACCCTCCGCAGTGATGGATGAACTTGCATTTCGTGCAATAATGCATTCCATGCACGATGAATGCCCCATCGGACTTCGCGAGCGCAAAAAGGCCGCCACCCGCCTCGCCATCGAAATGGCGGCGGTAGATATCGCCTACCGCCAGGGATACGAGGCCACGACGGCCGAGGCCATCGCCACGAAGGCGGAGGTGTCGCTCCGAACGTTCTTCAACTACTTCCCAAGCAAAGACGTCGCCATAGGCGGCCCGGGCCTCCCCCGAATAGAGGGCGGCAGAGCCCAGAAGATCCTGGAGGACGCAGGCGCCGACCTGCTCAAGGGCATCGCCCGGGTCGCGAGAGCCTGCGTGGCCGAGGCCGATCCCACCTCGGAGTTGATGCGCCGCCGGCGCCGCCTTATCCACGAGAACCCCTCTCTCTTCCACCTGCACGTGAACGCGGATGCCCAGTTCGACACCTGGCTGGCCGGAATTGTCGCCGAATACCTCACAGCCCACCCATGGCGGCGGCGGCTCGCTGAGCAAGCGACGGTCGAGGAGGAGGCCCGCCTTGCGGTCATGGCGGTCTCCTCGGCCGTTCACTACCACGTGCGCCGCGCGATCGACAACGACGTCGACATCGCCTTGAGCGAGGATGACATCGAACACACCATCGACATGATGGCCCAGATCCACCGGAAGGACTCATGACCACGGCCGACCCCTCCTCGAGCGGCCGGCCGGATCCCGGCCTTGAACAGCAGGTGGTGAGCAGACGGGACCTGGCCTTCGTGATGGTCGCCCTCCTGATCGCCATGCTACTCGCGGCGCTCGACCAGGTCATATTCGCCACCGCTCTTCCGACGATCGTAGGCGACCTGGGCGGGGTCGACCAGATGCTCTGGGTCACCACGGCCTACCTGCTTGCAGCGACTATCATGATGCCCATCTACGGCAAGCTGGGTGACCTCATCGGCCACAAGGTCCTCTTCCTGGGAGCCCTGGTCGCGTTTCTTAGTGGCTCCGTCCTGGGAGGCCTCGCACACAACATGGCGGTTCTTGTAGCCGCGCGAGCCGTTCAGGGGCTCGGCGGTGGCGGGCTCATGATCCTTTCGATGGCCATCATCGCCGACATAGTGCCGCCCCGGCAGCGAGGGACGTACATGGGCATCATGGGGGGCGCCTGGTCCGTGTCGTCGGTGCTTGGCCCCATCCTCGGCGGGTGGTTCGCGGACTCCATCGGGTGGCGCTGGGCTTTCTGGTTCAACCTGCCGCTCGCCGTGCTCGCTGTTGTCGCCGCCAGCGCCTTTCTGAAGATGCCTGCCCAGAAGAGAGACCGTCCCACGGTAGACGTCATCGGCATCGCCACCATGGCCATCAGCGTAACCGCGATCATCCTCGTCACCTCGTGGGGCGGACGCGAATACCCGTGGGATTCGCCGACGATCCTTGGTCTCGTCGGCATAGCCGTCGCGTTCGCAACCTTCTTCGTGCTCGCTGAGCGCAGAGCGGTCCATCCGGTCATCCCGCTGCACTTGTTCGGCGACCGTAACTTCAATCTCAGCACCGCCGGCGGCCTCTTCTTGTCCATAGCGATGTTCGGGGTGATCGCGTACCTGCCCAGTTATCTGCAGATGGTCGGCGGGCTCAGCGCGACCAAGTCGGGGCTCCTACTCGCGCCCATGTCGGCAGGGATCCTCATCACCTCGGTCGGCTCGGGGGCCCTGGCCAGCCGGACCGGTCGCTACAAGTGGATGCCTATCGCGAGTTGCGTCATCGTCGGTGTGGGCCTCTTTCTCCTCTCGACCATGGCCGTCGACGACCCCCTGTGGAAGGCGGGCGTCTACATCTTCATCTGTGGCGCCGGCACGGGCCTGAGTTTCCAAATCGTGGTACTCATCGTGCAGAACGCCTTCCCTCTGAGCGAAGTCGGCACGGCGACCGCCGGCAACATCTTCTTTCGGCAGATAGGAGCCGCCATCGGCTCGGCCGCCGTGGGCACCGTGTTCACCAAGCGTCTCATGGACCTTCTGGGTGAAAGACTGGTCTCCGCCGCTGCCGGCTCGGGCATGCCCGTAGATCCCAACTCCCTTACTCCTGCGCTGGTCAACCAATTGCCCGAGGAGCTGAAGAACGCCGTCGTGAGCTCGTACAGCGAAGCACTTACCCCTGTCTTCCTCTATCTGCTGCCACTCATGGCCCTTGGGGTCGTGCTGTTCCTCTTCGTCAAGGAGAAACCGCTGGCCGACTCACACGACATGCCGGCGGAATGACAGTCGCGCGTCACCGGCGCTCGCCGTGACGAGTAACGTGGGTTTCGACAGCGAGAAGTACCTCGAGGAGCAAAGCCATGCGATCGTCGAGCGCGCGGGAAGATCCCGTACGATTTCCACGCCGCGCGTGTTCTCTCCGGGTATGACCCGAACGTCAAGATCCGCTTGCCGCAAAGGCTAAGGGGACCAGGCCGAGATTGTCGTCTGCAGCTACGCGGGGCGATCGAGCGGCGCAAGATGCGCGCCAACTTCGGGACCCCCTACGACGTGGACGCGCTGAAGCTCATCGACGATCTGGGCGACTGGGGGCTGCTGGTACGCGCCGTGGTCGTCACCCACTTTCGAGGGCCAGCCCTCGGCATGGGTCTTCAGGGCGCGACTCGACCGGCGACCCGGCCGCCCAGGCAACCGTGGCGCGCTTGAGACAACTCTCGGGTGCGAGTTCCACACCACCCACCTACCGACCGCGGGCGACGAGGCGGGCCTGCGGCGGCTGGCGCCCGAACCGTTTGAGCGCCATCGTCCCCGGGTAGGTTTGTAGGCGTAGTACCAGAGGCTTGTCGTCCGCTGTCACCTGAGCAAGGGGGGGCAATATGCGCGTTAATTCATCCCGACGGCTTCATCTGCTGGCCCTGGGTTGCGCGCTGGCGCTCGCCGCCGTTCTCTTCGTAGGATGCGGCTCAGGCGGCCAGGAGACGACCACGTCGACCCAGGCGGGCGTGACCACCACCACCGGCGGCATCGCGACCGGCGGGATCCTCCGGGTGGCTACCGAGCCGACCGCGAACCGGGACCCGGCTTTCGCGAGCGCTCGGGCCGACATCCTCATCAACCAGCAGGTCTATGACTGGCTCGTCGAGGTCGGACAGAACAACCAGTTGCTCCCCGGACTGGCCACCGAATGGACCTCGCCGGACGGCACGATCTGGACCTTCACCCTCCGCTCCGAGGTCACGTTCTCCAACGGGTCATCATTCACTGCCGACGACGTGGTGTACACGTTCGACCGCCTGCGTAACCCTGACGTCGGCTCGCCGCTCGTCGGGCTCTACGCCAATATCACCAGCATCAAGGCGCTTGACCCCACTCGTGTGGAGTTCGATCTCAAGGAGCCCAACCCGGAGTTCCCGAGCGACGTCGCCGACTATCACGCGGCCGTTCTCTCCAAGACCGTCGCCGACCCCTCGACCGAATGGGTGGGCACGGGCCCATTCACCATCGAGTCGTACTCAGCGGAGGACAGGACCATTCTTAAGAAGAACCCGAAATACTGGATGAAGGACGGCCAAGGCGCGCGGCTTCCCTACCTCGACGAGATCCAGTTTGTCTTCTCGCCCGACTTGGCAGGCCAGGTGGAGGCCTTGCGGGGAGACCAGGTGCAGTTCGTGGCGGGTCTGACCTCCGAGTTGGTCGACTCCATCAACGCCGATTCCAAGTTAAGGGTCCTCACCGGGCCTTCGAGCGCCTTCCATTACGTCATACACATGCGCTCCGACGCCGGACGTCCGGCGGCCGATCCACTCGTGCGCAAGGCGCTGCAACTTGCAACCGACCACCAGGGACTGATCGATCAGGTCCGCCCGGGGCTGGCGGTAGTCGGCAATGGGACACCTGTGGGCCCAGCGTACGGTGACTACTATCTCGATCAGGCGCCCGGCTACGATCCCGACCAGGCCAGGAGGTTGCTGGCCGAAGCCGGGTTTGCCGGCGGTCTGACCATCACCCTGTATGCCCAGCAGGCCCTGGAGGTCCCAGCCATCGCCACCGTGTGGAAGGAGCAGATGAAGGCCATCGGGGTGACCGTCGACATCCAGACCGTGCCTCCGGATGTGTACTACGGCGAGGGCGACGCCAGTTGGCTCAAAGCCGACTTCGGTATCACCGAGTGGGGGGCCCGGGCCACTCCCAACACGTACTTCAACGCTGCCTATATCACTGGGGCAGCCTACAACGAGTCTCACTGGAGCGACCCGGAGTTCGATGCTCTCACCGCCCAGATCAACAGCGAACTCGATCAGGCCAAGCGCGGTGAGCTCTACAAGAATGCCCAGCATATCTTGATCGATCGGGGACCGGTCATCGTGCCGTTCTTCGAGACAGCCGCAGCCGGGATGAGCGCGGCGGTCAAGGGCATCGAGTTGGCGCCCGACTGGTCTCGCACGCTGTTCCGCGCCGCCTACTTCGTGAGGTGAAAGGGAAGGTCGAAGCAGATCACGGCCGACTTGTCAGCCCCCGGCGAGCCGCCGTCTACTGGCGCCGCCTCCGCCTGCAACCGGTCGCTCTGGCCGGAACGTTCATCTTCTTCCTCTTTCTGGTGATAGCCCTTCTGGGGCCGCTCATCGCCCCCTATGATTACGCCGCTCAAGACGCGACCCAGCGGCTACAGAGTCCCAGCCTCGGGCACTGGATGGGCACCGACAACTTCGGGCGCGACGTCTTCAGCCGCGTCCTGGTCGGAGCACGCGACGTCTTCTACCTGGGAGGGATAGGCACTCTGCTGGCGGCCGTTGTCGGGACCTCTTTGGGGTTGCTGGCGGGTTACGTCGGCCGCCTTTGGGATGAAGCCATCATGCGGGTACTGGACGTGCTCCTTGCGTTCCCGGCCCTGCTTCTGGCGATGGTCTTGCTGGCTACCGCCGGTCCGTCGGACCTCAATCTGATCCTCGTCATCGCAGTCCTTTACATCCCCATGTTCGCCCGCATCGCCCGAAGTATGGTCCTCGACCTGCGCACCCGGGAGTTCATAGAGGCGGCTCGGCTGCGAGGCGAGAAGCGGAGCTACATCCTCTTCCGGGAGATGCTGCCCAACGCGCTCCCCCCTCTGCTGGTGGAGGCGTCCATCCGCTTCGCGTACTCCATCTTCCTCGTGGCCTCCCTCGGATTCCTGGGATTGGGAGTGCCTCCGCCCAACCCCGATTGGGGCCGCCAGGTGAACGAGGCCCGGACCTTCTTCGACGCGGCCCCGTGGATGCTGCTCTTCCCTGCCGCGGCGATCTCGCTGCTCGTTATCGGGACGAGTCTGATGGCCGATGGTCTGCGCCACGTGTTCGGCCCGCCCGTGGCACGAGGGAGCCGGTGAGATGGCCGCGGTCCCAGGTCATGTCACGACGCCCGGTCGGATGGGAGGCCCCGGCCAGCTGGTGGCGCCGACGTTCAAGACGGAGCGGCTGTCGGTCGTCTACCTGACCGAGCAGGGTCCGCTCCGCGCTGTGCGTGGCGTGAGCCTGAGTGTCGCCGCCGGGGAGACGATGGGCGTGGTGGGCGAATCAGGCTCGGGTAAGACCACTCTGGCGCTTGGAGCCATCGGCTACCTGCCCGCGAACGGACGGGTCGAGAGCGGCACTTCCCGACTCGCCGGAGTAGACCTCGCCGGCCGTCCTCGGCGCGAGCTGCGTCACGTATGGGGATCGAAGGTGGGGCTGGTGAGCCAGAACCCTCAGGCCGCTCTGAACCCCACCCTCACCATAGGCCGGCAGATGGACGAGATGGGACGGCGGCACTTGAGCCTCGGCCGGCGAGCCGCCCGCGAGGCATCGCTCGCCATGCTGGAGCGCGTCGCCATGCCCGATCCCCAGGCCGTGGCGTCCCGCTATCCCCACCAGCTCTCGGGTGGAATGCTCCAGCGATGCGCCCTTGCGATGGCACTCCTCACTCACCCAGCCGTGCTCATCCTAGACGAGCCGACCACCGGCCTGGATGTCACCTCGCAGGCCACCATCCTCGACCTGCTGGACGACCTGAAAGCCCAGTTCCACACCGCCATCCTCTACATCACCCACAATCTGGGCGTCGTGGCCCGCGTTTGCGACCGGATCGCCGTCATGTATGCCGGCGAGATCTCCGAAGAAGCGACTGCGCCGGACCTCTTCGCGCAACCACTCCATCCGTACACGGCAAATCTCCTGCGTTGTGTGCCCCGGCTCGGCGGGCAGGGGACTCAGGAGCGGCTGGCGACGATCCCGGGCTCGCTGCCTCAGATGGGCGATCTGCCCTCTGGATGCGTCTTTGCACCCCGTTGCCCGCTGGCGGTGGAGGACTGCAGAGCCGCCCGGCCGCCGCTGGTGGAGGCGAATGCCGGCCGGAAGACGGCCTGCCTTAGATGGCAGATCCTGCGCTCGGAGGAAGGGCGCCAGACGGCGCTTCAACTTGACTTGCGCGCTGCAGCGCCACTGACCCTCTCCGCCGTACCCCGGGCCCCCGCTGGCCCGCCCCGGGTCCGTGACGGGAGCTCCTCTCCGCCGGGGACTCTCGTCGCGATGCCGCAGGATCTCCTCACTGTTGAGGACGCCGCCAAAGAATGCCCCGGGCCTCGCCCCCGTTCGACGGTCAAGGCCGTCGACGGTACGACTCTCTCCGTTGGCGCGCAACAGACGTTCGGCCTCGTCGGCGAAAGCGGCAGCGGCAAGACCACCCTTGCCCGGATCGTGGCCGGGCTGACCCGCCCCACCCGCGGGCACGTCCACCTGGAAGGGACCCCGCTCGGACCAAGCGTTTCCGGCCGAGATCCCTCGGTGCTCCGCCGGCTGCAGATGGTGTTCCAGAGCCCGGAAACGTCGCTGAACCCAAGACAAACAGCTGGTCAGGCCGTCATGCGGCCCCTCGTGCTGCTTGCGGGGCTCGAGCGAAGAGAAGCCGGGCAGAGGGCGCGCGAGTTGCTCGAGGCTGTGAGGCTGCCGGCGTCGTACTTCGACCGCTACCCTGGAGAGTTGAGCGGCGGCGAGAAGCAACGGGTGGCGATCGCCCGGGCTTTCGCCGCCGGACCCGATCTCGTGATCTGCGACGAGCCCGTCTCGTCTCTCGATGTGTCTGTGCAGGGTGCGCTCATGAACCTGATCGGCGATCTGCAAGACGGAGCGGGAACCTCGTACCTGTTCATCTCCCACGACCTGGCGGCCGTACAGCACCTCTCGCACTTCATCGGCGTGATGTATCTGGGCGCGCTGATGGAAATGGGGGATGCGGCGAGGGTCCTGGCCTCGCCCTATCATCCCTACACCGAGGCTCTGCTCTCGGCGGTGCCGGTCCCAGATCCGACCTCACGCGACCATCGGATGAGGTTGCGCGGGAGCCCGCCGAGCAGCGCGGAGACCCCTTCGGGGTGCCGCTTCCATCCCCGCTGCCCGCGCTTTCAAGGCGACCTTTGCCGCGACCAGGCGCCGCCCTGGCGCTTGTCCGACGGGGGGGTGATCGCCCGCGATGCCGCGACGCCGGCGACCGCGGACGCCGCCGCCGCCGCCGCCGAGCATGCTATCTGCTGCCACATCCCCCTGCATGATCTCGCGGCGTTGCAGGAAGCAGGCCGGAGATGACCGGCTTCATCCTTCGCCGGCTGGGGTTCGTCATCCTGACCGTGCTCCTGTCGAGCGTCCTGGTCTTCGGCGCCACGCACGTGCTGCCCGGCGACGTGGCCACCATGATCCTCGGCCGGGAGGCCTCGGAGCAGGCGAAGGACTCCCTGCGCCAGGAGTTGGGTCTCGACCGGTCCCTGGTCGTACAGTACGGGAGTTGGCTGAGCGACCTGGCTCGCGGAGACTGGGGCACCTCCCTCAGCACCGGTGAAGATGTCCGTGGCGTCACTCTCGAGAGACTGAGCAATTCCGCTATGCTGGCCCTGGTGGCTTTCTTCATGTACGTGCCCCTGGGAATCTTCCTGGGGGTCATCGCCGCGTGGCGGCGCAACTCGTACATCGACCAAGTGATATCGGCGGGCTCTCTCGCTTTCGTGGGCCTGCCAGAATTCGTCACCGCGGTACTGCTCATCGCCGTGTTCTCCCGCGCCTTGCACTGGTTCCCGTCGTCGTCGGCGATCGCCCCCGGCACGGGGTTCTTCTCCGCGCTCCCCAGCCTCATCCTGCCAGGGCTCACGGTCTCGCTGACCAGTCTCGCCTACGTGGTGAGGATGACGCGGGCCGGCACCGCCGAGGTCCTCGAGACCGATTACGTCCGCACGGCCCGATTGAAGGGACTCTCGGCCGGGAATGTGCTCTTCAGACACGTGCTCCGCAACTCCCTGCTTCCCACGGTCACGGTGATCGCCGCCGGCGTGGGCTGGCTGATAGGAGGGCTTATCGTGACCGAGTCGGTGTTCGGCTATCCCGGTCTAGGGCGACTGGTGCTCTTCGCCGTGCAACGGCGTGACCTGCCTCTCATCCAAGCCACGACCATGGTCATCGTCACGATCTTCGCCCTCGCCAATCTGGCCGCCGACATCATGTACGCCCTACTCAATCCACGCATCCGTTACAGGTGAGCCATGGACCCTGACGCCACAGCAAACATCACCCGGATCGAACGCACCTACTACTCCCTCAACTCGCTCTTCACCCTGTCGGCCTCGGTCATCTGGGGCGTCAACACGCTCTTCCTGCTCGATGCGGGATTGAACATCTTTTATGTGATGCTCGTCAATGCGACCTTCAGCGCCGGCCAGATCGTGTTCGAGGTGCCCACCGGCGTCATCGCCGACACAGTCGGCCGGCGGGCATCGTTCCTGATCGGAATCGCGTCCTTGGCGGTGGCTACCCTCGGGTACGTGGGATCATCCGTCTTCCACTGGGGCCTTCCCGGGTTCATCCTGGCTTCGGTCGTGCTCGGCTTCGGCTTCACCTGCCAGACCGGAGCGGTAGACGCCTGGATGGTGGATGCCCTCGACTCTCTGGGCTACTCGGGAAGCAAGGACCGGGTCTTCGCACGCAGCGGTATGTTCACGGGCATCTCCATGCTCACCGGAGTTCTGGCGGGCGGACTGCTCGGGCAGCTGAGCCTGGCCATCCCCTACCTCGTCCGCACCGGGTTGCTGGTCGTGGCGTTCGCGATCACCTTCGCGTTCATGCGAGAACTCGGCTTCACGCCGCGTTCCTTCAGATTCGCACGCTTTGGCGAGGAGAGCCGGAAGATCTTCGGCACTGGGATCACCTACGGGTGGCGCCACCCGGTGGTGAGGCCCTTGTTGTTCACCTCGCTCGCGAACGGACTGCTGGTCTGGTACCTGTTCTACGCCTCGCAGCCGTACGCCCTCGACATGCTCGGGAGAGGGAACCTGGTCTGGGTAGCCGGCGTCATCACCGCGCTCTTCGCGCTGTCCGGGGTCGCGGGCAACTCCCTGGTGGGGCGGATCTCCCACAGCAAGCTGGGGACCAGACCCGCCATGGTGCTCGCATGGACCTCAGCCGGTATGGCTGCCTGCGCGGCCGGCCTCGGAGTGCTCGGACTGGTGACGGGCGACGGGAACCCCGCCGCCTTCGCGGTCTTGGTCGTGCTGCTGGTGAGCTTCGGCCTGCTTTCCGGCATTCTAGGGCCGGTACGTCAAGCCTACATCAACGACCACATCCCCTCTGCGCAGCGTGCCACCGTTCTGTCGTTCGACTCGGTCTTCTCCGATGTCGGCGGTGTTGTGGGGCAAGTGGGCCTGGGGTACGCGGCTCAGGCTGCCTCCAAAGCCGTCGCCTACACCATCGGAGGCGTCGTCTACTTCGTGGCGGCGCCGCTCTACCGGCTATCCCATCGGGCTTCGAACAAGGACGTCAGCCAGTAGGTTGGGAATAACGGCTGCCGCTCCGATGGTGCCGGCGGCCTTCACTCGCCCAGCGACCCCACCACAGGAAAGGCTTCCAGTTCATCGGGAAAGTGCGGAGCGTCGTCCAGTTCCGCCGTCAAATCGGCCCCGGCCGAATGCTCACCCTGATGATCGCCATACTCCCACAGGACGCTATCGGTGACGTCGTAGACGTTGCCCTGGTAGGCGACATAGGCCTTCCGTCCATCTTTGCCGTCGAACTGAGACAAGCTCTCTCGTGTGAATATCTGCTGCTCCATGGCGGCCTACATGGTGGCCAGACTGAGGATGTTCCCCTCGCTGTCTTTGAACCACGCAAGCTTGTCACCAGCGAACGTCGCCACCCCACCGACCGTCTTGAGGCCGATCTCCGGAATGTCGTAGTCTTCGAACACGATCCCTTTGCCGCGCAGTTCCGCGACCAGCCCATCGAACTTGTCGGCCGGCACGCCGAAGCCCAGGGTCGTGTTTTCGGGAGCCGGGAGCCCCGGACGCTCGTAGACGGTGACCATGGTCCCCGCCCCCGCCATGAACATCCCCTCGCGTGTGGGCCCGCTCGACTCCTGGGCCTCCGCGAGTCCCAACACCTCCGTGTAGAACTTCCTCGCGCGCTGATAGTCTTCAGCGCGAAGAACACCGGCGACCGGTATGTCTCTCAGACCAGCCATTCCATCCATCTCCTCTTGCCGCGATTACCCGATTCGGGAAGTCCGTCCTCCCTTGGGAGGCAGATACCCGGCCAGAGGTGGGAAGTAAACGGTGCCCGTGGGGTCGAGCGGAAGAAGTGAGCGTTGACTAGGTGTCCTCGGGAATCCAGCTGGCCGTGTACTCCAGACCCGCGGCTCTAGCCTCAGGCGCGGGCTGCTCGACCAGCCACCGGCCGGCCAGACCCCGCTCCCGGGCAGCCATCTCGAAATGACACATGGCGATGCCCATGTCCACGCGCTGCAGATCGGCAAGCCTCAGCAGCGAGAAGACCGTAGTGCCCTTGCCGTAGCCTTTGGTCCGCTGGAGGTAGAGATGCCAGGCCTCTCCCGACCGTACCAGCCGCCAGGGCTGCTTGTTCGAAGCCGACGGCGCCCACCTCACCGACTCGAGCACCTCCGCATACCCAGCCGCGCCGGCGAGATCGAGGGGTTCTCCCAGCTTCCCTTCCCAGAAGATCTGCTCGGGTGGCAGCCGGCGCTCGCTGCCCGCGCGCTCACGGATCCGGGAGTGCCTACTCCCCTCCGCGGCGTATCCCACGGCGACAACG
>MELN01000036.1:7677-10891 GCA_001768675.1 Actinobacteria bacterium RBG_16_64_13 | reverse complement strand
ACTTCGCTGCCCGTAGCCCCGATCTTGCGAGAGAAGGAACTCTTGGTGAAGCTCCCGCCGAGCCAGCAGGTTCCCAGCCCAAGCTCGGTGGCGGCCAGGACCGCGTGCTCCAGACCATGGCCGTAGTCTTCCATGTCTCCCGGACCCGGCTCCACAGCTCCCACGATGAAGCCGGCGGCTCCCTTGATGAAGCCGTAGGTCCCAAGTCCCTTGAGGGACTCCCGGTCCGTCTCGGTCGCCGCTACCAGCTCAAACCTGCAGCGGCTCCCAAGGGGACCCGCGCCAAGTGAGGCCAGGAACTCAGCAAGCGCCTGCCGATCCGCGGCCTCGATGGGCCGGTCCACAAAGGCACGGCACGAATATCTCCGCTTGACTATGTCGTCGACGGAGCTCTTCAGAGGGGTTCTCCGGGCAGAGATGCCCCGGCCAACCACGCTACGCCCTCGGCGTAGAGCTTCTCCACCGCTGCTCCCCGGAGCCCGGGCAAAGCCGGTTTGACCTTGAAACCGCTTTTCGTTTGCAGATAGGCGAGGTGGCGATAACCCTCGGGGAAACTGGCCAGCAGTCCTGGGTCGAGTTTCAGCACCGCGGCCGGGTCCACCGGGTCAAGACGATCCTTCTCGTAGATCGGCTGCCGCCGGACGATCGCCCAGCGGCCTTCCCTCTTCTCAAAGAAGTCGTAGAAACGTCCCCAGCAGACCACGTCAGCCAGGATGCCCTCCACCGACGCACGCTGGAGAATGGTCATCTTGGTCTGCGAGATGGCGCGGGCGCCCACTATCTCGCCCGACCACCCGCCGAGCTGATGGAGGATGTTGACGCCCGCTTCGAACCCTTCGCGGCTGACCTTGATGAATTCCTCCGCCGGACCCTGGAACCACGTGGCAGTCATCCAGCCGTCGGTGTGCCAGACTGTGGCAAAGCGCTCCCAGTCCGCCGAGTCCCGCCAGACGACCCAGTTCTCGACCACTTCCCGGATCAGCAGTTTGTCGGAGGTCAGGTCATCGGCCATGCCCTATCGTTCATCCTTTGTGGCGCCGTCGCCGGTCGGGGGCCTGGCACCCTCAGAATCGGCGGAATCAGCGCCGGATTCGGGCTTCTTGGTCACTTCCGACTTGAACTCTTCTGAGCTCTCTTTGAGGCCCTGCTTGAGACCGGTGACACTCTTGCCGAGAGACCGCCCCAGTCGGGGGAGAAGACGACCTCCGAAGAGCAGAAGAATGACCACGATCAGTACTGCCCAGTGCCAAGGAGCGAGTGCGCCCATGATCGACTACCTCCTCTAAGATGCTTTGGGAAAGAATACACATTTCGGGCGGCGGACGCGGCCAAGGTCGCGCAGTGGTGCGCATGCTCACCGCGCCCGCGGTAGTCTATAGGCATGGGCCGGCAAGACGACTATAGAGGCGAGTTGAAAAGGGTTTCCGACAAGGTGACCTTTCTTAGGACGCATTCCGGGCTTCCGGGGCCTCGGGGCAACCTTGAGCTCATGCAGGCGGCGGCGGATGTCGGTGACGAGCCGAGCTACCGGGAGTGGATCGCTGTCGGCTCCGGCGATCAGCCCACCGACGAGTTCGTCGCGATGTGCGGCATCGTGGGCCTGGGTCGTCTGGCAGCCGAGGGCCGCGTAGACCTGGTGGACGAACTACACGCTCACGCGCCGGATCCTCGTTGGCGAGTCCGCGAAGCGGTGGCGATGGCGCTCCAGCGAGTGGGCGACGCGGACACCGATCTGTTGTTCCGGATCGTTCGAGGTTGGACAGGGGACCGAGCTTACGTGCAGCGCGCCGCCATCGCCGCGGTGTCTGAGCCCAGGCTTCTCAAGACCCGCGAGGCGAGCCACGCGGCCGTTGATGTCATCGATCAGGTGACCGCGAACTTGGAGGGCATGCCGGTCCGCCGTACGGACGAGTTTCGAACGCTACGGCAAGCGCTGGCTTACTGTTGGAGCGTGGTCGTCGCGAGCGATCCCACATACGGCCTGCCGCGCATGGAGCGCTGGGTCGGATCGTCAGACCCCGACGTGCGCTGGCTCCTGCGGGAGAATCTCAAGAAGGCGCGTCTAGAGAAACTCGATCCGGCCTGGGTCGGCAGGCTGAGAGACCAACTGCTGTAGGCTCGCCTGCTGGATTCACGACGGGAATCGCCACGTCATACGCCTCATTTTCCCTCGGCCGCCCAGGTGACGTCGGCCTCCCCAGCTTCCGATGCAGTCTTGACACCCGATACCGTTTCTGTGGCCCGAGACTTGACGTCGGACGCCAGCCGTTGCGCCTCACCCGGCACATCGGGCAAGGACGCCACGAGGCCCTTGCCGGTCTTCTTGGACGCCCTACGGGCCAGCGCAAACACGATTGCCAGGACAGCAGCCACGAGCGCCGCCAGCACTGCACGTATGGATTTCATGCCCTTCCTCCTTTGCGTGGGACCTGACTGCGAAAAGAACGACCACGGCGTTCTATACCCACTTTGGAGGTCGGAAAACAATCCCCCCTATGCCGCGTCTGTTTCGGCGCAAACCGCGGCTTGAGAGCTCCCGACGAGGTTATGCCCGGCGACGACGTAGATGCTCGACCCGAGCGCAGAGAGCACAAGAATCAGCGTGGCTATCGCGCACAGCAGACGGCGACGGCAGTGGACCGCGTCGCGAGCGAAGACGAGATGATGGATCCTCTCCACGACGAGCTCGTCATGGCCGAACGAGGCGGCGGCCGTTCGGGGCCACGCGCGCCCTGCCCTCGCCGACTCAAGCACCAGTCTGGCTACGTGGTTCAGGCTGCTCGCCACGAGCAGCGCGTCCCCCGTTCTCTTTGTTGCCGCGGCGTCGGCGGCCATCTCGAGGGAGCGACGAAGTCCCCGGTGGGCTTGTCTCACGCCAGGAAGGAAGGAGAGGGCACTGTCTATCACGCGGGCTACGAAGAGGATGAGATTGTCATGAGCCGCGGCGTGCGCTTGTTCATGCGCCAGAACGACCTCGTACTCGTCTGGGCTGAGGGACTCGCGCAGCCCTGAGGAGATAACGATCACCGGCCGGAAGATCCCGACGCTGCAGGCCACCATGTCCTCGTCACCGGTCTCGTCCACGGGGAACGGGGCGGGCGAACGCTGCCGAAGCCCATGGGCGAGGACCAGTTGCGTTACCCGTCCGCCCGCGCGGAGCGTCGTCACCGCGCTCCTCCCCATCCGCCACGAGAGCCAGCCAAGGAGGGCCAGC
>MELN01000036.1:1889-7652 GCA_001768675.1 Actinobacteria bacterium RBG_16_64_13 | reverse complement strand
CCCACAGAGGAAGCCCGTGGAGGCAGTGGTCCCCGTGCAGGCAGCCGACGCCAAAAGCGCTCATCAGCCAGTGGGGCGACAAGAAGAGAACCAGGAAGACGAGTAGCCCAAGAGTCGCCGCGGCTATCCCCACCAGCACGGCAAGGTATATCCAACTCAGCGCTCTCGGGCCGGCGCCCGGCTCGAGAAAGCGACGCACCAAGAAAGGGGCGACAGCCAAGAAGCACACAGAACCGATGAGCAGTGTTATCGAGATGACGACGTCTCCCGCCGTTTTTCCTCAATGATCTGGGCGAGCATGTCGAGTTGGGTCCTGTCGTGCTCGGTCACGCTTTCGACGAACTGAGAGAGCACGGCCTTATCGGCATCGGCGAGCATCTCCGACATGAAGTCGCGAACCACACCGGCACAGTAGGCTTCGCGGTCCGCGGCAGCCTCGTAGATGTAGGCGCGACCCTGGGGCCGCGAAACGAGGAGTCCCTTGCTCGCGAGCCTGCTCATCACCGTCATCACGGTCGTGTAGGCGATCTCACGCCGCTCCTCGAGACAACGGTGCACATCCCTGACCGAGACCGGCCCCAGTTCCCAGACGCACTCCATGATCTCCGCTTCGAGATCGCCCATGATCTGCCTGAGTCCGGAGCGCGCGTCGGGCTTCTCTTCCGAAAGTCTTTCGGCTCTTTTCGCCAAGTCCGATCTCCTTGCCGCATGTAACTCGGCGCAAAGACTACCACGTGTAGTAGAAAGAAACGACCTTCCCCCTTGCCCTACTACTATCGCGTGTAGTACTATACCCCCTCGTATGCGCCGTAGCGGCTGATAACACGCCTTTAGGGAGGCCTAATGACCAAGAAGAACCGCGGATTGCTGGTATCGGCAGTGGCAGGTCTGATCGCGATCGTGCTGCTTGTTGCAGTGCTGCTCTTACATGCGTTCGAACCGGCGGCCGCTTCGGAGGGAGCGACGGAAGAGCACGCCTCGGAGGCTGCGACGACGCCAAGCAGCACGCACACCCCTGAAACGATGGTAATGTCCGATGGCAGTGTCATGAACATGGACGACATGGGTTCTACCGCGGACCCGAGCGATGTGGCCGCCGGTTCAGCGGCGGAGACCGCAGAGACTGCCCAACATTCCATGGGCGGTGCCGTCGACTGGCAGGTGATCGGGCTGATCCTCGCCCTGGTCGCCGCCTGCATCTCCCTCGCCACAGTTCTCAACGCCTACCTGCGCGGCCAGATGAAGGATGGCGCCTTCCGCCAGATGAACGATGGCGCCTTTTCAGAGGGAGGGGCAGGGAATGGGTAGAGCAAGGCGCGCCCCGGCGCCTGCACCCCGGCCGGTCGCAGAGTGCGCCGGGGCCACGATAGCCACGGGTTCGGGAGGGGTCATTTCGCTCCCACCGTCGGGAGAGGCGCCTAACCTTCTTCATCTGAAGATAGTGAACCGCATCTTTCGCAGCCGCCTCTATCCCGGCGTCCTGCAGATCATCACCCTCGCGGTCTTCGGGCTGGTGATGTTCGAGACCCTGTTCGGAACCAGCGAGACGCACAACAACGCGGGCTCCGCCATCGTGTGGATACTATGGTGGCCGCTACTCCCCCTGAGTTACTTCGTGATAGCCCGCATATGGTGCACCCTCTGCCCGTTCCCCGTGGTGGGAGATTTCCTCCAACGTTTCGTCGGCCGTGGTCGTCCGCTTCCGGCTTTTCTGCGCAAATACGGTATATGGATCATCGACGCGTGGTTCATTGGGATCACCTGGGCCGACCATATCTTCGGCATAGTCGATTCGCCCCGGGGCACGGGCTACCTCTTGCTGATGATCCTCGCCGGCGCCGTCACCTTGAGCGTGGTGTATGAGAGACGGACCTTCTGCAGGAGTGTCTGCTTCCTCGGCGGGCTCTCCGGCAACTACTCCATGGCCTCGCCGGTGGCGCTCCGGGCCAACAGCGCGAACTGCAGGCAGAAGTGCCGCGAGATGTGGTGCGCCAACGGCTCCGAGCGGGCAGCCGCTTGTCCGATGTTCGAGACCCCTCGGACCATGGAGACGAGCCGCGAATGCAACTTGTGCGGCAATTGCATCAAGTCCTGCCCCCACGGCTCGATACGCCTCGAACTGCGCAAGCCCACTTCCGAGTTCTGGAACATCCGGAACCCCCGTATAGAGGTGGCGTTCCTGGCAATCGTGCTTGTCGGCGTGGTGATCGTCCAGAACCTGACGATGCTGGGCGTTTGGAACAGCGTCTTGGATTCCGTGGGCCGGGTGACTGGCTCGAGCTACTTTCCGCTGAATTTCTCGCTCATATTCCTGGCCGCCATGGGGCTACCAATAGCCGCCCTTCTGATCGCCAGCCGTGTGAGCAAGGTGGGCGGCGAGACCACGCTCCAGAACTTCGCACGCTATGGATATGCCCTGATAGCACTGGACCTCGCCGCACACATGGGGCACAACCTGTTCCACTTGCTGGGCGAAGGACTGGCTGTGCCCAGGACCCTGGCCTCTCTGTTCGGCGTAGGCTGGAGTCGGACCAGCGACGCGATCTTCAACACGCCGACGATCCAGGTTCTCCAATACATGATGCTCGCCGTGGGCGCCTTGGCCAGCTTCTACGCCGTGTACAGGATCGCGACCCGGCCAGGTCAACAAAGGTCGTTGAGAGCCATGTGGCCGCATATGCTCCTACTCGTCGCCCTCGTGGCGATCAACGTCTACATGTTCGCGCAGCCTATGGCCCACCGGGCATAGAGGGCGGCTCTGAGTAGCGTAACGGAGGTTTGCGCGCCCCGCGGCTGAGGGTAACTTCCAGCTCTACCGAGCACCAATCGCTACTAGAAGAGGAGAAGGCCATGGCGATCAGCTCGAGTACGATTGCCAAGCGACGGTTCGACGCTCCAGACGAGCACCGCACCTTTCCGCTGGGCGGCAGTGACGTGGTCACCATCGGTGGAGTGACCCTCGGTCTGGCTAGATTCGAGCCAGGGGTGGAAATGGTCCGAATCGCTGAAGCCCATCGCCGGTACGGAGAGCTGCGAGGTGGAGCACGTGGGCTACCTGCTGTCCGGCCGCTTGTACACCAAAATGGACGATGGAAGCGAAATGGAGTATGTCCCCGGCGACCTATTGTTTATCCCAGCCGGCCACGATGGCTGGACCGTAGGCGATGAACCGGCGTTGTTTCTTCAGATAGAAGGAGCGGCGCCCTACGCCAAGAAGCAGTGACGCCGTCAGTACCTGTGCCCCTCCTCACGCCGGAAGTCCGCATAGCCCTTGGCGAGCAGCCGTGAGTTGCGTCGGGAGGCCAGATTGTTGATCCCGTTGAAGAGCGGGTGCCGGGCACGGAGCACGCTCCCCGTCATCCGGCCCAGGAGACGTAGCGGGCTGTAGAAAATGCGGTTGCAGTCGACCATCTCGTCGATGGCCTCGTCGAGGGAAAGGTGTCGATAGCGCGCCGCCGGATAGGTGAGGGTGTAGTACTTCCAATCATCCGGGAAGCGGTCGAGAGGAAGGCCGCCATCCGCGCTCATCTCGTCCCAAAGCGCCGTTCCCGGCAAAGGGGTGAGAAAGGCGATATTGATGTTGTCCAGTCCGTAGCGCACCGAAGTCTCCGCCACCTGCCTCCCTATGCCCGGCTCGTCCACCCCGAGCCCGATCATGAAGGAGCCCACGACCATGATCCGATGCCGGTGGATGCGGCGTACGGAGGCGGCAAAGTCCCGGTCTTGCCGAAGATTGAAGCGCTTGCGCACCTCGACCAGCCCTTCCGCGGTGGGCGACTCAAAGCCGATGAAGACGGCGACGCAGCCGGCTTTGGCCGCCAGGCGAAGGAGCTCTTCATCATCGGCGAAGTTGACAGTCGTCTGCGTTATCCAGTGCTTGCCTAGCTTCGCCGCCGCCAGGGCGCGGAAAAGATCTTTCGCACGGTTGAGTTGCGCGGTGGTGGTGCCGATGAGGTTGTCGTCCACCACAAACACGAGCTTTTCCTTTATCAGCGAAAACTCGCGCACCACGTCCGCGATGGGCCGCTCCCGATAACGAGCCCCGTTGAACGCCGTCACGCTGCAGAAGTTGCAGTGAAGGGGGCATCCCCGGGTGGTCTGGACGGCACCGAAGGCGTAGCTGGGTGGAAGCAGGTCGTGGCGGGAGAGAGGAGCCTGGCTGAGATCCGCCCAGCCTCCCTCGTAGAGAGGCTTGAGCTGCCCCAGTCTCGCGTCCGCAAGAACCGTGGCCCATATCCCCTCCGCCTCACCCGTGACAACAGCGTCAACGTATTGCCCGGCCTCCTCCCTGCGCATGCTCGCGTGGACGCCACCAATGACGACCGGCACGCCCGAGCCCCGGAACTCGGCGGCCAGAGCGTAGGCCCTCGGAGCTTGCGAGGTGAACGCAGTGAGCCCGACAAGATCCGGCCGCGGCAGCGCCTTGTAGTCAGGGACCCCAAGATTCTCGTCGACGATGCTGATCTCCCAGTCGTCAGGCGTAAGGCCGGCGAGGACCATGAGACCAAGCGGCTTCCAGACCCGGTACCGGCGGCTGAGGTGGCTGCGGCTGGTTCTGGCCATGTTCACCAGGGAATTCGAGGGGTTAACGAGCAGTAAGCGGGGCACGGCGCACCTTTCGTTATGCTTCTTCGGTCAGACGGCGACAAAATACCAAGCACGAGCGCCGACACCGGCAGCGTTGGCGAAAGTTAGAATAGCCCGAAACGGCTTTTCGAATCGTCCCCCTTGGAGGCATGATGCGACTGCACCGCTATCTGCCGATCGTGTTTCTCGTGGCCATAGCCTTGATCTGGGGATACTCCTGGGTGCCAGGCAAGCTGGGGGTCGCCGACAGCAGCGCCTTTACATTCGCGGCGATGCGGACGTTTCCGGCCGGTCTTCTTCTGCTCGCCCTGCTTCGGTTGCTTGGCCGCCCGCTGCGGCCAAAGGCTGTCGGGCTCACTGTTGCCGTGGGGGTGCTTCAGGTCGCCGGTTTCGTTGGATTCATCTCGGCGGCTATGGTGGCCGGGGGTGCCGGTCACACCGCCATGCTTGCCAACACGTGGCAGTTCTGGCTCGTCGTCCTGGCCTGGCCGCTCTTGGGAGAGAGGCTAAGAGGAAGCCAGTGGCTGTCTGTTGGTCTTGGCCTAGCCGGACTCGTGCTGATGCCGGGTGCAAGCTGGCCAGACTCAGCGCTTTTCGATATAGAGATCCCCACCCCGCTGCACTAAGCGGATGGTGTCAGGATATTTCTTCGATATGGCATTGCGGAAGCTGGCCACGGCAGATTTAACACCTACATCGCCAAGTTCTATTTTCACGGATCGCTGGTCGGCGTGACTCTGCAGGTACTTATGAACAGCCTCTACAGTGGCAACGTATTTGCTTGTTCTCGAGCCTCGCGACGCCTGTGGCACTGGAACGGGTTTGAAGCTGAAAAGCTCGGCTGCCATTGTGCATTCCTCCAAATCGGTTGTATCCGCAAAGCCGGTCAACGAAGCCTAGCCTCTACGACCTAGATAAATCAGGATAATTCCCCAGTCACCCCAAATCAAGCCCGTCTCGGCATCGGATCCAGTCCGGGACGACCGGGATACTTCTTCGCTACCTCGATAACCGCGAGATCATCGAGATAAGTCAGGTACCCTTTGTCATAAACCAGGGTGTCTCCTCCCCGTAGCGTCGCCGCGTGGATACCCCCAGTGACCTGCATCCGGTATGGGTATTTCTCATTGGAGGCATGCGGAGTGACAGGTTCGTCTATCTGCTCATCCACAACGT
>MELN01000036.1:1508-1781 GCA_001768675.1 Actinobacteria bacterium RBG_16_64_13 | reverse complement strand
GGATATGCTCGGCCCCATTTCCTCGATGGCGCACTCCACTCGCGCCGCCTCTTAGCCCCGCCAGTTGCGCCCGGTCTCGATCATGGCCTTGAGGTTCTCCGCCTTGGCGTCGTCGAGCGAGGCCCCATTCCGAAGGAGGAAGCCGCCGTCCGTGGCACACTGCTCGAGCAGGTTGACCACATACTGCTCGACCTCCTCGGCCGTGCCGAGCGCGATGAGCGCGCTGGGAACGTTCCCGGCTATGCAGGCGTAGCCGCCAAGGGCGCGCTTGGC